>NZ_JBALBZ010000062.1:0-26522 GCF_036919495.1 Nostoc sp.
CTTCAATGTGTTTCAGTATGTTGCTCATATTTCTATGTCAAAAAAGCTCTCTGATGTTCTTTTACCACAGAACGTTACTATTTTGGAGATGTCTAGGGTGTAAAACTCACAGTTAATGGAGACTTTACCGCCAGATTTAGACTATATTGGCAACCTGTTACACAGCAAATGCTGCGCTGCTGGAATGATGAAGAGTTCACCACAGAACAAGCAGCCTATGGCATTGCTTTTATGCTCATCAGACAATTGACTCAGTTTACAGTGATTGAGCGATCGCGTAAAGGTACTGGATTTGATTATTGGTTAGGTAGCGAAGACGAAGCAGGTGAACTTCCGTTTCAAAATAAAGTAAGGCTGGAAGTTTCAGGTATACGTAAAGCAGATGATAACAGGGTTAGAGCTAGAATAAAACAAAAAATCGAGCAAACTAATCCTTCCGATGGCGAATTTCCAGCCTACATTATTATTGTTGAATTTAGCAGACCCTTATCTTTTATTGTGGAAAAATGAGTCAGATTCAGGAGTTGCATAAACAGGCGATGGATTTAGCCGAAGCAGCTTTTACTGCTAAATTCAGAGGAGACTTAAAGCAAGCTAGTCAAGTTTCTCGACAAGCTTTTGAGAAAGAATCTCAAGCCGCTGCACTGATTGCAAATCAACTTGATGCGGAGCCGACTCGTTCAGTATTACATCGCAGTGCTGCAACCCTTGCAATAGACTGTGGTGAATTTCGAGCAGCAGAACGTTTGATTGCGATCGCATTATTAGGAAATCCACCCCAAGAAATTGCCCAAGAACTAAAAGATTTATTCATTAAAATAAATTTACGCCCATATTTAGAACGTCACGGGCTTACTTTTGATGAAGAAAAATTGAGGAATTTAATAGTAGATAAACAGGGTACTTGAAACACAGGCGAACACACTACTGTAAAGGTAATTATAAATGGCGATCGAATTATCGCCTATACTGACCACCTGGAACCAGGAGTTTATAGTCTACATTACTTAATCCGTTCTGTTACTCCTGGTACATTTTCTTGTCCTGATGCCCAAGTTCGCTTGCAATATGCACCAGAAGAATTTGGGCGTACTGCTGAGTCTAGATTAATACTGGAGGATGGGAAGTAGCTATTTATGCCATCTTTGGCTACAACAAATCTAAAAATCTTTCTACGTCTATACGAGCCTGCTTTAAAATCTTAGCTAGAGTGAAACGCTTAACTGGCCGATGAGCAGGAACAGTCAATTTCAAGACTTCATCCGGTATGCTTTTTTCTAATCTAATGTGACTACCTCGCTGGCGTACAACTATCCATCCATCCCGTTCTAAAGCAGCGATAATCTGAGTGTAGGGTAAATTGGGAACTTTGCTCACAGTACTAATTCCCTGACAATTACGCCTTCTTGAGTAATCAATTCATCTTCCAATGGCTCTAGGTAAAGTTCTATTGCTTCTTGGATATTCTCTAATGCTTCTTCTACTGTTTCTCCTTCGCTGATACAGCCAGGAAGGGAGGGAACATGGACGGTGTATCCGCCTTCGTCACTGGGTTCTAATACAACTTTCAGTTTCATAACTTGGTAATGAACTTACTTTTCTATTTTTAATGATTTTTGGCGATTGCATTGTAATTGAAGTGCGAAGATTTAAAAAGGGCGCGATCGCACTACTACTGAGAGAAAAGAAAGCGATCGCTCTTTTCTTGTGATTTCTTGCAAGATATAAATATTGAGTCTTAAACAGTATCACAGTTTGATACCCCATCGGCTTCTCTAATGACTGCAACTGATGAAGAATTATCCTCATCTGGCATCACGATTTTTCAGACTTCACAACTACCCATTGCGTCACACCCGCCATTGCTCGCCAACCCAAAAATTTACCAATAGGTTCCGCCCGTTGAATGGCAATACGAGTTAAATCGCCACCGACTCGTTCATGCCATTGAAATAAAGTTTGCTCACCCTCTACCGTCACTACATTTGCCACCAAACGTCCACCCGGAGGCAGCGCTTCCCAACAAACATCAAAAAGTCCCGTTGCTGTCACTCCACCACCAATAAAAATCGCATCTGGTGTAGGCAAATCTTTCAGGGCATGGGGCGCTTTACCTTCAATGATTTGCAGATTTGGAGTACCGAGAGTGGCGGCATTATCGGCAATATATAGTAGTCTAGAAGCATTTTGTTCGATCGCGATCGCTCGACATTGAGCATTACTCCGCATCCATTCAATAGAAATTGAGCCGCAACCCGCGCCAACATCCCACAATAATTCTCCCGGTGTGGGTGCTAAAGCTGCTAGGGTAATTGCCCTAACTTCACGCTTCGTTAACTGTCCATCGTGGTGATAGGCGTTATCTGGTAATCCTGGTAATCTAGGTAAAGCGATAACCCCAGCATCAGCAATACAATAAACTGCGATCGCATTTAAAGCCGCAACTTCAGTTTCACTCCAGGATGCAGCCGTACCTGACACAATTCTTTCATGAGCGCCGCCCATCCGCTCCAACACGGTAATTGTACTGCCACCATAGCCGCGATTTGTCAAAATTTCCGCAACAATTGCGGGTGTGTCCTTCCCCTCACTCAAAATCAACAGCCGCGCTTTTGGGTAAATATAAGACTGAAGCAGAGAGGATGGACGACCATTCAAACTCAAGGTTTCCACATCAGTTAAAGACCATCCAACCCTGGCACAGGCGAGACTGAAGGCTGAAGGTGCAGGGATAATCGTCATTTGGGAGACGGGAATTCGCCGCATCAAGGTAACACCAATGCCATAACACATAGGATCGCCACTTGCAAGTACACAAATTGACTCACCCCGACGTTTGATAATTTCCTCTACAGAAGTGCTAATGGGAGATGTCCAAACTAGTTTCTCACGTTGGTCATCTGTAGGGAGCATCAATAAATGGCGATCGCCTCCTACAATTACTTTAGCTTGATTGATTAGAGAACGAGCGATCGCGCTTAACCCTTGTAATCCATCTTCCCCAATGCCGACGATAGAAAGCCATTTCTCTGTCATGCTAATTCATGATTAATAATTAAGATTTGACGCTAATTCTAATTCTGAATTATTCCGTCAATTTTGGTAGCATATAGTTCATAGTGCTGGATTGAGGATAACAAGATGAACTCGCTCCCAGAAATAGAAGCTGCTATTATGCAACTGTAGGAAATGATTTGTGGTCAGTCAGGATAGTGGTGGATATCGGGCACTAGCAATTAAGAACGGCGAGGATTATTACTGGATCTGGATTGGTTCACATGATGAATATGAGGCGCTGATTGAATAAGAATATTGCTCAATACGGTTCAGTTAAGGCTAAAACTCTTTATCAAAGTTAAATTTTTAACGAACCGCCATCGCGCAGCGTCTCGCAGAGAAGGACGCCTTCGCGCAGCGTCTCAAACAGAAGGACGCAAAGAGAATGAAGAAATGCTTAACTGAACTGTATTGGAATATTGCTGCTTCATTCTTTAACTGATTTTGCAACTTTCTCGACAATTACAAATGGAGATGGGGAGATGAGGAGATAGGGAAAATAATAACTCCTCAGTCAACAGTCAACAGTCAGCACTCCCAATACCCAGTCCCCAGTCTCCAGTCCCTTTTAAACCAGCGCTGCTGTTGCTTTCATTGCAAAAATTTTCTCAATCACATCTTCTACTACCTTATCTGGCGTGGAAGCACCAGAAGTAATTCCCACAACAATTTCTCCATTTGGCAACCAGTTTTCTGTAGTTATTAACTGCCCATTTAATTGCCGATGTTCAATGGAATCTCCTGATTTAATCCGTTCAACAGTATCAATATGATAAGAAGGAATTCCCCGCTCAAAAGCAATTTGTTGTAATTGAGTAGTATTCGATGAATTAAAGCCACCAATTACTACCATCAAATCTAAATTATGTTCCACTAACTCCAACATTGCATCTTGCCGTTCTTGAGTGGCATCACAAATAGTATTGAAGCTTTGAAAATGCTGATTTAACTCAGTAGGGCCATACTTCTGTAACATAGTCCGCTCAAAAAGCTTGCCGATTTGCTCAGTTTCGCCTTTCAGCATCGTAGTTTGGTTAGCAATACCAACTCTTGCCAAATCTCGATCGGGGTCAAATCCTGCTGAACAAGCTTTAGCAAATTTTGTCAGAAATTCTTCCCGGTTCCCACCATTAATAATATAGCTAGCAACATATTCTGCTTCTTGCAAATTCAACACAATTAAATACTTGCCAGCAAAAGAACTAGTAGCAACTGTTTCCTCGTGCTTATATTTACCGTGAATTATTGATGTATAATCGATTTTTTTGTGCTTTTCTACTGTATTCCAAACTTTAGATACCCAAGGACAAGTTGTATCAACAATTTTGCAGCCTTTATCGTGAAGTATCTGCATTTCTTGAACGCTAGCCCCAAAGGCGGGTAATATCACTACATCACCAGTTCCAACAACAGAAAAGTCTTTATTCTTTCCTTCAATGGGGATGAACTCTACTTCCATCTCCTGCATTCGCTGATTTACAGAGGGGTTGTGGATAATCTCGTTAGTAATCCAGATGTGTTCTGTAGGGAAGTGCTGGCGAGTTTCGTAAGCCATTGCCACAGCGCGTTCTACACCCCAGCAAAAGCCAAAAGCTTGTGCTAGTCGGATTGTCACATCACCCCGTTGTAGAGTGTAATTGCGATCGCGAATTTCTTGAATCAAGTTACTCTGATACTCAGACTGCAACTGGGTGGCAACTTCTGCTTGATGACCAAATCCCTTGCGATTGTAATTTTCGGAATGTTGCAGGCTGCGCTTAAAAGCTTTTGTATCCATTAGATTTGTCTACTTAAACCACTATTTCTTATTTTCTCGCGCCCAGACGCGATTTATACAGAGTTGTATTCAAAGATATTACTTCTTTTTGTCCTTTATCCTTTTTCACCAAAGGACGTTAACGCTGGGTTTTTAATTCGATCTCGCCATAAAGCTGCAATGCAGAACGCCAAACTATATAGCCTTCAGGACTTAAATGTAAGCCATCAGTTGTAAATTCGCGGCGGAGATTACCTTGTTTGTTGGTAAACAGGGGATGCAAATCGAGATATTTGACAGCTTTTTTGTTACAAATACTTTGCAGTTGCTGATTCAACTCACGAATCCGATTATTGTCAACAGCCAGAAGTTTATCTCGTCCTTTCCAGGTTGCTTCCTCTGCTGCATGTGGCAAAATCGATTGGACAACAATTTGCGTGGTGGGATGCTTCTTTCGTAGGTAATTGATAATTTGACGCTGATTATCTAAAATTTCTCTGTCGCTCACCCCCCGAATTAGATCATTAATGCCAATCATCACAAAAATCACCTCTGGCTGGGTGCGGTCAAATATCTCCAATCTTTTCAAGAGTCCATTGCTGGTTTCGCCAGAAATTCCTTGATTGAGCCAATTTTTACCTTCTGGTAATAATTCAGGCGGAAACCACAAACTCAAAGAATCTCCCACTAGGATGCTTAAATGCGGAGGATGTTGCTCTGCGGCTACCTTGGCTTCTTGCGTGAGGATGTCTACCCACTGCTGGTAAGAGAGTTGGTGACGACGACCTAAATCAGATGTAGCAATTTCGGGTGAGTTATTCAGGCTCATTGGCTCTGGGGATGTTACCATCCCAAAAAAAGCGGACAATCTCTGCTGTTGCCAAATTAGCAGGATGACCGCCAACATTAGGATGCCGTTGGTTAACAGCGAGAAAAATGCCCAGATAGGGAAGCTTTTTACAGATGTAGACACGACTAGCGAAATTTACCAATTATTTGAATCAAATTTTAACGCTAGCGATCGCAAATTACACATTTAAATTGGGGAGTAGGGAGTGGGGGGAGTAGGGGAAGCAGGGGGTATGCGGCAAGGAAGGGGGAGAATTAAAAATTACCTCTTTCCCCTCTACCTCTCCCCACTCCCCACTCCCTACTCACTACTAAGTGGGACGATCGCCAAACTCGGAATTGTAACCTTCTTCACCGTGTTCGTTGATATCCAAACCTTGCAATTCAGCTTCTTCTTTGACTCGCAACCCGACTGTAGCATCGATAATCTTGAGGATAATCCACGTACCAACACCTGCGATCGCATAAGCAACGGCAATTGCTGCTAGTTCAACTCCCAATTCACCCAAATTACCACGTAACACTCCGTCTTTACCTCCGCCGTTGACTTGAGTGGTGGCAAAGATGGCTGTTAAAATTGCCCCCACTGTACCACCAACACCATGCACGGGAAAGGTATCTAAAGCATCGTCAATTTCTAGCTTGTGCTTGAAACTTACAGCATAGAAGCAAACAAAGGCGGTAATGAAACCAATTAAAATCGCTGATAGCGGTGTGACAAATCCGGCGGCGGGAGTGATACCCACTAAGCCCGCAACGGCTCCTGTAGCGGCTCCCACGGCTGTCGGTTTACCCCGTAAAACTGCTTCCAAAATTAGCCACATTAAAGCCGCCGCCGCCGCCGCCGTATTGGTGGCAACAAAGGCTGTTGTTGCCACATTTGTTGTTAAATTACCAGAAGTTCCACTAGCAACAGATAGGGCACTCCCAGCGTTGAAACCGAACCAACCAAACCATAGCAAGCCAGCACCCAGCAAAATAAAGGGGACATTATGCGGCGGGCTGAGACGATCGGGATGGGTTTTCCGAGGCCCAAGGACGATCGCAGCTACTAACGCTGAAACGCCAGAACTAATATGAACTACTGTGCCACCTGCAAAGTCGAGGGCACCTAATCCACCAGCCAAACCTAAGAATCCACCTTTCGCCCATACCATGTGCGCCAGGGCCGCGTAAACAAAGGTTGACCACAGCAGCACAAACAGCGAATAGGCGCGGAAACTCATCCGCTCAACGATCGCTCCAGAAATTAAGGCTGGGGTGATAATGGCAAACATGGCTTGGTAGATCGTGAATGCCTGGTGGGGTATCGTTCCGGCATAGGAAACGACATCAGCATATTTGGGGTCTGCTGCTTTGAGCGCATCTTCATAAGGCAGATGCGGCAAGTAGCCTTGAGTTTCTAAACCAACACCATTCAACCCGAACCATTGCAATCCACCGATAAATGGTAAACCTGGTGCAAAGGAAAGACTATAACCCCAGAGAATCCAGGTAACTCCCACGATCGCCATCAACACAAAGCTCATCATCAATGTGTTTAGGATATTGCGCGATCGCACAAATCCACCATAAAAGAACGCCAATCCTGGTGTCATTAACAGCACCAGTGCTGCTGAAATCAGCATAAATGCCGTATCTCCAGTATCCGCAGCAGGCACAGCTGCTGGTGTTTGGGCAAAAGCATTGCCTACGAGCGGCCCTCCTAAGAACAGCAGGGTGATAGCCCCAATCATCACAACTTTCTTCAACACTTCTTTTTCTTCCTAACCACCAATAATTTGTATACTTAACTACATTTGATTACTTTTAGTTATACATTTTTGTGTTGAAAGTTACTTAACCTTAAATTTCTTGAAATGTTAACAAAAATATAACCCTGTTTGTAGTTGCCAAGATGGGAATAATGATGTATGAATTCAATCATTTGATTCTTGATTGCATCTTTTTTTTGAACAATAGCATTTTATTCAAGTGCTACAAAATTCTAAATTTTTAGTTACCTACTGTTACAAATCAAGATATTTGTGATCCTTGAGAAGTATTGTAAGTTATCAAAAAATTTTGCCAAAAATGTAGTGATTTCTCTTCATATCTCCCCTATAAAGGCGTAGATATATATTTACATGGCTTCTTCTTACAGCTTAGTTGCTAAAAAAACTTTGCAATTTTGGATGAGGTGATTATCTGTTTCAAAGGGAATGCTATAAAAGTTATTGGGAAAAAATAATATAGAAATTTTACTTAGTTTCTGGGTGCAAACATGATAATTAGAACACCCACTAAAGCTAAACATGCTCCGATTAAGTCGTAGCGGTCTGGAGTTACCCCGTCTACCTTCCAACCCCAGAACATTGCCATTGCGATAAACACGCCACCGTAAGCCGCATACACTCTGCCAAAATTTGCCGATTGGAGAGTTGCGATAATCCCATAGAAAGCTAAAGCAATTCCACCCAATATGCCCCACCACAAAGGCTTACCTTCGCGCAACCACAACCAGACTAGGTAGCCGCCTCCGATTTCCAATAAACCAGCCCACAAAAAATACAGTAGGGACTTAATCATTTAACAGATTATTTAAGAATAAGAGCGAAGTCAGTGAAATTACGCTAACGCTTTTAACTAAAGTGTTGTCATTAATTAAAGTAAGTTTGTCAACAAATTAGGGATTGGGGATTGGGGCTAGGGACTGGGGACTGGGTACTAAGGAATGGGACAAAACAAGATAAAGACTTCTTTTTTAATAATTCCGCCTAATCCGCAATCCCTAATCCCCAACCTCCAGCCCCCAATCCCCAATCCCCACTCCCTAATCCCCAGAATAAGGATGAAAGCACCATTACCCGATAACGAAGCACAGAGAATCGAGACGCTTTTGCAGTATAAGATTCTCGACACGCCAGCTGAAGCCGCTTTTGACGACCTTACCCGTTTAGCCTCCTATATTTGTCAGACTCCTATTGCTTTAATTAGCTTAGTTGATACAAATCGTCAGTGGTTCAAGTCAAAAGTCGGAATAGAAGCCCTAGAAACACATCGAGATTTGGCATTCTGTGCCCATGCTATTCTACAGCCTGATGTTTTTATTGTGCCTGATGCAACAGATGATGAAAGGTTCGCCAGCAACCCACTGGTAAAATCTGACCCAAATATTCAATTTTATGCTGGTGTACCTCTGACTAATCCTGAGGGATATGCGCTAGGAACCCTATGTGTAATTGACTACGTACCACGAGATTTGAATCCAGAACAAGTGGAGGCATTACGAGCCTTAGGTCGTCAAGTCATCAAGCAACTGGAATTACGCCGAAATTTAGCAAATTTGGTACTTGTGACCAAGAAAAGCAAACAGGCGCAGAGGGTAAGCAAGCAATTTTTCAAAAAAATTGCAGCAGGTTTTGGTTTAGCGTCGGCCATTTTAGTTCTGATTGGCGTGGTTTCTTATCAAAATACAAGAGTATCTACTAATAATCGCAGTCCAATAAAAAATACGTATAAAAAAATCAGCAGTCTAGAAAAATTACAGTACCAGATAAAGGATGCTGAGACTGGACAAAGTAGTTACATCTTCACTGGAAAACAAATTTATCTCAAACCTTATCAAGCAGCACTTGCTAACGTCGATCAAGAAATTGCCAACCTGAAGAGTTTGACAGCAGATCAACCGAATCAACAAAAGCAAATTGCAAGGCTTGAATTTCTAATAACGGCTAAATTTACTGAACTCAAACAGACTATTGACTTGCGCCAAAACAAGGGATTAGAGGCGGCATTGCAAGTACTAGTGAGAAACGATCAACAAAATCTCATGGATGATATCCGCAAGGCGATCAATGAGATGGAAAACGAGGAAAGGGGACGACTCCAACAGCAGTTACAAGCAAAAAAAGCCACTACTAGCAACACAATTCTGATACTTGCGATCGCCATCTGCCTAAGTTTTATCGTTCTGGCTGTAGTCTACTACTTTATCTATAGTGAGGTGATTGGGCGCAAAAGAACAGAAGAAGCCTTAAACCAAGAACGCAACTTTATCTCAGCAGTCCTGGATACAGCCAGCGCCTTAGTAGTAGTTGCCGACTCCCAAGGACAAATTGTTCGCTTCAATCAAGCTTGTGAGCAAATAACAGGTTACTCCTTCGATGAAGTCAGGGGTAGGTATTTCTGGAACTTGTTCTTACTTCCTGAAGAGGTGGAGTCAGCCAAAGTAGTTTTTGAGCAATTGCTAACTGGTAGAGGCTTCCTAGAACACGAAAATTATTGGGTAATGAAGGATGGCAGCCGCCGACTGATTGCCTGGTCGAATACTTTCTTAAAAGACTATGAAGGATCAGTGGAATACATTGTTAGCACTGGGATTGACATCACCCATGTCTCCGACGAGCTTCGCTTACGCAAACGAGCGCAACAGCATCTAACAGCACAATATGTTGCAACTCGCGTTTTAGCGGAGTCTGCCACGATTAGCGAAGGTACTCGCCAAACCCTGCAAGGGATCTGCGAGAGTTTAGCATGGGATTTGGGTGAAATTTGGATGGTAGATGAGCAAGCAAATGTGCTGCGTTTTGTCGATTTGTGGCATAAAGCATCCCTTGAGGTGCAAGAGTTGGCAGCACTAAATCGCCAAACCACCCTTGCACCAGGAATTGGACTACCTGGCCGGGTTTGGGCCAGTTCTGAACCTATTTGGATCGCTGATATCGTTAAAGAACTTAGTTTCTCCCGCTTCAAAATCAGCGCTGAAGTACAACTACACGCAGCTTTTGGTTTTCCGATCCGCAGTGGTCACAAAATCCTTGGTGTGATTACCTGTTTTAACTGTCAGATTCAACCGCCTGACCAAGATTTGATCAAAACGATGAATTCTATTGGTGAGCAAGTGGGGCAATTTATCCAGCGTAAACAGGCTGAAGAAGAAGTACAACGGCAAAACTTGCGATCGCAATTATTTACCGAAATCGCCCTTAAGATCCGCCAGTCTTTGCAAATCGAAGAAATTCTCCAAATCACTGTGGAGGAAGTACAAAGAATTCTCCAGACTGACCGAGTTTTAATTTATCAGGTTTTGCCGGATGAGTCTGCAACCAACGTCATTGAAGCAGTAGTTTCTGGCTTACCAACAATCAAAGAACAAAACATCAGCGCCCCCTACTTTCGAGCCGAATATCTACAGCAGTACTATCTACAGCAGTACCGTCAAGGACAGATTTTAGGGCTAGCTAACTTCGATCTGCCAGAAGTCGAACAAAACCATCTGGAATTGATGCAACAGTTTGGGGTCAAAGTCAATTTGGTTGTGCCCATTCTTGTCAAAGAAGAACTTCGTGGTTTGCTCATAGTTCATCAGTGTGACGATTCCCACCACTGGTCTAGCTTTGAAACTCATCTTTTGCGGCAAATAGCCGACCAAGTAGGTATTGCCTTAGCCCAAGCCCAACTATTAGCAGCAGAAACTCGTCAGCGACAAGAACTTGAAATTGCCCGTCGCCAAGCCGAATTAGCTTCTCAGGCTAAAAGTGCCTTTTTGGCAAATATCAGTCATGAAATTCGCACTCCGATGAATGCAGTATTGGGCATGACCGGTTTAGTATTAGATACTCCCTTAGACCCAGAACAGCGAGATTTTATTGAAACAATTCGTAGTAGTGGAGACGCCCTTTTAAGTTTAATCAACGAGATTTTGGATCTTTCCAAACTTGAGGCTGGAGAGATGGCTCTTGAAACTCTAGATTTTGATTTATCCACTTGTGTAGAAGAAGTGGTGGAATTATTGGCTCCCTCAGCCCATAACAAGGGATTAGAAATTGGCGCACTAATTGAGCATAACGTCCCCACCCACCTCAAAGGAGATACTGGTAGGCTGCGGCAAATTCTCATGAACTTAATCAGCAACGCTATCAAGTTCACCAGCGCTGGCGAAGTATTAGTACAAGCCGAATTGCGTTCTCTTACCTCTACTACAGCCACTATCCATTTTGCCATCACAGATACAGGTCTTGGCATTAGCCCTGAAGATCAACGCAAACTCTTTATGCCATTTACCCAAGTGGATGCTTCGACTACTCGCAAATATGGTGGTACCGGTTTGGGATTAGCCATCTGTAAACAACTAGTAACTTTGATGGGAGGAGTAATTGGGGTAGAAAGTCAGATGGGGAAAGGATCTAAGTTTTGGTTTGAGGTACTTTTTACCAAGCAAGTTGAGCCTGCTTTACCAAAATACGATGGCTTTGCTAACGCTAAGAGCGATCGCGGACTTTTGAACAATCGCCGCTTGTTATTGGTGGATAACAACGCTACTAGTTATAAAATTATTTACCATCAAGCTAGTCATTGGGGAATGCAGATAGATAAAGCTGATAGTATTGGTGCTGCCCTGAAAGTTATTCAGTCAGCTTTTGAGCAAGGAAAATCTTATGATGTTGCCTTGGTTGATATAAAAAATAACATGACAATAGAAGAACAAATTAAAACCAATTCTGCAATTACTGAAATACCTTTGATTATGCTCACCTCTACTAATCAACGAGATGAAGTGCAGCAGATGCTCAAAATTGGATTTGCTACTTATTTGGTCAAACCGATTAAGCAATCACGACTCCTCGATGCCATTATGAATATTGTAGAAACTCAGTTGGAATCAGAACAAGGGGCTAAAGGCTCTTGGCTAAAAACTACTGAAAAAATCCATAATCCAGTATCAACTTCAAGCATTCTGACATCGTCTTACCCTTACCCTGCTACTAAATCGAAGTTAAGAATTCTCTTAGCTGAAGATAATTTGGTAAATCAAAAAGTAGCATTGAAACAACTCGATAGTTTGGGCTACAAAGCCGATGTTGTTGCTAATGGCAAAGAAGTTTTGCAGTTACTAGAAAAAATTCCTTACGATTTGATTCTAATGGATTGTCAAATGCCAATTCTTGACGGTTTAGAAACCACAAAAGAAATTCATCGTTGGCAAGAAAATACTTTTGCTCTGCGTCGTCGTCCTGTAGTAATTGCGATGACTGCTAATGCGATGAAAGAAGATCAAGAAAGGTGTCTCAATGCCGGAATGGATGACTATCTAACTAAGCCAGTGTTTAAAGAAAAATTGGCTGCGACTCTAGAGCATTGGACAGGTGTGATCCTCTCAAAACAAGAGGCAGTTGTATATGAGCAGACAGTTACTACTAATTTAGCAATTGATTGGGAACAGTTGCATCGGATATCGGGAAATGACACAGAATTTGAGTTAAGTCTATTGCAAGTATGCGTTGAAGATATTAACCCCCGTTTAGAGACAATTAAAGCAGCGATCGCATCTCATGACTTTGGGCAAATTGCGCGAGAAGCTCATCACATTAAAGGCGCTAGTGCCAACATTGGAGCCACAGCTATGTACCTAGCATCTGACAAACTAGAACGATTGGCTTACCATCAAGACCTTAGAAATACTACTAACTTAATTTTAGAGTTAAAAGAACTTGTTAACTGTATTCAAGATTTTTTAATCAGAAATCCGGTAACAAATAGCGCCTTGCTACCAATCAAAAATGATGGTGCATAAACCCACAATTAATATACAAAAACAGCCTTGATGCATCCATATGGGCAAAGTCTGTATAAAATATTACAAAATTTTGCCGATCGAAAAGCTGCATCAAATCTTCCTTCCTACATCTCCAGCAACTTTAGCTGATATAGTAGCTGATACCGCCTATATTTGGCGATTTATCATTAATTATTCAAGAGGTCTTATGAAACGCTTAATCTACATCATTCCCGTTACTGCAATTGCCTTACTGACATTAGTAGGATGCAACAGCGATAAAAAATCTACTACCCAGACTCCTGCTGCCACTGAAACCACTGCCGGGACAGCAGTATCTAAAACAACTGTTGCTACACAGGGAGGTTTTAAGACTTTGAACAGTGTAGTTTCAAATACCAAAACTGCGGTGCAAGGCGGAAACTTTGACAAAGCTCAACAAGAATTTAATAAGTTTGAAAACTCTTGGTCTAAAGTTGAGGATGGTGTCAAAACTAAATCTTCAAAAACCTATAATGTAATCGAAGATACTGCGACCCAGGTCAAGGGTGCGCTAAAGGCAAAAGATAAAGCGAAAGCTCTTAAAGGGTTACAAACACTTGACACAAATATCGCCAGTGTTTCTAAAAAGTGAGGTAAAGCTAACATAGAGCAGAAGTCAGCCCCTTTGGGGAAGTCATAAGTCAATAATTTTGAACCCCATAAATGAATTTAGTTGCTCTGCATGCAAATTATTTTTTGGTCAAAGGACACGAGATAGTAGGAAAACAGTCTTTATATCTGGCTTTGAACAAATAGCAAAGTGCTATAGTTTCCACTGGAGATTTTGGATAATGCGTTCATTTCGCAAGTACCACCGGACTCTGGCGATTATTTTGGCTTTACCGCTTGCTTTAACATTGTTAACTGGAATTGCAGCTACGCTGGTAGGAGAGTGGTCAGCTAACCTAGGAGTAGAGCGTAGTCTACTGCTTTCGATTCATCGTGGTGAAATATTTGGTTTACAGGGAATCTACCCGATTTTGAACGGACTAGGACTATTGGGATTGTTGGTTACTGGTTTAAGTATGACTAGTTTGTTTGGTAGGAAAAGGCCAAAATCCCAGAAGGATTAGAAAAGATATAATTTCACTTTCCGTGCGATCGCATAGCAAAAAAGATTAGTACTAGCCTTTCAAGGTGTGCTTGCTCCCAGTCTGATGCTAGCAGTGGATGCATTCTTATCTTAAGAACAAGTCCCATGTCTCAACTGCTAAAATTCTAGCCCAGAAAGCACAAAACAGTTAATACATCTTGAAAGGGCTAGTCATATTAAATTAACAACGATACTGCGTTCATCTTAAAAATATTCACAAAGGTTACTAAAAAATCAATAGATTGAAACAATAATTCATTAAATTTTACACATATATTTGAATGTATTATCAATCATACTTCTTGAAAATTTAAAGTTTTGATAAAGTAGTTGATGTAACCTTGTACTTCATTATAATTAAATAGTTACAGCGTCGGTTCAAAAAAGTTTGGAAAAAGAACCAAAATATTTCATATGGTTGCTTACTATTTGGATTATTAATTAAGAGACTTTCAAAAAAGAAATTATCTAATTCTTTAGAGTAGGTGTCTCGCTCGCGCGTAAGCAAAAGCGGGTTTTTCAGGTCAGCCCACAATAAATAGCTGGATATTTTTCCTTTAGAAGTTATTAACCAAATAATTTAGTAGTTTTTAATTTAGATTACACAAATGGTAAGTAATCTACATTGAACTGATGAATAGTTCTTTGACTAACGCTGAACTTACGTATTAGTGAGAAATTCAGGAGAAATAACATGGCATTTATTTTCGGCAAAACAAGTGCTGACAATCTTTCTGGCACTTCAGGAAAAGACACGATAGTTGGTTGGACTAGTAAGGGTAATGCCAATAGTACTTCCGGTAACGACACTTTGAATGGTGCAGATGGTAACGATTCTCTTGCAGGTGGGACAGCAAACGACAGTCTAATCGGTGGAAACGGCAATGACACACTTGATGGTGGCACAGGAAACGACACTCTATTAGGTGGTGCAGGTAATGACACCTTCATAGCCAGTCAGGGTAATGACAGCATTAATGGCGGAGATGGCATTGATACCGCAGACTACAGTCAACTAGATCAAGCTATTACCTTGTCAGGTGTTGGAACCATTCAAAAATCTGGCGGATTTGGTCAAGACCAACTCTTTAGGGTAGAAAAGGTTATTGCTAATGCTGATGTTACCAACAACACTATTGATGCATCCCAATCTTTGGCTGGGGTATCTATCACTGTTAACCTGCAAACCCAAAGTTTAGCTGCCAGTAACGTTCCTGGCTTGGGAACATTGTCATTTACAGCAGTAAACTTTGATAATGTCATCGGCACAAATGGAAATGACAGCATTGTTGGTGACAGGCAAAATAACCGATTATCCGGTAATAATGGCAATGACACACTTGATGGGGGCTTGGGTACTGACACTTTAAATGGGGGAGCAGGCGATGACACTTATTTTGTTGACACTACTCTTGATACCATTACAGAGGCTGCTAATTCAGGCACAGATACTGTCCGGTCTTCTGTTTCCTACTCACTAGGCGCCAATCTGGAAAATCTGAGGCTGAGGGAAGGTAGCGATATCAGTGGGACAGGTAACAGTCTTAGCAACTTCATTTTTGGTAATACTTCTAACAACATTTTGAATGGCGCAGGAGGCGATGATACTCTAGATGGTAGTGATGGCAATGATATCCTCAATGGTGGCGACGGCAATGATAGTCTACAGGGCGGGCCAGGCAATGAGGTACTCAATGGGGGGGCTGGAAACGATATCCTTATTGGTGCTTTCCCCGGTAGTCCGCTTCCACCTGGAATAGGAGAAACTGATCGCTTCACAGGTGGGGATGGGGCAGATAGATTTATCCTCGGTGACGCTCTAAATGTTTTCTACGACGATAACAACACTACGAATCCTGGTTTTGGGGACTTGGCTACTATTACTGACTTCGATTCTAGCCAAGATCAAATTCAACTTAAAGGAAATCCACAAGACTACCGCCTGCAAGTGGCAGCAGGTAACACACGAATATTTTTAGACAAACCGACAGGAGAGCAAGATGAAATCATAGGTGTTCTGCAAGGGAAAACCAATCTCAGACTTGATAGTGATGACTTCCTTTTCTATGAGCAAGAAAATCCTGGAGAAGATACAAACAACTCACTAAACAACGCTGAAGGATTAGGTTCCTTATCATCAGGCTCAGAAATTACTCTCTCGGCCCAGTTGGCAACAGTTCAATCAGGGGATGATTCCGATTCCGACTTTTTTAAATTTTCTGTAGCAAATCCAGGAACTGTTACTATCAGTACGGTGACACCTGATGATACAGTTCTCGGTCTGTTTGACGGTGCTGGAACTTTATTAGAAACTAATGACGATAATGGCTCCAACCAGGCATCATTAATCACTACTTTCCTGGGTGCAGGTACGTACTCAATTTCAGTGAGTAAATTTAGTTTATTACCTGAAGATGGCGGAATTTTCTCTGGTAGCAGCTCTATACCTGATTTTTCTTATAACTTAGAAGTCAGTTTTACATAAGAACGTTGTCAACTTAAAGATTGTACTGACATCAGAAGTCAGATTCAAGGATACTTTTCCTCCTAGCTAGGGGAACACGGCGACATGTTCCCCTAGCTAGGACTTCCACATCAAAAAATATCGCAAAACTAACGCTGAACTTACGTATTAGTGAGAAATTCAGGAGAAATAACATGGCATTTATTTTCGGCAAAACAAGTGCTGACAATCTTTCTGGCACTTCAGGAAATGACACGATAGTTGGTTGGGCTAGTAATGGTAATGCCAATACTACCTCCGGTAACGACACTTTGAATGGTGGAGATGCTAACGATTCCCTCGAAGGTGGGACGGCGAACGACAGTTTAATCGGTGGAAATGGCAATGACACACTTAATGGGGGCATAGGAAACGACACTCTATTAGGTGGTGCAGGCAGTGACACCTTTAAAGGCAGTCTGAGGACGGCGATGATAGACTCCGAAGCGGACTCGACAATGACAGACTCAATGGCGGAGCTGGAGATGACGTCTTCATCAGTGTTTTTGCTGGTGGATTTGCTGGTACTAATGTGCTTCCACCTGGATTAGGGGAAATTGATACCTTGACTGGTGGGGCTGGGGCAGATAGATTTATCCTGGGGGATTTCATAGATGTTTTCTACGACGATAACAACATTGCGAATCCTGGTTTTGGGGACTTCGCTATTATTACTGACTTCAACTCTACCCAAGATCAAATTCAACTCAAAGGATCTCTACTAGACTACCGTCTGGAAGTTGTAGGAAACAACACACGAATATTCTTAGACAAACCAGAAGCAGAGCCAGATGAGATTATAGGTGTTGTGCAGGGGAGAAACAATCTCATACTTGATAGTGATGACTTCCTTTTCAATTATGAGTTGGAAATTGCTGGAAAAGGTACAAACAACTTACTGTCAACCGCTGAAGTCTTAGGTTCCTTGTCATCAGGCTCAAACGTTAATGCTTCAGCCCAGTTGGCAGCAGTTCAACCAGGGGATAATTCCGATTTCGACTTTTTTACATTTTCTTTAGGAAATCCGGGAACTGTCACTATCAGTACGGTGACATCTGGAGATACAGTTCTCGGTCTGTTTGACAGTGCTGGAACTTTATTAGAAACTAACGACGATAATGGCTCAAGCCAGGGATCATTAATCACTAGTTCTCTGGGTGCAGGTACGTACTCCATTTCAGTTAGTAAATTTCCTTTCTTACCTAAAGATGGCGGAACTTTCTCTGGTAACAGCACTTCTAATCCTGATTTTTCTTATAACTTAGAAGTCAGTGTTGCATAAGAACGTTGTCAACTTAAAGATTCTACTGACATCAGAAGTTAGATTCAAGGATACTTTTCCTCCTAGCTAAAAGAACAATTTAGTTTCCACAGTTTTTATCCCCTATTTGTAGAGACGTTATATGTAACGTCTCTACATAATTCTAAAGATCGCTATTAAGCATCATCTAAAGCCGCAATTCCAGGCAATACTTTGCCTTCAAGCAACTCCAAGCTAGCGCCGCCGCCGGTGGAGATGTGGCTCATTTGTTCGGCTAAACCAACTTTTTCCACAGCCGCTACTGAGTCGCCGCCGCCAATGATGGTGGTTGTGCCAGTTTTACCGATTTCGGCGAGGGTATGAGCGATCGCTTCCGTACCTTTGGCAAACTTATCAAACTCAAACACACCCATTGGCCCGTTCCAAATTACCGTTTTGGTATCTGCAAGGGCTTCTTGGAAAAATTTCACCGAGTCTGGCCCAATATCCAAACCCATCCAACCATCTGGGATATTCTCAATACTAACGGTTTGAGAATTGGCATCAGGGGCAAAGTTATCTGCCAATATCACATCTGTGGGAAGCAATAAAGCAACGCCCCGTTCTTTAGCCTTAGCTTCCAAAGATTTCGCTAGTTCTAGCTTGTCTTCTTCTACCAACGACTTACCGACATTCAAACCACGAGCTTTGTAGAAGGTGAAAATCATTCCACCGCCGATGATTAGCTTGTCGCACTTCTCCAGCAACGTTTCAATCACGCCTATTTTACTGGAAACCTTGGAACCGCCAATAATTGCTGCCAAAGGACGTTGGGGATTTTCAATAGCATTTTGCAGATATTGCAATTCCTTCTCAACCAAATATCCAGCCACAGAAGGGCTGAGGAATTTAGTCACACCTTCAGTAGAAGCATGGGCGCGGTGTGCAGTACCAAAAGCATCATTTACATAAAAATCAGCGTTAGCTGCCAACTTTTTCGCAAATTCTGGGTCGTTTTTCTCCTCTTCTGGGTAAAAACGGACATTTTCTAGTAACAGCACTTGGCCATTTTGCAACGCACCGACTTTAGCTGCAACTTCATCACCAATAGAATCATCAGTTTTAACGACTTCTTGCCCCAGTAACTCAGAGAGACGCTTGGCAACGGGAGTTAGGCGTAATTTGTCATCCACACCCTTGGGACGGCCAAAATGGCTGGCGAGAATGACCTTAGCTCCCTTCTGCGTCAAATCTTGGATGGTTGGTAGAGCGGCGCGAATGCGAGTATCGTCAGTAATGTTGCCTTGATCGTCCACAGGCACGTTAAAGTCAACCCGCACTAAGGCACGTTTCCCAGATATATCAGCCGAAGATAAACTTGCTAAACTTTTTTTGGACACACCAAACTCTCCTGATTGCCTTTTTGTTATTGTTTTGAAAGTAGAACCATCAAGATTTTACCGGAGTCAGGGGTACCCAAGTGACAGAGATATTTAAGACAGTACTATTTCCTATTGATCAAAGCCGGGAAACGCGGGAAGCTGCTGATGTAGTGACCAACGTAGTCAAAAAGTACGGCAGTCGCTTGGTGCTGCTGTCTGTGGTAGAAGAACCGCCTCCAGATGCGTCTAGTGCAGATGATCCGATGGTGTCACCAGAGGTAGTTGCTAAACTGCTGGAAAATGCCCAATCTTTATTTTCTGGGCAAGGAATTCAAGCTGAAATCTTAGAAAGGCGGGGTAAACCAGCTTTTACTATCTGCGATGTTGCTGATGAAATCGGAGCCGATTTAATAATTATGGGCTGTCGAGGGCTAGGCTTGACTGAAGAGGGAGCGGATGATAGTGTTACCACTCGCGTGATTAATCTTTCCCCTTGCCCAGTGCTGATTGTGCCTTAGCAGTGACCGCAAGGCGGAAGTCAAAAATCAAAAGTCAAAAGTTAAAAGTATTATGGATTGAAGAAGGCAGAAGGCAGAAGGTTTTACCTCAGTTGGAGATTCAGACCCCTCCTGAATAAGCAGCCCCAAATTTTTAATTTGGTGGGGGTCTTAAACCCAAGTTCGCTCCTGCCCTCTGCCTTTCTTGATAAGCTCTTTAGGGATTTTAAATGCTTCCTCTATTTCCACCGAGGGTTACTATTAACCCACGGCGGAAGTCAAAAGTCAAAAATATTATAAATTTTTCTTAAGAAATAAGATGCGTTTGCTGTGTATTAGCTCCTCTGCGTGATGCGCTGCTGGAAGATCACAACTATAAGTAGAAAGCCGCCGCGAAGCACGAGCTGCCACCACGGAGTAATAGTCCCTTCGAGATTCAGAAGGTTGTACATCATTCCTAAGAGAAGGACACCTATAAGCGTCGGAAACACGCTTCCCTGACCCCCTGCGAGAAATGTTCCTCCCATGACAGTCGCAGCGATCGCATCCGTTTCCCAGCCAAAGGCAGCCACAGGCTGACCCGCCCCTAGACGACCCGCAAGAACAACACCAGCAAGCCCTGAAAGCATACCGCTAAATGTGTAGACTGCAAGCTTTACTCGGTTTGGGTTTACGCCCATGAGCCGGGAGGCTTCCTCGTTGTCGCCGATAGCGAACACATGCAACCCTAATCGGCTTCTGTGCAGCATAAACCAAGCTGCAAAATATAAGAGCGCAACTATAAGCACGGGGACAGGAACGAAACCAATAAACCCTCTGCCCAGCCAAACAAGCCCCGATGCTGTCGATGATACTGCAATCGACTTCTCTTCGGTGATGCTCAATGCTAGCCCCCGTGCAGCGCTTGCGGTGAATAACGTAACAACGAACGGCTGAAGCCTCGCGTGAGACACGAGAAGACCGTTTACCACACCAAGCAAGGTGGTGCTGGCAATGCCGCCAACAATTGCTATAAAGCTTCCTTGTCCAGCAAGCAATGCCGAGATGACACCGCCTAGAGCAACGAGGGAACCCACAGAAAGATCGATTCCTCCGCTCAGAATTACGACAGTCATGCCCAGTGCCACGATCGCTAGCATACTGTTCTGTCGCATGATGTTCATGAGATTAAGAGGTGTCAGGAAGGTTTCATAACGAAACGATGCGAAAACAGCCAAACTAAGGAGCATGAGCAGCACGCCCTGCGAAGTGAGGAGTCTGGCGAGACGCTTCCACAGCCGCATTCCAGCAAGTGCAAGAGACCTTGTAGCAGCCATGATGCGTTAAACCTCCTTAGGACGCTGTAAAAAAATAGCGAAAAGAATGATTACGGATTTTAAAACTAATGACCAGGTGAAGGGAATCAGGAGCATGTTGAAACTTGTGGAAATTACCTGCATAATCAAGGCTCCGACAACAGTTCCGAGTACATTGGCGCGGCCACCGGAGAAGGGTGTACCGCCAACAACAACGGCTGCGATCGCCTCGAATTCCGCGTTGACACCGACCTTGCTAGGATCGCCCAAACCAAGCCTCGCCGTCTCGACGAGTCCGGCCAGCCCCGCAAGTAGAGCGCTAATTATATAGACAATGTATTTCACGCGTTCCGCACGGATGCCCGCAAGCCTTGCGGCCTTCTCGTTGCCGCCGACTGCAACAATCTGACGCCCAAAAAGCGTAGAGCGGATACAGAAGAAGCCTCCTGCAATAACGACTGCCGCAATTACAACCTGAATTGGTATAAAACCGAGATAGCCCTTTCCGAGCGCTTCAAATGTGGGATTGGTGAAGGGAACGAGCTGACCGTCCCCGATCACCTGAGCGACCCCACGCCATAAAATCAGAGCCGCCAAGGTAGTGATTAGGGGGTCAAGTTTCAGACGTGAGATGAGAAAGCCATTGATCAGACCAACTAATAGGGCGCAGCACAAGGCGAACAAGATGGCAACAGTAATTCCATACTTAATAAGCAATGCCACAATGACAGAAACCAATGCCATAGTAGAGCCGACCGTCAGATCGATGCCACGCGAGGCAATGACAAATGTCATGCCAACGGCAATAAACATTGTGGTGGATACTTGGAGCAACATGTTTAAAGTGTTGCTAACTGTAGCGAAACGCGGAGTGAAAACGGCATTCGCAACATAAAGAATTAGGAGCGCCGCCGGGGCACCGAAGTTTGGGTTCCATAGGTTTTTCCAACTCAGGTCAGGCTTCTTGCTATTCATTATCTGTGCTGCTCTGTTTCACGGCTTCCTGACGATCTGCACCTTCCGCCATTACGTGCAGAATTGCCTTTATGTTCTTCTGTTCACCACTGAGTTCTGCGATTGACCGCCCGTCACGGAGGACGATGACACGTTGCGAACCTTCAACTAGCTCTTCCACTTCCGATGAAATCATCACAACCCCCAGCCCTTGCTCTGCTAGTTCGGCGATCAGGCGCTGGATCTCGCCCTTTGCCCCAACATCGATACCGCGAGTCGGTTCGTCGAGGAGAAGAAGTTTTGTATTTTTGCACAGCCATCGCGCCAGAAGAACCTTCTGCTGATTGCCGCCCGATAGTTCGTGGATCTTCTGTTCGGCGCTAGTCGCCTTAATTCCAAGGCGCTGCATGAAACGATCAACAAGCTCGTTCTGTCGTTTTCTGGAAACGATGCCCCATTGTGTAAGATTTGGTAGTGCAGCGAGGGTAAGATTTTCTCGCACCGAAAGCTCAGGGATAATGCCATCCGCTTTGCGATCCTCTGAAAGGAAAGCTATGCCAGCGTCGATCGCATCATGAGGATCGCGCAGGGATAGAAGATTACCTTCGAGTTTTACAGTTCCACCCTCAAGTGGTTCCGCCCCGAACAGGGTACGCACTGTTTCACTTCGACCAGAGCCAAGCAAACCCGCAAGTCCAACGATTTCCCCATGCCGCATTTCAATTGAGACACCATCGAGCCGTTTCTTATATTTGAGAGCCTTCGCCTGGAGCAGCACTGGCCGATCTACTGCATTTTGCGATCGCCCTGCGAACGCCGTGACTCCTTTGCTCACCTCTTCTGGCTGACGGCCTAGCATAGAACAAACGAGTTCGAGGCGATTGAGCGTTGCCAGCGATCGCGTTATGATGTTGCGCCCATCACGCAGAACTGTGACGCGATCGCACACCGCATAGAGTTCTTCAAAACGGTGGCTGACGTAAACGATGGATGTTCCTTCCGACTTTAGCCGCCGCATGACGTTAAAAAGAACAGAGACTTCAGTTTCGGTAAGCGAACTCGTGGGTTCATCAAGGATAAGCACCCGCGCCCCAAAGGATATGGCGCGTGCGATCGCCACCATTTGGCGATGGGCAATATTGAGCGAATCAACTAGCGATCGCGGGTCAATATCCAACCCCAGACGCTCCAATATTTCCGATGCCTCAGTGTTCATCCGCCGTCTGTCAATAATCCCAAAGCGATGCGGCTCTCTGCCAAGAAAAATATTCTCAGCAACGGTTCGGAAACCCACAAGCTGAATCTCCTGGTAGACAGCTACGATGCCTAGCGCCTGCGCTTCGGTGGGGTTCTGGAATGTAACAGGACTCTCGCCATAATCCATAACACCCGAATCTCGTCGATACGCTCCCGTCACGATCTTAATGAGTGTCGATTTGCCAGCACCGTTCTCTCCGACCAGCGCATGGATCTCGCCCGCCTTTAGCTCAAAATCCACGCCCCGGAGTGCCGACACCCCGGAAAAACTTTTCTTTATGTCCCTCATGCACAAAACAGTTGGAGTCGCCTGAGTCATCGGCTTTACCTAGTTTTTGTCCTGATAGCCCATAGTCATCTTTTTTATTCATCGTCCAGGTTCAGCATATTTCCTGGCTATCTTTTCTTTATTTATATGGCGCAAGAAGCTCGGAATAAATATAATTCTTTTGACTTTTGAACGCCAGTTGCTTCAATGCGGGGAACCCGCGCAACGCACTGGCTCCTTTTGACTTCCGCCTTGCGGTACTAGTATGCTTCATGCACAAAATCTTTGGCGTTTGTTACGTCGAAGAGTCTGTCCTTAAGAATTATTCTAGGAGGAATCTTTTTGCCAGCAAAATACTTCTCCATCGTAGCGAAAACAAGTGGGCCAAAACGCGGATTCGACTCTACACTCACGCCAAGTTCGCCGCGAATAATCGCTTCAAGCGCGGCTTTTTGACCATCGATTGAACCGACGATCGCATCCTTACCAGGCTTCATGCCTGCGGACTTGAGAGCCTGGATAGCACCCAATGCCATTTCGTCATTGTGAGCATACACTACGGTGATGTCGGAACCCTTAGCCTGGATGATGTTTTCCATTACACGCACAGCCGCAGCTCTCGAAAAATCCGCCGTCTGGGTGGCGATGATTTTCATGTTGGGATAACTGGCGATCGCATCCCGAAACCCCTTTGCCCGATCAATTGCGACCGATGACCCTGCTGTTCCGGTGAGTTCCACAATAGACGCCTTGCCATTAGTAGCCTGAGCCAGCCATTTGCCAACACGGCGGCCTTGGATAATGAAATCCGAACCGAGAAAGCTGACGAAATCCTCGCCTGGTTTTCTCGCAGCTTCACGGTCGATGAGAAACACTGGTATTTTTGCCGCTCTCGCTGCTTCCAGAGCAGGTGTAAGACCCTCATATTCGCGTGGCGCGAGAAATATGGCATCGACTTGTCGGGCGATCAAATCCTCAATGTCAGAAAATTGCTTCGATGTCTGCCCCTGAGCATCCGTCATCAGAAAATCATAAGTTTTCTTATGCTTGGCAGCCTCCTCTTTGATGCTGTTCGTTTCGGCGATGCGCCACGGGCCAATGTTCTCTGTTTGCGAAAATCCGACAATTTTTTTTGTTTTCTCGCGCACACAGCCAGACTGCGAGAAAGCCGCAACAATAACCATCGCGTAGGCGCTAAATACCAGAAACTTTGACATATAGACTCGGACAGGTTTCATTTTTCATAACCCCATCAGATATTCTATTTCTCGTGTGCGATCGCTAATTATACTTAGATCCATCTTCTGATTCATATTGTTTACCATCTGCTCATGTTAGCGTCGAACAAACAGGAGAGTATGATGGCTCCGTTTCAACCTACATGACGACGGTTTATTAAAGTAGCTGGAGGGGCAAGTTTCCTGACTCTCTTGGGCTGCAATCGACGGGAGCAAGCAATGCTGACGCTATTGATATTAATAATTGGGTATTGCTAATCCAATTTATAGATAAAATCTGTTGTTTTTACACCACTTTTTGGAAATAATATCTGGCTCAATGCTATTACTGCGGTGATGGGCAAGGAGCAGACATCGAATTCCTATAAAAATACTCTACTGATTTATTTACTTCAGTAGAGTATATAAATGTACATGTATCTTATGCCTCTAAGCATTATCTTATTCAATAGTAAATCTTTATACCACAGTGTAAGTACTGATTGTTTTGAACAGCACGCGAATTGTGACAGGTGTGGACACGAAAGCGGCGATATTTCTTGAAGGTGCAGCAAGTTATTCAAATAGGTCTAATTTTAGAATTAGCACCGCCTAACTATAAAAGTTACTGTAAATGCCCAAAGTTGAACATTAGCAGTGATGCAATCTTTGGAAAGCAATATCGGATTTGGGATTTGGTTGACTCACTATTAAGATTCAATCTTAGAAATAGGAAATCAACCCAAACGATTAAGCGCAGACTCAGATGAACGCACTAATTTTTTTGGTACAACTCTAAAAACATCGTCATACAGTCATACATTCACTTTTACTAAATCCACATCCGCAAGCCAGATAATTCTACTTTGAGCCGATGCCATTTCTTCCAAAATTGGGGAACGCCATTCTACTGCATAAAGCCAATTGTTTTTCAGGCTAAAAATCCCTTGAATAGTCCGACGTGATGGTTCTTCACTAAAATCAACTTCCACCACATCGCCCAATTGAAAAGCTGGTGTAGCAACTGGGGCTTTTTCCACTAAGTTTGTTCCAGAAAATTCTTTTTGAGACAAATAGAGTATTTCATGACAGCAGACTATGGCATAAATCCATTCCTGTCTCTCCCATTGGACACCACAACAGTAGCCTGATATATCAGAGTTTGATAAGAAAACTTTTTCCAGGATTTGAACTGCTAATGGTGGCATGTCTTTTCCCCACGGTACAGAACTATGCCAACAAGATTCTAAAGTGACAATTTGATTAATCATGCAAAGCAATCTCTTTTTTATACATAAACTACCTTGCACTTGTGTAATCCGGATGTAATTTCAAAATTCAGTCACAGCAGCATCTTAGTGAGCTACTCCAGAGAGGCAGGGGGGCAGGTAGATGAGATGATATCTAACGGCAAGCCCTAGTTGCGGGTTCTTAGGAAGGGTACGAGTTCGCGCTACTTTCCAATAAAGGTCATAATTACTTTTATCAGAAGAATGGGTTTAAAACCCCGTCGTTCTACGACGGCTTTAATTAATTTGTTCTCTTACAGAATATTTGGTATAATGTAAGAATGAC
>NZ_JBALBZ010000063.1:0-20191 GCF_036919495.1 Nostoc sp.
GCCAATGTGCCGTCCATACTACAACTTCGCTGTGCCTACCTCAATGGTCAACTTGCTATCTAATGTCTTTGCAAAAATGGGATGCTCCCGTTGCAACTGCACCACTTACCCACAAGTGCCAGTCAAGATCATTTGGCAGACATGCGAGTGTCTGAAAATACTTTGCCAGTACGAAAATATTCAACAGACTAAAAAGAGCAAAAGCAAAACACACAGATAAACCCCCAATTATTCCAGCTTTCAGGGATTCTAGGCGTTCTGCCATCAGTTGAGCATCTAAAGTTGAGTTCACTCTATATAGAAATTAGGGATTAGGTATTGGGATTTTCCTTACTCTTCAGTATGATAAATGTTAGAGCAGCTTTGTAATTAATTAAATGCTGCCCTTATGCGGGAATTTTGATAATAAACTCGGTTCCCATACCTGATTGAGAATTCACTTCTAATACACCTTTGTGTTTCTCTACAACTATTTGATATGCGATCGACAAGCCAAGTCCAGTACCTTTACCAACGGTTTTTGTGGTAAATAACGGCTCAAACAAGCGCTTTTTAAACCGTTCAGGAATACCAATCCCATTATCAGCAATACGAATTACAACCAATTCTTCAGAATCTATTTCTGTTGCAATTTTAATGTGAGGAATTAGATTGATCATTTTACCTAGAATTATAGCTTCATCAAGTGCATCAATTGCATTTGCCAAAATGTTCATAAATACTTGATTCATCTGCCCACTAAAACAGTTTACCTCTGGTAATACTCCATAATTTTTAATAACCTCAATGCCGGGACGATCGCCATTAGCTTTGAGGCGGTGTTGCAATATCATTAGTGTACTATCTAGACCCTGGTGTAAATCAGCAGATATTTTGGTATCACTATCCGAGCGAGAGAAGTTGCGGAGTGAATTAGAAAGGTTCTGAATTCGTTCGCTTCCTACTTCGAGAGAGTTCAAAATTTTTACCATATCTTCAAGAACGAAATTAAGATCCAAATCCTCAATAGCGGTGGTAATTTTGGTTGTTGGGTTTGGATACTCTTGTTCATACAGTAAAAGCAACTTCGTTACTCCTTGAATGTATTCTTGCAAGGGTGGAATATTGCTGGAAATAAAGTTGACAGGGTTGTTGATTTCATGGCCAATACCAGCGATTAACTCTCCTAGTGTTGATAGTTTTTCTTGCTGCACTAGTTGGACTTGAGCTTGTTGCAGAGCCTTGGTGCGATCGCTAACTTGTTGTTCCAAAGATTCAGTCAATTGTTTGAGTTGTAAATGTACGCGCACTCTAGCAATGACTTCCTCTTGTGCAAACGGTTTTGGGATATAATCTACCGCACCAAGGGAAAATCCCTTCGTTTTGCTTTCCGTATCCGATAAAGCAGTGGTGAAAATAATCGGGATGTTCTGGGTAACAGGATTGGCTTTAAGGCGGCGACAAGTTTCAAAACCGTCAATACCGGGCATTTGGACATCCAGCAAAATTAACTCTGGTTGATTGCGTTCGGCTTGAGCGATCGCACTTTCTCCATCGACTGCAACACGGAAACGAAAACCCTCACTATTAAGTGCTTCACACAGGACAGATAAATTTGTCGGATTATCATCCACAATCAAAATAAATCCGTTATTTGCAGTTTTACCCATGATGAATTTTTAATTGAGATTTAACTCAAATTAATTGATGTATTCTTGAATAAAAAATTAGAAATCAGGAGTCAGAATGGGCTAAACGCCCCGCTACCGCTAACAGAATGTAATCAAGTTAGTAACTTACTAACTTACTGAAAGTATTGAAATATTTTCCCAGATTGTTTCATTTATTCTGACTCCTGAATACTTACAATAAAATTTTCCAAACGTTTGAGTTGGAAATTACTAGCAAGTTGGACGATATGCTGGCTAAAAATGCTTAACTGCTCATCAGATGCAGAAAGTTCCTCAACAAGTTCTAAAACTTTTTGGATATCGCCGTCTTGTGTGAGATCGAGTAACTCTTGTAAAACTTCTTTGGCAGGATAAATCATCTCTTTTGATTGATCCAAACCACCTGTATAGGTTTTTTTGATTGCGTCTACCTTAACGTCAAAAATCCATTCTAGTTGCAAAAATTGTCGTAGAATTTCCAGCAGCGTTTCAGCTTCTACAGGCTTTGGTAGAAATGCATCTGCACCTACATCAATACTCTTGTGCTGGTCGATTGCAAATACGCTGGCTGACGAAGCGATGATAGCAATCTCTTTAAATGGCCCAGGCTGACGCAAACGTTCGATCAAATCAAATCCATTCAATATAGGCATCACTAGGTCAGTAATAATCATGTCTGGTTTGTAGAGTAGAGCCTGTTTCCATGCTTCCTCACCCTGACTAGCTTCTACAACAGTAAACCCAACAGGCTCTAGTAAATTTACAATTACTGATCGGTTTTCCCATTTATCATCCGCAATCAAAATGGTGCGCCTTTGTCCTTGATAACCAATAATGGTTCCCTGCTCAACCACTCTAGAAACCTTTGCCCAGTCTTTAGATTCTGGGAATTTTGCTTCAAACCAAAAAGTGCTACCTTTGCATAAGGTACTTTGCACCTGAATTTGACTATCCATCAGCAAAACAATTTTTTGGCTAATTGCTAATCCCAAGCCTGTACCTTCAGATTGTCGTTTCTGATTCCCTACTTGCTCAAAAGGCTGAAAGATTTTCTCGGCTTGTTCAGGGATGATACCCGTGCCGGTATCTATTACCTGAAAGCCAATTTTGTAGTCAGTTTTTCCATTGGCGTTTGGTTCTTGACCAATGACCTGAACTTTGAAGGTGACACTACCTTGATTAGTAAATTTGATCGCATTACTAAGCAAGTTAATCAGTACTTGCCGCAAGCGTTTTTCATCAGCATGAATGCCCGTTGGTAAATCAGGATCGAGTTCAATCTTAAATGCGATGACCTTTTGTTCTGCTCGGATGCGGCAAATTTCAGTTACGCTATCTATAAAGGCAGGCAAGTAGAAATCAACAGGATACAATTCTAGTTTTCGAGCTTCTATTTTGGAGAGATCCAGGACATCATTAATTAGGGTTAAAAGATGGGAACCACATTGATAAATGATGCTGACTCCTTTACGTCCTTTTTCACTTAAAGATTCTGTGCGTTGGAGAATTTGTGTATAGCCCAGAATACCGTTAAGAGGTGTGCGTAGCTCATGACTCATATTGGACAGAAATTCACTCTTGGCTTGGCTGGAGTTTTGAGCAACTTCTTCTGCAACGCGTAGTTCTTTCTCAATGCGCTTGCGCTCTACAATTTCAGTTGAAAGCACCCGATTGATAACTTCTAACTGGGCTGGGCTTGGTAGTATCAGAGCTTGAGGCATGAGATAAAATAACGCAAATGCCGTATATATCGAAATAATGGCAGTTAAAGCTTTTAAACCACCTGCAATCCAATAGTCTGGATGCCAAAGCGTCCAAATATCCATCAAGTGTCCAGTACCGCAGGCAATGATAAAAGCACCAAATAACAAAAAGACTCCATTGAAAGGAACGTCTTTGCGCTTGGAAATAAAGTAAATCAGTAAGAAGGGAATGGAATAATAGGCAAAAGCGATCGTGGCATCAGAAATAATGTGGAGCCAAACTAATCCAGTTTTCCAGAGATAACAATGTCCGTGGGCAACAAAACCATTAGAGTGGAAAGGATAGTTGAAAAACGTTGGCATGATACAAGGGGTGGCTAGATTTGAAATATATACGCATAAGCCTAGTATTCCCAAACTATACAAGTGGGAAAGCACGATCGCTAATTTTTTACACTTGTCTTTATTAATGCCTGAAGTACTAGCGTATTAACAAAAAATGCTGTATCATTTGCGACATCTAATAGACCGTCGTAGACATCGCACGTCCAACTTATAATCTCATCTATAAACAAATCTGAGCCTGCCCAATCCCTGTATGATAAATATTAGAAACCTTTTGTAATTATTTGAAAAGCGGGACTATGGAGATTTTGACACTAGGTTGGGTATCACTGTTAGTTGTGTTTACTTGGTCAATTGCAATGGTAGTTTGGGGACGTAACGGACTGTAGAGGCATCGTGGAAAGTCCATTTTTGAGTATTTTAACAATAGTAGCCATAGTGCTACTCGTAGTAGTCACTGGTGGTATTGGTTATTTGACCGTGGCAGATTGGCGCGATCGCCGTCGCCGAGATGATGACAAACGCACCAGCCGCAGCGCCACTCCTAAGCGGCGATAATTTTCTTGTGGTTGAGAAATGTTTTTGTAGGGACACGATATTATCGTATCCCTACACTATTTTTTCTAGCATTCCCAGAAAATAACTGTTACCTTTGCGATCGCAACGGGAATCATGAGATAGAAGACTTTCAATATTTAAAGTCCCACTGGGAATGGAAAACTCCTCTACGACTCAACCCATAGAACCAAATTCAGAACAGCAAGAATCTCATTCAGATGTGACATCCTCCTTACATCAGAATGAGCAACAAAAAACCTTATCTGGAGTTATTGCCCGTATCCGCGAGTCTCTAGATATAGAAAACATCTTCAAAATTACAGTCACTGAAGTACGCCAGATTCTGAAAACCGATCGGATTGGCGTGTTTCGTTTCTATCCTGATTTGGCATGGGAAGGGGAATTTATCTATGAAGATGTGGCAACAGAATGGGATTCGGCACTAGCAACCAAATTGCGCGACCACTGCTTTAGTGAGGAGTTCATAGGGCTATATCAGCAAGGTCGGATTAGAGCAATACCTGATATTTATCAAGTTAATGCTAGTGATTGCTACATCCAGATTTTAGAAAGATTCCAAGTACGTGCTAGTATAATTGCCCCCTTGATCAAAGGTAAAGATTTATGGGGATTGTTGTGTATTCATCAGTGTAGTAGCCCTCGGCAATGGGAAGCATCAGAAATTGAGTTTGTGCAATTAATCGCCGGACATCTGGGAGTTGCTTTACAGCAAGCAGATTACCTGGAACAAGTAAAACTACAATCAGCAGAACTAGCACAAGCAAAGGCCAGAGAAAAAGCAGCCCAATGGCAAAAAACCATAGCCATAACCATTGAGAAAATTCGTCAGTCTTTAGACTTGGAAAACATTTTCCACACAACCACCGGAGAACTTAGGCACCTGTTAAATGCTGACCGCGTGGCTATTTATCGCTTCAATCCAGATTGGAGTGGTGAATTCGTGTTTGAATCAGTGGCAGAGGGTTGGATTTCCCTGATAGATGAGCAATTCCAGCGGCCAGAAGTGAGTGAAAACGTCAGTGAATGTAGTGCCAAAGATTTAGCTAAACCTCCAGTCGCTGACACCTACTTACAAGATACAGAGGGTGGTAGCTTCAGTCGCTGTGAAGTTTACCGTGTTTGTAAGGATATCTACAATTCAGGCTTTAGTAACTGCTACATTAAAATCTTAGAGATATATCAAGCAAGAGCTTATGCGATCATTGCCATTTACCACGGTCAGAAGCTCTGGGGCTTGCTAGCAGTGTACCAAAATGCCAGAATCCGTGATTGGCAAAAAGATGAGGTTTACTTGCTTACCCAAGTGGGTACACAACTAGGTGTAGCTTTGCAGCAAGCAGAATTTATCCAACAAATGCAAACCCAAGCAGCAGAGATTAGCAAAGCTGCCGAAAGACAAAGAGCGTTAGCGAACACCGTAGAAAAAATTCGTCAGTCTCTTGATATTGAAGCCATCTTTAAAACCACAACTCAAGAAGTCCGTCGGTTATTAGAAGTAGAACGAGTAGCAATTTATCGCTTCTATCCCGATTGGAGTGGCGAATTTGTCGCTGATTCTATTGTTGATGGCTGGACACCAATGCTTAAGCCGCAGCCTGTGACAGAAGGCGTTTTTCTACAAGGAAAGCAGGCAGTTAAGTATGCACGAAATGAAGTTTTTGTCCCAATTTCTCAGGGCGAGAAGTTGTGGGGATTGCTAGTAGCTTATCAAAATTCCCAACCTCGTTATTGGCAAGATGAGGAAATCAACTTATTGGCGCAAGTTGGCGTTCAATTGGGGGTAGCATTACAGCAAGCTGAGTCTTTGAAACAGATGCAGGTGCAAACCCAAAAACTGGCTCAAGCTGCTGCACGAGAACGGAAAGCAGCCGAAAGAGAAAAGGCATTAGCCGCAACGGTGGAAAAAATTCGCCAGTCTCTTGATATTCATACCATCTTTGCCACCAGTACAGAAGAAGTCCGGCGGCTATTGGAAGTTGATCGAGTCACAATCTATCGATTCGGGGCTGATTGGAGTGGCAAATTTGTTGCTGAGTCTTTAGCTCAAGGTTGGACACCAATAAGGGAAATTGTACCTGTAGTTGCAGATGATTACTTACAAGAAACGCAAGGCGGAAGGTTTGCTAATGCTAAAAGTTGTGTCATTAAAGATATTTACAGCGCCAATTATTCTATTTGTCATATTGCCCTGCTTGAGCTAATGCAGGCTAGGGCATATATGATTGTGCCGATTTTTCAGGGTGAGAAACTCTGGGGATTACTAGCAGCTTATCAAAATATCAAGCCCCGTGATTGGCAAGAGGATGAGGTAGATTTGCTGATGCAGATTGGTACTCAGTTAGGGGTAGGACTTCAACAAGCGGAATTACTCGAACAAACTCAACGTCAAAAAGAAGAAATTACCCAGACTCTTAAAGAATTACAGCACACTCAGAGCCAGTTGATTCAAAGTGAAAAAATGGCAGGTTTAGGGCAGTTAGTTGCTGGTGTAGCACATGAAATTAACAACCCGATTAGTTTCATCTATGGCAACATCACTTATGTTACTGAACATGCCGAAAATTTATTAAAATTACTGCGCCTCTATCAAAAACAGTATCCTAAGATAACAGGAGAAATTCAAAAGCAAGCAGCAGCACTAGATTTAGATTTCATTAGTGATGACTTACCTAAAGTTCTGACTTCAATGAAGATAGGGGCAGATCGGATCTCTCAACTAGTCTTATCATTGCGAAGTTTTTCTCGACTTGACGAAACAGGAATGAAGCCCGTTGATCTTCATGAAGGCATCGACAGTACTTTGTTGATTTTACAACATCGACTGCAACCAGAGACTAATTCTTTTGCTATTGAGGTAGTTAAACAATATGGTGAATTACCTCCATTAGTCTGCTATGGGGCCCAGATAAATCAGGTGTTTATGAATATTCTTAACAATGCGATCGATGCACTAGAAAACTCAGCAACTAGTAGAAAAAAAATTGACAATCCTAAAATTTGGATTCGTACAGAAGTGATATCTGGGAATACAATTCTAATTTGGATTGCTGACAATGGTTGTGGAATTCCAGAGATTAGGCGATCGCGCATTTTTGAACCTTTCTTTACCACCAAACAACCTGGACAAGGTACTGGCTTAGGATTATCTATTAGCTACCAAATTATTGTGGAAAAACACGGCGGTAATATCAAGTGTGTTTCTGAACCTGGCAAAGGCTGTGAGTTCTGGATAGAAATCCCGATAAAACGGACAGCTAGTTAAGAAAGAAATCAGGCGATGCCTTCTCTACGAGAGGCTACGCCTTTTTTGACGAACCTTATTAGGCGCAGAGGACACAGAGGAAGGAGAGGGCGCTCGCTCTTTTTAACGAACCTTATTAGGCGCAGAGAACACAGAGTTAGAAGAGGAGGCGATCGCACTCTGGATATATAGCGATCGCTCTTTTTAAAGAACCACAGAGGCGCAGAGTACACAGAGTCAGAAGAGGGGCGATCGCACGATGGAGATTTTGCAGGCGATCGCTTTTTTTAACGAACCACAGAGGCGCAGATAAATTAGTGAGGTTAAGTAATTGCCGCTTTAGTTTACTACTCTTTACGTCCAACACGATACGCAACATCAGCAGTTATTTTTGGATTACCAATAGCTTGAAACTTTTCAAAATATATTTCTAAGTCATTTTTATCTTCATGATTAGGTAAAGACATTCTCCCAGTTTTGTTGTTGATAATATTAATACTATTGTCTTTAGCCAGTTTATCAAACCAACCGTAAAAACTGGGGTTATTATTATCAACAAACAAGAATAATGATCCCGGTTTAGCTTGACTAAATAAGTTGGCAAAATATTCATTTGCTACATCTTTCAATGTATATACCTCAGACATGAAATAAATCATTGTAAAAAGGTCTGATTGAAAATACTTATTATATGCCTGCCAATCATCTGGCTTAGTTACATCTAATGGTAAATAAGAAGTTGATATGCGAAAAAGAGGATCAATTTTATCATCTACATCATACCAAGACTCTGCCCATGTTTTCTCTTTATCACAAAGTTGGAATTTAACTGTAGGTGACTTTTTATTAGTCATCAGATACTTCAATATTCCTAAAAAGTCACTTCCTGGTCCTCCTCCGATACAAGCTACGTTGACTTTTGAATTGTTAAATAAATTGCCTAAATTATCATCTTGTTCGATAAGAGTACAGACTAAGTTAGCATGAGATGTTACATAGGTATAAATATAGGCAAATCTAGTAATAGGGTCACTATAAGTAATATTGTTTCCAGTTAATAAACTCGTATATTCTTCCCGCAAATATTTTATTGCTTCTTTAATATCATTATCTTTGTTTACACCATCTCCAGGTATTTGACTGTACGCTTCATCTAGAACAGACTTAATAATTTGAAAACAGTTCATAAGAATACTCAACGTTATGAAGTGATCAAGGCTACTATATAATGCTTTTTTGGAAATTTTAATACTCAGTAATAATTTTAAGATTGTTTTAATTTTTATAGCAATCCTAATTTAATTTCAGAATATATAGTATTTTTGTACTATAATGTGAATAGCAGGTTATGTGGTTGAAAAATTTGATTTTTCTAACTTTCATCAAAATGTGTCTTGTCCATTACTCATTTAGAATTGCTATTTAATGTGATAAACTTCATATATTAGCAATATTAGAAGTAATTTAATTTGAGATAATTGACCATACATTGCAAGAAAAATTATAGATATTAATTGAAATTATTTCATGTTTAATCAACTATCGATCTGGGAAGAGGGAAATGATAAGAGTAGGTATCAGGGTGAAAAGTTACCTATGCAAAATGCTGAAGTAATCTATTACCAAAATTTCTTTGATGGGAACGAGAGTAACCAATTATTTGTTGAATTATATGAAACTACTTCTTGGAATCAAGAATCTACAATACTTTTTGGTAAACAACTTAAGTTACCAAGGCTTACAGCTTGGTATGGAGATCCAGATAAATCCTATTCTTACTCCCAAATCACAATGCAACCTTTTTTATGGACTCCTGTATTAATCAATATTAAATCTAAAATTGAATCTTTATCTAAAATTAAATTCAATAGTGTGTTACTTAATCTATATCGTGATGGTAAAGACAGCGTAGCTTGGCATAGTGATGATGAAGCAGAGCTTGGAGAAAACCCTGTAATTGCTTCTGTGAGTTTCGGAGCTAATCGTCGTTTTATGTTTAGACATAAAATACAAAAAGAATTAAACTACGAAATTCAACTTACTCATGGAAGTTTACTAATCATGAAGGGAACTACACAGCACTTTTGGCAACATCAAATACCTAAAAAAAATAAACTTACACAATCAAGAATAAATCTTACTTTCAGACAAATTAAATAACCGTTTTTTAGATAAAAATAGGATAAATTAATCGGGATAAAATACACAAAAAAACTTGCCCCAGAAGCATCAAACCCCCAAGGCAAGCCAACTCTCTACATTCTTTCTTTACTCCGCGTTCTCTGCGCCTCTGCGGTTCGTTAAAGTTGCTTCACTTCCGAAACCAACTTCGCCACCATATCCTTCGCACTACCAAAAAGCATCGTGGTTTTATCCTTGTAGAACAACTCATTATCTACACCGGCAAAACCCGTACTCATCCCGCGCTTAATCACAATCGTCTGCTTCGCCCGATCTACTTCCAAAATCGGCATACCATAAATCGGGCTATTTGTATCACTCCGCGCCGCCGGATTTACCACATCATTTGCCCCAATTACTAAAGCCACATCCGCTTGATCAAACTGGGGATTAATATCATCCATGTCGTACAACTGGGTATAAGGCACATTTGCCTCCGCCAGCAACACATTCATGTGCCCCGGCATTCTACCAGCAACGGGGTGAATAGCATACTTGACATCAACGCCCATTTTTTCTAACTGATCTGACAATTCCCGGACGCTATGTTGCGCTTGGGCAACTGCCATACCATAACCAGGCACAATTACCACAGAACGGGCATAACCCAACATCATCGCCCCTTCTTCAGGATCGATGCTGCGGACACTTTGATCGGTTGCACCACCAGTTGCAGCACCACCACCAGAACTAGAACCTGTACCAAAAGCGCTGAACAGCACACTAAATAAGGAGCGGTTCATCGCCTTACACATAATTTCGGTGAGGATTAAGCCAGATGCTCCCACCAAAGCACCAGCGATGATTAACATATTGTTCATCACCACGAATCCCGCCGCCGCCGCCGCCACACCTGACAACGAGTTCAACAGCGAGATTACTACTGGCATATCGCCGCCACCAATGGGGATGACGAACATCACGCCCAGCACCAATGAAACGCCAACCACTCCCAAGAATATGGGTAAGCTATCTGGTGTGATGATTAAATAGGCACTGCCTACTATATAAGCACCCAGAAGCAAGAGGTTAAATGGTTGCTGGAATGGAAATGTAATCGGGGAACCGCTAATTAAACCTTGCAATTTCGCAAAGGCTAAAAAACTACCTGTGAAGGTAATACCACCGATTAACACGTCCAATAGTATGGAAACGTTGACATCTAGGGGTATCGGCTGCGAACTATCTAACAACCGCCAGAATTCGGCAACAGCTACTAATGCCGAAGCCGCACCGCCCAAACCGTTGAGTAAACCCACCATTTGGGGCATTTCCGTCATTTGGACTTTGTAGGCAACGATCGCACCAATTCCCGATCCAATCGCCAAGCCCAACAATATCATCTCGTAGTTCAACACATGCTGATCGAGCATTGTCGCCACAATTGCCAGCAGCATCCCCACAGCCGCTACGATATTACCGTTTCTCGCTGTAGCAGGCGATCCCAGCTTTTTCAAGCCCAGAATGAATAACGATGCAGCGACTAAGTACGTCAGCTGAATGCCAGTTGGTAAAAAGTCGCTCACGCCTTAATCTCCTTCTTCTTGAACATTTGCAACATTCTGTCTGTCACTAAAAAACCGCCTACAACGTTGACTGTCGCCAGTACCACAGCAATCAAACCGAGAATTACGGACACACTTGTGTCTCTCGCACCAGCAGCAACTATTGCTCCAAGTACCGCAATCCCAGAAATCGCGTTTGAGCCTGACATTAACGGCGTGTGTAGAGTCGGTGGTATTTTGTTGATGACTTCAAAGCCGATAAAAGATGCCAACACAAATACAAACAAAGCAGCAAGTAATGCCTCTGTCATGAAATCAAAACTCCTTATGGTAATTTGGCTATTAACCTGCTCCAACGCCGCTCAAAGCTTGTAATGCATCCCGCACTCGTTGATTGCGAATTTCACCAGCGTGGGTAACGCAAGCTGCATCAACGATGTCGTCGCTAAAGTCTACTTGCAAAGCTTTGTCTTTAATTAGCAATTGCATCAACGATGTTACGTTTTTGGCATACAATTGGCTGGCGTGAATTGGCATTGATGATGGGAGATTGATGGGGCCGATAATTGTTACACCGTTCCACACAATATCTTTGCCGGGTTCGGTACAGGCGCAGTTACCACCCTGATCGGCAGCCAAATCTACAATTACTGAACCGGGTTTCATTTGTGCCACCATTTCTTCTGTAACCAGCCGTGGTGCTTGTCTCCCAGGAACTTGAGCAGTGGTAATCACCACATCAGAATTTTTGACGTGTTCGGCGACAACTTCTTGGGTACGTTGTTTACTAGCCTCAGAGATTTCCTTGGCGTAACCGCCAGCAGCAACGGTTTCTTCGTCTAATTTGACTTCAACAAATTTTGCCCCTAAGCTTTGCACTTCTTCTTTAACGGCGGGACGAATGTCAAAGGCTTCTACTACTGCTCCCAAGCGTCTGGCGGTGGCGATCGCTTGCAATCCGGCTACACCAGCGCCCATAATAAATACTTTCGCTGGAGCGATCGTACCTGCGGCTGTGGTTAACATCGGAAAATATTTCGGTAATGCAGCTGCGGCAATTAATACAGCCTTGTAACCTGCTAATGAAGCTTGCGAGGACAAAGCATCCATACTTTGCGCCCTGGTAGTACGGGGAATCATTTCCATACTCAAGGCTGTAACTTTACGATTTGCTAGTTGCTGTGCTACAACGGGGTTTCCCAAGGGATTGAGGAAACTGAGTAAAACAGCCCCTTCCTTTAATAAGTCAATTTCTGAGCGTCCATCTTCTCGTTCTTGTGGGGGGCTGACTTTCAGCAGAATATCTGTTTCGCCCCATAGTTTGGCAGTATCGCTGATTATTGTGGCTCCTGCTGCTTCATAGTCAGAATCGCTGAAAAATGATCGTTCTCCTGCACCTGTTTCTACCCAAACTTCCAAACCTTGTTTTACCAATCGAGCAACGGTGTCAGGAATTAATGCTACACGACGTTCACAAACTTCAATTTCTTTAGCAACTGCTATTCTCATGAAATCTCCTGAAGATAAATACCTAATCTCTGCCAAGTAAGCGACTGTCTAGATGAGGCGTGTCCCACACTCATAGTACTTAGGCAGGAACATCACCCATGAATTTTACTTGTAGATTGAACAAAAGAAACTTTCCTCTCCCACTCTTAGCTGTCCAGGCAAAGCTTGACTTTGCCGTTCGCAGATGTCATATTTTCAGATAGTTGCAAACAGGGTTACGTATTGCACATCCTAAGTTGATTCCCAAATTTTGCATCTTTATCTTCAGCTTGTTTTCGGGATTGAGAAATTTTGGTATTCCTTTCTTATAGAGTAATATTGACCAAATTTTGAAAGCTTTATAATTATCCAAATCAAATTTTAATAATTACGACTCTGATTCCAACTTATTTTAATCAATTTAGCCCAACTTAACTGGCGATCGCTGAGGGCATGCCTCAATTTTTATAACAAAATTCTCAAATTTAGATACACTTGTACATATTTGGAAACACAATCCAACCGCGCTTGTGTTTGTATTGAGTTCAAAATTTGACCAACCTAGTCATCAAATCAGCACTCTGTAAGGGTGATGAAGTAAATTGATTACATAGTAAATTTATAACTAAGCAATTTTGCTGTCGCCCAAAGCTCAATGAGGATGGCACTTTTTTTTATTATTAAACGTCAATTGTCAGGAAGTCAGTAGTAAAGTTTAGTAACGAATACTAACACACAGTTATTTTAGATAACAGATTTATATTTTGGTAGAGGAAGCCTGATTATGCGACGTTTACTTTCTGCTTTAGCCGTTACTAGCTTTCTGGTTACTGGATTACCAGCCTTGACTTGGGCACAAAGCTTACCTGGATTTACACTGTTTAGCGGCGTCAAACAAGAAAATCAGCTGCCCTTTAGGTTAGATTTTGGTGGACAAGCCAATGGTTGGGATCGATACATATTAAGGATTCCAGCCCAAAAAATGAAATTGGCTGTTGGTCAATTTGCCATTACTTACCCTGATTATTACAAAGGAACTTTTGACCAGAAGAAAATTGAAGTCCGAGTCAAAGGTAAAGCAGTTCCGCTTTCTGAGGTGAAGTGGGACAAAGAAGGTAAGCTGATTAATATTTTTCCCCAAGAGCCAGTACCAGCAGGTAGTGCAGTTGAGGTAGTCTTATCTAACGTTAAAAACCCAGCCTTCGGCGGAGTTTACTATTTTCGCTGTCAAGTTCTCTCCCCTGGCGATGTGCCACTATTGCGCTACATGGGAACATGGATTGTGAGCATCAATTAAGAGTGGGGAGCAGGGAGCAGGGGGAGAAAGAATAACTAATGACAATTCCCTATTCCCTATTCCCTAATAAAGTAATACAATTAGAGATTGTGAGTTTTTATAAAAATCACCTAAGAGGAGAAGAGTATGAAAAGAACACTGGGCGGTACTAGCCGTAAGAGAAAAAGAACCTCTGGTTTTCGCGCCAGAATGCGGACACCAGACGGCAGAAACGTGATTAGCGCTAGAAGAAGAAAGGGACGTCACCGTTTGAGCGTTTAGGGAATATTAAGCTAAAAGAACATCTGTGGCTTTGCCTAAAGCAAATCGGCTAAAATCCCGCAAGGATTTCCAGGCAGTTTTCCGGGAAGGGATTCGGCGTCATGGCTCTTATTTAACATTGAGAGCCTTAAAGCCGTTATGTTCAACAAAACCTTCTTTGTCCACTGCCACCCAGACTACACAAACAGCTGACTCAGCACATCTTGCCAGTACGCGGATTGGCATTTCCATAAGTACAAAAGTCAGCAAAAGGGCAGTGGTTCGCAACCGAATCAAACGGCAAATTGCTTCTGCTTTATATAGCTTGCTCCCCAAATTATCACCAGGATGGCGGCTAGTGTTCATTGTCAAACCCACAACAGCAGAATCTAAGTGCGTAAGCCCACAATTTCTGCAAGAATTAGAGCAGTTGTTGGCACAAGCTGAGGTGTTCGATGGGAATTCGTGAAGATGTTTATTATGAAGGTGGCCCCCATATTGGGGATTTAATTGTCAACCTGTTAATTGGGCTAACTATTGTCGGGATACCATTAACAGTTGGGGCAATTGTCAGAGCATTGTGGCTGCGTTTCCGCATCACCGATCGCCGAATTACCGTGATAGGAGGTTGGCAGGGACGCGATCGCACTGACATAATTTACTCAGAAATTGTCAAAGTCGTCACAGTTCCCCGTGGAATTGGTTTGTGGGGAGATATGGTACTAACCCTAAGAAACGGCAGTCGTCTCGAATTGCGGGCAATTCCCAAGTTTCGGGAAGTCTATGACTACATCAACGAAAGAATTGCTGCGAAAAATCCCGAATATAGCGCTGCTGCTAACAAGTGATGGGAGTAGGGAGTAGAGAGTAGGGAGTAGGGAATACAAAATTTACTCAGATAAAATCCAAAGTTAAAAACTTCCTACTTACCAAAAATTACATACCACTCCCAATTGCCCACTCCCCACTCCCTTTTTTTGGATGTGCGGCTATCCGTAGCGAAGGGTAGTCGCACATAATTTATGATTTAGATAAATTAGATTCAGTTTACAGTACCTCAGGTTGAATTCAGAATAATGGATTTTGGTATCGGCTTTCTCTCGAACAACGTAATGCTGCCAATCATAGATTTCTTCTATGGTATTGTGCCTAGCTACGGATTGGCGATCGTTGCTTTGACCCTGATAGTCCGCTTCGCGCTCTATCCCCTGAGTGCTGGCTCAATTCGCAACATGCGGAAGATGCGAATTGTACAACCTCTGATGCAGAAGCGGATGGCAGAAATCAAAGAGCGCTATAAGGATGAACCGCAAAAGCAGCAGGAGGAAATGGTCAATGTTCAAAAAGAATTTGGCAACCCCTTGGCAGGCTGTTTTCCATTACTAGTGCAAATGCCGGTCTTATTAGCGCTGTTTGCCACTTTGCGGGGTTCGCCTTTTGCAGGTGCTAACTACAGCGTTAATCTGCAAATCTTACCCGCAGAACAAATCGAACAAATTCAACCGCAAGCCTTTGCCACTGCTCCTCAAAACATTTATGTTGCTGATGGAGAACATGTAAAAATAGCTGCAATCCTTCCTAGTGGTAACAAACTAGCGGTGGGAGAACAAACTAAGATTCAATATCAGACTATTGAAGGCAAACCATTTCAGGTACTCTTAGCAGAACACCCAGAAAATAAGCTGATTCCTGATTGGAAAGTCACCAAAGGGGAAGATAGGGTAAAAATTGATGCTAATGGCAATGTAGAAGCCTTGCAGCCTGGAGAAGTCACTATTCAAGGGACAATTCCTGGACTAGCAGCAGACAAAGGCTTTCTATTTATTGATGCCTTAGGCAGGGTTGGCGCAACTGATCCAGATGGCACAATCCACTGGGATATCGTCGCCATGATCGTCTCCTTTGGAATCAGCCTTTATGTTAGCCAAATGCTTTCTGGGCAAAATTCCAGTGGAGGCAATCCGCAGCAAGATACAGTTAACAAAATCACTCCAGTTATTTTTTCTGGGATGTTTTTGTTTTTCCCCTTGCCTGCTGGGGTACTGATGTATATGGTGATTGGTAATATTTTCCAAACCGCGCAAACTTATCTTCTATCCCGCGAACCTCTACCAGAAGAACTACAAAAAATCGTAGCAACCCAAGAGAAAGAAGCAGTAGTCGCAGAACAAAAGGCATTGCCATTTGAACCAAAAAGTGCCAAGAAAAAGGCTACAGGGGGATCATGAGCAATATTCCCATGCAGCGAGGTCAACAGTGGTTAAAAACCCTGCTGGAACTCACTGGAATACCTTCTGAAATTCAGGGTCATTTAGAAACTGCCCAATCTCAAGACGGCGATTCTTTAGAACCAGATAACTATTGGTTAACAATTGACCAAACTAATTTGACGACAGAACAAATCCAGATATTAATTGGTGCTGATGGTTCTGTGCTAGATGCGATTCAGTATATAGCAAATTCGGTTTTAAACTTGAGCCAACCCCTTGAGGAACAAGCTTCTTACACCATTGAGTTGAATGGCTACCGGGTTAAAAGAGAAGCCGAAATTCGCGCATTAGCAGAAGCAGCAGCCGATGAAGTGCGTTTTTCTGGTAGAGAAGTAGAAATCAAATCTCTCAGTTCTGCTGAACGGCGTCAAATCCATACCTTCTTGAAGGAGTTTGGAGATTTAGAAACCTTCAGTCGCGGTAAAGAGCCGCATCGTAATCTGGTTGTCCGTCCAGCTTCCTTGGAAGGAGTTGGGAGTTAGAAGTCATTCAACTTGAGATTTTAGATTTTAGATTTTTTATTCAATCCCTTCGGGTGACGCTCGTACCTCGCTAACAGCAGTCGCTCATGGGGGAAACCCCCAAGACCGCGCTGCTTCACCAAAATCCAAAATTCAAAATCTCAAATTGGCAGAGTCAGGAGTTAATTGAAAACTCATAACTATATAATCTCACAATTCCTCTTGTTGCCTAAAATAAAGATGTAGTATCAGTATTCTTGCTGGTAATGAAGATAAATTCTTAGTGAGGATGTCTCACAAATCCTATGGACGCAATTTTTATTCCGCAGCTAACTAAAGCCCCGGAGCGGACAGAGGAAGTTCAGGTTCAGGAATTTCTGCCTGGTCTGGAAACGTTGACACCAGTTCGAGGTCATGTGCGCGTTGAGCATCATGGTAATTACCTGGAAGTGTCCGCTCAGGCAGAAACAATTATTACTTGTAGCTGCAATCGCTGTTTGCAGCAATACAACCGACGTTTAGGGCTTGATACCAAAGAAATCATCTGGTTAGACGAAACTGCAAATCAAGTAAATGACTTGCCTTTAGAAAGGGAAGTAATTATGGAAGAGTTGCTTGAAACCTTACCGCCCGATGGTTATTTTTATCCCAACGAATGGCTGTATGAGCAAATGTGCTTGGCAGTACCTCAGCGCCAGCTGTGCAGTAGGAATTGTCCAGGTATTCCTGTAAGTAGTACTGTTGATATTTCTGATAGTCCTGAAACTCCAGTTGATAACCGTTGGGCTTCTCTGGAAGCACTGAAAAAGCAACTTCCGGGATAGACAAATCACTTCAATCTCGTTAACGCGCTATTAGTAGCGCGTTAATTTTAATTAGTTAATTATTATACCTTTAGGTACACAGTAAAGCTAGGAACTGAAAGTATTTAACCATAATAATAAACACAAACTAGCAAAAAATGTTATTTATTTATGATTATGATTATACTTAATTTAGTCTTGGCTAAGTGGTTGATTTAATCGCCTTCCACACTTGGTACAGAAGTTGAAATTCGCCGGATTAGTGCAACTACAATTATTACATACTATATTTTTTTCAACTGGAGTTTGAGATGGAGTGCCTGGATTAAAATTGTTGGTTGAATTAAATTCAGTGAGTGCATTATTCCTATCAGCAGACTGATGAATTAGTTGTGAAGTTGGTTGAATAAATGCTGGCTCCATTTGGGCAAAATGCTCTAGTAGCATTCTATGGACAAAAATGTAACTACCTCCAACTTTTTGCACAAAGATGTGTTCAGTAGCATAGTCAAGAAAGCGGACATAGTTTAGAGGTATGCAATCCTGGCTGTAGAGAATGAGGCGTAAGGTAAAATGTTGCAGCCAAGCTTTACCACCCCCAAATACTAGCCCAAACACTAGTCCAAACACTATCCCCAATTGCAGCCATTTTTCTTCTCCGAAGATTTGTCCACCAATTAATCCCCCAAATAATCCGCCAAGTAATGCGCCAATTAATCCCATTATCACGGCATTCTTGCCTGAGTTCCATATCCCTTGGTTAGGAGTTGTTTTTGTCTCTATCTCTGGCCCCCTCAGTCCACCTAATAACCCTAAAATCAGCCCACCAGTTAGCCCATATAGTAATCCTAATTGCAGCCCCTCAATGATCTCCGGTTGAGTGTTAGCTAGCTTAAAAACCAGTCCTATAATTAGCCCCAGAAATAATCCACCTAATATTCCATTTCTCAGAGATTTTCTGGCTTCTTGCCAAGACCATCTCAAAGTTTCAACTGGTTTTATTTCTGTAGTACTCAAGCATACAGTCAGTACACCAGTGATTACACCAATATACATTCCATTTATTGATTGACTTATCAAATTGCCGATTAACCCACTAATTATTACTATAAATAGGTAATTGAGTAATTGATAAAGCATTTTTTGGAATCGATTTGACAACCAGGTAGGCTGTATTCTTTCAATAACAAAGACCGTTTGAGACTTCTGAAACATCTGTTGTGCTAGCCAAATTAGCCAGCGCATTGCTTGCACTTTTGAGTATATTGGCTCATATTTATGACGCTTAAACATCCGTTCAATGTAAGCATCAAACAGGTGCTTTCGGCGTTCTTCTTTAGAACCTGCATTAGGTAAATCTTCAATTTTCTTACCCTTATAAGCCAGAGTCATGACGCTTAAAGTTAGGGGAGACTTGGCTAACTCTTGCAATGTAGTATCTTCTTGAAGCAATGTTTTTACTGCTTCCAGTTGTTCACCAGCCCTGTCTAAATATTGTTTAACTTGCTGAAAAGTCAAAGATTGGATGCAGATTGCACCTTGCAATTCTAAACGATTAGAGAGAGCTTCATAATCTCGAACACGACTTGTCACCACAATTTCAATCAGCCCATGTTCTTGCATGAATTGGTTGATGGCTTGAATGCAGGTTTCCCGACGCTCAATTTTCACCTCATCTAAACCATCTAGTAGCAGTAATAGTTGTTGGTCTTCAATCCAGACTTTACCAAGCGCTTTAGAAATTTGATATGTACTATTCAATTCCTCAATCAGCCAATCAGCAATTGTTTGCTGTTTATTTCCCCAAGAAGATAAGTTCAGCACTACTGGAATAGGTTGGCTCAAATCTTTTTCGGTACGAGCAATTAATTCTTGTGCCAGCTTCAGGAGAGTGATCGTTTTACCCGCGCCAGGTTCTCCTAAAATCAATAAGGTTCGTCCTTTTCCCATCTGATTGAAGACATCAGTAACACTTTTCCCTTCAGGTAAGATTTGCCCAGACTCATGAGGAATTTCTTGGACAATGCTAGATGGGCGTTTTACTGCGTCTAATCGTTCTTCTAATCCCAAATCAATTAGACTTTTGGTATACAAAGATTTTTCTAGTACACCTTTAATCCAATAGTGTTTGACTTTATTAAGTAAAACTTCTCGGAAACGGTACTCCTGTTTCCCTGAAGGAGGTTTTACCTCCCTGTGACCTATTAGTTTAGCTAGACTGAAGCTTTCATTCACAGTTAGGTACTGAATTTGGTGCAAGTCGCGTCCAGCCTGTCCAATTTGAGCTTCTCGAATCAAAGCACCATCAATATTAAGATTTTGAGTCATAACCTTTTTGGTTCTTCCGCTACTTTTATGGCGAGAATCAAAATTAATTAGATTTTAACAACTACAATTTAATATAAAAAATGGTTAAAATTTAGATATTG
>NZ_JBALBZ010000064.1:0-8258 GCF_036919495.1 Nostoc sp.
GTGCAATTGACTGGATTAGGCGATCGCTATCCATCACAACTTTCTGGTGGTCAAAGACAACGGGTAGCATTAGCAAGGGCACTGGCAGTAGAACCTGAAGTATTACTGCTAGATGAACCTTTTGGCGCACTCGATGCTAAAGTTCGTAAAGACTTAAGAGCATGGTTACGCCGCCTCCATGATGAGGTTCATGTTACCACGGTTTTTGTCACCCACGATCAAGAAGAAGCAATGGAAGTCTCTGATGAAGTTGTGGTGATGAATAAAGGGCGTGTGGAACAGGTGGGGACACCAGCAGAAATTTACGATAATCCTGCCACGGCATTTGTAATGAGCTTCATTGGCCCGGTGAATGTCTTACCCAGCAACTCAAAGATTTTTCAAAGTAGCGGATTTGATGCGCCACACCCACAAGTGTTTTTGCGTCCGCAAGATGTGATTTTGGAAAAGGTTGCTAACGGTTCTACTACGGCTGCGACTGTGAGCCGTTTGATACATTTGGGTTGGGAAATTCAGGTAGAATTAACTTTTGATGATGGGCAAGTGGTGATGGCGCATTTAACACGCGATCGCTTCAACCAATTAGAATTAGAACCGAAACAGCGAGTGTATGTGAAACCAAAGGATGCAAAGTCCTTTCCCGTGTCTTATTCAATTTAGTTAGCAGTATAAAAGTATTTATGCTTGCTGCTTTAGGCCACAGGAGAAAAACGTTGCCAGAATATTTGCCAAATCCACCAGTAACCAGTGTAATCAGAGATAGATTGCAGATGTACAAAAGCACCAGCCTAGTATCATACTGAAGCTGGTGCGCTAGCTTTTCATTGATTTTTTGTGAGGACTAATTTAATCCTCTAACATTCGACTTTCTACATGGCACCGCTATATCTGCTCCTACTAACAAGGAGTCAAATTAAACCTAATTCTATAAATTCCATTGAATCCAATTTGAGTTCGCTGCCCCGCAGCTACATTTGTCGCACGCGCTATCAAAGTTGTGTTGATGCCGAAAACCGAATTCACTGGGTTAGCACATGTATTTAGTGTATCCCCTGTAATAGCTACATCTTTTAGCCATCCCACTGAAGAGCCAGACGAGAAGTTTGTGTTTAGATCATCCCTAGATGGAATTACTTTCCCTTGAAACACTGGTGTAACCCTTAGAGCAGCAGTACCCCCCTGAGGCACATTTGCAAAACCAGAATACCTCAAGTTAATGGGCTGAACTTTGTAGCCCTTAGGGACATTAAGCCCAATTCTGAGATTGCAAGATTGTGATACAACTGTAGGAGATACAGCTATAGCCTGAAATCGCGGGAAAGTTACAGACAAAGTATTTCCTAGCAAACTTACTACGGCATTTCCCGACGGGCAGCCATTTCCGAAAACAGTTACTGGAACACTTTCAAACTGAAACCCTTGTGTTTGAGCCTGTGCCTCAGATAAACCCACAACATTTAAACTCAGTAGCGTCAAACTGGAAATAAGAGCAGTTAAAACTTTCATATCTTTCATCTCAAATAAAGAGAGTTTTTCAGGTTTGTTGTCAATAACTATGTCTCAAGACATAGAGTCAAAAATTTCTTCAGAGCGATTGGAAGAAATCTTTCGATAAGTTGGGAAACCAGCTTTATAGAAAGTAGCTTTTGGGAAAATTGAATACAAAACTAATTGTCCATTTAAAAAACCTAACAAGGATTAAATTTAAACTTGATTTGGAACAATACAGGGCCGATTGTTGTGTCAATTGCATCAATTCGGATTTGGATTCCTAGACCTCTTGCTATCAGAGTTGAATTGATACCAAAAACCGAACTTACTGGGTTCCTAGATGTAGGTATTGTATTTAATACAATACCTACATCTTTGCTCCAAACACTTGAGAAGCCAGCATTAACTTTTGGTTTGGATTATCGTTAGTTGGAACTTCTTGACCTTGAAAGAGTATTTTCACCTTCAGGTAAGCATTGCCTCCTTTAAGTACATCTGCAAAGCCAAGGTATTTGACGCTAATCGGCTGAATATTAAATCCAGAAGGTATCCGCAAAAATGTGTAATTTCCTGTGAATATTACATACAATGTCAAACTCCTAAGATACTTGTAGACGAAAAACTTTTATCTGGCGGACTCTTTGGTGTTTGGGGATTTTTAGCAGTCTTTAATTGTGTATAATCCGCTCTGGTTAAAGGAGACAGAAATAGGATAAAACAATCAATTTCTGAATCGGAAATTATTTATTAGCGTATTTCACTTATCAGAAAATAATTCAGGAGTCAGGACTTATAATTGAGAATTGAATTCTGGACGACTTGCGCTAGCGAATTTACCAGTGAATGAATAAGTGGGTTTCAGACTCCACCTAAATCTTCTCTTTGGAGACGCACTTACGTTCGATTTAGTGTTCAACAATATAAATGGCGGGACTGGATTCCCTACTAATTGATTCTGACTCCTGAATTCTTACTTCTGAATTATTATTCAGAATTGCCCTCATAATAAGCCTTGAAAAAATTTAAAATCACAGATAAATATATTTTACCTATTGAAAGACAGGTGTTTTATAAGTTGTGATTTTGTTAGATATATTCAGGTACTTTGACTTGACCTAACTATTTATCAAGACAGAAAATCAAAGATTTATTCAGAGGGATGAGAATAAATCTTTTAAAAATTTGGTAAACCAGCTTTATAGAAAGTAGCTTTTGGGAGAAATAAAATGCAAAACTAACTATCCATTTAAAAAACCTAACAAGGATTAAAATCAAACTTGATTTGGAATAATACAGGGCCGATTGTTGTGTCGATTGTATCAATTCGGATTTGGGTTTCTAGACCTTTAGGTTTACTTGGTACATTTGTAGCTCTTGCTATCAGAGTTGAATTGATACCAAAAACCGAACTCACTGGGTTTGTACATGCATTTATTGTATTTAATACAATACCTACATCTTTGCCCCAATTATCTGAGAAGCCAGTATTAAACTTTTGGTTTGGATTATCGGTAGTTGGAACTTCTTGACCTTGAAAGAGTATTTTCACGTTCAGCTCAGCACTGCCTCCTTTAGGCACATCTGCAAAGCCAAGGTATTTGACATTAATTGGCTGAACGTTAAATCCAGAAGGTACACTCAGACCGATCCGCAGATTGCAGGATGTTGCTACAGTCTGAGGACGTTGAGCTTTAGCTTCAAATGCAGAAAATGTTATTGAAAGGGTGTCTCCATTCAAAACTCCCTGTATTTTTCCCGGTGGACAACCACTTCCTGCAAAACTTACTGGAACATTTTGAAGCTGAAATCCTTGTGTTTGAGCCTGTACCTGAGATAAACCCACTATATTTAAACTCAGTAGGGTCAAGCTGGAAATAATGCCAGTTAAAATTTTCATGTTGTTATACTCCGCGAAAACGTTTAATTTTCTCTACAAATTAGCTGCAACTTAAAATTCCCTAAGACTCTTCCTTCTACACCAAATAACTTTAACCACCAGGCTCTTTGGTATTTGGAGAGTTATAGCAGTTCTTAATTGTCTACAATACGTTCTGGTTAAAGCAGACAGAAATCGCATGAAATAATTAATTTAAGAATTGCCATTTTGTTGCCAATACTATTTTTCCAAACAAAGAGCCAGAGATTTCTTCCAATCGCTCTGAAGAAATCTTTGGATAAGTTTGGTAAGCAATTTTAGAGGATGTTTTAAAAAGGTATTTTGCTCTCATAATAAAGCACGCCGAAGTATCTCAGTACATAGCTGAAATCTTATTTTTTTCGTCGCAGTTGACCTGAGCCAGAACAGTAAAACTATACATTCCGGGACTTTTAAAACATCCTCGTAGATGCGTCAGCTTTAATGAAAAATTAAATGCAAAATTGACTATGCATTTAAAAAACTTAACAAGGCGTAAAAGCAAACTTGATTTGGAACAATACAGGGCCGATTGTTGTGTCTATTGTATCAATTCGGATTTGGGTTTCTTGATTTTGAGCTACATTTGTAGCTCTTGCTGTCAGATTTGTATTGATACCAAAAATCGAACTTACTGGGTTCTTACATGCATTTATTGTACCTAATGTAATACCTACATTTTTGTTCCAAAGATCTGAGAAGCCAGCGTTAAACGTTGCGTTTGGATTATTGTTAGTTGGAACTATTTGACCTTGAAATAGTATTCTAACGTTCAGGTTAGCATTACCTCCTTTAGGCACATCTGCAAAGCCAATATACTGGACGTTAATTGGCTGAACATTTACTCCAGAAGGTACATTAAGACCGATCCGCAGATTGCAGGACGCTGATACAACCTTAGGAGGTGAAGCTTTAGCTTCAAACTCAGAAAATGTTACAGAAAGAGTATCTCCACTCAAAATTCCCTCTGCTGTTCCCTTTGGGCAACCATTTCCGAAAAGAGTTACTGGAACTTTTTGAAAAGTAAATCCTTGTGGTTGAGCCTGAGCCTGTACCTGAGCTAAACCAACTACATTAAAACTAAGTAGCGTCAAGCTGGAAATAATGCCAGTTAAAGTTTTCATAATTTTGAACTCCGCAAAAATGTGTAATTTCCTGTGGACATTAGCTGCGACTTCAAATTCCTAAGATACTTATACACAAAGGAATTTTACCCAGCAGCCTGTTTGAGGTTTAGGGACTTTTAGCAGTTATTAAATGTATGCAATACGCTCTATCAAGGCAGATAGAAACATGATAAAACAATCAATTTCTAGCTCGGAAATTAATTATTTATCAGCGTATTTCACTTATCAGACAAGAATTCAGGAGTTAAAATTGGCAATCTAGAATTTAATTCTGTACAACTGGGGTAGCTACCCTACGAGCGGATGAATAAATGGTTTAAGGCGGCGACTAAATTGCTCGCGTAGCGTCTCCAAAGGAGAAGATTTAATGGTCAACTACAAATAGGCGGGTCTTAATACCCTACTAATTGATTTTGACTCCTGAATTCTCACTTCTGAATTTTTCCATTGAGAATTGCTCTTAAAACAAGCCTCAAAAAAATAGTAAGTCATTTGAGAAATATTTTATATCTATCTAAAGGAATAGATAAAGTGAATTTTAACAAACTATTACGGGAAAGTACTTACGTATGTAGCGGTGAGACAGCGCTCTTGGTAGGGTTTCCCTCAGTAGCTACCTCCTCTACTTAGAGAGGCCCCAAGTAGAGGAGGTAGTGGGTAAACTAATCTTTTAAAATCTGGATTTCATCAAGTTGATTAATCACCACATCTGCACCTCGGACGTTATCCGACTTACCTACCCAAGTGATACCAATACAACCTGCGGCTTTAGCATCACGCGCCATTTGCATATCACCAACGGAATCACCTACCATCAATGTAACGCCTGGTTGGACTCCCAAAGCTTGGCAAGCTTGCAAAAATAGCACTGGATCTGGTTTACTCGGTCCCTCATCTACTCCCATTTCCAACTCGATATAATCATTTAATTGGTGATTCTCTACAAAGTTATGTACTTCATCACTTGTTGCTGCGGAGAGGATACCGAGTTTCAACCCACTTTTCCGTAGGTATTTCAACAAGTCTAAGCTACCCACAAACAGGGGTGAAGGAGTTTTTTCAATGTATTTTTCCGCTTCATCCAAAGCTTGACGGGCTATTTTTAAGGATTCAAACCATCCTTTTCCTGTTTCGGCAATATATGCCGCAGCCGCAACTTCTGTTTCACGACGACTCGCTACCGATATCAAACCCGCTGGATCTAGAATATTCCCATTGATGCCAAATGCCATTAATAGCGGTTCCCCAATACCGGGAACTTGAGCATCTATCAACCTTGCCGCTCTTTGTGCGAGCGATCGCAAATACGTTTCTGAATCTTCTAGAGTACCGTTTTTGTCAAACAAAATTGCCTGAATATTATCAAAAGCGATGTTTCTACATTTAATAGTTGCCATAATATTTCATTCCATTTATTTAGTTAAAATTTAGTTAAAAGTGAAGAGTTATGAGTTTTTATGCTTAACTCCTAACTGTTCCCAATTCTCCATATAAAAAAAGAGGGTTTTCCCCTCTTTATAGAATATTTAATACTCTTACTTAAAAATAAGTAAAACTATAAATGTATTATTCTTCAATAGCTGCTGGAATTCCCTCTTCAGTTTCCGTTGCTGCGGGAATTTCTTCTTCAGTTTCCGTTGCTGCGGGAATTTCTTCTTCAAGTTCCGCTGCTGGTGGAATATCTTCGTCAAGTTCCACTGCTGGTGGAATATCTTCGTCAAGTTCCACTGCTGGTGGAATATCTTCTTCTGCTATAACTTCCGCAGGTGTAGCAGCCGCAGCAGTAGCACCTTGTTGCTTGGCTAACAGTTGTTCACGATATTTAGCAGCCATTTCTTCTGCTTTATCGTAGACCAAATCCCGGTTTTTAATCATGTCGCCGGGTTCGGGTTCTAGCTGCTTGGTAGATAGGGAAATGCGACCCCTTTCTGCATCCAAGTCAATGATCATAACTTTTACTTCATCATTGACATTGAACACGCTATGAGGTGTATCAATATGTTCGTGAGAAATTTCAGAAATGTGCAGTAGACCACTGACGCCGCCAATGTCGATGAAAGCACCGTAGGGTTTGATCCCACGAACTGTACCAATTACTACTTCGCCGACTTCTAGGCGGTTCATCTTACGTTCAACCAGCGCCCGACGGTGAGATAGAACTAAGCGGTTACGTTCTTCGTCCACCTCTAGGAATTTTAATGGCAAATCTTCGCCTACCAATTCTTCTTTAGGTTTGCGGGTACTGATATGGGAGCCGGGAATAAAGCCACGTAATCCCTCAATCCGTACCAATGCTCCACCGCGATTGGTTGCAAATACGCCAGAACGGACAGTAGCATCTTCTGCTTGTAGCTGTCGCACGCGCTCCCAAGCCCGCATATACTCAATACGGCGAATGGAAAGGGTTAATTGACCATCTTCGTTTTCGTCGGTAAGGATGAAAAATTCCCGCGTTTCGTTTGACTGTAAGACTTCTTCCGGGCTATCTACCCGGTTAATAGACATTTCTTGTATAGGAATATATGCTGCGGTTTTAGCACCAATGTCAATCAGAGCGCCGCGCGGCTCTATACTGAAAACTGTTCCTGGGACAACATCACCAGGGCTAAAATGATAATCGTATTTGTCAAGTAGAGCAGCGAAATCTTCGTGAGTGAATCCAATTTCTGTAGCGGTTAAATTCTGATTGACCATGCTGATTTGTTCCTGGTTCTAGTCTCCGTAAAGGTTGTGCGACAAGCGCGATGTGCTATGCAAACAGTTTTATGGCAGCTTACATTAACATCCATTTTCATCCTAGCGCAGAAAAGCTAGTATTAACACATATCTACTCCCAAGATTGGAAATTATATCACAATTTTAAAAATGATTGGTTATTTACTTAGTAGTTAAAACCAACAGAGAACAGACACAATAATATCCGTTGCTACTATACATAGTAGCAACGGATACTAACATCAAATCCGCTTAAAGGTCTGGTATATAGGATCTACTTATCTTTTGGTTTCTCAAAGCGAGGGGGTTCGCGAAATGCGATCGCAAAAAAGAGAGTACCTATACACAGAGTAAAAATTAAGATGTACGCAACGCTTTCCATATTACGATTTCCTGCCTATCGAGCCAGTAATGAAAGTTTTTAGTGCTGAGTCGCTTTAGTGCTGAGTTAGAGCCTTAACTCGTAACTCAGCACTTATAACTCAGCACTGAAATTAGAGAGCTTCCTTCCGGCGGGTTGACTTGTCACCCACTTTCTGGAATAGACCCCACTCAACTTGCTCTTCTAGGTCGGCATCAACACCAGCAAATACGTCTCGGTAGATTGTCCGAGAGCCATGCCAGAGGTGACCAAAGAAGAACAAGAGAGCAAATACTGCATGTCCAAAGGTAAACCAACCTCTAGGACTGGTGCGGAATACACCATCAGAGTTCAAGGTTTCTCGGTCAAATTCAAAGATTTCACCACCTTGAGCTTTCCGGGCATACTTCTTCACATCAGCTGGTTCTGTAAAGGTTTGACCATTCAGATTGCCACCATAGAAGCTGACGGTAACGCCAGATTGCTCGAAGCTATACTTAGATTCTGCCCGACGGAAGGGAATGTCAGCGCGGATAATTCCATCTGCGTCTGTCAAAATTACTGGGAAGGTTTCAAAGAAGTTGGGGAGACGACGCACGGTCAATTCCCGTCCTTCAGAATCTTTGAATACGGCGTGACCTTGCCAAGA
>NZ_JBALBZ010000065.1:0-38789 GCF_036919495.1 Nostoc sp.
CTGCCAATGTGCCGTCCATACTACAACTTCGCTGTGCCTACCTCAATGGTCAACTTGCTATCTAATGTCTTTGCAAAAATGGGATGCTCCCAATGAAGCCTGATGAGATCGCAAATGAGTGGTTGATGTTAGAAGACATATATGAGGGTGCGATTAAAGCTTTAGGAAACATAGCTTATGGCAATCGGATTGCGATCGCTACCCTGATTGATTTCATTCAAAGATACAAAGATCATGTGATTTGTTCAGATGCAGCTAAGGCTTTGTGGGATATCGATCCAGGTAATGCAATAGCGTTAAATACTTTAGTCCAGATTCTCGAAACTACCGAGAATACATCTTTGCTCTATATCTCTATGATATATCTGATGGCAATTGACCCAGGTAACAAAGCTGTAATTACTATTTTAACTGAGAGAATTAAAACCACTCAGAATGAATTTTTCCGCTTTAAGGCTGCTTTCTGTCTAGGAAAATTCGATTCAGGCAACAGGATGGCACTTAGTACTTTATCTAAGATGCTTGAAACTTCTGAGGAAGAATGTGTATATTTTTATGCAGCAGACATATTGATGCAAACTAATGACTACCAGCAGCAAGTAATTAAAGCAATGTGGAAAATGGTTAAATTAAAAGATGAGCGTACATCTCTAAATGCACTCTTCAACTTGCTGAAAATAGACTCTAATAATCAACAGTCGTTTGATACTCTAATTCGACTATTGAACACTACAAAGCATGAATCAATTTTGACAAGTGCTGCTTATGATTTACAACAATTTAACCTAAGCATAAAATTAGAAACCAAAAAACTAAATAAATTAATTGCCGTCTTTATTAGATTAATTCAAACCTATCAGGATCTTGCGGTTAAAGAAAATGAAAATGGAGATTTATTTCCTTCAGAGTGGCTATCCTATGAATCTTGTCTTTTAGACATAGCTGATGATTTGACAAAAATCCTCCAAAAAGAACATTTCCCACAAGTAGTCATAACCCTAAAAGACTATCTAAATAAACAGTTCTACAAAAACAATTCATATCGCTACGAAGCCGTATTTAACATTATCTGGCATTGTGCCGAAAATCTAACTTACCCAGACTTCCACAAAGCAATGAACTAAACAACAAGCGCAGAGTTCTTATCTTCCTTTGCGTCCCTCTGCGCTTCCCTCCGCGTCCCTTTGCGTTAAATGTTTTTTAGCTTACCATTTTAGAACAAGCAATCAGTTTTAAAGTTTTACAATTTTAAGTATCTCGTCTCCTGTTTCTTCAGGTAACTTAGCCTTTGTATAAACAACGAATTTTGCTAAATCGTAATTTGAATGATGCTTAAGAAAATGTTCGTTCAAATCAAATCCATTACTAATAATACCACCGTTGCGATCGTTGAGGATTTGCATAGATTCTTCTAAATCTGGAGAAGGAAGAATCAAGACGACATTTATATATGGCTTTAAAACTTGTTGCACCCGCTTAAAAAGCTGATCATCTTCATAAACAGAATGGCCTGCGCCAAAATCAATAACACAATTGCTATATTCAGAAAGTACTCTTTCAACCGCGTAGGCTTCAAAGGGTTTCCAATATCGATAAATACCTTGGAGTCCAACTTTAGCTCTTATTTCCTTTGCCAGTTTTTCATCGTAATTTATTTCCTTATAATAATCCAATCGTACATCGTCCATAGAACACTGTGGAATACCTAGCTTCTGGGCGAGAAGTTTTCCAAGGGTGCTTTTACCTGTACTAATTGGCCCAATGAGAATAATATCTGAAATATTACGACTCATTTTAAAAAGCCTGAAGATTAGAAACAATGCTATATAAATAAATTCCGCCTGCACCTACTACTAAACTTGAAAGCTTAGGTAGTCATAACTTCAACTCTTGACTCATCCTCTCTTCCAGCACATCCAACAACCCATCCACATCCTTGCCAACTTCCTCAAAACAAATCGGTGGCGCTGGTTCCGGTGCAAACTGAATTAACTTAATTTCCCCCTTCCCAATCCCAATCATCACAACTTCCACATCCGGCTTATGATTCTCCACAATTCCCAAAATTTCTTGCAGCCGATTTTCAACTTGAATATTTAACTTCTCTATCTGCTCTTTCGGACAATAAACAAAATGCGGCGTTGGTTGCAAATCAATACCAACAGTACCAAGACTTTCACCATTTGCTAACCACAATCCCCAAAACAACGCCGCCAATTCCTGCTGATTTGCTTTCACAAATTTATCCAACTGGCGACGCCACTTAGTATCACCTGATTCTGGTTGACTATTACCAAAAAACATAAATAATTCGTAATGAAGACACAAAACTTTGCGCGAAAGTTATCTCAAACCTGACTGTACACGCCAGAGGCCGGAATAAATACCGTCTCTCTCCAGCAATTGCTCATGGGTTCCCGACTCTACTAATTTCCCATGTTCCATGACATAAATGCAATCGGCATTGCGGATAGTGGAAAGACGATGAGCGATCGCAATTGTAGTTCTATCTACTGTAATCCGTTCTAGCGATCGCTGGATTGCTGCTTCTGTCTCATTATCCACTGCTGAGGTCGCTTCATCTAAAATCAGAATGGGCGGATTCTTCAAGACTGCACGGGCGATCGCAATCCGTTGTCTTTGTCCACCAGATAACTTTTGTCCTCTTTCCCCCACAATTGTCTCATAACCTTCGGGCAATTCAATAATAAATTCGTGCGCCTCGGCTATCTTCGCCGCCGTGATAATTTCTTGCTCTGTATTCTCAAAGCTACCATAAGCAATATTCTCTGTTACAGTGCCATGAAATAGAAAGACATCTTGACTCACCAAACCAATACAACGGCGTAAATCTTGCAAATTCAAACTTTGCAAATCAATGCCATCGAGAGTAATACTTCCCGTTTGCACTTCGTATAACCGCAACAAAAGTTTGACTAAAGTACTTTTACCAGAACCCGTTGAACCGACAATTGCAATGGTTTTCCCCGCCGGGATATCTAAAGACAGATTTTTAATAACTGGAAATCTATCTTTATAGGCAAAATAAACATTTTTAAATTGCACTTCACCGCGCACTTCATTTACAGGTAACGATACATCACCTGTATGAATAGCTATGGGAGTATCCAACAAATTCATGACTCGATTAGTCGAAGCCATTGCCCTTTGATATTGATCAAATGTTTCGCCTAATCTAGTTAAAGGCCATAGCAATCGCTGGATTAAAAATACTAATACGCTGTAAGTACCTACAGACATTTTTCCAGAAACTGCTGCCATCCCGCCATATAAAAGTAATGCTGTGAAACCAACTAAAATCAGCATCCGAATTAACGGTACAAAAGCAGCAGAAAGAGTAATTGCTTTAGAGTTACTCCGGCGATAAGCTTCACTATCTAATTCCAGACGATAGGCTTCATAAGTTTCGGCGGTGAAACTTTTAATAGTAGTAATTCCGCTAATATTATTTGACAAACGCGAATTCAGGAAACCTACCTTTTCGCGCACATCAGCGTAACGAGGTGCAAGTAGTCGTTGATAAGCAAAGGAACCCCAGAGGATAAATGGCATCGGTGATAAAGCCATCCACGCTACACTTGGAGCCAAAATAAAGAAAGCAGCGCCAATAATTAAAACAGTTGCAGAAACTTGGATAATATCATTAGCTCCTCCATCCAAAAATCGCTCTAATTGGTTAATATCATCACTGAGGATAGACATTAAACCGCCAGTGCTACGTTCTTCAAAATAAGCCAATTCCAACTCTTGCAAATGTTTATATGCATCCAAACGCAAGTCATGTTGAATATTTTGAGCCAAATTCCGCCAAAGTCGAGCGTAGGCGTACTCGAAAATAGATTCTAGTATCCAAATGATGACAGTGAGGAAAGAAATAATCAAAAATTGTTGAAAGACATCGCGTACCCCTAACTGGGCAATTATCGAATCTTGTTGCTTGACTACCACATCCACCGCCACGCCAATTAAGCCGGGTGGTGCTAAGTCGAAAAATTTATTGAGAGTAGAATAAGTAGTCGCCAGCCAAATTTGTTTACGATACTGGTGTCCATACTCAAGCAAGCGCTGGAGAGGATGCGTTGAATGTTTACGCCTTCTTGATGCCCAATGAGATTTTAATACAGTAGCCACGGCTTTTTGCGGTTTATTTTAATATAGCGAGAATTACTTTCACTATTAGGACTTTCCAACAAATTAGAAGGAATTGCTCTACTATTACCAGCGAATCTACTGTAATTTATTCGTGCGATCGCCCGATTGCCGCTTCTATTTTATTATCCACCCTCAAGGTCTTTACCAATGCCCCAAGGTACTCTCCAAGTAGAGCAATTGAAATATACCTAACCCAAGTGTTTTGATCCTATTCGCCTAAAGATTGATGTTTATTCTATATTTTCTGACATTATGAAAAGAATATGAGAATATTTAACGGCAAAGTAAATGACTCCACCAGAAAACAAACCTAGTTTACCAGAGGTTCACCGCAGTATTAGAATCCCTAACAGCAGCAGCTTTTGGCGCAAGATGATGGCTTATACAGGGCCAGGATATCTGGTTTCAGTCGGATACATTGATCCTGGAAATTGGGCAACAGACATTGCTGGGGGGTCAAAGTTTGGCTACACTCTGTTAACAGTGATTTTGCTGTCGAACCTGATGGCGGTATTACTCCAATCATTATGTGTACGTTTGGGAGTTGCTACGGGGCGAGATTTGGCACAGGCTTGTCGGGACTATTTCAGCCGAAGGGTAAGCTTTTGTTTATGGGTACTGTGTGAAATTGCGATCGCAGCTTGTGACTTAGCAGAACTACTAGGAAGTGCGATCGCACTACAACTTTTATTTGGTATTCCCTTAGTGTGGGGTGTTTGCATCACAGCACTAGATGTTCTGGTATTGTTATTCCTGCAACATAAAGGCTTTCGCTATACAGAAGCTCTGGTAATAATGCTGGTAGCAACAGTAGGCATCTGTTTTATAACAGAAATTCTGTTTTCCCGCCCTGATATGGGGGGAATTTTGTTAGGATATCTGCCCAAGAAAGAGATTTTACAGAATTCAGAAATGCTCTACATCTCTATCGGCATTTTAGGGGCAACAGTGATGCCTCACAATTTATATTTACACTCTTCAATTGTGCAAACTCGTAATTGGCAACCTAATACTAAAAAAAGATGGGAAGCAATTAAGTTTGGTACAATAGATTCAACTTTTGCTTTGTCATTAGCACTGTTTATAAATTCAGCAATTTTAATTGTGTCTGCTGCAACTTTTCATTTTTCTGGTAATCAGAATGTGGCAGAAATTCAAGATGCTTATAAATTACTTTCACCATTGTTAGGAGTAAGTGCTGCTAGTGCTGTTTTTGGTATTGCTTTACTTGCTTCGGGACAAAGTTCAACGCTAACTGCAACTCTAGCAGGACAAATTGTTATGGAAGGCTTTTTGCAATTTCGCTTTCCGTCTTGGTTACGCCGTTTAATAACCCGTTTACTTGCTATTATTCCAGCGTTAATTACAATCATTATCTTTGGTGAAAATAGTACAAGTAAACTCATAGTTTTCAGTCAAATTATCCTCAGCTTACAGTTACCCTTTGCAGTGATCCCATTGGTGATGTTTACGAGTAATCGCCGTTTGATGGGTGAGTTTGTAAATCCTTTGTGGTTAAAATCTTTAGCCTGGTTAGTTGCTATTATTATTGTTGGCTTAAATGTTTGGTTGCTATTACAAAGTATCTTAGGATCTGGAGTTTAGACTAAGTAACGCCAAACAACCCAGCGCTGCTGCGCCCAGCGTCTGAGAATACGATTGGTAGCAACTTGATTGGGGTTGAAGGTGTATTGAAATTTGACGGCATACACAATAATTCCTTTGGTGGCTTGAATAATGGTAATACATCCGACATATATGCTTTGAGTATTGGTTCTCGTAAGATAGTTAGTCTTAAACTCGAAAGGCTAAGTGCAGATGCAGACCTACGGGTGATTAATGACATACCAAAGAGAGGGATTGGGAGTAAGGTTTAAAAAATGTACTTCATGCAAACGAGAACCGCTATATTTGATCTCTACCATTGATGGAACAACGGTTGCGATCGCTTGCTGTAGTATTAGCCTAAATGACTTTAAAGATCAACAAAAATGAGCATTATCGTCTTCGGCAGCATAAATATAGACTTGGTAGCAACAGCACCCCACTTGCCAGTCGCCGGAGAAACGTTGTTAGGAGAAGAATTTTTTAAAGTTTCGGGAGGCAAAGGAGCCAATCAAGCCGTAGCATTAACAAAATTGGGAATTCCTACCCAAATGGTGGGGCGTGTAGGTGCAGACGATTTTGGTATGGAACTTATTAACAATTTACAAGCATCTGGTGTGCAGATTGAAAATATTTTCGTGGATGAGACTGTTAGTTCTGGAGTCGCCATCATCGCCGTAAATCATGCTGGTGAAAATCAAATTATTGTAATTCCTGGTGCAAATGGGTGTATCAATCAAGAAGATGTAGAACGATTGTCCCATTTATTACCAGAAGCGACAGCATTGCTTTTACAATTAGAAATTCCGATTGCTGCTGTGGTTGCAGCAGCTAAAGCCGCAAGAAAAAATAAAATAAGGGTAATTCTCGATCCTGCACCCGCACAATCTGATTTGCCAGATGAACTTTACCCGTTGGTGGACATTATTACACCGAATGAAGTTGAAGCAGCGCAGTTAGTGGGTTTTACTGTAGATGGAGAAGAACTTGCAGCCAAAGCAGCTGAAGTTTTATTACAACGAGGTGTGAAATGTGCGATCGTTAAACTGGGTGCTAAAGGTGTTTTTTGTGCCACTGCTGAGGAAAAGTTTTTTGTACCCGCTTTTCCAGTTCATGCAGTTGACACAGTAGCTGCTGGCGATGCTTTTAACGGCGGTTTGACGGCGGCACTTTTTGAAGGACTTTCTTTACATCAAGCAGTTGTTTGGGGTGCAGCAGCCGGTGCTTTGGCGACGACAAAACCAGGCGCACAAACTTCGTTACCGGATAGGTTTACATTTGATGCGTTTCTTAAAGAAAGGTAAAAAGCCCTCATCTTACCGAAGAGTCAAAGGGGAAGGGGGTGAGGAGCAGGGGGAACAAGCCCCGCTCTTTTAGGGCGCTTGAACTGGGGCAGAGTACAAGCTCCGTCTCAGTCTTCTCCCTTGCTCCCCGCTCCCTGCTCCCCTGCTTCTTTTGACCTTGAGGGCTTCGCATTTTGGAAGCATCCACTTTTGGTAGATCGGCTTTTTTAGACCAACCATATAGTAGGGTTATTGGCATCAAACAATTATGTTTTTGCCAAAAGTGGATGCTCCCAGCATTTTTTAGCTATGGGACTCCGATTTTATTTTTGAAATCCATGTAGGGTGTGTTAGCGCAGAAAGTATGATACCACTTTAGTCTTTTGGTGGGTTACGTTCCGCCAACACACCTTACAAAAATACTTAAATTTTTTCAAAACAATTTACGATTTCCATACATATCAACTCAATTCCTTCTAGCTACGAGCAAGGGTAATCTGGGCAGCGTCAAAGTCTTGTAGCCGGGTCATGTTTCCACTATTTTTATCTATGCTATATACAGCATTAGGTGTCTCATACCTCTGCGCTCCAAATGCTAGGAGTTGACCTGCTCCAGAGCAAACCAAGCTTTGTAAGCCATTATTCCATGCTCTACCATTAAGTTTCAATTGTGCCAGTCGGATCGGGCTTTTTTGATTTGAGTCTAGCTGCACCAAAGTTGTATCGCCATTTAATCCCACTAAAGATGTATAGAGTTTTCCATCTGGGCACTGTGCTAGATTACTGGCTCGTTCATCCTTCGGAAATTTAACCCTACTAATAGCAGTGATCTCTCCTGTTTGAATGTCAATATCTACCAATGTAATCGGCGGTGTACCGTTCTTCTTACCTACTAAACCGATGAGTCGCCCATCACTAGTGCCTAGCAAGCTCCCAAGCTGTTGATTCTGTTTAAGTCCTGAGATTATCAAAGTTTTTACAGGCGTACCCAAAAATGTAATGCGAGTAGGTGTCACCTGTTTCCTACCAGTGGTAACAGGAGTAGCGGCTACGACAAGTGTGCCATCGCTTAAAGAAGTGAAGCCACTCAATGTCTCATTAGTCTCTACTAAAGGTCTAACCTGATTGGGAGCCTGATTGGGAGCCTGATTGAAAACTAGGCCATTCGTTAAAGAACCGAGGTTACTCAATATCTCATCAACTTTTCCTAAAGCTGTACCGAGCTGGGCAATTGTGCCATCGCTTAAAACAGCGAAGCTACTCAATGCCTCATTAGACTGTACTAAAGCTGTACCGCGCTCGGCAAGTATTTGAGTAACTAGTGGACTTAGAAGCTGAACCCTTCCTGTATTTAAGGATTGCAAAACAAAGGAGTCTAAAACAAGTCCTAGCCCTAAAGGCTTAATATCTGTAGGTACAACGTTTGCGGTAATGCTATTTAATTCAGTGGTATCTACCTCTGGACTAACCGTTTGGTCTGTGCTGATGATAGAGCCAGAACCTATCCCTACAATTTTGAAACTTGGTGTTTGCGCTAAAGTTTTTTTGCCTAAATAACTAAGCCCAGATACTATAGTTCCACCAAGTACCAACTGACCAAACTGCCGACGTGATAGCTTGAAGCTCATATTTCCACTCCTAGAATTAATGACTTTTATTAAGTAGCAGTGTATTGAACATAAACAGGTAAAGTTATGATATTCGCGTCCAGGTTGCTACTGAGGGTGTTCCATTGTTGTCACTAATAAAAAGCATGTACCAGCCTGGTACTGCTATGTTTCGATTGGTTGCTAGCGTGACATTTAGAGAAGTAGAGTTCCTATAATTAATCCGCACATCCACTAACCTTTGTTCTGTATCGCAGGAATGAGTGGTTGCCATTGGTTTAATTAGACTGACCCATTTAATATTGCCAGCCTGGGGTGTCTGAATTGTAAATTGCTGTCCGTAGGTCAATACTTGAGGAGCGCTCTGAATAATTGGGCGCGATCGCGACATATACGCAGGACTGTAGATTTCTAATCGCAGTTCATTAATAGTCCGGTTAGGGTTACCCCCTGCTGTGACTACCCTACCATCTGGTAGGAGCAAGGCCACTGAGTGATATACACGGGGGACATTTTGTTTAGCTACTACTGTCCAGGTATTTGTAGCTGGATTGTAGATTTCTGCTGGCAGCATTGATTGTCTTATGTCCTCATTCATTTTGCTACCATTGCAAACAAACACTGTGCGATCGGGCAACAAAACTGCACTAAGATGCATCCGAGCATAGTTTAGAGGCTTTGCTGCTACATAAGTTGGGTTAGTAGGTTTTAAATCTACAATATTTACCCTGTTTGTTGCCGTATTACCACTACCCCCACCGATAATCATCACTTTTTGGTCTTGTGCAGGTGGTAAAAGCACACTGGTAGCTTGATTTCCGAAGGCTGGGTCTTGCAGCCCTGGCACCACTTTTTCTGTAATGGATTCTGTAAATGTCCCTGGCAGGGTTAGTATAGTTGGCGCTACTCCATTGTTGCCACCCATCTGGGCACCTGAATAAAAAAGCTTTCCACTATTGAGTAGAAACAGATTTGCGTATGCCGGGAAGGAACTAGTTGTTGGAAAAGCGTTCCAACCATTTGGAAAGAAATATGAATAAATTTCTGGTTGTTTGTTGAGCTTGCCATCTTTATCCGGCCCAGATATTGCAAAGACCCGACCGCTACCTAGTGTTAACAAAGTAGGATACCAGCGACCATTATTCATTGGTAGTATCTTGAACCATTTCTCGCCAATAGGATCAAATATCAGAGCAGAGGGTGAACCATAAAATGGGTCATAGCGTAAAGTTCCACCCGCAACCAATAACCCACCATCAGGGCGGAAGGATTGACCAGCACAAAATAGATCAATCGGTTGATTATTGCTATCTAATGGAGCCTTTTGATTGGTAAAGGTTCCTTTGCTCACATCCCAAACTACACTGTCATAGGGAGTATTTAACCGACTAGGATCATTACCTGAACCGCAGAAAAATAATATTTTACCAGTACGAAGTAAAGCGGCATGTATAGGCAGGATTGGAGCACTATACGGCAATACTTGCCATTTGTCTGTGGTAGTAGCCTGAGCGATGAAAGTCCCTAAATTTGTTTCCTCTAGAAGGTTAGGGTTGTTATGAGATTGAGTCACTTTATTTACAATTCTTCCTAAGTAGATTTTATGTTTTTGTTCTTCGTCTTAGTAACTGATTCCTAAAATTATATCTATACTTTGTAGGCTTCTTTAATGTTAAGATGTCATGTTTTTTATAACAAGATTAGGTAAATACCGATTTTTTATTAGTAATTACGCTGTCAATTTTACCTGTTATTGAGTATCTAATTAAGCCTTGCACTGTCTTTGTTCGGAAAGGATGAACCACGGTTTTAAATTTGATGTGGATACCTTTCAGGGCTTGGCATTGAGCATCATTGAGTCAAAAATTGTGTATTTGACCTTCGATTTGTAATTAGTTTTGAACACTCAGGTGTCGCACATTTAATTTGCATAACTAGGAGGACAAAATGCCTACTCTACAAGAGATTGGTTTTTTAGAAGATGCAAATTAAAACATTTTTAGATTATTTTGTATTCAAAGAAAAATGATGATATGGAATTCAAATTACAAGTATAATACAATACTTAATACATAGTTAATAAAATTTAGAGGATCGCAAGCGATCGCAAATTTGAGACAAATTTTTTAGCCATGAGAATGATATAAAATACAGCCAAAGCGTAGTAAAGTAAACTAGTAAAAGTGAAAGTGGGTTGTAAAAATCGAAACCTGCTTAGTAGAAACAGTGGTAAGATTAATCGCTGCCAAAGCAAGATTGTCGCCATGAGCAACTCAACTCAAATGAATGACGAGAAAAATCTTCCCAAGAAAAAGGGCAGGACACTACCCCCCAAGCTGATCATCTGGCTGGGAAAGTTTGTCTGGACGACTATGTGGCGGATTATGATGTCAAAGCTGGCTCCTAGCAATCAGTCGGGAGCTTATGTTCGTCCTAATAGCCAGTTTCGGAAGTTTATTGGCACAGAAGAAGGAAATCCATACCCAGCAGCAGCAGGGCGGTACAAACTCTATGTTGGGCTGGGGTGTCCTTGGGCGCACCGAACCCTAGTTGTGCGATCGCTTAAAAAACTCGAAGCGGTAATATCAGTATGTATCGTCTCTCCTTCTCCCATTGAAGGTGGTTGGATATTCAACGAGGAAGAAGAAGGTTGTCGCACACTGGCTGAATTTTATCAGTTGGCGGAACCTGGTTACAGTGGACGCTCTACAGTTCCAATACTATGGGATAACCAAACAAAAACTATTGTCAACAATGAGAGTTCAGAGATTATCGTCATGCTGAACTCTGAGTTTAACCAGTTCGCCAATAATCCCACGCTCGATCTTTACCCAGAAGCACTCAAAGAAAAAATTGACTGGTGGAATGAAAAGATTTATCACGCGGTAAATAACGGTGTGTATCGCTGCGGCTTTGCCCAAACCCAAGAAGCATACAATCAAGCCTGTAATGAACTGTTCGCAACTCTCGATGAGATTGACATTGCATTACAAACTAGTCGATATCTGTGTGGGGACAATCTCACCCTAGCAGATGTCCGTTTATTCACGACGTTATTTCGGTTTGATAGTGCCTACTATGGGTTGTTTAAGTGCAATAGGCAGCGAATTCGAGACTATCAGAACTTGGGAGCTTATTTACGTGATTTATATCAGCTTCCAGGTGTAGCTGACACCTGCGATGTAGAAAGTGTGAAGCGGGACTACTATGGGAACCTATTCCCACTCAATCCGGGCGGGATAATTCCCGATGGGCCTGATATGTCTTATCTTTATCAACCATCTGGACGCGATCGCATTGGCAAAGTGAATGTTTCATAAGGTAAATTGAGAACTAATATCTCGATAGCTGCATTCTGGAGTTGATGAATCGTGAGCCAGATTAATCGAGTTGCAATTGTCGGTGGAACTCATGGCAATGAGTTTACAGGAGCCTACCTGATCCAAAAATTTTCTCAGTTTCCCGACTTGATTACTAGACAAAGTTTTGAGACAGTAACTCTGTTAGCAAATCCTAATGCTTTTGCGGCGGGGAGGCGATATGTAGCGAAGGACTTAAATCGTTGTTTTCTCAAGCAAGATTTACAAGATCCGACTCTGAGCAGTTACGAAGAATTGCAAGCTAAATCAATCCAGCAGACTCTAGCATCAAACAAAGATAAACAAACTGATTTTATCTTAGACTTGCACAGCAGTACAGCTAATATGGGTTTGACAATTATTTTAGTAAACAGTCATCCCTTAAACTTGATATTGGCTGCTTATCTGAGCCAGATTAATCCTTTAGTTAGGGTTTATCGTTGTTCTTTTAAATCAATTGAAGAAAACCCATTTGTAAATTCTCTGTGTGAATTAGGCTTTGCGATCGAGGTTGGCCCTATTGCCCAAGGACTCTTAAAAGCGACGCTATTCCAACAAACAGAAGAACTTGTTTATGCCGTTTTGGACTATCTAGAACGGTTTAACCAAGGGGTAATTCCATCAACTAACGAAACGTTGATTTTATATGACCATTTATCAGTTGTAGACTATCCAAAAGATCAGGATGGCACAATCTTTGGGATGATTCATCCAGAGCTTCAGGATAAAGATTATCAAGCCTTAAACCCAGGAGAACCAATTTTTATAACCTTTGACGATAAGACGATTTTTTATGAGGGAGCATCTACCGTTTGGCCGATTTTTATTAATGAGGCAGCTTACTACGAAAAAGGAATTGCAATGTGTTTTACCCAGAAGCAGCAAATAAATATCTAAGATGTGTATAGGATTTTTTGTGCAATCGCTTTTTCTTGGAAGTGATGATAAAAATTGAGCATCCAAATCATCAATTATTTATATAAAGCATTGCTAAAACTGCCTTATATGTTTACATATTTCTTGGTTATGATATTATATTGATGACCAGCAATTATTATATATCAGGGTAAAAATTGTCCGAAAGGCCGATCGAGTCAAGATTAAAGGAGCGCTGAGTCGAGGTAGAAAACTTGATCGATAAAACCTGAATCTAACATTATATTTACGCTTAAAAATAATGAATATCAAGCGGCAAGGAAACAAACCAATAGCCAGTCTTTCTTTAGACTTGGATAATGTTTGGTCTTTTCTAAAAAATCAGGGCGCTCCGGGTTGGGAGACTTTTCCCTCTTACTTGGATATTGCAGTCCCTCGTTTCTTAGATATTTTTCAGCAATGGGATTTGACAATCACAGTCTTCATTGTCGGTCAAGATGCAGCATTGGAAAAGAACACCAAGGCATTACAAGCGATCGCTACCGCCGGCCACGAAATAGGCAATCATTCATTCTACCACGATCCTTGGCTCCATCTCTATTCAGAGGATGAGATTGAACAAGAGGTGGTTTTAGCCGAACAACATATCAAACGCGTCACTCATCAACATCCTATTGGCTTCCGGGGACCTGGATACAGTTTCTCTCCTGCGGTATTGAAAGTCTTAGCACGACGGGGATATGAGTATGATGCTTCGACTTTCCCTACATTTTTGGGGCCTATCGCCCGAGCATATTATTTGATGACTTGTAAACTGAGCAAGGAAGAACGCAAGAAACGGGAAGCCCTTTTTGGTGGTTTCAAAGAGGGTTTACAGCCTCTGAAACCTTACCAGTGGAAGATGGGTAAGGATAGACTAACAGAAATTCCTGTTACCACCATGCCAATTTTCAAAGTGCCAATTCACTTTAGTTACATAATGTATCTGAGTACATTTTCTTCGGAAGTGGCTTTACTCTACCTGCGAATTGCCCTGTGGCTGTGTAAACTGACGCGTGTACAGCCTTCTTTGCTATTCCATCCTACAGACTTTGTAAGTCAAGAGGATGTCCCAGAGCTATCATTCTTCCCTGGAATGAGCCTTCCCACTTATAAAAAGCTGGCAATAGTGAACAAAAGTTTGGAACTTATATCCAGTCAGTTTAATGTTTTGACTGTTGGACAACACGCCAAATCCGTAGTCAGCGCCCGTCAACTGCCTGTATTAGTACCTCAAAAAAGGTAAAAATATGAGCTATGCGATTGATAAGTGCAATTTGTATCCTTAATTACAAATAAAATTAACTTTGATCTGTTTTTGAAAAAGAGAAAATAGTCTTGGCAAAAAGATAAATTTATTTTTATAATACTTCCCTATTCCAATGTATTTATTAAAAACTTCTGGTGATATCCCTTTCCCAGAGGTTATTTTTTTAAATTCGATGTCTAATCAGATTTTTTAATCGTTATCTAAGTTTTGATATCAGCAAATTATCTTAAAACCAGCTGACATTTGCTAGCAAGTATGTGTAAAGTAATTGAGAGTGAATCACTATCTCTAATTTTTGACACATCTATCTATGGTAAGAAAAACCCAACGTCTTTTGCTGCTAGTTGTTTGCTGTAGTATAACTGGTGTAATTTTAGGAGGTACTGCTGCTTGGGCAGAAAGCAGTCTTTGCTTGGAAGACAGTAAGGTTACAAGTGAGTGTCTAACCCAAGATCCGATCCAAAAAACTATCCAAGGAATGAGTACCGGATTGTTAGCTGGGGCTGGGGCCGCTTTCGGTGCAGTATGGCAGTTACGACATGAAGATTGAGCGTAAACTATCTATCACTAACCCGGTACTCCGGGTTAGACCCAACTTCTGTACTAAAATCCTAATTTATGTAGCTTTGCAAGAATACCGATCTATTAATACACGAGCAAATTTCTGGTGTTGTTCAGCTAGATGTTGAGGATAGATGAACTGAGCATTTCCCATAAAGCGGTATACCCAGCGACAAAACTCCTCCAGCGATCGCTTAGGAAGTTTAACAATATAAATAATCTACATAAGCAGGTTTGCCATTTTTTCCTTTTGGTCCTAGTTTGATATCTTGCTTAGGATGTCGCTTCTCGCCCTCTTAGATACATTCCATAACTTCAGTAAAAAATCGAACTTGCACTTCCACAAGCTTTACTTTTCCACGAATCTCCCATCGCTGATCATAAAAATATGACTTGGGTTGAACCAAAATCTAGTAAGAAAGCAGTAAGCAGAGCAGGTGATATTTTAATAAGTTCGGATTCATCTGAAGAAGAAAATCTAGAAGCATTAGATATTGTCAGCAATTGGAGGTCATCATATACATTTACCTTACATATTATTGCAAGTTTATTAAGGTCGAAGGTAAAGAATGTTGAAAAAAATGCAATAATTACCCAAAGATTAAAGCGTGTTCCATCAATACTAGGAAAACTCAAACGCCTTCCTAATATGAGATTACATACAATGCAGGATATTGGAGGATGTAGAGTAGTTTTATCTGATGTAAAAAAAGTACATGCTTTAAGAGACTTATTATTGAATAGCAAAACAAAAAATGAATTGGTAAAGCAAAATGATTATATCGAAAATCCTAAAGGTTCAGGATATAGAGGGATACATTTAATTTATAAATACAAAGGTAAAAAAGATAATATATATAATGGGTATACAATTGAAATACAAGTAAGAACAAAGATACAGCACTCATGGGCTACAGCAGTAGAAGTTGCAGGAACATTCTTAAAACAATCTCTAAAATCAGGAGAAGGCTCTGAAAAATGGTTACATTTTTTCAAGTTAGTAAGCTTACTTTTGGCGTTTCTAGAAAATTGTTTACCAGAGAATATAACCAATGAAAAGTTAAAAGAAATTAAAGAAGAAGTAAATATATTAGTAACAGAATTAGAAGTGTTCAAAAAACTTCAAGCATTTTCAGTCTCAACTCATCTAATTACTGATAATGGAAATAATGATGTTTGTGGTTATTTTCTGATTCTGCTTAATATTGATAAACAAGATGTTCAAATATGGTCTTACAAAGAAACATACCGTTTTCAAGCAACTGAAGACTATAATAATTTTGAGAAAAAATACAAAGATACAAAAGAAGTAGATATCGTATTAGTTAACGCCAAATCAATAAAGACATTAAAAAAAGCATATCCAAATTATTTTGCTGACTCTAAAGAATTTTTAGACAAACTTAACGAAGTTCTAGCAAAAGAAATATAAGTGAATCCCTAGAATCCTCAGACAATCAATATCCGTCATCGCAGAGGATATTTTCAAGCGATCGCACAATAAGGGACTTCCAAATAAAAAAATACTCAACTACTTTTTGTGGGGTGGGCATCTTGCCCGCCTTTGTATATGGGCGGGCAAGATGCCCACCCCACAAGATTGGGTAATTTATTTGTTGGAAGTCCCTAATCGACGATAGCAAGGCATTGTTTGACTACTGGCATGAGCGAATTCGGCTGAAAAACTATGAGTTAATTGCAACTCCTGGACATGTCAAAACCCAGGATCGAATGGCACTAAGTTAAGCTGAAAGGTAAGCGGCGTAGGGATTGCAGAGGGGCAGGGGAGCAGGGGGGCAGAGGGGAATTTCTAAATATCTGAACGCAATGCCTAAAATTTCTTCTTTCTCCCCTGCTCCTCCGCTCCTCTGCACCCCTGCTGCCTCAACGATTTTCTCTTTTCTTAGTGCCATTCACCCAGGATCATTGTCTAACTGTGCTATCCGTTGCAGCTAACACTTAGCTGCAACAGACTGAATCAATATCTGGGTTGGGATACAAAGAAGTAAGCCTATGGGTGCATTTGCTTTCTTGGTAGCTTATAGAGAATAATCAAAAATAAAGCAGCTTTGGCCTCTTCGTGCGAGAGAATAGATATAAAATATGGCGATCGCAATCGATTTTGGTACTAGCAACACAGTCATTGCTCGTTGGAACCCTGTAACCCAACAGCCAGAAACCCTGAATCTACCAGGTTTATCAATTAAACAAAGTCTCAATCCACCACTGATTCCCAGCTTGGTTTATGTTGAAGATGCAACAAAAAATCAAGTTTTAGTAGGGCAACAAGTACGCGATCGCGGTCTTGACCTCAAAGGCGAAACGCGATTTTTCCGCAGCTTCAAACGCGGTATCGGTGCAGATATCCAAGGTTTCTTACCCGAACTAGATGGACAAATTGTCACCTTTGAGCAAGTAGGGCAATGGTTCCTCACCAAAGTAATTGAAGAACTAGCTCCCCAGGAAGGGGGGTTAGATTCTCTAATATTAACCGTACCCGTAGACAGTTTTGAAGCTTATCGTCACTGGTTGGGGAAAGTTTGTCAAGCCCTCCCTGTCGAACAAGTGCGGATGCTGGATGAACCCACAGCTGCCGCCTTGGGTTATGGCTTGGCAGATCAAGAAATTCTCTTGGTGATTGACTTTGGCGGTGGAACTTTGGATCTATCCCTTGTCCGGTTGGATCAAAGCGTACAAGCAACCACAAAGCCGCTCGGATTTCTCCTCAAGTGGGGTAATAAGTCTCTGGCTGAAGATTCAAAACAAAAAGTTAAAACTGCCCGTGTCCTGGCGAAAGCTGGGCAAAATTTGGGCGGTACTGATATTGATAATTGGTTGGTAGATTACTTTGCCAAAACTCAAGAACTGGCGATAAGTCCCTTGACAACGAGATTGGCAGAACGGGTAAAAATTCAGCTATCAACCCAAAACCAAGCTAGTGAAGTTTATTTTGATGATGAGACATTTGAAAGCTATGAACTGGAATTAAACCGCGATACTTTTGAAAATATCCTTAAAGAACATGCATTTTTTGAGTTACTAGATGAATCTATGACAACACTGTTGCAGCAAGCAAGACGCCAAGGGATAGAACTTCCAGATATCAATGCAGTTTTGTTAGTTGGTGGAACAGTGCAATTGCCAGCAGTGCAGACATGGATAAAACAGTATTTTGAGCCAGAAAAAATCCGTTGCGAACGTCCCTTTGAAGCGATCGCTCAAGGTGCATTACAGTTAGCACAAGGGATACAAATCAAAGATTTTCTGTATCATAGTTATGGTATTCGCTACTGGGATCGTCGCAATCAGCGTCACAAATGGCATTCTTTAATTAAAGCGGGACAAGCATACCCGATGAGTCAGCCAGTGGAATTAGTCTTAGGCGCTTCACTGGAAAATCAGCCCAGCATTGAATTAATTATGGGAGAATTGGGAGCAGATACGGGTAGTACTGAAGTTTATTTCGATGGCGATCGCTTGATTACTCGCCGGATGGACAATACTGAAACCAGCGTCAAACCTCTCAACGATCAAGAAGGCGCGAGAACGATTGCCCAACTTACACCAGCCGGATATCCTGGAAGCGATCGGATAAAAATTCTCTTTCAAGTTGATGAACAACGCTTTTTGCGAATCACCGTTGAGGACTTGTTAACCAATGATACGCTCTTGGAAAATCAACTTGTGGCACAGTTGAGTTAATTAACTAAAAGGATTTAAACGTGGGATACCGCAACCGTCGAAATCCCGGATGTTGTGCGTTACTAAAGTCAATTGATGAATTTGAGCAGTAGCAGCAATCATCATATCTGCTTAGGTGTGTGTTTTCCCACTTAATCTTAGTTGACCTCGCAATTCACCGGAACGTTTGGCAATTTCAATGTTGATAGGCAATACTTGACAGTTATTTTCTAAAAAATTCTCGAACCATATAGACATGATTTATATCTATATTTTTTTCGCCAGAGAAGCTACGATGGGCAACGCCTACCCACTTTATAAGTTATTTCTAACCGCCCATTTTGAACCATCCAAAAACTTGATTGACGGTTAGTGCAAGTTGAATTTCTGGTAATACAGGCAAAAAATCTTCTCCCTGGAGTAATACTGGTTGTTGCTCTGGTAGAAATGCCAAAATACTGAAATCATTAGGGTCAAGAAACCATCCAAGGCGGCTACCATCCTTTAGACAGTAGAGAATGTTGCCAATTACTTTGTTAGGTTTTTGTTCTGGCGAAAGAATCTCAATCGTCCAGTCTGGTGGAAGTTCAAAATTATCAGGTACTTCACGATCAACGGTGAAAGGTATGCGTCCCCATTGAAATACAGCTACATCAGGTACAATTGAGCGATGCCTACGGCGGGCTACGCCTACGCTAAAGCTACACCGTAATTCGGGAAATGCATAAGCAATTTTCTCATTCTCCGTGACTTCATTAATAACAGCACCGAGTTTGCCTTGCAAGCGGCTGTGTCTCCCTTTCGGCATTGGTTTAGGAATAATCTCACCATTAATATATTCACTCGCAGGCTTTGTTTCTGGGAGCTTCAGAAACTCCTCCAGGGTGAGTAGTTGAGTAGCTCATCGCTCCTAAATCCCTCGAAGATGTGTTTTTAGTCTAGCAGTATGTATAGACAGGTGCTTAACTCCGTGAACGCACCTGTCCATACATCAAAGACAGAATTGCAACTCTTAATTACGTTAGCGCAGCGTTAGCGAGTCTTCTCCCAAGGGGAGACGCCAAGGGCGAACGAGCGTCATTACGAATTATTTCCGCACCACTACTAAAGTTCCCGTTGAAGCCCATCTGTAAAGATTGCGAGCTTGCTTAACAGGTAAATTTACGCAACCGTGGCTAACTGGAGTCCCAAACCGATTATGCCAGTAAGCACCGTGGATAGCATAGCCTCTGTAAAAATACATTGTGTAAGGAACATCAGGAATATTGTAGTCCCTCCCTCGCATCCGATGAGTACGATACTTAGAATTAATCCGAAATCTACCTATGGGTGTGGGGGTAGATCGCTTGCCTCCAGAAATGCGATATGAATAAACAAGTCTTTTACCTTCCCATGCACGTAAGCGTTGCTCTGACAAGTCAATTTCAATCCAGCGAAGTTGGGATGTTTGCCTGATATTAGATGCAGTGATGCTGTTTTCATCCACTGACGCGGCTGTTGCTGTAGTAAAGTTGGGTGTACCTGCTAAAGGTGATGACCAAGAAAATAGAGTTGCCACCATCAGCGCCACGCCTGTACAAAAAGTTCCTGAAGAACGAATCCTATCACTGCGAATCCAAGATTGCATTATGCCTCACCTTCTAAACTACGCAAAAACTATGAAGTGAAGTAATTTTCTGGAAAACTACAAATTTCCAGATAGACTACTCGCTTCCTGTTGAGGATTTACGCAATTCATCCGCTAATACTTTTTCAAAACAAGTCCTAAGCTAATCTGCATCCAATTTGCACGTTTGCCATTTGTCCTTAATTAAATGATGAGTTCTAATTAATGACTAATTACAAAGGACTCTTTTACAAAAAATCTGTCATTTAAATGCCTAAATACAAACTTTCCCAAAATTTATATTTGCATTTTTAATTTCACACGGCAATTGTCAGGATTTACGCTTATTTCCTTGGGCAAATCGTTAAATGCCCTCTTCTATATTTTATTCCAAATTTAGTAATTCCGACTCCGAAGATTCCCAGCATAAAATGTTGCTGGGAATCACTCAATTGTTTTGATTTGTTGTTATTAATTATTTTCTCTAAATTGCCTTTTGGTTCCTTTCCCTACTATTTTTGGATAACTACTGGTGTGCCTACGGATGCCCAATCAAATAGCCATTTAGCATGTTTAGGTGCAACATTTATACAGCCGTGACTGACTGGTGTGCCAAACTTTTTATGCCAGTAAGCACCGTGAATACCGTAATTACCTTGGTAAAACATCGCATAAGGAACGTTGGGAACATCGTAGTTTTCCCCCTGCATCCGTGTTGTTTTAAACTTGGATTGAATTTTAAAAGTACCAACAAGAGTGGGAGTACCTTTTTTGCCAGAAGAAATAGCACTTCCATAAACTACTCTGTCACCTTCCCAAGCTATTAATCGTTGCTTTGAAAGATCAATTTGAATCCAACGTTTATCTGATTGTTGTAATGTCTGGATTGTTTGGGCAATCACTTGATCTTTGGTATTCGCCCAAACTTCACTCGTTCCAGTAGTAGTAAAAACACTTAAAGACAGTGCTGTACCAGTAAGCAGTATTTTTAAGTGACGCACCCAGTCAGGATGAATTAGCTTTTTCATTTTAGATACACTCACACTCAACTCATGGGGTCTTAAGAAACTTATCAGTTTTCACTTTTGTTTCCCTATCTATTACTTTAATAGACGTGAATTTTTAATATTTGATTCTAAGTTAACTTAACTGTTGTATCAGCTTTCTCGCCCCAGATGCGATCGCTTCCCAATTCCCTTCTGTGACAAGCTTTTTGGGAAATAATTCCCCGCTCAAACCTACAGCGATCGCTCCGGCTTGCAAAAATTCTTTGGCATTTTCTAAAGTCACGCCGCCAGTAGGAATTAAGGGAATCTGACCTAGTGGCCCTTGCAAACTTTTGATATAATCGACCCCTCCCACTGCTTGTATGGGAAACACTTTTACACAACTAGCGCCCTGACTCCAGGCGGTAACAATTTCTGTAGGAGTCATAGCTCCTGGGATGATCGGCACATTTTTTTCTTGTGCTGCTTGAATCATTGCGGAGTCAACGTGGGGTGTGAAGAGGAATTGCGCCCCAGATGCGATCGCTTCTTCTAGCTGCTGCACATTAAATAGCGTACCAGTGCCAATAGTACAGGCTGGTAATTCCGAACGTAGTTGAGTGATTAATTCCCCAGCCCGCGAGCTATTCCAGGTAATCTCAATTAACTGCATTCCCCCAGATGCTACAGCCATTGCCATTTGCTGTCCCACTTCGATTTTAGGGGCGCGGATGACTGCGATTGCCCGATGTTTTTGCAATTGTGATAACCAAACTTGATTAGGCATTTTAACTGGAAATTAGGAATGGGGGATTAAGGATTATAGATTGGGCTAATACAAGCAAATTTTCCCATTCACCAATACAAGCGTGACATACTAACCGCGATCGGCTCTCAAACTTGCTTCTTGTATCAAGTTATGAGATACTTTAAACAACAGTAAGTCTATCGTATTAACGTAGTTTAAAATAAATACCTCAGCTTTTGGGGCTAAAGGAGTAATTAAAATGACAATTGCACGACAAAACCCAGCAGAATATTTACCAATCACCATTCATGATTCCAAAAGCATGAATATAGGCAGCTTCTGGAAGCTTGTCCGGCTAGGTGCAGTACAAATAAACGGATTTTGGTGGCGGACTAAAGCATACGGAACGATTTTAGGGGTTATGTTGCTAACCTTGGTGAGCCTGATTTTTCTAAGTATGCATTGGTCTTATCGGAGGCTTTTACCATTTCTTAGCCATTGAGTCATTAACTACTCTCGTCCTATACATCGCCTAATTTTGCTTTCTTTACATTACTTTAGAGACAGTCTTTAAAAACTCAGCTTAATTCTTCTAGTAGAGGAGAGAGCTAATTAAAAATGCATATACTGCAATTACCAAGCAATAGTTTGATAAGCCCCTAGTTGAAGACCGACTAGGAGCTTTTTTTTAATTGATTATTTAGCTTAAGGGTGGTACATACTAATAAAATTAGTTGTGATTAAACTCTTCCTTATGGTTATTAATGATTAATTCTGATGGTAGATGGAACGAAAGATGAGGATTGATAATATAAATTTGTGAGTAAAAAACGTTTACCGAATTAAAAACAATGAATATTCTTGCTTGGATTGTTTTAGGTCTAATTGCTGGTGCGATCGCTAAGGCTATCTACCCCGGTCATCAAGGTGGCGGTATTCTGGGAACAATCTTACTAGGAATCATCGGTGCTTTTGTTGGCGGTAGCTTAGGCGTATTCTTCAGTACAGGAACGTTAACTTTAGCAGCCCCTACTCTTAGTATTCCTGGTATTGCGCTAGCAGTTCTTGGTGCGATTGTTGCAGTTTTCCTGTGGAACTTAATCACACGTAGTAGTGCTGTATAAAAGCAAGTTGCGTAGAAGGAATGAGGGGAATTTAGGAAATTCATTTAACTATTGTCAATTAAATCCAGAAAATAGCGCCAGCCTGTAAGTAAGGTGGTGCTATTTTTTGGATTCTTGATAAATAAAATAAGAATTTTGTGATCTTAGAACCACTTGCATAATCTAATACTGTTCGGTTAAGTCCAAAAAATAACTCCATCCCGCAAGTGGCGTGGAGTTTTTCATGTAATCATGAAAGCTGAAATTTGCGTTGATGCTCGTTGTCCACTGCGAATGGCTCCTTCCATATAGCCACAATATTCAACAGGAGCGGTATGTTCTCCTGCAAAAATGACTCGTCCAGCAGAGTACGATAAGTCAGAGCGCCAGGTTGCTAAGTCTCTAGGTGCGAAATAGCAGTAAGATCCTTGTGACCAGGGATCAGCACTCCAGTCATGAGTTGCAGTTGCGATCATCGACTTAGGAGCATTTGGGTTAAGGGCGGATACAGTTTGCTGTGCTAATTCAACGGCATGTCCAACAACATTTCGGCTAGGTGGCCCACTGCTCGTACAAGCAAGAATTCCCATTTCACCTGCCTGAGTTAAGGTAGATTCCCAGACCGTTTGATAAGGTGTTTCTCCTACGAATAATCCTAAACTGGATTGCTGCCAGAAACGGTTGGAGTATTGAAGTAAAGTCTTAACCGATGTCCCATAAGACAAGTGGGCGATCGCCTTTCGTTGTGCATCTGTAAGCGGAACTTCAATAGACAAATGGCGCAAAACACTCCAGGGAGTTGTGACAACAATCCAGTCGGCAAATACTTCAACCTGTCCCTGAAGCGTTTCTAAACTCACGGCAACGGTTTGTTCTTGCTGGTGAATCCGTCGAACTGGGGTGTTAAGATGGATACGATCGCCCAAAAAGCTAGCAAATGCGGTTGCAAGTTGAGTACTGCCACCTCGAATTCGCAAATTGCGATCGCCCGAAGTACCACTGTAAGCAAAAAAGCCAACTCCAATCGCCTCCGGCTCGACAGCATACAGACCGTAGGATTGCTGACGAATAAGTTTACAAGCGAAAGGATCAATGGAGTGTGCGGTGAGCCACTCGCCTAACGTTTGGGCAGGATCGGCTTGCTGTTTCAATAATTGATCTAACTGCTGATACACTTCATTTAAGGAAGCTTGCTGTTGAGCAGTCAGCGTTTTTTGAGTATATAAATTACCATCAATGTAATAGCAGAGGTCATCTGGAAACTCAAAGGCAGGCTCAAGCATGAGGTTGAATTGAGTAGTATAAGATATCAATGCTGTGTGGTTATCATCGACAAACTCTGCACCCAATTCGCCATGCTGTTCTGCTCCAAGAGATACCGTTTGGACTCGTCCTCCAACTCGTTCGCGGGCTTCAAACAGTTGCACATCAAAGCCAGCACGAACCAGTTCATAAGCAGCCGTCAGTCCCGCCAACCCAGCCCCAACTATAATTACTCGTTTACTCATAGGTTGTCCTTAAAATATTAAAGCTGCTGACAATAATTATTTACGCTGACCTACTTGTATTCCACAGATTGGCGATCGCTGAAGAATTACAGAAGTCAGCCGATTATTCAGACGCTCCTACGTCGCTTTTCGCGCCGCTATCCGCAATTTCTGTCATAAATTCATTCTGTTAGCGGTAGCGGGGCGTTTAGCCCATTCTGACTCCTTTACTCCTGAATTCTGTTCTATAAAAATTTAATGCGAGTAGAGACAGTGCAATGCAACGTCTCTACAAACGTGTGTTTAGTTTACAGCAGCACTGACTAAACCATTGTGCCTGAGCAAAGCGATCGTACTTGGTTCACGACCCCGGAAAGTTTTAAACACCTCCATTGGATGCTGACCACCACCAAGTGCCAGTACCGTATCTCGATAACGCCGACCTGTAGATTTTATAGCTTCTTCATCTTCTAAGCCCGCTTCTTCAAAAGCGGCAAAAGCATCAGCACTTAGTACCTCAGCCCACTTGTAACTGTAATAGCCTGCTGCATAACCACCCTCAAAAATATGTCCAAAAGCACATAAAATTGAATCTTCTGGAAGTGGCGGTAAAACACTAGTAGTCTTGGCTATGCGATGACGCACATCTGAGGGAGTTTCATTACTACCAGGTCGATAGCGATAGTGTAATTCTAAATCAAGACTGCTCAGGTGGATCTGCCGCAACGTGGCAGTACCACTCATATAATTACGCGCCGCTAGCAGCTTTTGATAATAATGCTCCGGTAGGGCTTCACCAGTTTCGTAATGCTTCGCCATTCCAAAGAAAGTCGGTCGCTCATAACACCAGTTTTCCATAAACTGGCTAGGTAATTCCACCGCATCCCACTCCACGTTATTGATGCCTGCGGCTCCGGTATAGTCAACCTTGGTGAGCATGTGGTGCAATCCATGACCAAACTCGTGAAACAAAGTCTCTACTTCATAGAAAGTCATTAAACTAGGTTTACCATCTACGGGAGGACTTTGATTACACACCAAATAAGCTACAGGTAAGCGGATGGCGGTAACACCATTTTCAGTGATTTTGGCTCGATTGATGCACACATCCATCCAAGCACCACCGCGTTTCTCGGCTGGACGGCTATAAGGGTCTAAGTAGAAGTAGGCTATGGGAGAACCAGTTTCGTCAGCAATTTGGAAATAACGAACATCCTCATGCCATACTGGCGCTTGACCATCGGCAGAGGTGACAGTGACGCCAAACAGCCGCTTGACTAGTCCAAATAAGCCGTCTAACACTTGGGGAAGAGGAAAGTAGGGACGCAATTCTTCAGAGGTAAAGGCAAATTTTGCTTCTCGTTGGCGTTCTGCCCAAAAGCTGATATCCCAGTGTTTTAAATCCTCAGCTTCTACTGCTCCCTGTGATGCCGCAAAAGCTTTGAGTTCTGCCAAGTCTTTGACAGCAGCATCATAACTAGCGCGGCGTAGTTCTTCTAATAGGGCGTTGACTGCCTCGACGTTGGGAGCCATTTTACTAGCTAGGCTCAATTGGGCAAAACTTTTAAAGCCTAGTATATCTGCGAGTTCTTGGCGCAACTTCAAAATGCGCTCAATTAAGGGGTTGTTATCCAAATCGCCACTAGAAGCGCGGGTGATATGAGCTTTGTAGAGCTTTTCGCGCAAATCTCTACGGGTACTGTGCTGCATGAAAGGGCCATAGCTGGGGAAGTCCAAAGTAATCCGCCAGGGGCCATTTTCTGGTGTGGCATTGCTTTCGCCAGCTGCACGAGCCGCTTGGGCGGCTAAACTTACTAAGCTTGGTGGTAAACCGTCAATTTCCGCTTGTGTTGTTAGGGTTAAGCTAAAGGCTTTAGTGGCATCAAGTACATGGTTAGAGAATTTGGTAGAAAGTTCTGCTAACTCCATTTGTATGGCGTTGAAACGCTCTCTTGCCTCTCCTTCTAAGCCAACACCAGAAAGTTCTGCATCTCGAATAGCCGCTTCTACAATGCGCTGTTGGGCTAATTCTAAAGTTGCCCAACTATCATTGGTGTGGAGTGCCTTAAAAGCATTATAGATAGGTTTACTTTGACCAAGCTTGTTGATAAATTGTACTACTAGTGGCTGTACGATTTCATGAGCTTCGCGCAGTTCCGGGCTATTTTTAACACCCATTAAATGATTTACCACCCCCCAACTCCAGGTAAGCCGTTCTGTCAGCTTTTCTAAGGGTTCTACTAAACCACTCCAAGTAGGCTCTACATTAGATTCTAAGGTGGCAAGCTGCTGCTCAAGTTCTGCCAGCAACTGATTGAAGGCTGGTACTACTCGCTCTGGTTTAATCTCTGTAAAGGGAGGTAAACCAGTGCCTTGAAGTAGGGGATTGTCGGAAATAATGGTACTTGCACTCATGGTTTTGTGTGAACTGCGGATGAATAAAAATCAACAATGATTTTGATTTATATATTTCTAATGTAGCGATCGCAGTGCTAGTTAGTGTTGCCATTATGATAAAAAGACGAAAAAAGCGAGAATTCCTCTCAAAAAGATCCCGATACAGCAATTTTGTTTAGTCTGTGAACAATATCTAACGGCGTGACAGTTCCAGAAATATCAAAGCGATCGCCCGCAGAGTGCATTCACCATACCTCAACTTGACCAAAGGCGATGCCTATGGCGGGCTACGCCTACGCAAAAAATCATGATTAATGTACTATGTCAAACAGGTAGCGCGTCCGCCAGCATGGGCGTTATCCTAAAAGCGCAGTTTCAGCCTAAGAATCCCACACTTTCAAGGCGTAGGAGTGTCAAATTAACTTAATGCGATCGAGCATCCTTGCCGAACCGAAAAGGTAGGCTGTATATTTATGATTTTATTTGGCAACTCAACTTTTTACTCGTAAAATCGAAAACAAGATCAAGGTAAGTAGAAAAGAGTCCCTAAATTAATGAATACGTTAATCAGTCAGGGTGGAAGAGCTATCACTAAATTTCAGGTGGTAGACCGCATAAATGATATCGTTTGGCAAGCTCACCAAGGTAGCGTTGCTGCGATTATTCAGCTATTGAACGAAAAGCTAGCCAAGTCTGGTGTCAGAACTAGAGCCATCTTTTCTGATGGTGTCTTACAACTTCTGTGCGAGGCGGCTAGGATAGAGCAACTTGAGCAATCACCCCTCGTAGAACAAATCCAGCAAATTCTTGATTCCATCGCCCCGCGTTACATTCGGCGAGTCAATATCAACAGTCGGATTGTTCGGGAACAACAATTACTGTGGTTAAAGGAAATAGATAGCGATCGCGACAACCAATTGCTTTGGTCACAGGAAATTACCTTAATTCAGCCTAATATTGTAAAGCAATTAATTACAGATTTCACCGAAGCTCAAGCTGAACTAGGAAAGCCAAATTTTCCTAGAACTCAAGTCTTTCGTCCTTTAGTACTTATTAACAAAGAAAAATATAAAAAGAAGCCTAAAGTAAAGATATTAGCTGCGGCTGGTTTATGCTCACTGTTGTTGCTTAGTTGGGTTGTTTATGCCCAGTTAGGTAATAATCTGATAAACCTAATCCAATTACAAACTTCTAAATCTATAACTCCAGAAAATACGAGCAATAGGAAAGTTCAAACATCACTTAGTCCTACTAAAAATAACCTTTCTGACCCGTCTGATGACCAATTTGCCACAGCCGTGCGAATTGCCAACCAAGCTTCTGCATCTGGCAAAACAGCCACAGTCTCAACTCAGTGGTTAGACATAGCTGCTAAGTGGCAACGGGCTTCAGATTTAATGAGTAAGGTGCCACAAAAACACAGCCGTTATCAAGAAGCCAAAATTCGTACTCAACTTTATAAGAAATACAGTGAGGCGGCGCAGAAAGAAGCAGGTAAGAGTAAATCTTAGTTTTTTGTTATGAGAAAACTTCAATTACTGAGTGGGCACAATTCAGTAAACATCTATTATTACATATTGTATACATCATGATTGGTGGCTCAGAATTTCGATTTTTGTACCAAATACTGTTGGGGATAATTAGAAAAAATTGACCTTATTGTGTTGTCAATAAGGTCGATTTAATCAAGCTGATTGATTCGTGGAGTCAATCTAAAATCCAAAAGCTGTCCCCTAACTCAGGAGTTCTCCTGTTTCTTGCAGGGAGTGCAAGCGGCGGTAAATACCTTCATGACGCAAAAGTTCATCGTGGTTACCCACTTCTACAATTTTTCCTTGCTCCAGAACTACAATTTTATCGGCTTCTCGCACTGTACTTAAACGGTGGGCAATAACAATGGTGGTGCAAGTACCTTGAATCGATCGCATCGCTAGTTGAATCGAACGCTCAGACTCATAATCTAAACTAGAAGTGGCTTCGTCAAAAATCAGTACGTCTGGTTCCACTAACAACGCCCTAGCAATTCCTAATCGTTGTCTTTGTCCTCCAGATAGCCTGACACCTCGTTCTCCCACGACGGTATAATAACCTTTGGGTAAATGCTGCACTACTTCATCAACTCTGGCAATTCTACAGGCTTCTTGAACCTGCTCCAAACTAGCATTTGGTCTGCCATAGGTGAGGTTATCCAATATAGTACCGTTGAAAACGTCTACTTCTTGGTGAACGATCGCTAGCCTTCGTCTATACTTACCCACATCCAAAGTGCGAATATCTTGACCATCAATCAGAATTTGACCCTCTTGAGGTTCAAAATATCGCAACAGCAATTTCACTAAAGTAGACTTACCAGAACCGGAGCGTCCCACTAATGCTACTGTTTGGTATGGCTCAATTAACAAGTTAATATCTTGTAAAACTTGACGGTTGGCATCATATCCAAAACTGAGGTGCGACAACTCAACTTTTCCAGTAAATTTATAAGGTGATTCTGCCTGGTTGCTCTCTTCTAAAAGACTAGCTGAATCAGATGCAGTTGGCTCTTGCAGAAATTCGTGAAACCGCAGCATAGGAGAATAACGACGGGCAAAAACTTCTGCCAAGTTACTAATAGGTTCTAATTCGGCATAAGCCATGCTAGAAAGAGTTAAGGTCATGACAAAGTGACCAAGAGAAATTCTCCCATTTACTGTTGCTGCTAAAGTCAAACCCAGAATTGTAAATACACAAAACTGAATTACGGTTCTTTGCCAAGTACCCAGTTTCGTATAACCTTTGTGGATGCGATAATCAAGCACCGTTAGTTCACGATCCAAACGTTGCTTTTGCCGCTTTAGTTCCCTAGTTTCTGTAGCAAATGCTTTCACCGTTTTGATATTGGTGATTAATTCAGAAGTGCGGCTTTCGGTGTCCTCTCCATATTTATCCAGACGGCTTTCGTACTTAATTAGCTGTTGTAAACTCTTCAAGCTGAAGCTGAGAATAATTACAAAGGAAATTAGATATAAAATTGCAATCCGCCACTCAATGAACAAGATAAACACAAAAATCCCCAGTACCCGAGCCAGTTTAGGAATCAACTGTCCGGCAACTTCAGGGTAACTAAAAGTGTGGTTGGAAATACCTCTAGCTACTCTTCCAGCAATGCGTCCAGGGTTATTTTCATCATAAAATTCTAGTGGGAGAGTCAGAACTTTAGCGATCGCTGTTTCGTTTTTTTCTCGACGCGACCTGAAGGCTATATCCCAATGAAACCAATTGGTTAACCAGGGTTGTGTGGGCGCTCTCACTACCGTAACAAGGAAAATTAAAGCCAGTAATACACCCAAAGATAGAGTGTTATTAACTGGGTAATTGGTAATCCCAGAAAAAGTTGCGATCGCACTTTGAAGTGGTTTATCCAATGGTTGAGCAGACAATACGTTTAAAATCTGCCCGATCGCGTAAGGGACAACCAAATCAATAACTTCGTAAATGCTAGATGCTGTAATACTGAAAACACTCAGCTTCCAGTAGGGGTGAAAGTAATTGACAATATCTTGAAATTTGGCCATGATGCACACCGTCCAAGAGCGCGATCGTAAACTTGGAATTCATATACTACGCATGTACTACACAGTAGTCAAGGGCTATAGGTTTAAATCACTCCTTTGGAGTAGTAGGCATTTGGGCGGGGATAAATTCTAGGCGATAGCGATAGAGAGCAACTGGTCGAGAACCAGCTTTAAAGTAATCTGGATCTTGGGGCGAAAGATAGACAGCAGTAACTTGATCTGCCTCAATTGCCAGATTAGCTGTTAGAAGTTTATGATAAGCGGTGGTAGATTCTACAGAGTTTAAATAAGGGCGTGAACCGCCTTTAAATAGTTGTTGAAATACTTCTGTAGTGATGAACTTGCCATCAGGGGTAGTTTCTGTAGCCCGTGCAGTCACAATAGAAACTAGTTGCCGACTGCTACGCAAGAACGTAATCTGACGATTAGGTGAATTTGGATCTACTTTGACTAATAACACAGCTTCATCCCCTAAGTAAGCTCTTGCCAAATTCAAGCTATTAAACGCTCTATCTGCTACTAAAATTGGGGATTTTTTATCTATCTGAGGTAATATTTTTAACGCAGTAATAGATGGTTGCTCTTTGACGAATCTTACTACAAAACTCACAGGCTGATTTAATTGTCGGCGATTACCTTCAAATCCTGGAGTTACTATTTCTGGTGCTAAAGGTGCAGCTAAATCTACCAAAGTACTTGTAACTTGCCAAGTACCAGCCATCCATTCAGGATAAACCAAATCACCCGAAGCCGATTGTACGGAAGTTAATTTTTCCCATTGGGGAAAATTTGCTAACCGTTCAGATAGCTCTCCTGCAAGAGCATCGCCGCCACCCCACAAAAGTAATAAAAGTAGCAAGCAAAAAATCCAAATCGCCTTCATTGTAAGCATTACTAGTTTTTTGTTTGTTTTTTCTTATATTTCTTGCAAAAGTCCTTATTTTTGAATTTTTATTTGCATCCTAGCATGAGATAGAAAATACTTACACAACAGGTCTAATAGTTCCTTACCAAATCTCACCTTCATCTTTTTACCGCGATTCTTCTCTCACTATAGTAATGGAAGATCGATACTTATAATAATCAAGTTTTAATTTAATCTCGTTGATTATAAAGATAAGAAATCTTGTGAAAGCAAGGATTGTAACTATAATTATGATTACCAGTCTGTCATGTCTTTTAAAATCATCTTCTTTAATGAACAATTTTCTTTGAATTTCATCAATATTTCGATTCTTTATTTTAATTTCTAACTCTAAATCATTGATTGTATTAGCGTGTTTTTCCTCTAATTCCAGCAAATTACAAATATATTTATCTCTAATTTCGTCAATATCGTCTATTTTTTATCACCAATTTTACCAAAGCTTGACAACTATTAATAATTTGTTATTTCGATTGAGTTCTATATTCTCAAAAGAGAGCTATTTTCCCGATTTTACCCTTAGTTGTCAGGCAATCCCCTCCAGTATATTGAGTATTTATACTTAGTTAATGGAGGCAATTATTTTTTTAGCTATCTCCTTTCTCGGAAAAACTAGTTATTCTGTACTATATTTTGAAGTTCAAAATGGGGTTAATACTCTATTTATTTCAAAATGAGAATTGCTGGTGCAGCTTTGCGTGCCTTGCGTCAGCTTTTAGAAGAAAAAGATCCCCAACAGCACTGGGGTGGATTAAAGAAAGTTTTGACTCCAGAGGGACATTACCTGTAGCTATGCGAACACTACGCAGTAGAGTATAAACGCTAACTAGATTAGATTTGAGATTGTGATTTTGAATTATTGTGATTTTGAATTGTAGAGAGACAATTCATCAACTCTTCTCTGAACCAGTAGCAATGGTTTTAATAGCATTCAAATAGCTCCCTAGACAAAAGAAGCATCTAAAATAATTACTTAGGATTACAACATATACTAGTAACGTATATTTAACTAGAATTAAAGTATTATAGCAATTCTTGTTTGGATACCATAGGCGTTAGGGGCGTACAGAAGTGCGCCCCTACAAAAGATACATCAGTTTAGCTATAAATTAATATCTACCGTTTTACGGGTATTAGAAACATGAGGTTTAAAGACTGGGCGACTAGGGTGCTACTAATCTCGCTGATGTTCATGGCTTTAATTGTAGTGCTGCTAATTGGACGAGCGACAAAATTACAAAATAATCCGACAATATCCCGTGCATCCAATGCACAGGTTACAGCTTTCAGTCAATATCCCCAGGCGCAATTTCAATCAGCGAAAGAGCCAGAGAAGAAATTTCAAAATGTTATCAAGTCCCCAGTCAAGATTAACAAGCCTGTAGCAAGGTATGTAACCACTCAAGCTTTTGCACATTACAGACCGAGTTATCAAGTTGCTTCGGTTGACCCAAGTAACTATGGAGAACGATACACCCAAGATGTTAACGGCGTTCTGGTCAACAATCAACCAATTATCGTCCTCCATGAAACTGGTTATTCTGCTTCCAGCGCCGTTAATTTCTTTCAAGTAGCCCATACTGATGAAAATGTACAAGCAAGTTACCACGCTTTAATCAAGTTAGACGGAACGGTAGTTTATCTAGTACCGCCAGAAAAGCGGGCTTTTGGTGCAGCTAACTCAGTATTTGAGACTCCAGAGGGAGTGGAAACTGTGCAGACTAATCCGAATTTGCCTGCGTCTGTGAATAATTTCGCTTATCATGTCTCTTTAGAAACACCGCCAGACAGTTATGACGCTAGCAGTCAACAAACCCATAGCGGCTATACGGAGGCTCAATATAATTCTCTTGCTTGGTTAATTGCTCAAAGTCAAGTCCCAGACGATCGCATCACTACGCACCATCTAGTAGACCGTTCTGGTAAAAAAGTTGACCCGATAAATTTTGATGGTAATAAATTTTTGAGCTTACTTAATACTTATCGTCAGGTCAGACCAATATATAGAGTAAGTAAATAAAAAATGGTGCGTTACGCTTTTGCGATAACACACCCGACAAAATTTATTTAACCAAGCTATTTGCTAAAGCTATAAATTTGCTGCGTCTCCAGGCGATCGCTAATCGATGAAGGCAGTGTACCATCTGGAAATGTGTGTCGATCCAGTTGGACTTGTAAATTACTCAAGGGATCGCAACCAGAAGAAATCAGAAATTCTATTTTCTGGATGTATGGCAAAGTTGCAAGATTGTCCAGAATTTGGAAGATAGCCTGGATATAAGGATGACCATTTTGCTGATACCAATCGCAACTAGCAACTTTTGGTTGATCCAAACCCAAGTGTACTGTTAAGGATGGCTCATCAAATATAGCGATCGCTAATGGACGCGCTTCTTCCTGCAACAATAAATCATTACTTTTCGCTAAGTGTCGCAATTTCTCTAAGCGTTCATAACGTTCTGTCACAGCTTCCGGGTCATCTTGCCAATGGATTGCTACTGTTACCAAATAAGTCTGCAACAGCATGTGACCCAGCTTTTTCGCTTTTGTCGCCAGGTAATAGGAATTGTAGTCATTGGCCTCAATTAACAATGGAACGCGATCGACTACTTCCATCCCATAGCCTTTAACTCCAGCAATCTTACGGGGATTGTTGGTAATCAAACGTATCTTTTTGATCCCCAAATCCATCAATATTTGTGCCCCCATGCCGTAGTCTCGCAAATCGGCAGGAAATCCTAAACGCTCATTTGCTTCTACTGTATCCAGCCCCATATCCTGCAATGAGTAAGCTTTCAACTTGTTAATCAAGCCGATTCCCCGTCCTTCTTGACGCAGGTATACAACTACACCTTGACCCGCAGACTCAATCATTTTGAGTGCAGCGACAAGCTGCATCCGACAGTCACAGCGCAAGGAACCTAAAGCGTCACCAGTTAAGCATTCTGAGTGCATCCGCACCATTACTGGCTCATCTTTGAAGTTAGCTGGATCGCCTTTGACAATTGCAACGTGTTCTGTATTATCCAGAGTATGGCGGTAGGCGTAAATTTCAAACTGACCGAATTCACTAGGCAGTTTGGTAACAACCTCTCGATACACTAAGCGATCGTGCTGTAGGCGATAACTGATTAAATCCGCAATACTAATAATTTTTAAATTGTGACGTTTCGCATATTCAACTAACTGCTGCAACCGCGCCATTGAACCATCGGAGTTTTGAATTTCACAAATTACTCCTGCTGGGTATAGTCCTGCTACTCGGGCTAAATCCACAGCCGCTTCCGTATGTCCTGCGCGTTTGAGTACGCCTCCAGCTTTAGCCCGAATCGGGAAAATATGACCAGGACGACGTAAATCGGTGGGTTTGGTGGCTGGGTTGAGAGTAACCTGGATAGTGCGGGCGCGGTCTTCTGCTGATATGCCTGTGGTTACACCCAATTCTGGACCAGCATCAATACTTACAGTGAAGGCAGTTTGGTTAGTATCTGTAATGTTGCTTACCATCAAGGGTAAGTCTAGCTCGTCTAAGCGATCGCCTGTCATTGCCAAACAAATCAGCCCTCTAGCTTCCACCGCCATGAAATTAATCATATCGGGTGTGGCAAATTGAGCGGCACAAATTAAGTCGCCTTCATTTTCTCTATTTTCATCATCTACCACTACAATGACGCGACCAGCTTTTAGGTCTGCTAAGGCGGCATCAATCGAATCAAATTTAAAAGCTTGGTTAGTATTAGGCTCTGACACAGAAAGATTTCCAGCTACCAACGTAAATTTTTTTAACAATTTCTTCTTTTAGATTGTAGCTCCTTTATAAGGCAGAGGAGTAGACTAGCAATGATTTGATAACCTAGCAAAAATTTCTGCCCCTAAAATCGGGGTTTATTAATAGAGTGCAACGACAATCAAGGATGAACATGACAAGGGAGACAAGAGAGACAAATAAAATATTTGACAATTTCGCCGCGTCACTCCTTCCCGGCATCTAAAAAAAGTAGAGGGGTTTCAGATGTTTTGTACGCTGTGCGTCTAGTCGCTGATATTGTTGATAGCTGATAACGAATTCACCATTCATGGGATAAGGATTTCAGATCATGGGCAAATTTAGACGCGTACCGGTTGGGATTGTTGGCGCGTCGGGCTATGGCGGAGTACAGTTGGTACGGCTACTGATGGATCATCCAGAAGTCGAACTGGTTTATTTAGGCGATGAAAACAGTATCGGGAAATCCTTTGGGGATCTCTACCCACATCTGGCTCATGCAGCTAACCTGCCAATAGAAGCAGTAGAACCAGAAATAATTGCTCACCGTTGTGAAGTAGTTTTCCTGTCTTTACCAAATGGTCTAGCTTGCCAAATCGCGCCCAAACTGTTGGAAAAAGGTTGTAAAGTAGTAGATTTGAGTGCAGACTATCGGTTTAGTAATTTGACAACTTATACAAATTGGTATGGCATTGAAAGAAGCGATCGCACAATTGCAGCTACAGCAGTTTATGGATTACCAGAACTTTATCGCGATCGCATTGCCGAAGCTCAACTCGTTGGCTGTCCTGGTTCCTATCCCACCGCTAGCCTTCTTGCACTTTCGCCACTCTTAAAGCAAGGCTTAATCAGACCAGAAACAGCTATTATCGATGCCAAATCTGGTACATCTAGCAGTGGACGGCAACCTCAAACTAATTTATTACTAGCTGAAGCAGACAACTCTATAGCAGCTTTCAATATCGGCCGTCACCGTCATACCCCAGAAATTGAGCAAATTTGCAGTGACTTAGCTGGCCACGAACTTATGATCCAATTTACACCGCACCTTATCCCAATGGTACGCGGTATTTTGGCAACGGTATATGCCACAATGAGCGATCCCGGTCTAGTGCGAGATGATTTAATCACAATTTTTTCAGCCTTCTACCGCAACTCTCCTTGGGTAAGAGTCTGCGGTAGTGGCGTTTACCCCCAAACCAAATGGGCGAGTGGCAGTAATCTTTGTTATATCGGTGTAGAAGTTGACCCGCGCACAGGTCGCGTGATTGTCATGTCAGCAATTGACAATCTAATTAAAGGACAGGCAGGCCAAGCGATTCAGTGTCTAAACCTGATGATGGGCTGGGATGAAACCTTGGGGTTGCCCAAGTTGGGGTTTTATCCGTGATGAGGGGGATGAGGAAGTATTTTCTTCCCCATCTCCCCCTGCTCCCCCATCTCTCTACTTCGGCCCTAACCCCACAGCACCAGCATAAACGGCGCGATCGCCTAGTTCATCTTCAATTCGCAGCAACCGATTATATTTTGCTACTCGTTCGCTGCGACACAGGGAACCTGTTTTAATTTGACCGGCACGGGTTGCTACGGCTAAATCAGCGATCGTTGTGTCTTCTGTTTCACCAGAACGATGGCTAATTACTGAACGGATACTGTTGCGAGTTGCCAAATCAATTGTTTCTAAGGTTTCGGTAAGAGAACCAATTTGATTGAGTTTAATCAAAATGGCATTAGCGGCTTTTTCCTGGATGCCTCTTTGCAAGCGCGTAGCGTTAGTCACAAATAAGTCATCGCCTACCAATTGCACCCGCGAACCTAACTTCTGGGTAAGCAATTGCCAACTTTGCCAATCTTCTTCGTGTAAACCATCCTCAATTGACACAATTGGGTATTGGTCAACTAGTTGTCCTAAATAATCAATAAACTCAGATGGGGCATGAGGTTTACTATCGTAAACATACTGACCATTTTTGTAAAATTCACTAGCCGCCACATCCAACGCCAAAGCTACTTCTTCCCCTGGTTTATAACCAGCTTTCTTAATCGCAGCAACCAACAATTCCAAAGCCACCTGATTAGACTCTAGGTTAGGGGCAAAACCACCTTCATCGCCCACACCAGTCAGCAAACCCTTTTCATCTAATACTTGACTGAGGGTAGCAAACACTTCTGCACCCCAGCGCAACGCTTCCCGGAAGGAAGTTGCGCCAATTGGGACAATCATAAACTCTTGAAAATCCACGTTATTTGATGCGTGTGCGCCACCGTTAATCACGTTCATCAACGGCACTGGTAGCAAATTTGCTAAAGGGCCACCCAAATAGCGATACAGAGGAATTTCTAAAGACTCAGCACCAGCTTTGGCTGCTGCTAAGGAAACCCCCAAAATCGCATTAGCTCCCAAATTGGATTTGTTAGCAGAACCATCTATGGCGATCATTGTCCGGTCTAGCAATTCTTGGTTGAGGGCATCCAAGCCTAACAATTGGGGTGCAAGTGCTTCTTTGACGTTTTGTACAGCCTTGAGTACGCCTTTGCCACCATAACGGCTTTTATCGCCATCACGCAGTTCGTGAGCCTCAAAAGTGCCAGTAGAGGCACCACTGGGAACCTGCGCCAGTCCTACAACACCGTTGGCTAAATGCACTTCAGCTTCAATTGTTGGTCTACCGCGTGAATCAAGAATTTCACGGGCTGCGATCGCCTCAATGGCAGTATCTAGAAATTTACTCATCTGTACTTTCTCCTTTGTCCTTTGTGTGTTACGCATACAGTCCATCTGCCTAACCCAATCGCTAGCATAGGCGGTTAAGAGACTTTATTGGCTGAGATTAAAGAAGATTTCCATTATATGGATAGGGATCAACGCCAAAAATGGGTAAGAGAATTCTTTATCCTGTCTTTTTCCTGGATGGTATTTCTACCTTCAGACTTTGAGCTAGGTAAAATATTGGCAGAGAATAAGACTAAATCAATTACAGAGAAAAGGTCAATATGCGATTACTACACACAATGCTACGGGTGGGCAACCTCGAAGAGTCCTTAAAGTTTTACTGTGAACTTCTAGGAATGAAATTACTACGTCGAAAAGATTATCCAGGCGGAGAATTTACTCTAGCTTTTGTTGGCTACGGTGACGAAAGCGACAACTCGGTGATAGAACTAACCTACAACTGGGGGGTAGAAAAGTATGAATTGGGTAATGCTTACGGTCACATTGCCCTTGGTGTTGATGATATTTACGCTACGTGTGATGAAATCCGTAATCAGGGTGGTAAAATCGTGCGCGAACCAGGCCCGATGAAACATGGTTCGACAGTAATTGCTTTCGTGGAAGATCCAGATGGGTATAAAATTGAACTGATTCAACTGGCAAATCAAGGGTCAGCAGTCAAACAGGAATCCCAAGAGCAACTTGTGAGTCAGTAATTCTTATCAGAAGAATGGGTTTAAAACCCCATCGTTCTACGACGGCTTTAATTAATTTGTTCTCTTACAGAATATTTGGTATAATGTAAGAATGAGACAAAAAGCTTTCAAGTATCGATTCTATCCAACACCTGAGCAGGAAAACTTGCTCAGGCAAACGATGGGATGTAGTCGTTTAGTCTATAACCGCGCTCTCGCCGCAAGGACACAAGCATGGTATGAAGACCAAAAACGAGTTAGTTACATTGAAACTTCAGCAATGCTCACTAATTGGAAAAAGCAAGAGGACTTGCAGTTTCTTAATGATGTTAGCAGTGTGCCATTACAACAGGGC
>NZ_JBALBZ010000066.1:0-5830 GCF_036919495.1 Nostoc sp.
CTCAAAGGTTATTAGCCGCAGATATACAGCTAGTTGCCTACAATCGCACCCCAGAAAAATTAGCACCACTACAAGCAGCTGGGGCTGAAATTGTCACACATCCGCGCCACGCCATTCGTGCTGCTGAGTGCGTCATCCTCATGCTTACTAATGCCTCGGCCATTTATAATGTGTTGCTTTCAGATACGGCTTGGCAAACTCTGGAAGGGCGCACGATCATCCAAATGGGAACAATTACCCCCACACAAAGCCAGGAAATTAGAGATGCAGTTGTTGCAGGTGGTGGTGAATATTTAGAAGCACCCGTATTAGGGAGTATCCCGGAAGCAAAAGCTGGGAAGTTGAGTGTTATGGTAGGCGCCGAACCAGAACAATATGAACGCTACTTCAAGTTACTCCAAAATTTTGGCACAGAACCTTTACTTATCGGGCCAGTGGGATCTGCGGCGGCGCTGAAATTGGCACTAAATCAACTAATAGCTTCCCTAACAACTAGCTTTGCTTTGAGTCTAGCTTTTATCCAGCGTCAGGGTGTCGATGTAGATGTATTTATGCAAATATTGCGCGACAGTTCACTCTACGCACCTACCTTTGACAAAAAGCTACAACGGATGTTGGATGGCAATTATGCTGATCCGAATTTTCCCACAAAACACTTGCTTAAAGATACAGAATTGTTTATCTGTGAGGCGAAATCTCGGAGTTTGGATCTCAGCAGTATTAAAGGTGTGCGGCAAATTTTGCAAACAGCCGTGAAAATGTCATTTGCTGATGATGATTACTCATCACTATTTTCTGTAATTAAGGAATGGGGAGAAGCGATCGGGGAATAAATTTTTCGTAGAGCCTGGGCGAATAGAATTCGCGGCTATACAAACAAAGCCCACCTCCGTGGGCTAAGAGAACATTAAGGTTTTTAACCCGCAAAGGCGGGTTTTGCCTGTATAGACAAGCCAGTGCGTTGGGCGGCTCCGCCGACTTGTTCGCGCAGCGTCTCCCCTTCTCCCAAAGGGAGAGGCTAGCGCCAAGGGAGAAGCAACTGGCGTGCGGTTTCTAACCGCCCTTTTAACGTTAAGTTGACTGAATCCTTAATAAGGATATTACTGCCCATTAGTAGTAGTTGATGGTGGCAATTGTGGAGACTCAAGCTGAGGCTGAGGCGAAGGTTGAGGATTGAGAAATTGCTGCCAAGCTTTAATTTGCTCTTGCGCCGGACTGTAAGCAGCACTACCGCGTGGAATCGATTTGGCAATGTCAATCCCTCTAGCAATATCAGACTGACCTTGAGAACGTGCTATTTCTAACAATTGCTGACTCCACTGGTCAATAGCCTGATTCGCATCCAGACGTAAGATGCTATTGTTTGAAACCCGATCTGCCAGTCGTATTGCCTCAACTAAGGCTTCTGGCGTACCAGCCGCCCCCACTTCCTGGGCTTTTTTCCAGTTTTCTTTGGTGCGGATTTGACCTTCCCAATCATTTATCGCAGCTTGTGCTTCCCCAGAAAGCGCCCTTCCCGACGAGGCAATTTGTTGAGCTGCGCCAATGGCGGCGGTGAGATTTCCACTCTGAGCTAGTTCTTGTGCCTGATCCAAGTAGGGCTGGTCTTGAATTCGCTGAATCTTTCCTACCCAAGTCCGAACTTTTTTCTGGGCTTCTGGATATAATGCACGACCTCTACGGATTTCGTTGGCCTGAGCGATCGCAGCTTGCAAGGAGTTAATATCCTCAAATACCGCTATCTGGTCGGCGCGGTCTAAGTAAGGCTGGTCTTCAATTGTCTCCACTTGGGCACGCCAGCGACTCATCTCTTGCCTCGCTTCTCTGGCTCTGGGGTTACTAGCAGGGATGAGTTCTACTTGGGCGATCGCTGCTGTTAAATTAGGAACTGTTCCCTGACTAGCCAATATTCTCGCTTTTTCTAAATTGGCAACATCTTCAATTTCCAACTGCCAACGAGCAATGAGTTGCTGTGCTTCGTTATACACTGGTCTGGAAGGATCAATTTGTTGTGCTTGGGCGATCGCAGCCTCTAAACCAGAAACATTCCCGATCCAAGCACTCCTTTTCGCGTCAGCTATGGCGAGAAAGTCATCTGTTTCGGCTTGTAGTTTTGCACTTTCCGGTATTTGTCTGGCAATATTCAGCGCCTCATCCGCATCCCGGTTGTCTAGTTTTGCCTGTGCCAATTCCAGCATTTTGCGTCCAAATTCGGGAATCGCTGACTGAGCTTTTTGGTAAATATAACTTTCCTGCCCAATCGACTCCGCTAACTTGATCGCTTCTAGTAAATTATCAACTACTTTACTACTTGCTAAGTTTTCAGCTTTGCCTAACTTATCGCCATCTTCCCGCGCTCTGGCAATTAGAAGATTCAATTGGTCGTATTTAATACTCGCCCAGTATTGATTGTCTACGCGCAGCATTTTCGCGGATAACATGAATGCCGATTGCCAGTGCCGTTCCTTTACTTCGGCGATCGCACCATTGTATGTAGCTTCTGCCTTTGACCAAATCGACTGCCATTTGCCAATTTGTTCATCAACTAATTTATAAGCAACCACGTCTTGGGGGATTTTCTCAGCTGTTGCGATCGCTTCCTCTAAATTCCCAGTTTGGAAACTTTGATCAGCTAACTTTAAAATATCCCGTGACCATTCTTCGATGAAACGGTCAATTTCTCCATGCAACGGGTGATTTTGTGGTAGTTGCTTCACCAGAGCGATCGCTTGCAATAAGTCGTTCACTGTCTCTTTAGAAGCCGCTAACTGAGCGCAGTGTAGCCGCACAGAAGCACTAGCTAGAGGCCAGAAAATCGATGGGCAATTAGGGGCAGTTGGCAACTTCAGCAGCATTGCCACTGCCAATAATCCGACACTGCCGGGAATCAACATTAGTAATACTAGCCACAACGTCCAGCTTTTCATCCAGCGTGGCCATTTCCCAGAACTTTTACTGAGTTGAGCAGTTTCTTCTGAATGACTATTTATATGTAATCCTTCTCTACCAGACGCTTTGCGATCCGGATCGTTTTTTTTTCGCCGCTTCACTGACTTGGAGGTAGAACCAGTAGCTGGAACATCAAATGGTTGAGTTTCACCGAATTCTTCTGTTCGGGATAATCTTGTGTTTTGATCTGGCTCTCTTCCACTGGCTGAAGACCAACTGTCTGGAATATCCCGCTCTGTCATCTCTCACACCAAAATAATTGAATAGCGCTCTGTTTTAGGTTGATAATTCCATTGTTGACATAGTAACTTTCTCATGATTAAAAAGCTACTTTTTTGATTATCTCTCTCCACAGAGTACCATTAGCAAGATAAAAATTCAGTGCTAGTTTATACGTTATCCTAAAACAGTAGATTCAGCTTGCAAATCGGCAATTAGTTGAGCTAACTGGTCGCTACTTGCCTGATAAACATTGCCGCAAAATTCGCAAGTTGCTTCAGCACCATGATCTTTAACAATCATATCTTGCAGTTCAGCTTCTCCCAAAATCTTCAATGCCCCCAAAACGCGATCAAAAGAACAACCACAGTGGAAGCGCAGCATTTGCCGTTCGGGAAAGATTACCAGCCCCATGTCTCCCAACAAGTCATTAAAGATTTCAGGTAACGTCTTCCCAGCTTGCAACAATGGCGTAAATCCTGCTAACCCAGCAACCCGTGATTCCAACGTTTCTACTAAAGCTTCGTCTCTAGCAGCTTTGGGCAATACTTGTATCAGTAATCCTCCAGCCGCCGTTACTCCAGTTGCTCCCACAAACACACCTAAAACTAAAGCTGAAGGTGTTTGTTCAGAATTTACTAGATAATGAGCCACATCATCGCCAATTTCTCCAGAAACTAGTTCAACAGTACTAGAGTATGGGTAACCGTAACCAATATCCCGGACAACATAGAGATAGCCACCACCCACTGCACCACCAACATCTAGCTTACCTTTGGCATTAGGAGGCAATTCCACCGATGGATTCCCGACATACCCGCGTACCGTACCATCTAAGCCTGCATCTACCAATATGCCACCCAAGGGTCCATCGCCCTTTACCCGAACATTGACCCTTGACCCAGTTCGCTTCATACTAGAAGCCATTAACAAGCCCGCCGCCATAGTTCTACCCAGTGCTGCCGTTGCCACATAAGATAGCTTGTGACGCCCCCGTGCTTCTTCTGTTAAACGTGTGGTGATCACACCTACGGCACGAATTCCACCTTCGGCTGCTGTTGCACGAATTAACTGATCCGCCATGAATAACCTTACATTTCTTAACAAGTTCACTTTGTCTATTCTAAGTTCTCTGCTGGTAGAAAAGTGACGTAGTGGGGTGTTACGCAAATAAACGGCTGTCATTGGTCATTAGTCATTATTTATTTGCAAAGGACTAATGACTAATGACAAAAACTATTTGCAATATTAGAAATAGCGATGTCTCACCTTTAGGTAATCCTAGAAAAATGCTGGGTAATTTTCAACAAAGTCAACTGCGAATCGAAATTGAAGCACCAATAGATGCAATTCGTGACAGTCTGCTGCATCCGGTGCAACTAGAAAAATGGCTCTTAGGGCAACGCTTTGCGCCAGGAATGCCAGAAGAACTGCTTCCCGGATTCCAGTTTACTACCTGGACTGGACCAGTTGCGATTCATCATCAAGTAGACCTTGTGAAATCCAACTGCCTCCGCTTAGTACTCAGCGGAGGCATTGACGGGTTCCACGAATGGTACTGGGGAGAAGGTTGGGTACAATCCCGCTTGGAAGGAGTTTCACTTTTGCCCTTAAATTTGGGTCAAACTTTGAGTTTGTTGAGCTTGCGTCAGTTTTTGGCAACTCAAGAGGGTTGAATCGACTGAACGTAGGGACAAGGGGGATTTTCCTTGTCTCTATGTGTCTTCTCAATCAGCCGACAAATCCGTTAAGGTTTTTTGGTGTTGAGTTACCTTGCGGGAAGCAAGCTACTACTTTGTCATTTTCTCTTCTAATTAACAAGTAGTTAAGCAAGGTTAAAAGGTATAAAAATACTATTTAATCTCTGCTATTTATTAAGATGCCTTGCAGATCATCGTTAGTATTAATACGCATGATAAGTAGGTCGGCACGATAAAACCCATGTATGTTTAGTTTTGTAAAAACTCTGGAATCACTGATTTATAAGCTGTTGGCTGATTTTACATTTCATCACATAGATTGATTTTTCAACGCCGACTTACTTAATTGTTTATTTAGTATAAAAAACAAACTCGCATTCAGCGATACTTAATATATATCCATATGTTATGTATAAAATTAAAATTATAAATTTTACTTCACAGAGATAAAATTCATCCTTTTTCAAAAAAATAGTATAATTATTAGCTCAGTAGTATGTTTTTCAAGCACTCATAATATTTCTTTGTTAAAAAAATAATTTTTTTATCTAGCTAGTTTCACTTATATAATGTTCCTAACGGCGGAGAAAAACTCATAAATATGCTTTTTGCATTCATGAGTTTGGTCTGACGTTATCTAAATCCCAACAATCAAGTGAGAACTAAAAACATGCAAAGCACACTATTTACCGAACTAACCACCATTGAAGAAACCAAGCTTTCTGGCGGAAAGAAGACGAAGAACGTGGTTAAAGATGCCACTATTGGCCAAGGCGGCAATGCAGTAGGAGGCAATAGTATCTTCGGCAGCGGCGGTAATGGCTCTGGTGGGAATGGTATCGTATATGACTATAGCAAAAGCAAAAACACTATTGGCCAAGGCGGCAATGCAGTAGGAGGCAATAGTATCTTCGGCAGCGGCGGTAATGGCTCTGGTGGGAATGGTATCGTATATGACTATA
>NZ_JBALBZ010000067.1:0-204992 GCF_036919495.1 Nostoc sp.
GCTTATGGATTCAGAAACTTTAATAATTTTAGAGTAAGATGCTTATTAAATTGGCACTTTAATTATTAGTTTAGCATAACAAGTACTGAAGAACCTTACATATTCATCTAAATCAATATCTGAAACTTGATTGGGTAAATCTTCCCAAACTAATCTAACAACCTCACCATAATCATTTAATATCATCTTTCCATTCTGAATCTCTCCTAACAAGCATTCACAAGTACGCACACAAATTGTCAGAAAATAGGCTCCATTTGAAGAATAATCATAACCTTTTAATCGAATAGATCGGCGATTACGACTAATGAATTTTGACATAATTTTTATCTCTCTGTTATTATGGTAGGGGTAATTCATGAATTACCCCTACTTCATTTCTACTTCTTTTGTTTCACTACTTTTAGCTATCCGCGCATTTATTAATTCTTCTACCCGTTCTGTATATGTCCAGCCTGGTAAAATGCTGTTGACGCGAATTTTATCGCTACCCAGTTCTTGGCTGAGAGTTTTAGTTAAACCAATCACTGCTAATCGAATGGAATTAGACAACACAAGATTTTGGACTGGTTGTTTAGTTGAGGTTGAGGTGATGGTAAGAATCGCCGGTGCTGTAGATTGGCGTAAGTGAGGTAAAGCAGATTTTACCAAGCGGACTGTACTCAGCAAAGTTAAATTTATAGAAGTTTCCCAAGTTGCCAAATCAATATCATCAAAAGTGCCTGCGGGCGGGCCTCCGGCATTGGTAACGAGGATATCCAACCCGCCGAATTTCTCTACTGTGGCATTAATTACCCGTTCAATATCTGCTTGATTGGTAACGTCTCCACGCAGAGATAGCACTTCTGTGCCTGTTTCGCTTGCAATCTCCGCAGCAGTTTTGTCAATTAACTCACTGCGGGCGCAGATGGCAACTTTTGCACCCTCACGGGCAAATTGCCTTGCTGTAGCTTTGCCCAAACCTTTACTAGCAGCAGTCACTAAGGCGACTTTGCCACGGAGTTGCAAATCCATAATTTTGATTTTTCTTGTTTACAGTAACTTGAAGCCAAGGTGATTGAGAACTTCCCGCAAGCGATCGCGTCCTCTCAGTGATTCTACGGTTGCAATCCGTTGGGCTGAGTGTTCTGACCAATCACCAGGGACATTCATCTTTTGTTCAGTATAGAATTCTTTCATAATCTCGTTGTAATGAGCGATCGCTTCTTCTTGATCTGCCAATTTATAAGTTTCGCGGTGCAGCACAGCTGATTGTGGCAATCGTGGCTTAATCGCTGCTTCTACTTCTGGATTCGGATAGCCTACACACAGCCCAAATACAGCATACACAGAGGAGGGCAAATTCAATATCTCTGCTACCTCTTGCGGGTGGTTGCGGATTCCACCGATATATACTGTTCCTAAACCGAGTGACTCGGCTGCTATTGTTGCGTTTTGCGCCGCCAAAGCTGCATCAATTGTTGCCATCACAAACATCTCCAAGTAATCCAGCGCATCATGAGATATGCTGCGACTATCAGCAACGTAATTTAGACGCGCTAAGTCTGCTAACCAAACCAAAAATAAAGGAACCTGCTTAATATGTGCTTGGTTCCCTGCTAGTTTAGATAACTCCTCTTTGCGCTGTTGATCTTCAACTGCTACCACACTCCAGGTTTGCAAATTAGAGGAAGTAGATGCAGATTGGGCAACTGCAATTAGCAACTCCAGAGTTCCCGGTGGTAGAGGAGAGGATAAATAAGATCGGATTGAACGGTGAGATAGTAGTGCTGTTAGAGAATCATTCCATGCAATTTCGGGATTGAAAGGAATTTCACCGTAGCGCGATCGCAGTAATTCTGTAGGATTAGTCATAATCAATTTCAAGATTCACACTTCAAAAATTTTCAGTTGTTTTATTTATAAGGATAGCTAACTGAAAACTCTTGAGGAACAGGCGCACAGCGCCGTATTCCGTACTTCTATCTACCCACATCTTTCTTAACATGGCTGTAATGACTAATGACTAAATCGGGGAACGGCTATTCCTCCTACCTCTATTGTTGAGATGAGATTCCCGCCGATTTTCGTTGAAACACTACTGAAAGATTATTAGCTGGCATTTGGTAAGTTTGTTTCAAGGTGAGATTTTGTGCGCTAGCTGCTGCTACAACATCATCCAAGTTACGTATACCCCACTCTCGGTTTTGGGCGCGTAAAGAGTTGTCAAAAGTGGCATTACTCGGTGCTGTATGTTCTCCAGCTTGTTTGAAGGGCCCATACAAATAGAGGATATCTCGTGCTTTTAGGATACGACCTGCCCCTGCCATTAGCCCCAAACAGGCTGACCAAGGTGAAATGTGAATCATATTGATGTTGACGATGGCGGTAATTGGCGAGGTATCCAGCCACTGGGTTACTGCCCCTTCCTCCACTGCCCAAACTGGTTCTCTAACATCAAGTTCAAGCGGTGGATAAATATTATTACATCCAAGGTGTTCAGTCCATGCAATAATGCTGGCTCTTCTTTGTGGATTTGTATCTGTTGGTAACCACATACAATCTCTGAGTCTGGGCGCAAAAAAGACTGCGTGTTCACCAGTACCACTGGCGATTTCCAAGATCGTGCCACTCTTAGGCAATACTTGTAAAAGTACTTCTAGAATTGGTTCACGATTGCGCTCGGTTGCTGGTGCATATTCTCGTGCGTCTTGTAGTGTCATCCGTATCGTTTTTACATAGCTAATTTCATTTTAGTGGCTATTGTCTAAAAACCATAGGAAACAGGTATTACGAATTACGCAAAGCGTTACTAGAAAATTATTCTAAGAAGAAAATATGATCGAATCAGAGCTAAACTGCTTAGAGTTTACATTTGATAGCAGTAATGTTTCTTGAGTATCTCCCAAATTAAAATTCAAAAGATGTCTGATGTTACAGTATTGAAAGCTAGCGATCGCCTTGGTGGTCGGCACAGACAGAACTACTTCCAAGTAGCGATCGCTTTGTGGTGGGTATTATGGATACAATCATAGATTATCGGACTTAAACATTACAAATTACGAATTAGTATAAGATTGTTTTGGCTGTAGCGATCGCCTGATCCACACTCTCCACAATATAAACATTCTCTGGTGATAGCTTTTTAAAGAAAATCTTACTTTCTTCATCATTAGTCAACAAAATTACTTGCTTATTTCCTTTCAAAGCTAAGGCAATTTCTGAAGCAGTTCCTGCACCCATACCGCAGGCAATTACCACATCACTAGTGAGAACATTAATATTATTTCTAGCATTTCCCATGTCTGTGAAAATAGCAATATCTACTGAAGAGGAAATACTATCTTGATTATCGCTGGGAAGAATACCAATAGTTAAACCCTCATCAGATTTTGCACCTTTACTTACTGTATCCATTACACCTACATTTCTACCACCGGTGAGTAAAATCCATCCTTGTTTGGCAATAAGTTGATCTAGTGTATAAGCATTTTGTAAATCATTTGCTGTCGCATTTTTTCCAGGCCCCATCACCCCAACGATAATTTTTCTCATAGAATTTCAATTTCTAGCAGCATTTTATAAGTAGTTGCTCTTACGGGAGCAATTACTACATGGGTATAGTTATTATTACTAGATAATTGTAAAAATTGATGTAATGATAAAATAAATAAATTAACTCTTTTCAGAAAATATAAATTAGCTTATCTTCGACTGTATCCGTCTCTAACTTCCACCTTGAAATGATTATCATTACTATATAAGTGAATATTTAATTTCCTGAAAGTCTTATATAGCCAAGATTTTGGGGTTTACCTGATACTGGCTTCTAAATTTTATAATGCCAATTTTAAAATTATTCGTTTTTTGCATAAAACACAAAATTTGAGGTGAATAGTATTGTATGGTTGTGTGGGATTTTTTTCAGTTTATAGTAGAGAATATTCCTGCTGTTACGAGCGCTTGGGGATTCTCTGTATAAACTGTGTCAACTTCTAAAAGTGATTTCAACTCTCTGGAATCCTATTTAGTCACACTGAAACTATAACTCAACGTTAGTCAAGAAAGGATTGATATGCGCTTACCTATTGCTATTGGTGCAATCTTAGTAGCATCTTTGACTTTGAACGCTCCAGTAATTTCTGTGCCTCCTACGCATGGAGCAAAAGCAGAGATTAATAACTCGAACTTAACACAGCTAAGAATTAATCGCCAATTGTGGAATCAAAAAAAAATTAACAACTATCGCTACAAACTTAGCAATAATTGTTTTTGTCTTCCCGATTTTAGAGGCCCAGTAATCATTGAAGTACGTAACGGCATCACAAAATCTATCACGAATGCTCAAACTGGTAAGCGAGTAGATCCAAACCTATTACAACAATATAGTACAATCCCTAAACTCTTTACTTTGATTCGGAATACGATCAATAGTGGAGAATCTGAGTTAACTGTAGTGTACAACCCACAACTTGGTTATCCAACCCAAATTAATATCGGTAATCTAGCTGCCGATGCTGGAGTATTTACTACAATTAGCAATTTTGAAGTCCTTCATTAGGGTTCATACATAAAGCGATTGAATCCCCACTAAGAAAGTTTGAATTTAAGTTTACACAAATGAACCTAATATTGTTTCTACAAAATAACAAAACAACCCACCCTAAATATTTGCTGATGGAAAACTAGTTAAATTAAGGGGCAGGTTGTTATATTTCAATATTTTTGATTTTGCTGCCCCAACTTTTAGATAGACAATCGCTGAACTAGCCTTTTTGGACAAGTCAGGAATTTTCTATTATATAGCAATCCTATTTGAGTTGTGAAAAATATAGATTAGGAAACGAACCGCCTTTCCTTCTCTTCGAGAGGCTGCGCCAACGGAACGCTACGCGAACGCGCAGCGTCTCGAAGAGAAGGACGCCAAGGAAAAAAAGAAGAAAGAGAGATATAATTTTCACGAATGATTTCGGACTGCTATATGAATGTTTTCTTTAGCTATATTTACTTTATTTGTTGCAGATTACTAATTGTAATGAATATTTCATCATCAGTTCTTTGCTTATCATAATCAATGTTAATTTGAGTAGGATAGCCAAGTGTCGGATTATATTGTACAGTCAAGTTGTCTGCTCTTTGAATGAACGCATTTCTAATGATATTAAAGAGTTTAGGAATTGTATTGTATTTTTCAAAAAATCCTGCATCTACTGGATTTTTACTATATTTATAAGTAATGGAAGTTGTGACTCCATTACGTACTTCAATAATCACTGGTTCTGTGGCTTTGGGGAAACAGAAGCAACTTCTAGTAAATTCATAGCGATAGTTAGAGATTCTTTTATTTCTCCATAATCGGGAATTATTCTTAAATTGTTCTAAAGCGAAACTATTAGACGCTGGTTTTTGAGCTACCTGTATAGGAGGTTGAGATATTACAGGCGTACTCAAACCCAAAGACGCGACTAAAATGGCAGTAATTGCAATTGGTAAGCGCATATAAATCCATCCTTAACTTGAATTTTTTAGTAGTTTAACTTCTTAGTAGTCTAACGTGCTTCAAAGTCATTACCAAAAAAATGAAATTATTTTTGACACTCATCCATAGCCTAGTTTTACTTATCTAAACGGGCTGCGATCGCATTCAACAACGGCAAAATATCTAACTTTTTGTATTTGATTTTAATATTGTTGTGTGATCTTATGTAACTTGAGGGTTATAGCTTTCTATATTGCCCAGCTTCTATCCAAGATTATTGTATATAAAAATATGCCAGAAACTAAATCAAGTCCCCATACACATATAAACACATCAACCAAAGCTGATACCTTAGCCGCATCTATTATCTCCTCTTCTAATCCTCAAGAAATCTATGATGTTGTAGTAGTTGGCGCTGGGCCTATTGGGTTAGCAACTGCCGTTGGCTTACGTAAACGTGGTATTGAAAATGTCCTTGTCATCGATCAAACTCGCACCTTCCGTCAAGTTGGACAAACAGTGGATCTTCTCCCCAATGGATTACAAGCTCTCAAATACTTAGATCCTAACGCTTACGGAGAAGTCAAAAAAACTGGACTGGATTTATTGAATCCCAAGCAGTCTAATGGCCAGGAAACTGTCGAATCTGCTCAAAAGCAACAACCTGCAAAGGCTTCACCGCAATGGGTTTATAAAAATTTACAAGGGAAGATAATTAATTCAATTTCGCTTAGTTTTGATGACTGGTTTCAAGATTATGGCGAGGGTCGAGTGCCAATTTCTTGGTACAATTTGCAGACAACCCTTAGACAGCTACTTCCAGAAGACCGAGTTAAAGCTAATCACCGTTGTATTAATGTTGTGAATGAGCCGGAAAAAGGTTATATCCGCATAGATTGTGTAGGTGACACACGAATAGAAACCAACCCCTACGCGTATTGGGCAGAGGGACAGAAAAATAATGATATGCAGCTCCAAAACTCAGATATTACCCCCCAAGAATTAGAAACAAAATCGATTAGAGCTAAACTAGTTGTTGCAGCAGATGGGATTAATTCTACAGTTCGTAGGCTGCTTTACACAGATACTCAATATCATGATTTTACCCGACCTGAATACTCTGGGTTTGCAGCTATATATTGTAGGGAAATAGCTGAAGTACCAAAGGAACTATGCACGAAACTAGAAGAAGATTTCTTTCAAAACTCACCACTTGTAACAATCACTAATGATGAAATCTCTGAAAACTCTGTTTGTATAAATAACATCAGGATAATATTATTTCGCAGATCAACTGGTGAACTTGGGTACATAATACATCTTGCTTTGCTTTTAGACTCATTGCAAGGAAAGTCTGGAAGTTCTTTAATTGACTTAGCTTTGCAGGAATTGGAGAAAGCAGGTTTTCCTGATGCGCTCAAGCAATTAGTGCGTATATCTCCTCCTGCCAACATGCAGCAGCGTCCATACTACATTCACCGCGCTACTATTTCGGATTCTATACAAGTTTCTAACCCAACTGACCTCAATACTGAAGCTAATCCTGCCAAAATTCCACCAGCCTGGAGTGTAGGGCGAATCGTATTAGTTGGCGATGCAGCACATGGAATGCCTCCCTTTATGGCTCAAGGAGCTAATCAAGGATTAGAAGATGCGCTAATAGTTACAACACTCATCGCTAAAATTGCTGAGGAGAATAACTGGGACGATCTCCAAGCTATAGCCAAAGCCTTTGAGAAATATGAGTGTCTTCGTCGCCCTTTGATGGTATACGTGCAACAGGCAACATTAACGCGATCGCCCCACTCATCAGACAAAGAGTGGCAGGAGTACAGCCAACAGCTGTATCGCCGCAATTTCGACCAAGTAATAGAGGCGCTGTAGTTTCCCGTCTGGGAAAAATTTTTATTACAATGCAGATGTCCACTAGGCGGCGTGCTGTCTATCCACGTAAATCCAGAAGATAATCGATGAGTAATCAATTACAAGACTACAATCCTAGCGGCATAGGTGAAGTAAATGGCAACCTCTTAGGTTTGCCCTGCGATTATGAGTCTGCAAACCTGATTGTCTTTGGTGTACCGTGGGAAGTCACTGTTTCTTACGGCGCAGGCACTGCTAACGGCCCACAGCGAATTCTCGATGCTTCGACTCAACTAGATTTGTTCGATTTTGATAACCCTGATGGTTGGAAGCAGGGAATTTTCATGGTGGAAATTTCCCAAGATATTTTAGAGAAGAATACATATTATCGCGCCTTGGCAGCAAAAATTATTGAACGATTAGCCCAAGGTAAACAACTCTCAGATACACCAGATTTAACACCTGTCCTCACAGAAATTAATCAAGTTTGTCAACAGGTAAATCAATGGCTGTTTGAAAATTGCCAGCAAGCAATTAATAATGGTAAGCGAGTTGCAGTCATTGGTGGGGATCACAGTTCGCCGTTAGGTTATTTCCAAGCATTAGCGGCTAAGTACGCAAACTATGGCATTTTGCACATTGATGCCCACGCAGATTTACGTGATGCGTATGAAGGATTTGAGTTTTCTCATGCGTCTATTATGTTTAATGCGATGAAAATACCGCAAATTTCCAAGCTAGTGCAGGTGGCTTTGCGTGATATTAGTCATGATGAAGTGCAAATGATTGACCAATCTGATAGTCGCATTATTGCATATTACGACCCAGCCATTAAACAAAAGCTTTACTCTGGAACAACTTGGATTGATTTATGCCGAGAAATTATTAGTCATTTACCTGAGTCTGTTTACATTAGCTTTGATGCAGATGGTCTAGATCCCAAACTTTGTCCGAGTACAGGTACTCCTGTTCCAGGTGGGTTGGAATTAGAGCAAACATTTTGTCTATTCCGGGAATTAGTCAATAGTGGGAGAAAAATTATTGGCTTTGATATCTGCGAAGTCGGTGATGGTGAGTGGGATGGTAATGTTGGAGCGCGGGTAGTTTACAAACTGGCAAATTTAATGGATTTATCTCAGCAGAAAATATAAACGATAAAATTGTGGCAGAGTGGGAATGATACTGAACTCATGGCGATGACTACAGCAACTCCTTTGTTTCTAACTCCTGAAGAATTCCTCAATATGGATGGGGTTCTCTCCCCAGCAAGAACTACCCTCTGCCGCTTTTGCGAGTAAGTCGCAGACTTCTTCATCCGTAGTTTGGGGAAAGTTTTCGTACCAAAGACCAACGCTTTGGAAATGTCTAGGTGTCAAGATACAAACAATTTTATCTACCTTAGCTTCTAACTCATGGCAAGTTTCGGGTGCGCCGACAGGTACAGCAATCACAATCTGAGCGGGTTGCTGCTTTCGCACAGCCACGACAGCAGCCCACATAGTTGCACCAGTGGCTAAACCATCATCTACTAAAATGATCGTGCGTCCTTGTAAATTTGGTAAGGGACGCTTTGAACGATAAAGCCGTTCTCGCCGCTCTAACTCCCGTTCTTCTTGCACTGCCACCCTAGCAATGACTTCATCGGATATCTTCACCAAGCTGATTATATATTCATTGACTATCCGCACTCCACCAGAAGCGATCGCTCCCATAGCTAATTCTTCTTGATCGGGCACACCCAATTTACGTACCACCAAAACTTCTATTGGAGCATTTAATGCTTTGGCAATCTCAAAAGCAACGGGTACACCACCCCTTGGTAGCCCTAATACCAAAACATCTGGGTGGTTACTATAAGCGGCTAACTCTTTAGCTAAAACTTGACCCGCAAACCTCCGGTCTTTGAATTGCATGGTGTGGCACTCCTGATTAGTTTACAAAAAAATTAAGTTTTTACATGGATTTGCCCTTGACTTTTTTTAATTAATTTTGGGTTCAACAGCCCAGAATGATAGCGTTCGCGTAGCGTCTGGTTGAGAAGCATTAGCTCATCCTGGAGCGTCTTGCAATTTTTAATTAATAATTTTTAGTTTTTAATTGGAGCATTAGTGCAATATCTCGTAGAGAAGCGACTTAACTGCTTGCCTCTACCAAGAAATTTCTTAATCGAACGTATTGAAAAGGGCGCGATTTTGCGCGTGGCCAATAAACTCATCATCTTTCATTTTCCCTCCAAATTTGTCTTAATGCATGACTTGTTAAATTTTTAGATGTTCTGAACTGATCTTAGAAAGCTAACAATTCCGTGCCCTCTGACTAACGAGGCGACATCTTCAATTTCCAGTTCTATCAAACGGATGAGTTAATTTTTACTTTCGCATTTTGGGCTGATCCCATTTCACTACTCCACACTCTACACCCGCCCGGAAATGGTTTAGCAAGAGAAAAAGCTTACCGTAGGCAACAGTAAACCAGTTACCAGTTCAGTTTTCTCCCACTTCCTAATCTTTATTGTTAAACCAAACACTGGGTATTTTTTTTACTTTAAATTATAAAATAATTACTTAATTATTGGTAGATGCCAAAATTTAGAAAAATACACTGATAATTCAACTGCTAATTCTTCACCAGCTTCCTTTTGCTTCCATTATCTTTTGTTTACATGATTTTGATACTATCTTTACATTATTCTTTATTTGTATGTGTGGGATAATACAGAATATACTCTTTCCTTAAGTAATGCGTAGTATTATGCTTGGTATTAGAATAAAAACCTCGTCAAAATTACCCGACTTAACACTTTTGAATAAAAATTCATAGAGTAGAATAACTGAATATTGCTCAGACATTTTTAAAATTAAAAGCAGGATTTTTTTAATGATCAGCTTAAGTCATTCGGAAAACGGCACAACTAGCAGCACAGCAGCCACTAAGAGGCTGGCAAGGGCGATGATGGTTTCTGGTGGGGAGTTCTCACTGATATTAGCTTGTTGTAATAGTGTTGAAAGGCAGCAGCAAGTGCTGAATGTGTTAACAGAATTTTCATCAGCAGATATCCACGAAATCCTGCTTTCATCTGCAACAGACACATTGTATACAGCTATTACAACTACGATTGGTGCTACTCAACCCGAAGCTTTGATGGTACGGGGTTTAGAATCTGTAATAAAAATTAACCAACTAATCATCAGTACCAACATTATGCGAAATCAGTTTCGGAAAGACTTCCAGTTTCCGTTGGTGTTGTGGGTCAATGATGAAATTCTGCAAAAGCTAGTTTGGCTAGCACCCGATTTAAAAGACTGGGCAGCTAGTACTATTAGATTTGATCTACCTCAAAATCAGTTAGTTGAAGCTGAACAACAAGCGATTAGCGCTTAATATTGCCTGAGATTACTTGCAAAATCTTGTATACGGTAAGTTTGAGCCGAGCAAAACCTCTGCTAGGGTTTTGTACGATTCTTTATCTAAAATTACTTTTATCTATATCTATACTTCACCAAGTTTACAATCTGCTGTATAACGCTTTCCCTATGGGGAAGCTATAGAAAATAATTAACCACAGATGAACACAGATACTCGTAGGGACATAGCAATGCTGTGTCCCTGATTCAAATGAGAATCGCTATAAGGAACAAACAATCACTACATCAGCGTCTTGTCTTTATATCTGTTTTAGAAGACAGGTACTAACATTAATTCCAACTTGTGAAGTTTTGGAATTGTATTACTTTATTATATATTATTGGCTGGATACTATTTATGAGTTCTATAACTCTTTACTAAATCTTACTATGAAATTAATGCTGAAAGACTACTTTAACCCCAATCAAGCGCGAATTTTCACTGTTTTGATTTTGACTGGAATTTTGTCTGTTACTAGCAGTTTAACATTTATCAAAGGTGCTACGGGCGCTACTGCAAAGTTCTCGCTAGAAACAAGCAATGAAGTTTTCAAAGACAATATTAAACTAAACCGTTTGCAACGTCCAGTAACTAACGCGGCACTGCAAGATTTAGACCATAACAATGAGCGATCGCTACGTTTAGCTTTGGCAAACAATCTGCAAAATAAATTACCCACATCTGTAAAAAAGGCTGTTTTGCAAGCCGCCTCCAAACGTTTGCGACAGCCAATTTCTCAGCTAAGAATCATTGAGTTTCAACAGCAAACTTGGAAAAATGGCTGTTTAGAATTAGCTAAAGCTGATGAATTCTGTACCGAAGCTTTGGTACCAGGTTGGCGGGTGGTTGTAGGCAAAGATGAACAAACCTTGGTTTATCATACCAATCAAATAGGTTCCGCACTCAGGCAAAATGAAAAGGCTAGCTCAAGTCCACTAACCCCGGTGCGAATTCCAGTCAGCGAGTTACCACCACCATTAGCTGGACATGTAGTATTTCGGCAAATTTCCAGTGGTGGTTTTGCTGGTAGAACTTACGAGACTGTTTTACTCAAAGATGGACAATTAATTCGGGTGCGGATTGGTGATGCTAATGATTCTGAGCGTAGTATTCGCCGCGTTTCTGTGCAACAGGTGCAACAATTTGTGCGATCGCTAGAACGTTTTCAATTTAGTAAATTCAAGAATTTGAGTTACCCAGCCCCAAGTGGTTCTGCTGATTATATCACCTATACTCTTACCAGCCAAAAGGGTACGGTTCAGTATAACGATATTTCTCGAAATAACCTGCCAAATGATTTACAAGCATCAGTCAAAGCCTGGAATGATCTTATAGCTAGCGCCAAATAAGAAACCTCTGCATGAATAGCGATTATTTTAGCGCTTACAATCGAAACGATCGCTATTCATACTGATTGCTCATAATTTGATCGTGTCTGTAACTAAATGATGAAAAGGTTTATAAAGTGGTGTGTTGAGTTTCATTCTTGGTGGAATCTTCGCCAAAGCAGAAAGTCTCTTTTTTTTGCCGTTATAACTAGCTTGAGTGTAGTTGCTACGGTGATGCTATCGTTCCCCTTAAACGCTCAAATTAATCTGCCGCCAACGCCAGCATCTGAGTTAAGGGGAGTGTGGTTAACAAATATTGATAGTGATGTGTTATTTGAGCGCGATCGCCTCAAGGGATCTTTGCAACGCCTGGATCAACTCAATTTTAACACGATATATCCAGCGGTTTGGAATTGGGGATATACATTGTATCCTAGCAAAGTTGCAGCCAAAGTTATCGGGCGATCGCTCGATCCTACACCCGGACTCAAAGGGCGAGATATCCTCAAAGAAATTGTCGATGTGGGACATCAAAAAGGGTTAACAGTGATTCCCTGGTTTGAATTTGGCTTCATGGCACCAGCAGATTCTCTATTAGCTAAAAATCGTCCCCAATGGCTCACTAGTAAGAGTGATGGAACTCGGATTCTCAAAGAAGGCATACATAATCGCGTTTGGCTAAATCCCTTTCGCCCAGAAGTACAACAATTTATTCAAGATTTAATCGTTGAAATTATTAGAAACTACAATATTGATGGTATTCAGTTTGATGACCATTTTGGCCTACCATCAGAATTAGGATACGATACCTATACAATGGCACTTTACAAAAAAGAACACCGTGGTAAAGCTCCCTCGAAAAACTCTCAAGATCCAGAATGGGTAAGCTGGAGAGCTAACAAAATCACCGAGTTTATGAAACGGGTATTTACAGCCATTAAAGCTACTAAAAAAGATTGCCTGGTTTCTGTTGCTCCTAATCCTCAACGTTTGTCCTACAATTTCCTTTTAACAGACTGGCAGAAGTGGGAACGCCTGGGAATCATTGAAGATTTAGTTTTGCAGATATATCGTGATGATTTGAATGTTTTTATCAGCGAATTAGAGTATCCAGAAGTGAAAGCGGCAAAGAGGCATATTCCGGTGAGTGTGGGCATTTTGGCTGGGTTAAAAAACCGATCTATACCGATGCAGCAGATTCAGACACAAGTGCAAAAAGTACGCGATCGCAATTTCGCTGGAGTCTCTTTCTTTTTCTATGAAACCCTCTGGAACATCAGCAAAGAAAAGCCTCAAGAGCGTCAAACTGCCTTCCAGAAAATTTTCCCCACACCCGTAGCTTACCCGAATTTACTAGCAGGTTGGAAACCGTAGAAATTTAGGGAGTGGGGAATGGGGAGATAGGCATAATTCTTCAAACTCCTCTTGTACAGACGCGATTAATCGCGTCTCTTTTGTACGATTAATCGCATCTCTCTATCCTATTCCCAAACGCCCAGCTAAACCGGGAGTTAGGGGTAGAAGCGTGGTAATCATCAAGAATAGAGCTAAAAGCCCCAAAGCGGCTCTAGCATCATCAGGTTCAGTGACTTCATTCAAACTAGGGCGTTCTTGATCCCGTTGCAAAAAGAAAATCACGATCGCCCAGTACATGGCTAGAGTATTACCGAGAGACACTAGCGCTAGTAAAATTAAAGTTGCGATCGTTGCTCGTCCTGCGGTTTTGCGTCCATAAATTGCCTGAACAATGCGCCCACCATCTAATTGTCCGGCTGGCATCAAGTTCAAAGCGTTAATTACTAACCCCAACCAACCAATTATCACTAAAGGATGAACACTTACCAACGACGACTGCAACGCCGAACCGAGGACAACTCGCGCCAAACTTCCTACCAAAATCGAGCCTTGGAAAAACTGATTTGGTAATTGAAATAAACTACCTGGGCGGGAAAGCACCAAGCCCGTCACCAGCATTAACAAAGAAACAATACCACCTGCGGCTGGCCCTGCCAAGGCGATATCAAATAATACCTTGCGGTTGGGCAACAGAGATTCAAAGCGGGTAATTGCACCAAAAGAACCAATTTGCACAGCTGGCAGAAAGAAAGGCCAGCTAAGGCGGATTTGGTGACGCCGAGCAAGTAACCAATGACCTATTTCGTGAGCTACTAAAATTGCAAATATCCCAGCGCCTATGGGCAAAGCTTCTTGAAACCGCCCTGGATTGCCAAAGAAATCAAAATTCAGCAGTAATCCCGCAGCTTCTAAACTTGTGGCAATGGTCGCTATCAACAGAATACCTGCAAAAGCTTTTTGCGATAACAACATCGGCCGGGGATCGTTGCGGCTAGGTAAAACAATTACCACTGGTTTGCCGTCTGTATTTTCCACTAAAAACAGGCGATATTGGTCGCCAAGGCGTTGCCGTAAACTTGCAGTTAGACGGTTGTGAGTCTCTTCGGGTTCTCCCCGCAAATTGCCTTTAAAAATGGCTCCATCTTGGTAAGCGATCGTTTCTGTAGCAAAAAACGTATCGATACCGAAAATACCTTTAACTGCATTCAAGTCTTCTTCTGGTATCGGTGGGATCTCCGGTTTCAGTTCTGCTACTTTTGGTTGTGGGGAATTTGCTTCAAGTGAGGAAGCAGCAGCGAGTCTTTCTGTGGCGCGTTGCTTGAGGATGGCATCTTGCCCAGCTGCGCGTAACTGTCTGCCCAAGTAGACGTACAATCCGGCGGAAGTCACTACTAAGAACAATATACCCGCTATATTGATGTAAATCCCTGCGGCAAACAATCCAAAAAACAGGAGCCAGGGAGTCATCAACACCACCGACTGTAACCAGGCTAAGATTCCCAGTTTACCAAAAGGTCTGGCGCGATAAAAGCCCCAGCCCAAAATGCCTAAAGCTACCAGTAGGATTGCCGCCAGGATAGAAGTTTCTGATAAAGTAAACATCTCCAAACCTTTGCTATTGAGACTAAGCCAGAACAAGTCCGGTATTGCAGATACACTTATTAATGTATAACGCCGCCTGTCGTCTGCCCAAATTATCCCGCTTTGCGTGGGCGTAGCCAAACCCAGGTGAGGGGTAAAAAAGTTCGTAGTCAGGACTTTAGTCCTGGATTTTTAAGCACTAAAGTGCTTACTACGAACTCATCAAAATTTTTGGGACAGACCACTAGGTTTTAAAAAGTAATTCTTTTGTAGGATGTGTTACGGCTTTAGCCTAACGCACCTGAGCAACCAGAAAAGAGAGCGATCGCATCATATATCAATCGCTCTCTTGCCCAGTAATTAATTTGTTCAAACTCTATATGAGCGAAGTAGTCTTCTAAGTCAATACGGTTCGGATAAGACTCGATCCCCCCAACTCCCCTTAAAAAGCTACGGTGTATACACAAGCCTGAAATAGCTTACTCACCTGGTTTTGTGCGTCAGTTTTACCCCACCCTAACCCTCCCCTTGCAAAGGGGAGGGAACAAGATTTCTTATTTCCCCCCAATATATCGGGGGGATTAAGGGGGGTAATTCGACTTGTGTATACACGGTAGCTTAAAAAGGGGGGCTAAAAATGGCTCTATTTCCCCCTTTTTAAGGGGGAGTAAGGGGGATCTTTAAGACCTATGCACCTTAACTGAACCGTATTGTCTTCTAAGTCCAATAAAGAATTTCAGCATTTGGAAAGCGCCTAGTAATCTCACTCTCAAAAAAGCTACGCAACGCCTTCATTATGTCCTTTTCATAAACGTATTTCGTCCCGCCAAACTTATTACGCTTGACACTGCGTTTTGCCTCATCCATCTCTAATTTTGATTGCGGATACCAAGTTTGTAACACTTCTTTTGACCCAGGAGTGAACCGATGGGAGATTAACTCAAAGGTAAGGTTACAATCAAAATCCAGTGCCTCGTTTATCTGGTCAAACAAACGACTATAGTGCATTTGCCAATCGTCTATCGGCATAATTGGCGCAATAACCAAACCTACTGGATAACCGCCACCGCCACACTCTTGTGGTAGCGCCAACCGTCGTAATGCATTCAGTCTGGATGCTACGGATGCTGTGCCACCTTCAAACTTACCAGAAATCGGTGCGGCATTAACACTCATCCGACAGCGAGTATGCCCATTGTGTGGTAAATCGAGTAATCCATCCACAGCATCAAACTTCGATACCCAACGTAGATGTGCATTGGTACGAGTGCCAAAGTAACGGATACATTCAGCAAGACTTCCAGTTAAATGCTCAATACCCAATGGGTCTGTGTAACAGCTAACTTCAAAACTTGTGGTTTTCCCCTGCTGCTCGTAGTTCGCTAAGTTGTCTAATATCTGCGGTAAGTTAGCAAAAACGCGGATGACAGGTGGCCCCGATAAGCTACCAGCTAGGTAGCAGTATTGACAGTGAGCAGGACAACCTTCGGCAAGGTGAAACTGCCAATCCGCAGAAGGTGGGATGGGACTCAGTTTAAAAGAACTAGGTGGTGCAGTAACCACCGCTAAGGTACGCTTGGCGATGTTGTAAGTATCCCGCTCAGACTCACCGCGCAGACCCTTCAGGCGGTTCTGTGATAGTTCTTCTATTGGTAAGTTGAGTGACTGCACACGTTTAAGAATCTGCTGCCCCCAATCCTCATCTAGGGCAGCAGGTGTAAACAGTACCCGTTCAGGTATCCACAACCTTGGCGATCTTGTTTGTGTATCTGATACTGAAACTTGGTCTGTAATTGTATTCAGCAATATTTTTCTCCGTTATTTAGTTTGCTGATTTCTGCAATTAATTTTCCAGGACTTGCTTAATTCGTCGCTCTAACAAATCAAGATCCAAACTGCCTTCATCACGGTTAATTCGACGCACAGTCGAATTAACATTAGCTAAATTAACTAATAAATCTTGAAGAATTTCCTGCTGCTGACGGGCTTGGGTAACTTCGCCTGGCTCCTGTACCAAATCACGGACGATGGTATCTTCAGCGCGAGAGGCGATAATTGGATCGTTTTGCCCTTGAACGTGAACAAAGGTTCGTCGCCCTGGGCCTCGCTCCTCTTCTATTGGTATAACTGCTGTCACTTGGTCAGAACGCACATATTTGCCAAATCCTAAATGGACTAGCTCTGATGAGAGGATTTTCATATAATTGAAGCGTTATTTTTATGTCTTACTTATATTGTAAAATCTAGAAAAGTGACTTGAAGCCATAGAGCATACGGGTTATACCCAATTCAAAGTAGTAGTTTCCTTGTACGGTTACGGCAATGCCATGTCCCTACCCAATACCTAATCAATTGATGACAAAATCAAATAAATGATGCGCCATTTCTAATTTAGAACAAGGTGCGATCGCTACTTGCCGTCCTTGGCTATCTAAAAATATCGCTTGATTATTATCACTCCCAAAACCACTATCAGGTTGATCGATGGGATTCGCAACAATAGCATCGAGTTTTTTATTCTGTAACTTTTCTAACGCTGGGTTGACAATATCTCCAGTTTGTGCTGCAAAACCAATTAATATTTGATGCGGCTGTTTGAGTTTTGCTAATTTGGCGACTATATCCGGTACTGGTTCCAGGGGTAAAGCTTGGGGGAGCGATCGCTTGGGTAATTTCTCTGTACTATAATCTCGTGGCTTCACATCTGCAACGGCTGCTGACATCACAATTACATCAGCGTTGGGTAAATATTGCAGCATGGCCTGCTGCATTTGCTCGGCACTAATAACAGAAATTCCTTGCACTCCTAATGGTACATCCCAATTAGCTGGGCCATGTACTAGAGTAACACTTGCCCCTCGGTGAAGTGCGGCTTGTGCTAAAGCTAATCCCATTTTACCTGTGGAAGGATTACCAATAAATCTAACTGGGTCAAGATACTCTCGCGTTCCCCCAGCGCTAATTAACACGCGTTTACCAGCTAAATCACGTTTACCTTGAGTGTGTAACAGCGATTGGATGTGAGCCAAAATTTCTGGAGGTTCTGCTAATCTACCAGCACCGACGCGATCGCACGCTAATAATCCTGATGCTGTATTCATTCCATGATATCGGCTATCCATCAATAGCTGTTGCCAATTTCGCTGCACTGATAGCTGTTCCCACATATCCGTATTCATTGCGGGTGCTAACAGCACGGGACAAGTAGAAGCTAGCACGGTATTTGTGAGTAAATTATCAGCCATCCCGTAGGCTAACTTTGCTAATGTATTAGCTGTCAAGGGCGCAATTACCATGACATCTGCCCATTCACCCAACTCAATATGCAACGGACGAGAGTGAGTTGGTTTCCAAAAATCATCATCTGTGTAGGCGGGATGACGAGATAGGGTGGCTATTGTCAGAGGCGTGATAAATTCTTGCGCCGAACGGGTGAGGATGACTCGAACCTCCACCCCAGTTTTAAACAGCGTCGAAACTAATGCACAAATTTTGTAGGCGGCGATACCGCCACCTACAGCAATTAGAACCTTGTTCAACTTTGGATTAGGCATGGTAAAAGTTAGGAGTAAGTAGTTACAAAAATTAGTACTAAATAGTTAGAACTCCTAACTCCTAACTCTCAACTACGCTTCATCGTAAGGTTCCAAGTCTAAGAGGTAGATATAGGGTTCAACTAACTCTGGACGCTGAAATGCGATCGCTCGCAATAAATGCCAATCATTTAAACCCTCAAAAGCATTACTATAATTATCTAGCTCCAGACGTGTAGCCAGTTCTTCTACTTCTGCCACAGTCATGGCAGCAATTTCTTTCTTGGAAATGCTTAGAGTTGTCATAATGCTTTGCCCCTCCCTTATGCAGCACTCGCCTTCAGCATGGGTTAAGTTGCGCTCTTTCGCAGCCACCCAATATATATTACTCATTAGAAGTCATTAATTTCGTGAAAATTGTCAGAATTTGTACCAGAATTTATAAAAAATTCGTAATCCTGACTAAGCAATTGTATTTACAACGAAATTTCGTAGCACCTCTAACGTTTGTGGATTTATTTCATGCCCCATATCAAATTCGTGGTATTCTACCGCCACTTTTAGAGACTTGAGGGTTTCTTGGGACTTCAAAGCAGCTTGTAGGGGTACAACTTCATCATATCTCCCATGAGTGATTAAAGTCGGCGGAATCCCTTTTTGATCTGCCGTTACTGCATCAGGATGTAAATACCCACTCATGACAGCTAAACCTGCTAGAGGCAATTTTGAGCCGACATCTAAAGTCATTGCCCCGCCTTGAGAAAATCCACTTAAAATGGTATGTGACAAAGGTACGCCAGTGGTACTTTCTAAGGATTGCAAAAAATCTATTAGCAGTTGCCGACTTTCTGCCAATCCTTGATACATATTCTCCACCCGTAGGTCATACCATGCCCTCCCTACTGGAGAATAGGGATAAGGATAAGGTGCGTTGGGTAATACAAATTGGTAATTGGGTAAGTTGAGCAAGGGTAACAAAGATGCTACATCCTCAGCATTAGCACCCCAACCATGTAAGGTGACAATTAAGCCTGTGGAGGGTTGAGAATCTCTTTTAACGGTGATAGCTTGTAAAGACAGAGGTTTACTCCTAAAATTATATTTTTGTACATAGATCCTATCTCTTCAAGTGGATTTAGTATTTAGCGGCATTTGCTGGTTGCCTAAACAATACCTATAGGAATCGTATTTGATTTTTGAAATTATCTAGGTGGGCGGGGAGTGGGGAATAGGAATTAGGCTTTTCGATCTGTACTGAGCTTTTTCAGAAATCAAACATTAGTCCTACTATATCGTCAAATAATTTATGGAAAACACAAATCGGCAGTTTTGAGTTAACCGCGAATCACACCGATGATAGTAGTGAAGTCATGATCTGCCAAGAAGACTTTATTTTAAAGCCAGACAATAATTTCTGTAGTTTTTCGCACCCGAAGGTTTTTAGTATGGGAGTACCAATATTATTTGTAAACTCCTTCTGGGAAGGAACTCCACGCGCGATCGCTTGCTATAATTGCATTGATCAATCGGATGCGAGTTGCTACTTTAGACACCTCGCAATCCGATCATTTCCTCTTTTCTCTGCTTAGAGTGATAGAGCGCTAATTACAATTAAACAACCACAAAATTGTTTGTGGTTAGTGATAACCCACTCGAAAGTTGTCCAAATTCTACCTGAGTAAAGGCACTCGCACTGCCATCTTGGTCAAAGAACAATGCACCTGTAACATCGTTGTAAATAAATCGCTGAGTGCTAGTGGTTGCAGATGCTCCGATGCTAAACTGACTTGTCTGAAGTGAACCTGGTGATAACCCGCCACCAAAACCAGCAGCCGATACCCGAATTAGTTCATTAGTCGCATTGAAGTCATAAATTTGATCGACGCCCTCATTGAAACTATTGAAAGCAAAGGTATCAGTACCAGATCCTCCAATTAGGCTATCATTACCGTTGCCACCTATGAGGGTATCATTGCCACCACCACCATTGAGAGTATCATCCCCATTACTCCCCAGAATATTGTCATCCTGGTATGTACCTGCGATATCTAATCGTTCGATATTCTTGTAGCTAACCTGATTCGTGCCAGCCGTAATTGCTCCTTCGTTAGTGATAGCATTAAATGTCGAAGTGATTCCCTTGCCCCCAAAATCACCACTGTCATGGACGATCAACAAATCGTCACCTGCGCCCCCATCTATTATTGTGTCATTGCCACCAATAACCTCAACAATAGAAGATTCACGGTATCCGACATCGTAAGAATAGTTTCCTGTTATCGTATCGTTGCCATTGCTCCCCACAATCAAGTCATTGTAGCTTGTACCTGCGATCTGTAATCGTTCGATATTCTTGTAGCTAACCCGATCGCTGCCTGCCGTAATTAAGCCAGTATTAGTGGTAGCATCGAAACTTGAAGTGATTCCCAGGTAGGCGGTATAAGACAATAAATCATCACCTTTGCCCCCATCTATCGTATCATTTCCACTGCCGCCCGGATTGAGCGTATCATTGCCATTGCTCCCCACAATCAAGTCATCGTAGGATGTACCTGTGATATCTAATTGCTCAATATTTTTGTAGCTAACCCCATTCGCGCCCGCCGTAATTGTTCCAGTATTAGTAGTAGCATTGAATGTCGAAGTGATTCCCTCGGTAGCATAGGTCAAAAACTTCAACAAATCGTCACCTGTTCCTCCATCTACCGTATCATTGCCACCCCTGCCTGGATCGAGCGTATCGTTCCCATTGTTCCCCACAATATTGTCATCATAGAACCCACCTGTGATATTTAATCGTTCGATATTTTTGTAACTAACCCGTGTCGTGCCTGCCGTAATTGTTCCAATATTAGTAGTAGAATTGAAAGCCGAAGTAATTCCCCCGGTAGCATTTTCGTCATCGACGATCAACAAATCGTCACCGATTCCCCCATCTACAGTATCATTGCCACTACTGTATAATCCGCCAAGCGTATCATTACCGTTGCTCCCCACAATCAAGTCATCGTACTGTGTACCTTTGATATTTAATCGCTCTATATTTTTGTAGGTAACCAGTGTCGTGCCTAATGTAATTGAGCCACTATTAGTAATAGGATTAAAAGTCGAAGTCATTCCCTCGCTAGCATAGTAGTAACCGTTATTGGTGTTATACAACAACAAATCGTCACCTTTACCTCCATCGATCGTATCATTGCCACTATTGCCACTGTAGTCGTTGAAGAATGTATCGTTGCCCTCACCACCATTCAGCAGGTTATTGCCTTTTGAAAGGTTAACAATCAAGTAATCGTCACCAGCGCCACCGTTGAGGGTGTTGTTACCAGAGGAGTAATTGTCGTTCCCGTTGCGGCTTTCGTAGCCTGAGGCAGAGAGAGTATCGTTGCCATCATCCCCAGAGAGCAGCTGATTGCCTCCGACAAAAAAATCAACATTTGAAGAACCAACATCTAAGCGATCGTCACCACTACCACCAAGAAGGGTATCATTGTCCGTACCACCAAGAAGGGTGTCATTGCCTGCATCACCCGACAACAGGTCATCCCCTTCACCACCGTTGAGAGAGTCATATTATTTGCTGATAAATTTATAGATTAAGAGCCTATCCGAAAAGCAAAACGGGTTTAAAAGTAATCCAAACAAGCGAAATGTAACATCGCTAAGTAGTTATCTAACTTCTTCTCCTTGCTAGCCCAAACTTGCCAATGTCAAGGGAGTTACGGATAACCTGTCTACCTCCTTTTGTTGCCACGCTACTACCGGATCTCAGAATGATGCCGAAAAATCTTGAAGTAAACCAAAGCTTATGCAAAACTTGAGATCCTTCGTTTCTAGCCTAACTTTAAGGAATTGATCAATGGCGCGTCTAGCCCTGCTGAGTGTATCTAACAAAACTGGTATAATTGACCTAGCCCGTAGCTTGGTTGAAGAATTTGACTTTGATTTAGTCAGCAGTGGGGGAACAGCCCAAGCACTCAAAGATGCGGGACTCCCTGTCACCAAAGTTGCAGATTATACAGGTTCACCAGAAATTTTAGGTGGTCGAGTAAAAACCCTACATCCCCGAATTCATGGCGGAATTTTGGCGCGGCGAGATGTTCCCCAAGATATTACAGATTTAGAAAATAACCAAATTCGCCCGATTGATTTAGTGGTGGTGAATCTATATCCTTTTGAGGAAACGATCGCTAAACCAGGGGTAACATTATCCCAAGCGGTTGAACAAATTGATATTGGTGGCCCGGCTATGCTACGGGCATCATCGAAAAACTTCGCCCATCTGGCTGTATTATGCGATCCAGCCCAGTATGACGAGTATTTAGAGGAATTGCGCCAAAATAACGGTGTAGCATCTCTTGAGTTTCGGCAAAAGGCTGCTTTAAAAGGATTTTTACATACTGCTAGTTACGATCAAGCGATCGCATCTTACCTCGCAGAAGCACAGCAGTACACTCTTAGCGGTACACAATTGCAATCTCTGCGTTACGGTGAAAACCCCCATCAACCCGCCACCTGGTATCAAACTGGTACTACTCCAACAGGATGGACAGCCGCGACAAAACTGCAAGGCAAAGAACTTAGTTACAATAACTTAGTTGATTTAGAAGCTGCACGTCAAATCATTGCTGAATTCACTGATACTCCAGCCGCAACGATAATTAAACATACAAATCCCTGTGGTACGGCATTAGGAAGCACTATTTCAGAAGCTTATCAAAAAGCTTTTAATGCTGACTCTGTTTCTGCCTTTGGTGGGATTGTCGCACTCAACCGTCCAATTGATGCAGCTACAGCTAGCGAGTTAACTAAAACATTTTTAGAATGCGTGGTTGCACCAAATTGTGATGCAGAAGCTCAAGAAATTCTTGCCAAGAAATCTAACGTGCGGGTTTTGACTCTACCAGATTTGAGCGATGGCCCTAAGGATACAGTAAAAGCGATCGCAGGTGGTTTTCTTGTCCAAGCTAGCGATGATATAATTGCTAACACCAGTCAATGGCAAGTAGTCACTGAACGTCAACCCACAGACAGCGAATTAGCCGAATTGCTGTTTGCTTGGAAAGTTTGCAAACATGTTAAATCTAATGCCATTGTTGTGACAAGCGATCGCACTACACTAGGAGTAGGTGCTGGTCAAATGAACCGCGTCGGCTCAGTTAAAATTGCCCTAGAACAAGCTGGAGAAAAAGCCAAAGGTGCAATTCTCGCCAGCGATGGATTTTTCCCCTTCGATGATTCTGTGAAAACAGCCGCAGCAGCAGGAATTACAGCCATTGTCCAACCAGGGGGAAGTGTACGCGATAAAGATTCTATCATTGCTGCTAACGAACTGGGTTTGGTGATGGTATTAACTGGTATACGTCACTTTTTACACTAAATCAGTCTCCGGAAGGTGTACACTTTATAAAGTGTCACATAGTACGCTTGTTTTCTGATTGAATTAATGATATGTTTTAGTCGTGTGTGAGGAGCAAGTTAAAAGTAAAAAGCGCCTGGGGTGGAAACACGGCAACACTCCCAAGCGCTTTTTAATTTGTCAAAAATTTCATTCAATATACTTGCCATTTGATAGAAGTAGTGATAATGTTTATTTGTGTGTGAGGAGCAAGTTGAGAATAAAAAATGCCTGGGGTGGAAACACGGCAACACTCCCAGGCATTTTTTAATTTATATATAAAAATTGCATTGTAGGTACAGTTTTGAAAGTGTCACTCAATATACTCGCCTTTTGATTGAAGCAGTGATACTATCTAATTGTGTGAGGAGCAAGTTAAAAATAAAAAGCGTTTGGGGTGGAAACACGGCAACACTCCCAGGCGCTTTTTAATTGGTATACTAATGCGCCAAAATTTCCTCCCATTCAGATTGCGAGAGTGGTTTCAACTCTATTTGCATATCAAAACAATTACTAGCTGCGGCAACTAAAGCTGCAATAATCTCTTCTACACTCAGATTTTGAGGCAGTTGTACAGCCGTAAAAGATTCTGCACCAAATACTTGCTCGAACAGTTCAGCATCGGGTTGCAAACGGATGGAACCATGTTGCAAAATTGCGCCACTACGTCGCAGTTGAGCGCTACCAATGAGTTTGGTACTATCTGGCAAAACTAAATCTGCACTGGTAGCAGTACCAAAACAGTTAGGATTGTGGATGTAACTTCGCCCAGCCGTACCGTAATCTAATTCTACACCGAGCGATCGCCACCCTTGAATCAAAAACTCACAAATTTTTTCGTACACATGGAGGCGACTACCCGTCAGTCTAGATGTGATTACAGCGTAAGTTAAATCACCTTGGTGTAGCACCGCCCGTCCACCAGTGGGACGCCGCACTAAATCCAGTTTTTGCCCTTGCCAAGTTAAATGTTGCCAATGTTCAGGATATTGGCGTTGATGATAGCCGAGAGAAATGGCAGGTGGCGACCAGGTATAAAAACGCAGAGTTGGCGGGTGCTTTCCCGAATAGTGCTGTTCTAGCAACCATCGGTCAATTGCCATCTGCACATTGCCGTCTGCCTCTAGCAAAGGAATTAGTCGCCAAACCTGATTGCTATGCATTCGATGCAGAAGTTGCGCTGAAAGCGCACCAAAGGTGCGACCTAAAATCCAAAATCCAAAATTCCTTAAGTTGCACCAAATTCAGATTGTAAAGCTTCATCGTTATTATCAGCGATCGTTGCCACAATGGTAATGAGTCGAGATACTTCGCCAGGAGATAACTCAGCTAAGGTGCGTGTTGATATCACAACCACCCGGTTTTCAATAATACCAAAACGTGCTTCAAAAGTACTAGAGCAGTTTAACTCTAAAAGATACCGCATCAACTTAGGTTCATCTTTAGCAGGTAAATTTAGCACAGCAGACCAAACTGTAATGGTGTCTTCATCGGTTGTCCCGTTGAGTTGGACAAATACTTCCACACTTCCGTACTTAAACTTCCAGAGATAACCACCTTCTGGAGTGCGCTTAACCATCGCACTGTCATCTTGTTCCAAAGAATCGATGACATTCTCAATTACCTCCAGATGGTTAATGCTTGCCGTCTCGGCAATTAGCTCATTAATGGATTCGTTACTAGGTATGGTTTCTTGGTAGCTTGTCATAGAGATTTTTTCCTCAACATACTTGCTGTCTTATCTACACATACTTTATAACTTGTGGAGGCAGTTAGTTTTAGCCTCCTTTTGGTCTACTTTCCAAATGCCTAAAGTGTAGGGGTGCGAAGGACGTTATTCCCTAGCTGTGGCGATTGGGGCGATTTTTGGAGCGTTGAGTCGTTTTTATGGAACCGAATTGGCAAAAGCTATTTTTGGCAAAGATTTTGGTTTTTAGGGCACATTCTTAATTAACGTGACTGGCTGTTTATTGATTGCTTATATTTTGACTCTAGCTGCGGAGAATATTCGCATCATCTCGACTGAACTTCGCCTGATGACGACAACAGGTTTTTGCGGTGCATATACTACTTTTTCTACCTATGGTTTGGAATCAAAAGGTTTTTTAGATAAGGGAGATATCACGATGCTGTTAATTTACTGGGTTGGCAGTGCGATCGTGGGAATGATTTGCGTCCAAATCGGTGTCTTATTGGCAAGAAGAAGCATTTAAAGATTTTAAATTATAGCTAGCGCGATCGCACTCGGATTAAATGCGATCGCTGCTAGGGACTATGAGTAGGTGTGTCATCGGAATTAAACAGCCCTAATAATTATCTGGATTTTCAAACTGGTCTTTTGTTGATTTTTTCACCTGGGAACTGGTACTTGATTAATTACCGACGCAATTACCGCATCCATTTGTAAACCATCTAGCATTGCTTCTGGTTTCAAAATAAGGCGATGACGTAGCAGTGGCGATGCAACTGCTTTAACATCATCTGGCGTGACAAAATCTCTTCCAGCTAACCACGCTAAAGCTTGAGATGTCTGCAACCAAGCACCGGCGGCGCGAGGCGATGCGCCCAAAGTTAAATCGGGAGATTGACGCGATGTTCTCACCAACGCTAACAAATAATCAACGATCGCTTCTGATACTTTAACCTCTTTGACTGCTTGTCGTGCTTGCAAAATGTCGGCTACTGTTGCGATTGGTTTCAAACGGCTAATATCCAAACGCCTTGCTGCAAAACCCGCCTGACGGTTCAACAGCATTTGCTTTTCGGCAGCTTGATCGGGGTAATCTACCACCAGCTTAAATAAAAATCTGTCTAACTGCGCTTCTGGTAAGGGATAAGTCCCCTCAAATTCTAAGGGATTTTGGGTTGCAATCACCCAAAATAAGTCTGGTAAGGGCAAACTTTCACCATCCAATGTTACCTGCATTTCTTCCATCGCTTCCAGTAACGCTGCTTGTGTCTTGGGAGGAGTACGGTTTATTTCATCTGCTAGCAGCACTTCGGTAAATATTGGCCCTTTTTTTAAAGTGAAATTGCGGCTATTCAAGTCAAAAATATTTGTACCAGTAATATCTGAAGGTAAAACATCTGGTGTTAATTGAATCCGGCGAAACTCTCCTTGGATTAACTGTGCTAACACTTTTACTAGCAGAGTTTTACCAGTCCCCGGTACTCCTTCTAAAATTACGTGTCCACCCGCTAGCAGTCCTACTAAAAGCTGTTGTATTAGGCTTGATTGTCCGACAATTACTTGATTAAGACCTTGACCAAGATGAATTAAGATAGGATGAGTTTCGCTCATATTTTTTATTGATAAATAACTAACGCAAAAAGATTATGCATAATTACAAAGGTATTTCCAACAAATAAATTATGCAAATAAGTAAAGCACAGAGACGCAGAGAACACAGAGGGGAGAAATAGAGAGTATTTCTACATCAGTTTTGGGATATTTTTTATTTAGAAGTCCCAAAAAATTAATTACTAATTACGAATTAATCTAATGTTTCGCCATTTCCCCAACCAGCTTAACAGTTCTCGTTCACTGATGGGTTGTTTGCGAGATTGTAGCTTTAAAACTGCATCTAGTTCTGCTGCACTTGCGCCTGTTTTTTCTATCCAGAAATTGATCAAGGCTTGATGTTCTAAAGGTATTTGCCCTAATCCCAAGGCTTTTTGGAGTTGTAGTTGTTCTTGTTTACCTACCATCTCGATAACAAAGTCGGTGGTATCAGCTTTCTGCAAGACTCCCGCTAAAGCTTGAATGTATGCCTCGCTGTTATCTACAACTGGTGTATCTAAAGCTACTGGCTTACCAAAGCGGCGATTCTGCGCCCAAATTAGCACTAATAGCAGGATACTTGCTTGTACCAATATTGGAAATACAGGAGTTTTAGCAACAAAACTAGATAAATCTGCTTCGCTTTCTTTCTTTCTGACATCGGCATCTTTATAGCCGTGGATGTATTCATCGACAAATACTGTGTTACCTTTTTGAGTAACTAAATTGGCTAAATACTTGAAATTACTTGAATAATCTTGGTAGGCGTTGGCGGCTAAATAAGGAGTAGTAGAAAAAATTACCTTTCCCTGATTGTAATTTTTTTCCCAGACAACAGCACCAAAGCGATCGCCTAAATCAACTTGCTGGGAGTTGACTTTCTGATATCGTCTACGTGTATCAATTTTAATATTACCTTGGGGGGACTTTTGCATAGTGCTAAACTGCGCTTCTGTAACCCGTGCCCCCGCACCTAAAATTACCAAAGTATTTCCTTTTTCTATCCATTCACGCTTTTGACTATCGAGTGTCATCTGCCTTGGATCGCCGCCTACCTGTAGGAAGGTAATAGGGTTGTTATCTGGCTGAATGTCACTAAAAGGCTTTTGCCAGCGTTTGATAGAAATTCCCTGCTGTTGCATAAAAGCATACCAAGCACCATAGCCATCGGAGGCGCGGTTATAAGTAGAGCCAGTGCTAATTTTAGTATTGTTGGGAGCGGCAAATAAACTAAGTAAAACGATCGCAGCGAGTGCGATCGCTCCCATCCAAGCAAGGCGATTTGAACGTTTCATCTTCGATCACTATAATCACTGCGTTTCAGGATCAGTAGTGTTAATACTTACTTATTTTGCAGGGAAAGTCAAAAATATTATTAATTTTCTTAAATCCTGCATTAAAACACCTGTGGTAACAAACCATACAAGTTCTTTTAATTATGCACATTACAGTATATGCGATCGCGCTGAACTGGTAGGTTGCCCCGATTTATTCAGCGAATACTAAAATTTATTAATACGTATCTATCTTAGGCTATAGTTTATCTAGCTTATAAAGATTGATAGTTGATGGTTTTGAACAGCATGAGAACTCAGATAATTCTGGCCATGTTTTACAAAAAAATAAATCTATATGCATAGACGAGCGCGCTTATCTTTGTTTTTAGGAGTATTAACGAGTTCTAGCTGTTTTATCTTCAGTGTAGTAGCCCAAGTCCCATCTAATTCGCAGCAGTCCTCGACTCGGAGTGAAGTTGAAACTGCTAGTTGGTTTGAAGCCCATCGCGCACAGCCGGCCGCTTTACGAGCATTTGTACAGCGAATGCCGAAGGGAGGAGATATCCACAGTCATCTAAGCGGGGCTGTATACGCAGAAAAATATTTGGAGTGGGCTGCCACCGATGGATATTGTGTGAATCCAAAGGCGGGGGCTTTAGTTGAACCTAAGGCTTGCGGTCAGGACAGTAGCTATTTTCCCGCCTCAGAATTGTTAAACCGAACATCTGTTTATGATTCCCTGATAAATCGTTGGTCTACTCGTAACCTCCAATTTGCTGGAAAATCCGGACACGATCAATTTTTTGACGCTTTTAGTGGTTTTGGGACAATATCAGACTCTACGAACCGTTGGGATGATATGGTCGCGTCAGTAGCAAATCGGGCAGCATCACAGCATATTACCTATTTAGAGTTAATGCTTACCGTTCAGGGCAGCGAGGTTCGACAGCTAGGGCGTGAAGTTGGTTGGAATAAAGATTTTGCTCTGATGCACCGTCAATTGCTCAAACGAGGATTAACCGAGCGAGTGACACTCGGCAGCCAGCAATTTGCACAGTTGGAGCGCGAAGTCTCGAAAACACTCGGTTGCGGCACTCCATTGGCACAGCCTGGATGTGCAGTGACGGTGCGCTATTTGCAGCAAACGACAAGAACAAAGTCGCCCGTTGAAGTGTTTGCTCAGTTAGATTTTGCCTTTGCACTAGCTTCATCTCAAAAGCGGGTAGTTGGCATCAATCTCGTCGCTCCAGAAGACAATCCGATTGCACTGCGCGACTACACCTTGCAAATGCAAATGCTGCAATTTTTCAAACGCCAATATCCCGATGTCAAGGTCGCGCTCCATGCCGGAGAGTTAACCCTGGGTTTGGTTCAGACCGAGGATTTACGTTTTCATATTCGGCAAGCTGTAGAAGTGGCACAGGCATCTCGCATTGGACATGGCGTAGATATACTTTTTGAAGAGCGTCCCTTCGAGTTGATGGAGCAAATGCGGCGACGCGGCGTTTTGGTCGAAATCTGCCTGACCAGTAATGAGGTTATTTTGAATGTCCAGGGAGATCAGCATCCTTTTAGGGAGTATTGGAAGGCTGGAGTACCAATGACCCTTGCTTCTGATGATGAAGGCATTTCCCGCATCGATTTGAGTCATGAGTATTTGTTAGCAGCAACGAGATATGGGCTGGGATATAAAGACCTCAAGCGACTGGCTCGCAATGGCTTAGAATATAGTTTCGCTTCGGGAAATAGTCTTTGGAAGTCGCCTGAGTTTAAGGCAATAGTTCTAGCTTGTGCAAGCGATACCCCTGGTGAAACCTCTGTTTCTCAAGGGTGCAGTGCTTTTTTGCAAAAGAGCGATCGCGCGCGGATTCAATGGCAGCTAGAGTCGGAATTTGCTCAGTTTGAGTCATTGCAGAACGGACTTCCAAATAAAAAAATGTTCCAAAACTGAGGCAAAAACTCTCTCTATTTCTTCTCTCTGCGTTCTCTGCGCGGCAGTCGCTCATGGGGGAAACCCCCAAGACCGCGCTGCCTTGTCTCTGTGGTTCGTTTCTTGGAATAATTTATTTCTTGGAAGTCCCTTATAGCGCAATACTGTTCAGTTAAGCTATTTATATCTCTCCCCCTACTTCCCCTGCTTCCCCTGCCTGCCTTAACAGGTAAATATTCCTTAACCAAAGCGTATTGAGCTATAGCGGACTAAAAAACCCCACCCCTAAGACAGGGCAGGGTTGTTACAATAACTAAAGCTATTTAACCGTAGATAATATCACTCAAATTCCACAAGCGATCGCCCCGATACAACAATAAAACCGACAGAATCAAGTCTAATTTGGGGCTGACGAATTCCCTCTAGAATGGCTGCATTTAAAGCAGTTTCTATGTTCAATTCTTCAGCTAAGGCATTATCCCAACTTTGCTGGTTCAGACGCAGCCGTAATTGTTCTACTCTATTGGCTAATTTCTTTTCGGCGACCTTAGCACAACTTTGGCATAAGTCAATAAAATCGGGACGATTAGAGAGTAATTCCGCAGAAGTATTACGCACTTGATAACAGAAATTTTGCCATTTACTAGGGTCAACAAAATCGTCAATAATTCCTAAGCGCTCTTTTGCCAGATTGTAATCTCGTCCTTGATTATTGTTTTTATCTTTATATGAACGTTGCAGAATACTTAAGAGTGCTTTATCTTCAACAACGCGTATTGGCTCCTTACGACCATCAACATAGATAGTTTCTATAATTGGCGGAAATAGAGCATCAACACGTCGCTGCAAGTTTTTGAATTGAGAATTATCTAGTTTGTTATCTAGTAAAACAAGTTTTGCAAGTTTTAAATTTGCCTCGACTACATAATTGCATTGGAAACCGAACCACTCTTTCCCTTCTTTAGAGTCCCAAGATGCATCAGTGCGCCACATCGCAAAGGCTTCACCTCGATCATCCCAGTTTATATAGTTCCAGAGTGCTTCAATAAATCCTTCTCCAACTCGAAAGAGTTTAATACCAGCATTCTGGTTTGCTACCCTGCGATTATAAGTACCAAATTGGTCTAGGGAACTCTCAGCAAAACGGTTTTTTAAATCATTTATGGGAACCAATGTCCGCGTTGTCGGTTGATAACGTCGCATCTCTGATGAATCTGGGTTATTCAGTCCTCTGAATCCCAGTGCATCACAAATCCAGCCTTCAATTGCTCGTTTAATTTCTAAATGACAAGCATCGTAATTATCTAGCTCTTGAAAATACTCGGTGGCAATTTCATCGTTGGCATCAATTTCATCTAGAGCATTCTGTTCGCTAATTTTTGCTATTTCAGCTTCAATTTGCTCTTGAATTGGCAAAATCATCTCTAACAGTCCAGCAGCACCTGATTGAAACAAAACTGTTTCTAATTCTGTAAGTTTTTCATCCACATAAAACTGGAGGCTGGCAATTGATTGTTGGAAAATGCCAAATCCATCTTTCAATACTTTATACCAAGCATTGTGAGGGCTATCTTCCAAATAGGGGCCAATCAAGGCACTAGATTGGATGCCAATTTTGCTGCCAATGCGGTCAAGTCTGCCAATTCTTTGTTCTAATTGATTAGGCGACCAAGGCAGGTCAAAATGAATTAACCAATCGGCAAACTGGAGGTTACGTCCTTCTTCTCCAGAGCGATCGCATACTAAAATAAAGCAGTTTGGGTTATTCTTGAATCTATTTAAGCCTTCCTCAACCTTGTCTGGTGGTTCTCCTAATTGATGGCTGGCTATCGTCTCTGCACCAAAAGTATCAGATAAATACCGGACAATTTCGCCACAAGTTTGCACAAAACTGGTAAATACAATAAATTTGGGCAGAATATCGCCAGTAATTGGTCTTTTAATTCTCTGCTGTATCCTGGTGATGAATTCCTTTTGATTCTTCCGAACGTTTGCGGGAATTTTGAAGTATGTACCTAACTGATTCAGCAGCACTGTTTTCAAATTTTCCGTCCGTTGTCCGTCCTCTTGAGGTTGACGAATAATTTTTAGCAAGGATTGCAGAATCTCTTCTTCGCCTGAGAATTTTGGGGTTGTAGTTAATAGGCGAACATCATCATCTTTAAACTCCTGGATGAGTTTAGCATGAGGTTTACCAGTTAACCGGGCGTTAATTACCTGCTCTAAAATGCCTAACCAAGTACCAGCAGCTAGGAATAATAACAGAAAAATTCGCTGATATTGCTTTTCACCAGGAGCAACACTACGCCATTGATTGAGCAGTTCGTGGATATCAAGCGATCGCTCGTCTAAATCATACTCTTCTTTGGGCGTAAAATTGCGGTCAAAGATCACATCTTCCACCGCAGCGCGACGGTTACGAAGCATTCGGCGGTGTAGTCGATAAGTATCGCTGACGTGGACACGAATCGCTTGGAGGATTTGCTCTTGCTCGGTAGAATTCGCTGGTAAATTTTCTAAATCATCCGCCAGCTTCAGTAAATACTTATCTTCAGCAAAGAGGTTTCGTAATTGCTGCAAGTTGCTTTTGAGGACAAGAGGTTCCGCACCTTCTTTAAAAGAAAGCAGAACTTTGCCAACTTGCTGACGGCTTTCAACTTTGGCGCGAAAACCTGCTAAATCACCAATTTTATAGGTTGTCGGGTCGAGCAAGTGCAACATTGCCAAAAAATCTTGCTCATGATTGAGAACAGGAGTGGCAGATAATAAAAGTAAGCGATCGCTTTTATGAGCAAGTTCTTTGCAAGTCTGAAAACGCTGGCGCACTGCCGCATCCTTAGAGATCGCCATTGCTGCGATATGATGAGCTTCATCTAAAATTAAGCAGCCTATCTTCGCTTTCAGGTTGATTTTATGAATATCTTCAACCGCTAGCACCGCTACCCGTTTGCCAAAATGGGAGATGTAAAACTTGTTTTCTAACTCAAGCCGCCATTGTTTGAGCAAATATTGCGGAACTAATACCACCGCATTTTTTTTCGGTTCATCCAGAAGGAATTGACGCAGAATCGCACCTGCTTCGATGGTTTTTCCCAGTCCCACCTCGTCTGCTAGCAAGTAGCGTTGAATTGGGTCTTCCAGTACCCGCCGCACTACTTCAACTTGGTGAGGATAAAGATTGATATTTGCCGAAATCAGTCCTGTCATCCCGCGACTGACAGCGCGTTGCTTAATCAAGGATTTGACGAAAGCCAATCTTTTGTCGTGGAAGTAGGGTGTTTCGTGACCCTTCATCGCCAGAGTTTCGATGGGGTCAGTGTTTGGGAGATTACAACGAACGTAAATGTCTTCTTCAGTAGCGATCGCAGTTTTCTTATCTGGTAAATCAATTTGATACATTTCTGTATCTTCATCCCAAATGAAAACTCTGCCAACTATCCATTTATCCTGCGTTTGGGACTTAATGTAGCATCTAGCTTGGGGTTCAAGCCTGACCTGAGAGAGAGAATTTAAAGGTAAAGTTTTTTGAAGACGTTGCCCTATAGAGCAGAAATACTCAACGTTCGCATTGATATCAGATATTTCAGTAACTTTTCCTATACCCAAAGAGTTATTCTGGGACTGTACCAATAAACCAACCTTAATCATAGATCCAGTCCCCTGAACACACTAAAAGAACCTTCCAGACTAGTTTGTTCACCTATATCTGGCAGTTTTATCGATCAACATTATAGATAATAAACTGGCATCACAGCTTTTTGTTATAGCGATCGCTATAGCTCAATACTTTTCGGTTAAGGGGGAAAGGAGAAAGGTTTAAATTCACCTTTCCCCCTTGCTCTTTAACCTTTTTCCAGACCAAAAGGAAGATTGTTAGGCTTATCCGAAAAGTATTGCACAACAGCCAATTAGTAAAATCAGCCCAAACGTTGATTTTCGTTCTAAAAGTTTACCTAAGCAGTAGCATTTTTAAATGCATCGGGACGCATTGGCATTGTATTACAGGGTATTGTCAAATTTGCTACAAATTAATGAAATACTGTATTTATACCAATTCTGTATGAAGATGCACATAATCAGTCCCCCCTTCACAATGGGGGACGGCGTAGCCGGGGGGTAAATATATGCAGCTTCACAAAGGAAGGGTATTAGGTAAGTATGTGGTGCAATATAGGACTCATATTTGATTGCGTGAAAAAGTTCAGTAGAACTCAAAGAGGTTTCTTGACTGTTGCCTATTGCCTGACTACGCAAATAATTTCAAAATCAAATCGGATTGCTATAGATTCACGTTTTGGCTTGATAACGTCACGATACAATTAAGATGAAGTAGTCTTAGTTAGTATGAAGAAAATTAGAGATAACACAATTAAGTTAAATCAATATTTAAAGTTGATGGGTATAGTGCCAAGTGGAGGCCAAGCCAAGCTGATGATTCAAGGTGGTGATGTTCAAGTCAACGGTATGCTAGAAACCCGACGAGGGCGGCGATTAGTGCCAGGTGATAAAGTGACAATAGAAGGAAAGACTTTAGAGGTGAATTTGGACAACAATGAAGACCAAGACCTAGTAATAGATTCTACCGAACAAACCGAGTAGAGGATTTTTATCGCAAATTGAAAAGTTTCTCTTTTGTTTTGTAAGCAATGCTGCAAATTTCCAACAAAGTTATTATCCCACAGAGTGAGATTGAAATTAGTGCGATTCGTTCGCAAGGAGCAGGAGGCCAGAATGTAAATAAGGTTTCCACGGCAATTCACTTGCGCTTTGATATTGCGGCTTCATCATTACCAGATTATTATAAAGAACAGCTTTTAAAGTTGAACGATCGCCGCATCACTCAGGACGGAGTTGTTGTAATCAAAGCACAGGAACACCGAAGCCAAGAGAACAATCGGGAGTCAGCTTTGAAACGACTTCAAGAACTCATTCAAAGCGCAGTTGTAGTGACGATAAAACGCAAACCCACCAAACCAACTCGCAGTTCTCAAAGAAAGCGCCTTAACTACAAAACTAAGCGCGGACAGGTTAAGTCTAACAGAGCAGAAGTGACAGATTATTGATTTATAAATTAGACTTTGGCACTCAATTTGGTTGCAAAATATTACCAGAGAACTAAGACGAATTCCTTCTATTGACTGTGGTCAAGATAGTAACTTAGCTGGTTAGCTTGAGAGTAGTAACTATTAAAGGTGAAAAAGATGAATAAGACATTACTAACGATTTTGATGCTTGCACTCTTACTCTTATTCATCATCTCTCCCTTTGCTGCCCTTGCTAGTTTAATGATGATAGTCTTCGTTTCAGCGTTTTTCTCTTTACTAGGAAACTTGTTAAAAGTAATAATTGGTGGTGACACCAACCCTAAAGGGTCTTAAGTTATATCTTGCACCTGCCTATCCTGCCTGAGAATAAATTTTCTTTTCTTATAGCCCAAGTCCACTAAGCATGGACTACAACCCTTACTTAGTCTTCAATAGATAGACTTTAGCTATAAGCATCAGAATTCATTCTGAGGCGTTCGTGGAGACTGGTAGTTCTGAGTTAAGCGGTGCGTTAGTCTTAACGCCATAACGCCTCTACAAGCGACGAGCTTTAAGCTTAAAAATCAATTTTCATCTTAAAAGAGATGCTACCAACTCGATTGATTGTCTCACTGTTAGCAAGAACTTCCCAGCCAAATCGTTTATACAAACCCACGGCTGGATTTGTCGCTCTGGTACTAAGTGATATTGATAGATAAGATGTTTTAGCTGTCGCTAATAAATGTGTGAGTAATTGCGTTCCTATGCCTTTATTTCTATGTTGAGGAAAAATGGCAATAGCTAGTTCAGGAATTTGCTCATCAACATAGCCATATCCTTTATTTTCACCTGTCAATAGACGCAGCCATGCCGCTCCTACTGGTTGATTACTACTTTCCAGAATAGCGACAAAGCCGCTATCATCTTTACGTCCCCAATCTTTAACATATTTTGCCAAATCAGGATTATTTATTGCATCCTGCACCGTTAAATTACCTTCTTCTACCAGATGGGCTGCTTCGTAAAGCATTTGCCAAAGAAAAGGCTCATCTTGCTGTATGAGTGGACGAATAGAATAATCCATAACTCATGCCCCAAAGTCCGCTTTTGTAAAATTTAAGATAATTTACTCAGTGGTGTGGCTAAACCGTCAATGCTGACAAGATTTTTCTGCTGTTGATATTCTCGAACTCCCTCTTCGCCTTTTTTACTAGCCCAGTTTACTAAAGTCTGGCGCTCACCTTGATATTCATAAAGTGGTACGCCAAAACCACAGGAAGTCTGTATTTTTTCAATGTCAGCGACGATAATTTGACGAGTTCCAGGCATCGGTACAAACAAAGAGTACAGGGAGTCCCAATCTTGTGAACTCGGTAAAATTGTCTTTCCTTGACCATAAAGACGTAATATACAGGCGGGTTCCTCAAAGGCGCAAAACATGAAGGTTATCCGCCCATTTTCTTGCAAATGGGCTGATGTTTCGTTACCACTGCCTGTAAGGTCTAAATAAGCTACTTGGCTGGGAGAAAGGACGCGAAAGCAGCCTAAACCTTTAGGAGACAGGTTAACATGGCCTGTAGCACTCAAGGGTGCAGAGCCAACAAAGAAAAGGTGTTGGGCTGCAATAAAGCCTTGCTGTTCCTCAGTAATACAGTCAAAAACTTTAGCCATAGACTGTCTGATATATATTTACTAATTTTCTATCTTCTCAGCCTATGCCTTAGCTAAAAATCTAGCAAGGGCTAACTATTGATGTTTAAGGGAGTGGGGAGTGGGGAGTGGGGAGTTAGGAGTGGGGATTAAGAAGTGTTACCTTTGCATATATCGACTAGCCATTTGGATGGCGTCAGCGATATCGACATCACCATCGCTGTCAGCATCCAAGAAAGAATTCAGTACAGAGTTCCCGCCAGCTTGGGGATTTTGAGCATTTGCACCTGATTGCAAAAAATTCAGTACTAAAGGTACTGCTAAAGGCAGCAATTGTAGAACCATATCAGCATCTAATCCAGTGCGCCCGGCAACAACCTGAGCTACCTGTTGTTGTATCTGAGGAGAAAACAGCGAATTAACGGCTTGGGGGTTAGGTGAAGTCCCAGCATATTGATTGACTAGACTTTGTGCGGCTTCATTTCCATCTGTGGCTTGCTTTTGTTGCAAAGCAGAACGCACTTGACTACCGACAATTGATAAAACTGATTGGATGGTAGAAGGGTCTGTGCCAGTGCGTTGGCTTTGCCCACCGTAGGTATCGCTCATCTGTTGTACACTATTAACAATACTTCCTAATTGACCTAAGCTGCCTTGTTGATTGGGATTAGCAACGGCACCAAGAATTTGATCGAAAAGTCCCATAAGTTTTCTCTCTTTGTTCTCAAAAATCTTACCAAAACTGGCGTAAGTCCACTAATAAATTAGAACACGCGAGCTTCATAGTGAACGAATAAAATTTTAAAAGCTACTAGCTTAAGGAGGATAGAAACGCAGTGCGAGGTTTAAAATTTTGTTAGTCAAGCAGATGAGCGTTCTTGGTTGAATCAAAAGCTGCTTCTTACTACTCTGGTAAAAAATAGTGAAACTATTAAGATTAAAAGCATCTGCCTACTGAATACCCACTAATCTTTCCCAGCCATGCCCCTGTCACGCATAGTAACGCTGATTGTTGGTCTGATCGTCATTTTGGGGCTAGCCCTATGGCTAATTGATTCCCTATCGCGCCTCTATTGGCAATTGTCCTATTCGCCGTTGCTAGGCAATTTGCTGCTGTTGCTGCTGATTGTCCTCATTGGAGCGTTGGTTGCCGCTTTTGTTTATTATGTATTGGTGATTCAAGCTGGAGAAAAGCGATCGCGCCGCAACCCAAAGCGAGTAACTACGGCGCAAATTCCTGCCGGCAAATCTGATGCTGCTTCTACAACTCTCCAAGCTGTGCGCCAACAGGTAGGGCAAATTCAAGATGAAGTAGCACGTCAAGCTTTATTAAGTAAATCGCGGGAGATTGAAGCAAACTTAGCACGGGGTGAAATTCAAGTAGTGGTATTTGGTACGGGGAGTGCTGGCAAAACTTCCCTAGTTAATGCGATTATGGGACGGATGGTGGGTCAAGTAGATGCACCGATGGGTACAACTCAGGTTGGAGAAACCTATTGTCTGCGGTTGAAAGGATTAGAACGCAAGATTTTAATTACGGATACGCCAGGAATTTTAGAAGCAGGGGTGGCAGGAACAGAACGGGAACAAATGGCGCGAGAACTGGCGACAGAAGCCGATTTACTCTTGTTTGTGGTAGATAATGACTTACGGCGCTCAGAATATGAACCACTGCGGGGATTAGCAGAAATTGGGAAGCGATCGCTCTTAGTTCTCAACAAAACTGATTTATATACAGATGAAGATAAAGAATCCATCCTTGCAAGGTTGCGTCAACGGGTACGGGGATTTATTGCTACTAATGATGTGGTAGCCATCGCTGCTAATCCCCAATTTGCACAATTAGAAACCGGCGAAACCTTCCAACCGGAACCCGATATTGTCCCTTTGCTGCGGCGCACGGCTGCTGTTTTACGCGCCGAAGGTGAAGATTTGGTAGCAGATAATATTCTTTTACAATCTCTGCGATTGGGAGACGAAGCCCGAAAACTCATCGATGGCCAGCGTCGCCGTCAAGCTGACAAAATTGTAGAACGCTTTCAGTGGATTGGTGCTGGTGTGGTATCAGTGACGCCGATACCAGTGGTAGATTTGCTGGCGACAGCTGCTGTTAATGCTCAAATGGTTGTAGAAATTGGCAGAGTCTACGGCTGTGAATTGAATATGGAACGGGGACGAGAGTTAGCCCTTTCTTTAGCGAAAACCATCGCTAGTTTGGGCATTGTTAAGGGAGCAATCGAATTATTATCTACAGCTTTGCAACTCAATGTTGCCACCTTTATTATTGGTAGAGCAATTCAAGGTGTGACAGCAGCTTATTTAACGCGAATTGCTGGTAAAAGTTTTGTTGAATATTTTCGTCATGACCAAGATTGGGGTGATGGTGGAATGACAGAAGTTGTACAGCGACAGTTTCAAATTAATCGCAGAGATGAGTTTATTAAGGCTTTTATTCAAGAAGCGATCGCGCGGGTAGTGAAGCCGTTACAAGATAAGGTTGAAGTAGTTGAACACGATGAAGAAGCTAATAGTTAATTGAAAATTCAAAAACAAACGTGCTTACTGTTGTTAAGCGGTAAAAATTCAAGGTAAAAAAAGAATGCATCAAAAAGCAAGTCTTTAGAACGCATATTTAAAGTGTATTAGGGTCAATTTTTTGCTGTTGTAATTTAGCTAAAAGATTTTGCAATTCTTCTTCTGGCGTTAAATACCTACTATTATTTTCATCATACCAATATAGCGATTCCCGTGTTTTTCCTTGATAGGTTCCTCTTTCAATTCCAATACCTAAACCAATTTCAGGCATCCAGAGTTTATCTCCTGGTTGTAAAATATATTTACCGTCAACTAAACGATAAACTTCTAAACGTTGTCGCTTTCGTCGCAAACGTGTTGGAGCATAAATTACATAATACAAAATACCTAAGTTGGCATAATCTATTTTCTTTTGTTCATATTCACCGTTGTAAGTTTGAGAAACAACCTCTAAAGCTAAAGTTGGCACAATTCCATCTTCTTCCCAAAGAACATAACTAGAACGTCCATTTTCTCCAACAAAACGTTCTACACCCAAGCTGAGAAATCCATCTGGAACAATGGCAGGGTTACTGGGTGTATAATAAATTCCCATGTTGATGCCGAAAAACCAATCATCACGGTTTTGCCAGATTAAAGCTAAAGTAGCTAATAATAAATTAGGAACTAATATTTGCAGTTCGTTATCCACAGGTGTATCATCAGAATCTGGTAATTCTACCGATGAAGGTAGACACTCTAGCGGATTGTAGTTGAACATAAGTAGTCCTCAATCCCAAAATCAAAATTTAAACTTATTTGCTCATAACTCAAGGGTAACTCAGGTTGCACATTAGACATTTTTGCTTGAATTTCATCGACTATTTTCGATGAAATAAAAGATACAAATTTTAATAAAAAATTATATTTCATTACGCAAAAATACTTAAAAATTAAACTTATATTCCAGTATCAAAAATTTAGTCATTTATTTCTAAAGTCTTCCGGAAACAGGTGGGAATGGCAGAAAAAGTAAATAAAAGAACTTACTAAGTAACCAGGTCATGAGTCACCACATAATCGGTAAATTACTACAAGGGCGTTACCAAATTATCCAAAGCCTGGGTGCAGGGGTATTTGGACAAACATACATAGCTGTAGACGTAGATTATCCAGAGAATTCCAAATGCGTTGTTAAGCAGATTAAAGTTAGTAGTTCCGAATCCGGCTACTTGGAGATGCTGAGGTTACTGTTTCAGGCTGAAACCGAAACCCTCAAGCTTTTGGGAAGCCATCAGCAAATTCCTGAATTTATCGCCTGCTTTGAAGAAGACGAGCGATTTTATTTAGTCCAAGAGTGGATTGAAGGACATGCGTTGGCTGCGGAATTGCCCATCGATCAACAATGGGGGTGTCTGTGGAGTGAAATGGAAGTTGTAGAATTCCTGATAGATGTCTTAGGTATTCTGGAATTTGTTCACTCTCAAGGCATAATTCATTGCGACATCAAACCGGAAAACTTGATTAGACGTAATAGCGATGCCCAACGCCAGTTAGTTTTGATTGACTTTGGCTCAATCCAGTCTATCGATTTTGGCATAGGTGCGGAATTGCCCATTTATAGAATTCCCGTCACTTCATTAGGCTATATACCGCCAGAGCAATTTATTGGAGAAACACAGCCTAACAGTGATATTTATGCTTTGGGTATGGTTGCCATCCAGGCTTTAACTGGCTTAGAACCACTAAAATTAAAAGCTGATCCTTATACTAATGAAATTGTTTGGCGTTCTGAAAACACACCAGTTAACGATTATCTAGCTGCTGTTATCAGCCAAATGATCCGCTACAATTACCAAGATCGCTTTCAGTCTGCCAGTGAGGTGCTGCGGGTACTCAAACAAATAATATGGGAACAACCACCAGAAATTTTAGAAGCAGATGATGAATTTCCTATAGAAGCGGCGATTGGAAATAATAATCTTACATCTGGAAATTTATCTCCGTTATTAACAGGAATGAAAGTAGGACTGGCAGCTAATTCTTTAGTGATGGGATTTGGTGTATATTCTTTAATTAATGCTGCGCCTGCATACTCAGAAACAGAAACTTTATCTAAAGCCACACAAGAATATCAAGCAGGAGATTTAGAAGAAGCGATCGCACTTGCTAAATCAATTCCCTCCCACAGCAATGTTTATCCAGAAGCGCAAGCCACAATTGAAGAATGGCAAGAGCAATGGCAAGTAGCTGCACAGCAATACCAAATAGCCCAAACAGCTTTTCATGAGGGCAAATGGTCAGATGTTATTCATGCTGTTGCAAATGTTCCAAATATTTTATATTGGAAATCTAAAACAGATAAATTAGTTCAGCAAGCATCCGTCAACATTGAAGTACAGACGCAAGATTTATTAACAAAAGCTTACGAAAGTGCCGATACAAAAGATTTTTCTGCTGCTTTACAATATCTGCGGCAAATTCCTAAAGAAAGTCGTGCGGGTGCTTTAGTTCAAGACAAGTTGGCTGAGTACAATCGAAAGCGCCAGATTAGAGCAGCTTACTTTTTACAGAAAGCCTATAAACAAGCATTTGTTGGTAATTTTGATCAGGCTGTAAAATTTCTCCGAAATATTCCCAACGATACTCTAGTTTATGCTCAAGCTCAAGTCAAATTGAATGAATATACTCAAAAACAACGCCTGCTGACTGATTATCAAAAGGTCGCTTCTTTAAAAAGAAAAAATTCATTTTTCTCTAAAAACTCAGCCACTAATATTGAATATGTTCAAGGAGTAAATTACCTGCAAGAGGTTAATATTCGCTAGTTACAGCAATTTCTTGATTTAGAGATTAGTTAGATATAACATAATACACTTGGGTTAAGGATTTTTGGTATTGATTTTAGGTATGTAGAGACGTTGATTTTCTTCGTCTCTACAAAAAATTTGGGGTTTAACTGAACTGTATTGACATATAATAATTTTAAAATGCGAGTAGGAGGACAATATATTGCGCCCCTACGAGTTTCTTTTATTTGGTTTGCAAATTCTCATTTATCGGATGGGTAATTCAATGATAAACTCCATGCCTTCACCTGGTTTGGAATCGTATGTGAGCTTGCCGTGATGATTATTCACGACAATTTGGTAAGCAATAGATAGACCAAGCCCTGTTCCTTTCCCGACAGGTTTTGTTGTGTAAAAAGCATCATATATTTTTGTGGCATCTGCTGTATTTATACCTGAACCATTATCGACAACTCTTAAAATAACTTGCTCTCCAATTGCCTCAGTTTTAATTTTAATAACTCCAGGATTTTGATAAACTGCCTCAATATCTTCATTCTTATATTTTTCTTCAATTGCATCGATCGCATTACAAATTAAATTCATAAAAACCTGATTAATTTCCCCAGGAAAACACTCAACAAGTGGCAAGCTTCCATACTCTTTGACTAATTTGATGCTTGGTTGATGAGCATTATATTTAAAGCGATGCCCTAGAATGAGTAATGTACTATCTAACCCTTCATGCAAGTTGGTTAGTTTTTTACCCCTTTCTCTGTGTCGTGAAAAGTTGTTTAGATATGACACAATTTCTGTAACACGATCTGTACCAATTTGCATGGATTGAATAATTTTAGATAAATCATTTAATAAAAAGTTGAGATCGCTTTTTTGAATTGCGGTTTTAATTTCTTCTGGTGGATCGGGCAGATATTTTTGATAGAGATAGAGTAAACTAACCACTTCCTGTACATACTGTTGAACAAAATTTAAGTTGCCAGCTATAAAATTGATGGGATTATTAACTTCATGAGCAATTCCTGCTGTCAGTTGACCTAAAGCTGCTACCTTTTCTGCTTGAATAAGTTGAGTTTGAGTCTGTTCTAATTCGGTGTTTTTAGCGATTAAGGTTTTCGTCAAATTTCTTAGCTTTAAATGATTTTCAATCCGTAGTAAGACTTCTTCATACTGAAAAGGTTTGGTAATGTAGTCTACGGCTCCCAATTGCAAACCTTTGATTTTATCAGCAGTTTCTGAGAGGGCTGTCATAAAAATGACCGGAATATCTTGGACACGAGGATTGCTTTTTAGCTGTTTACAGATTTCAAAACCATCTATACCGGGCATCATTACATCCAGCAAGATTAAATCAGGTAAATCATCATTTTCTAATCGTTGAAGGGCTTTCTCACCGCTCCGTGCTGCCCAAACTTCAAAACTAGACTGATCCAGAAAGCTGGATAAAACTTGTAAATTAGCAGGGTTATCGTCAACGACTAAAATAATTCCTTTAGAAAAAGTGTAATTGATAGAATTTTTTTGGTCTTCAATAGTAGTTTTCATACTGTTTCCATTGCATATTGAGTCAAGAAATTGAGGATTAAATCTTCATCAAATTGCCTTGCTAGCTGCCTTATTTCGTTAGCAAATGGCGCGAAGGTTATGTCTGTTTCCTCCAGTTGATCGGCCCACTTGAGAATGGCATTGAAGTTACCTTTACTGGCGAAGGTGACTAGTTCCTGCAACACTTGGGGAGAAGGAGAGGTTAATTGAGCAGATTGGCTATTTGCTGTTGCTTCTTTGGCTTTTTCTCCATCAGGCTGAGATTGCTTGTAAATCCATACCAAATTTAAGTATTTTTCTAGTTGATCCAATAATTCATCTACATGTATGGGTTTGCTTAAGAAGGCGTTACCTCCAGCTTGCAGACTACGATGTTTGTCGGCTTCAAAGACACTAGCGGAAGAAACGATAATCTTGACATTCTGAATTTCTGGAGTGTGACGTATGTGTTCAATTAACTCAAACCCATCCATTTCTGGCATCAGTAAATCTGTGATAATTAAGTCTGGCTTGAGGGCGATCGCTATTTCTAAACCTTCTTTACCATTGCTGGCTTCAACTACATTAAAACCCAGTGGTTGCAGTAAGTTTGTAATCACTGTACGATTCTCCCAGCGATCGTCAATCATCAAGATGGTGTAGGAGTTACCCTCAAAGCCAATGATTTGTTTCTCTGATGAAGCGATCGCAGATTGTACCCAGTCAGTTGCTTCGGAAATCTCCAATTCAAACCAGAAGCTACTCCCATGACCGATCTGACTCTTAACATGGATATCGCTACCCATCATCTGTACTAACTGTCGAGTTATAGCTAAACCCAGCCCTGTACCTTCAGCTTGGCGCTTTTTATCACCCACTTGTTCAAATGGCAAGAAAATTTTGCTCAATTCTGCGGGAGTTATACCAATTCCTGTATCTTCTACGGTGCAGCGAAGGCGATGTTTCTGGCGATCGCTGGAAGGTTGATTGATTACTTCAATATTAAAAGTAACCTGACCTTGATCTGTAAATTTGATGGCATTTCCCAACAGATTCAATAACACCTGACGTAATCTTTTGACATCAATATTAACTCCTGTAGGCAAGTTTATCGCGGGTTTATAGACAAATAAAATACCTTTTTGCTTTGCCCGAATCTGACAGATTTCGACAATTCCTTGGAGAAATGAGGGGAAATGCACATCATCTGGATGCAATTCTAGCTTTTTTGCTTCAATTTTGGAGAGATCCAAAATGTCATTAATTAATGTCAGCAAATGAGAGCCGCATTGTTCAATAATATTGACGTGATATTGCTCTTGATTAGGTAAAGCTGGGGAACGCAGCAAAATTTGGGCACAACCAAGAATGCCATTCAAGGGCGTTCGCAGTTCATGACTCATGTTGGCTAAAAATTCACTTTTAGCATGGTTAGCTGTATCAGCCGCAGTTTTAGATTTTTTCAGTTCAGCTTGTTCAAATGCTTGTACTTGCCACAAGACGGTAATCATGGTGACTGTCAATCCACCAACAATTAAGGCGATTAAATCGAGGAATTGCAATCGAGATTCGATATTTTCGCGGGGAATCACCAAAGCCACAGACCAATTAGCGGCTTGCAACGGCAGATAAGCTACATACTTTTTAGTGCCGTCAATTTCCATTAACTCAATTCCCTGTTGTTTGTTTACCATTTGCTGCGCGATCGCATTTAAATTGCGATCGCCAATTTTCAGCAGGCTGGGTGCAGGTTTTTCTACCGTTGACATTAACGCCGAGTTAGGATATACGATGGCTTGTCCTTGGGAATTGAGGGCAAAAGCATAGCTATTGGCACCGTAGTAGAGGGAGTTGACAACATCTGCAATGTGATCGACTTTCACATTGCCGTGGAAAGTCCCTATCGGTGAACTACTGATAGCGGAATTTGACCAAATTGGGGTAGATATCGCAATTAAAGAAATTCCTGTAGAACGGCTAATGAAGGGATCGGAAATGTTGGTATTTCCTGCAATTGCTTTTTTAAAGTAGTCTCGATCCCGAATATTTTTATTTGCTCGACCAACTTTTGTATTGGAATATGAACCATCAGGGGTAGCTATTTGGAACAAGAAAAATTCATGAATCCGCTTGACTTCTGCTTTTAAATAAGGTTCTGCCACATACCAGTTTAAGGAACGTACAGTTGAAGTATTTGCCAGGGTTTGTACCTCTACTTGGCGAACGTGTAACCACTGCTCAATTTCAGCACTCCCTCTCTGTACCTCTAAAAAAGCACTATGTCTCAAATCTTTGAGCATCATATTTCTAGCGGCTTGATAGCTAAAATAAGCAGAAATACTGACTATAAGGGTAGTGCCGCCAAGAATAAATCGAATTAATAAATTTCGTGAGGGATGATTTTCTCTGTTAGTTGCTGATAGGCTGGAGTTTGCTCGGATCAAGGGTTAGCTCCTTAATGGCATAGTTCGGCAAGAAGAAATTCTAGGTTATCTTTAGATTGCCCAAGAAACTACCGATGCTCACAGCTTTTGATAAAATAATTAATAAATTTATAGTAATGGCGTGTATTATAAGTTTTTATTTGACATTCTTTAAAATCAACTAAAATTCCAATTATTGGCTAGAAGAAGTGTTGTTAACAATTCGGAATTCCGAATTGTTAATGTACTAGTACCGCAAGACGGAAGTTAAAAGTCAAAAAGCTTTAATTTTGGGCTTTCTGACTGTAATGAAATCGTAGCTTTATTGACGCCGTGCTGTACTAGGGTGTCGTTTGCGGTGAATTAGTAGCATTAGGAAATGGGAGAACTGGCACAATTACAGGTTTAGGCTTTGATATTTCGCCTTGTAGTTGAATTTGGGCTTGATTGCGCCCGTCTATTGCTTGTTGGTAATTAGGCTTATATTTTATTGCTTGATCGTAAGACGCGATCGCATCTTTAAACTGTTTCAGATTTAATAGCGCATTACCTCTGCTATACCAGCTTTCAGAATGGTCTGGTTTATAACGAACTGCCTTATTATAAGATGCGATCGCATCTTCGTATTTTTGCAAAATGTATTGCGAATTACCCAAATTATACCAGAGTTGATAATCTTTTTGCTTAAGTGTTGCTGCTTTTTTATAAGCTTTTATTGCTTCTTCATAGCGTTGGCTTTGATGCAGCGACCAACCCAGATTATACCATGCTTGATAATTACTGGGATTATATTTTATGACTTGATTAAAAGATTCAATCGCGTCTGGATAACGTTGTAAATTGAGCAGTACATTACCTCTAGAAAACCAAGCTTGATAATAATTTGGCTTGTATTGTACAGCTTTATCATAAGCTGTAAATGCGTCTTTATAGCGTTGCAATTTAACTAAAGAATTTCCCCAATTATACCAGGCTTGCTCGTAATCTGGTTTTAAATCTACAACTTTTTGGTATGCTGCGATCGCTTCTTCATATCGGTTAGAATTTTGTAACGCTAATCCTTTTTTATACCAAGCTTCATAATTATCTGGTTTCAGTTCAATCGCTGTTTCATAAGCTTTAATTGCTTGATCGTATTGATTTAAGTTACTAAAAGCTTCACCCTTAGCATTCCAGACTTCCGAGCTTTTATTATTGAATTGTAAGGCTTTATCAAAAGAGGCGATCGCTTCTTGATATCGTTGTAAATTTCCTAATACAAAGCCTCGTCCACTCCAAGCTTCAAAATCATCTGGTTGAATTTGAATTGCTTTATCATACGCCGCTAGCGCATCTTTGTATTTTTTTAATTGAGACAGCGTTTTACCTTGACCATTCCAGGCTTGAGCATAATCTGGTCTAATATTAACGGCTTTTTCATATACTTCTAATGCATCTTGATAGCGTTGTAAATCAAAAAGGGTATTTCCTTGTTTGGATAATTCTATGGCGTTATTTGAATTAATATGATTTAAAATTAATATTGATGCTATTGTGCTAACCCCAATTAAAAATATTGCTAGTAAAATTTTACCCAAAATACCTTTTTTAGGTTGAGGTTTGTTTATATTTTTGGGCAAATAAATAGGAGTTAATGCAATTGTCTGGGCGGGTGGTTGTGTTAACTCTTTCAGCGCTTGTAATGCCACCGTTGCCGAAGCATAGCGTTGTCGAAAGTCGTAGCACACCATCTTATCTAAGAATTGAGCGAATTCTGGCGTTACCGTGGCTTGATTGTGCCAGATAATTTCATTAGTATCGGCATCTTTTACTATTTCCTCTGGTGACAATCCAGTGAGAGCTTGAATAGCTATTATTCCTGTAGCGTAGATATCACTGCTTAATTTTGGCGTACCATGAGCTTGTTCTCCAGGAATATATCCAGGCGTACCTATAGCAACAGTACCTTTAATTGAGCCTTCGGGAAGAATCACCTGGGTAGTAATTTGTTTAACTGCGCCAAAATCAATTAAGATTAATTTGCCATCTGGATGGCGTCTGAGGATATTTCGTGGATTCACATCACGGTGAATTACATTCTGTTGATGGACAAATTCTAAGATTGTCAAAAGTTCTTGTAAAAGTGAAATTACTTGCTCTTGACTCCAGGTTTTACCTGGGATTAATTCCAGACTCAAGTCATGCCCTTCGATCAATTCCTGTACAAGATAAAATTCGGCGTTCTCCTCAAAGTAAGCTAAAAGTTGGGGAATGCGATCGTGAGTTCCTAATTTATACAGAACTTGTGCTTCTGTATCAAATAAACGCCTAGCTGTCTCCAAGCTTACGGGATCATTTGCCTGGGGTTTAAGTTTCTTAACGACACATGGAGGTGAACCTGGTAATTGTGTATCACAAGCCACAAAAGTTTCACCAAAACCCCCACCTCCCAAGTTACTAATAATCTGGTATCTTCCTACAAGTGTGTTTCCCAGCATCTCGTTTGCCTACTTAAGTGCGATGCGATCTGATTTCAATCTTGCCATACGTTAAGGGGGATAGGGGGAGGCAGGGGAGGCAGGGGGCAGGGGGCAGGGGAGGCAGGGGGAGAATAACTAATGACTAATGACTAATTTATATGATTCCTATTAGTGATAATATTCGTTGTCGGAATAAACCGATTATTAATTACTGGCTGATTGGTATTAATGTTGCCGTATTTTTATGGGAGCTTCAACTAGAATTTAGTGGTGGATTAGGCGATTTTATTAATAGTTGGGGTGTGATTCCGGCCCAGATTAGTGGGGCAATTACAAATGCATTATTCTACAACTCTGCTGCTTGGATAATTGTAATTTGGCGGACATTTTCACTACTTGTTGCAATATTCCTACATGGCAGTTTTAGTCAAATATTGGGAAATCTGTTATTCTTATGGGTTTTTGGTAAGACTGTCGAGAATATTCTGGGGCATAGACGCTATCTAGGATTGTATCTGGCGGCTGGCGCGATCGCTTCTTGTGTGCAAATTCTAGCGGCACCGAGTTTGACAATACCACTGATTGGGGGCAATGGCGCGATCGCAGCTATTTTAGGAGCATATATTACAAAGTTTCCTAAAGCTAAAATAGACACAATTTTACCGCTAATAATCTTGTATATTCCTATTGAACTTCCAGCTTTTTTCTATCTCTTTTGGTGGTTTGTGCAACAATTATTTTATGGCATAGGCAGTTTAAATATTCCTCCTGTTGGCATAAACCAATCGGGTGTTGTCTTCTGGGGACAGGTTGTGGGATTATTGATTGGTGCAGGTTTTACGCGTTTGAAGAGATAATTTATTATTGGATGCAAAGTTTCTTGTTGTTAGACATCGCTCTTAATCTCACAAGATGTCTTTTGGCTAAAACCTTATGCGCCTTTTGACGGATTACATTTTTTAGCTTCAAAATCCATACTGTTAAAGCTAGGGGATGCCTACTCTTCAAATCGGTATTGTTTAGTTATAAGCGGTGTGCAAGATGCCAAATGTTGATAAAATGAACTTTCAAGTCACTGATGAATTAGTAGCTTTGCGGCAGCGTGTAGCTGAGTTAGAGCAATCAGAAACATTTTATCAGCAAAGGCAAGCAGCCCTTAAAGAGCAAGTAATTGAGCTAGAAAAAAAACTGGCGCTTGCACTAGAATATCCCCATATTCAAGCTGTTGAATATGATATCAAGCGGCATTTTGAACAGGGGACATCCACAGTCCAGAATATGCCAACAGATGTAGCAATCATTTTAGAGCAATTCCAACAACAAATTGCACAGCGACAGCAGGTAGAAGCCTCTTTGAGGGAAAGTGAAGAACGGCTGAGGTTAGCCCTAGAGGTTTCCGAGATGGGCTTGTGGGATTGGAATATTATTACCAATAAAGTCATCTGGTCTGAAAATTATGAATTGCTTTTTGGTGTGCTTCCAGGCAGTTTTGATAGCCCTTACGAAACGTTTCAGAAGTGCGTTTATCCTGAAGACAGGCAATCTGTAATGCAAGGGATCGCCCATGCTTTAGAACAAAAGTCTGATTACAACGATGAATTTCGCATAGTTCGAGCAGACCAAAGTGTACATTGGATTTCTGCTAAAGGAAAGTTTATCTACGACGATCGCGGACAAGCCGTGCGGATGATCGGCGTTTGTATGGAAAATACTGTCTGCAAGCAAGCAGTAGAAAGTACTCGTGAACTCACAACCCAAGTCCAAGAACAGGCAAATATTTTAAATGCCATCCTCACTGCCTCAGTCGATCATATTTATATCTTTGATGACAGAGGTTGCTATCAGTATGTCAGTCGAGATGCAGCTACTATACTAGGCTTCAAGCCCCAGGATCTTGTCGGAAAAACTTTGCAAGACCTGGATGTACCCGCAGACCTTATAGAACAGGTAGATAATCAACGAAAAGCTGTAATGAAAACTGGGCAGCCAATCAAGGATGAGTGTAAATATGTTACTTCTGATGAAGTGCATTATTATGAATACATTCTCACACCATTACGGAATTCTAACCAAAATATTGAAGGCGTAATTACAGTTTCTCGTGATATTACCGAACACAAACGGGCAGAAAAAACATTACGCGAAAGTGAAGCCAGATTTCGGCGTTTGTTTGAATCCAACCTAATGGGGATCGCTTTTTGGGATGTGGATGGCTTTATTCTTGATGCCAATGATGCCTTTCTCCAGCTAGCTGGCTACACTCGTGATGAATTTGCGACTTTGGGTAGAATTAATTGGAGAGAACTTACTCCTGTTGAATATAAAGATTTAGACGATCGCGCCCTTTTGGAAGTGGAAACCACTGGAGTTTCTAGAATTTATGAGAAAGAATATCTCCAGCGCGACGGGAAACGAGTCCCAATTGTTTTGGGGATGGCCTTGCTGAATGACTCCAAGGATAATGGTGTTGCTTTTGTACTAGATATTACTTATCGCAAATCAGTTGAGCAAGAATGCGATCGCCTCCTCGAACGAGAAATGAAAGCACGCAAAGAAGCAGAAATCGCCAACACACTCAAAGATGAATTTCTGGCGGTTCTCTCCCATGAACTGCGAACCCCACTTAACTCTGTTCTGGGGTGGTCAAAAATGTTGCGAACTCGTAATTTTGATGAAAAAACCACTAACCACGCCTTAGAAACCATTGAACGCAACGCCAAGTTACAAACTCAGCTAATTGAAGATTTATTGGATGTGTCTCGCATCCTCCAAGGAAAATTAAACTTGAATACCTGTCCAGTGAACTTGGTGATGGTGGTTGAAACAGCACTACAGACAGTAAAACTCGCAGCACAAGCTAAGTCAATTCAAATTCAAACGATATTTGATCCCATTTTGGGACAAGTGATGGGCGATCCAAATCGGCTTGTGCAAGTTGTATGGAATCTACTTTCCAATGCGGTAAAGTTTACACCAGCAGGCGGACGCCTAGAAATTCGACTGATGGAAGTTGGCAACCAAGCTCAAATTCAAGTCAGCGATACAGGTAAGGGAATTAGCTCAGAGTTTTTACCTTATGTGTTCGATTACTTTCGCCAAGCTGATAGCACAATTACGCGGGCCTTTGGTGGATTAGGTTTAGGATTAGCGATCGTGCGTAAGGTTGTAGAGATGCATGGGGGAAAAGTTCAAGCTGAAAGTTCTGGAGAAGGATTGGGTACTACTTTCACTGTTGAACTACCGCTTTTAGTTAGAAGTGAACAGGTGACGCGTGGAGATAATGAGTCTTTAGATTATGAAGTTGAATCCTCGCTTCTTTCTGATACTCAAGTTTTAGTGGTGGACGATGAACCAGATATCCGCGACTTAATTACCTTTATTTTGCAAGACTACGGTGTACAAGTAACTGCCGTATCTTCAGCACAGGAAGCATTAGAAGCGCTGTCTGAGTCGATACCACATGTTTTAATTAGCGATATTGGAATGCCAAAAAAAGACGGTTATATGCTGATGCGTGAAGTGCGATCGCGATCGCCTGAACAAGGAGGACGCGTACCAGCGATCGCTCTGACGGCTTATGCAGGCGAAATGAATCAGCAGCAAGCATTAGCAGCCGGATTTCAAATGCATATTTCTAAACCAGTAGATCCAGATGCATTGGTAAAGGCGATCGTTGATTTGATAAATTAGTCATTGGTCATTGGTCATTGGTTATTTGTCATTTGTCAGTGTGACAATTTAACTCTGACAAAAATGTGGGTAAAAGAGTTGAAACGTATGTGTACACACAAGTCTCTTGACCTGCACCTTTGATGTATTGACCTGCACCTTTGATGCATTGACCTGCACCTTTGATGCATTGACCTGCACCTTTAATGCATTGCCCTGCACCTTTGATGCATCGACCTGCACCTTTGATGCATTGCCCTGCACCCTTGATGCATTGCCCTGCACCTTTGATGCATCGACCTGCAAAAATTAACCCACCCTACGTTACACAACAACTTTATAGGACTTACGCAAGAGTTACGGAATAACGAACCACAGAGGCGCAGAGGGCACGGAGAAATAAGAGTTTGAGAGATATTTTGCGTAAGTCCTACTTTAAAAGATTTGTGTGTACACCATAGCTTTTTAAGGGGGGTTGGGGGGATCAAAAACTTGTGGGGCAATCTTAGAAGACTTGTGTGTACACCTTAGCCCGGCGGGAGCGGGGTGGGGCTTAGTGAAGTAATCTAAGCAGACATAATATAACACTACTAACGGTACTAGTTATCCCTTTGAGAATCGCTATAAGATGAGTAAAAAGGTCTTCTACGTTTAGATGGAAATGACTGAGCAACGTGATGCTGACTCACCGTCAACTGATTCTCAGCAATTGAGTGAACCGACTGATGGAGCAACTACCAAATCGGTCGATGATTCCTGGACAAACCGCATTACTGGTGTCTGGAACAAAGCAACAACACATCTAACGCAACTCCTACCCGTAGAACAAGTAGCACAGACAGTTGTTGAATGGTTTAGTGTGAGCGAAACTCAGGTTGCCGAGATTTTAGAGAAAATCCGAGCCGAACTGCCAACCACAGAAGCCCTCTTAATTGGTAAACCCCAAGCTGGAAAAAGTTCAATTGTCCGGGGATTGACGGGAGTTTCTGCCGAAATTGTCGGTCAGGGATTTCGTCCTCACACGCAACATACCCAGCGCTATGCCTATCCTTCCAATGACCTGCCGTTGCTGATTTTTACTGATACAGTCGGATTAGGTGATGTTAAACAAGATACTCAATTAATCATTCAGGAGTTAGTTGGCGATTTAAAAAAGGAAACTCGTTCCGCTAGAATCCTGCTTCTCACCGTCAAAATCAATGATTTTGCAACTGACACGCTACGACAAATTGCTAAACAGTTGCGCCATCAGTATCCAAATATTCCCTGTTTGCTGGTAGTTACTTGCTTGCACGAGGTTTATCCTGCCGATACCGTCGATCATCCTGCCTATCCACCAGATTATCAAGAAGTCAGCCGCGCATTTGCCGCAATGCAACAAGCCTTCGCAGGAATAACCGATCGCTCTGTACTCATTGACTTTACCCTAGAAGAAGATGGCTATAATCCGGTATTTTATGGCTTAGAAGCACTGCGAGATGCCTTAGCAGAACTACTCCCAGAAGCAGAAGCGCAGGCGATTTATCAACTATTAGATCAAGAAGAAGCAGGGAAGCAACTTGGTCATCTTTACCGAGATGCTGCACGCCGTTATATTTTGCCATTTTCGATTATGTCTGCCACTCTTGCGGCTGTACCTCTGCCATTTGCCACAATGCCAGTACTCACTGCCTTGCAAGTATCAATGGTGGGATTGTTAGGTAAATTATATGGGCAGACAGTTACTCCATCTCAAGCGGGAGGCGTTGTGAGTGCGATCGCAGGTGGTTTTTTAGCACAGGCAATTGCACGAGAATTAATTAAATTTATACCAGGTTTTGGCAGTGCGATCGCAGCCTCTTGGGCAGCCGCCTATACCTGGGCATTAGGGGAAGCAGCCTGCGTTTACTTTGGTGATTTAATGGGAGGTAAAAAACCCGATCCCCAAAAAATTCAGTTGGTGATGCAAGAAGCCTTTCAAGCCGCGCAAGAACGGTTTAAGGGAATTAAACATTAAGGGTAGTTGTTAGGGTTTTCAACAAGTAGACCTTCACTTGCTGCGGCTGCATTTAATTCGGAATCAGCAGATACAAATGTTACCAGAGGTAAACAACCCTCTAAAACTCTCATTCCTCCGTGACCTTTGCGTTCTCTGTGGTAGCCTGCGGCAAGCCGCGGACGCTCCCTTCTCTGCGAGACGCTACGCTAACGTCGCTACCGCTTCGCTAATGCGTCTACGTTTTCCGTTACCCGTGCGTAAGTCCTATAATTCTAACAAGCGGGATACATAGGATTAAGCTGTTGCGCCTTTAATTTGCACTAATATTTTTTCAAGATCGATTGTGGGGTGGGCATCCTGCCCGCCCTGATAATGCAAGTTATATACGTAACAGCTTACCTGTGGCATAGGCTTCTACTGTTTAGCTCGATTTGTATAGCCAGAACTCATAGGGTAGCACAGCTAGCTGTGTCACCAAAGCGTGGATTATTATTGTTTCTCCTACACTTTCTCCTTTGCTGCTGGCACAATCCCAAACTTATTTAAACCTGCATCGATTTCCTTAAGTAGTTTAAAATCCTCCTCTGGTAAGGGATAGCTACTACTGCTGAACAAACCCGCACTGACAGCAGGCTGCTTTTCTAAAAAAGAGAAAGCTTGGCGAAACTGGTAGGCTTGGGCTTTAATCGGTGAATCAAAGTGGCAGGGAATAATCCACTCGAAGTCCCAACTTGCAACTTTATCAGCCCAATCGATAGTTTCTTTCGGTGCGCGGTTGAGAATCAGCGTCTGTAAAATTGGCGCGACAAACAAACGCCCATCACCTCGCAGAGCATTAAACGATCGCTGCCAATCTGGATGCCATTTAAAGGGATACAATCCAAAATAAGCTTTCTTTGAGCGTTCTGGTGCTTTCAAGGCATCTTGCAACACCTGACTCCATTGGCGGATATTTAGTGCGTTTGGTTGAAAGTACAAAGCAAACAACGAGATGCGCCCCCATCCCTTACGGCGATTTGCCTGAATGTCTGCAACAATATCAGAAGCATGATCCTTGGCATGGAATAGTAAGGGATATGGATCTAAAAGTGCGATCGCAGGTGGATCTTCTGGGATAGAAAGCACAGAATCTGTTACTAAAAGAGTATGCGATCGCTTGTGGAAAAAAGCAACTTCTGCAAACCGACCAGGGCCAAGCTCGATGGGCCCCAGCATTGCATAATCAAACTCGTCAGCAAAGGGTGTTTTGCTATTATCTTCTGGGAGTACTTGAGTTCGTTTCGGCGGTAAACCAAGCCAGCTAAGGGGGAGATTTAGGGGGAAACTCCACTGATGAGGAGCTACAAAAACCTGTGCAGTCGGAAAGTATCTGGCGAAGGGGCCGACGAATACCTTATGTTCTATGCCGGAGATAGTTGGCAGGATAATGTACTTAACACTACCGTGTTCCGCCACCAACTGATTCACAAGCCGGATGCACTCTGGGGTTGGTGCAACAGGTGCATAGATGAGAAGACCCCCGGCTTCGAGCTTAACAACAGTCATGCGAATCGGCACAACAACGTAGAAAATTCCCTGAATCTGGTCAAAATTCCAGATTGTGTCTTTGACCACTTCTTTACGGATTGTCTGCCGCCTGCCATAAGGGTAGAGTGGCACAACAGGCCATAATCCCCATGAAAAGTCTTTTGGATCTATCTGTTGTGCATTGACTATGCGTTCATCATCAGCCACTCTGCAACCCCTCCAAATTCCCTGCTCAAATTTTTCTTATTTGCTATCCCTAAAGTTGGAGTTTAGCAAATTATTGAGATAATCAGATCAATTATTAATTCCTAATTGTAATTCGTAATATCTCCGGTGTATTTTATAAACGATAAAAATCATGAGCAAATATAGAATTTTAAAACCTGAGCAAAGTTACACCTTTAGTCAATACTTTTTGTTACCTAACCCAACAATAGATGTAGTAGCTGAGTTTGAGTACAGCTATGCTCGTACAGAGCTAGAATTACCAAGATACTTTGCTGATATTAGCTATTTAGAATTTTTGCGAAATTACTTACAGCGCAATATAAAGCTTTTTAACCCAACGGCTGAGATATCAATCAGAGAATTTATGATTGCTCCTATCCTTGCTGAAATCTGCGATCATACAAAAGCTCAACTATATAGTGAGTATCCAATTCATGTGGATGAAAAGCTCAAAGGGACTTTGGATTATTACTTACATAAATCTAACTCTCTATTAGTAATTGAAGCAAAACAATCAGATATCAGAAGAGGGTTTACACAGCTAGCAGTAGAATTAATAGCTCTAGATCAGTCTATAGACGAGCAATCATCAATTTTATTTGGTGCAGTTACTAATGGAGATGACTGGAAATTTGGTACACTCAATAGACAACAGAAGCTAATTACAGAAGATATTAAAATTTATCGTGTTCCTGAAGGTTTAGAAGATTTGGTACGAGTATTATTAGGCATCCTTTCATCTGAATTTTAAATTTTTAATTGGAGCAAAGCGACGTGACTCTTTACATTTTAAAAGCTTCAAAAAAAACTGTGCATTTAGGTGGTTTTTCCCATCTACTAGAACCAGCGCTCATTATTGATTCTGGCGATACGGTTGATGTGGAAACTTACACTGGTTACTACGTTTATGACAAAGCACCACCTGAATTTGTCACACCAGAATTTCTCGACATCTGCCAAAATCTTTTACCAGAACGCAAAATTGCTGGGGGGCCGCATTTACTTACAGGGCCAATTTATGTACGCGATGCCGAACCAGGGGATGTTTTAGAAGTACAATTAGATGCGATCGCACCTAGTTTACCCATCGGCTTCAATGCCATTCGTACAGGTTGGGGAGCTTTACCACATCAGTTTCCTCAACCTGCGTTGAGATTCATTCCTCTAGATTTAGCAAACAATATCGCGGAATTTCCGGCGGGTACTGGTATAAAAATTCCCCTCAAACCATTTTTTGGAATTCTTGGTGTCGCTACCCCAGAAACCTCTCGAACTTCTGTCCCACCAGGTTCTTACGGCGGTAATATCGACAATCGGGAACTGCAAGCTGGTTCTCGTTTATTTTTACCGATTTTTGTACCAGGTGCATTATTTTCTATTGGTGATGGGCATTCCGCACAAGGAGATGGCGAAGTGAATGTCACCGCCATTGAAACTTCTATGAACGGTAGAATTACCCTCAAACTTCGCAAGGATTTACAACTGACAACACCAATTGCCGAAACTCCAACTCATATCATCACAATGGGCTTTGCTCAAACCTTAGATGAAGCTTTAGAACTGGCTTTAAAAAATATGATTGATTTTCTGGAACGCTTTGTAAATTTGTCGCCAGAAGATGCTTATGTATTGTGTAGTTTAGCTGTGAATTTTCATATCACTCAAGTTGTCAACAGTCCCCACAAAGGTGTGCATGGAATGCTACCAAAATCAATTTTGTCTAAGAATATTAATTTATAATTTGTGAGAATTGAAATGCCCAGATTTCCGATTGATTTAATAAGTCGGAAATCTTGTTGATCGGGAAGCTTGTAAAGACGTAAGATCCTGATATAGAAACTGCTACTATCACTAGGTCGAGGTTGAAGGTAACAGGAGGTAGTAGTCACGCTTTCATACCCCAAAATCTGTATTTAATGATAGGTGTTCGCTATTTACTGAACACCTGAAAAATTTAGTTGAGCTTCAGCAATATCTTTGTTAAACCAGCGCCTAACTGCTGAACAGATTCTTGCTGTTTAGCATCTTTTAATGTGCCATCACCATTAAAAGCTTCGTAAGCTTTGGTTACTGCTATTTGGTCGGGAAGTACCAAAACTTTGATGTTTCCCAAAATAGAGCGCAAGTGAACCAAACCCCGCAAACCACCAAGAGCGCCTGGAGAAGCGCTCATAATAGTAGCAACCTTACCTGCAAAAGCAGCCAACGGCGCTTCATTTGGGGCTGGACGGGATGCCCAGTCAATGGCATTCTTCAAAACTGCTGTAAGTGAACTGTTATATTCCGGCGAAGCAATCAGCAATCCTTGATGAGAAATCAGCAAATCTTTGAAAGTGCGGGCGTTGGCTGGTAGTCCTTCTTGAGCTTCCAAATCTTCATCATACAGAGGTAGAGGCAAATCGCGGAGGTCTATATAAGTTACTTCTGCGCCTGCTGCTTGAGCGCCAGCCGCCGCGATTTTTACCAATTTTTTGTTGTAAGACTCAATCCGGGTACTGCCTGCAAAGGCAAGGATTTTAGGTGTAGATGCCATAATTGTAGGTTGAATGGGAATAATTAACCTGTTCAGCTGCATTATCCTGTTTTCAGGCGATCGCTATTTGCTACCTTTAGATTTTCTTTACAAACTTTCTCGTTATGGCGAATTGGTCAGATTCTTATCTCGGTAAGTTACGACAACTTGTAGGCGATCGCCTACTTCTATTATTTAGCGTATACGTGATTATCGAGGATAATTTGGGGCGCGTTCTGTTGCAAAAACGAAGTGATTTTAAACTTTGGGGGCTACCTGGTGGCTATCCAGAAGTAGGTGAATCTGCCGAAGAATGTTCAGCACGAGAGGTTTTTGAAGAAACTGGTTTAACGGTTAAGCATTTTATAGCTGTGGGGTTTTCTTCTAACCCAGCCTTTGAAACTGTAACTTATCCTAACGGCGATCGCGTCCAAACCTTCAATTTGATTTTGCGAGCTGTTGAATGGGAAGGCAGTCTTGCTTGCCTAGATGGAGAATCGTTAGCACTGGAATTTTTCGATTTGGCAGATTTACCTGCGTTAACGTCAAACGATCGCCCTGTTTTAGAAAAGTTTCAAGAATACAAAAAAAGCGGCGAATTTCAGTTGTTTTAAAGCATTTTCTCCAAAAACTGCTTGGCGCGATCGCACTGAGGATTTTGAAAAAACTCGTCAGGAGTAGCATCTTCTGCTAAAATGCCCTGGTCGAGGAACATAATCCGATTGGCAACTTCTCTGGCAAACCCCATTTCATGAGTAACGATCGCCATTGTCATTCCAGATAGCGCTAAAGCTTTCATCACTTCCAGCACATCCTTAACCATTTCTGGATCTAATGCAGAGGTGGGTTCATCAAACAAAATCATCTCTGGTTCCATTGCTAATGCCCGAGCGATCGCTACTCGCTGTTTTTGTCCCCCCGATAGTTTAGATGGGTACACAGACACTTTTGACTCTAAACCTACCTTAGCAAGCAATTCTAAGCCATGTTCTTGTGCTTTTTGCTTGTTAATTCCTTTCACTTTTATGGGTGCATAGGTGACATTTTGCAGCACATTCATGTGGGGAAACAAATTAAAATGCTGAAATACCATCACCAACTGCTGGCGCACCTTAGCAATGTTTGTTTTAGGCTTGGTAATTTCTTGCTCGTGAAAGTAGATTCTGCCTCTGGTGGGTTGTTCTAGTAAGTTTATGCATCGCAGAAAGGTAGACTTACCTGAACCAGAAGGGCCTAATATAGCAACTACTTCGCCCTGATAAAACTCAGTAGAAATATCTTTAAGTACGTCGAGTTTACCAAAGGATTTACATAAGAATTCTGTGCGTATTACTACATTATTCACTTTCCCGTAACCTCCTTTCTAAAGCAGATGCACCCAAGGTCATACCCATTACTAAAACATAGTAGATTAACCCTGCAAATAGCAGTGGTTCAAAATAAATATACTTATTTGCACCAACGATTTGGGCGCTGCGTAATATTTCCACTACCCCAATTGTTGACACTAGTGCGGAATCTTTGAGCAATCCGATAGTTTCATTTACCAATGCGGGGAGGATATTCTTCAATGCTTGCGGTAAAATCACATCCCACATCATCAACCAATAGGGAACACCCATAGACATCGCCGCTTCACTTTGCCCTTTATCCACCGCCTGAATTCCACCCCTGATGGTTTCCGACATATAAGCGCCAGAATTCAGGGTAAAAGTTAGCACCCCTGCCTGCAATGCAGAAATGTCATAGCCTGTAAGTTGGGGTGTTGCATAGTAAACCAATGCCAACTGTAATAACAAAGGTGTGCCTCGAAAAACAGAGGTGTAGGCGTTAGCAACCCAGGTAAGCGGCTTGATGCCGATAATTTTTAATAGAGACAGGATTGTTCCCCAAATTAACCCCAAGGATACAGATAATAGGGTAAACAACAAAGTTAAAGGGATTCCCCGAAGAATAAAGGGAATGTCTGGAATAATTCTGGTAAAGTCGAGATTTAATCCGCCTTTGGCAGGAGTTGAAGATTCAGAATTAGCGGTGATGTTTTGTGAAAACCACTTGGCGACAAGTTTATTCAATGTGCCATCGTCCTTCATTTGTTGAAGAACTTTGTTAAACGGTTCTACAAAAGAAGAACCCTTGGGAAAAGCGATCGCCGATCCACTTGCCTGCTCTGAAGGAATAGTATTAAATTCTAAATCTGGGTTAGCTTGGGCAAATCCCTTAGCAACAGTATCCTCAACAATTGCTGCATCAATTCGTCCAGATTTGATTTCCTGAACTACTTCCGGCACTCTGTTGAGTTGCTTTAGCTGAATACCCACAACTTTTTGAGCAATTTTCTGGGCATTTTGTTCTTGTATCGTTCCTAGTTGTACCCCAACCTTTTTTCCTGATAAATCTTGGGGCTGCTTCAGGTTGCTACCTTTAGGAGCGACAATAGTATCTTTGGCTTTGTAATAAATAATTGAAAAGCCAATATTTTTCTGACGTTCTGGAGTCGGAGTCATCCCAGCCATTACAAAGTCAGCCCGATTTGCTTGGAGTGCAGGAATTAATCCATTAAAATCGGATTCCATTATTTGAAGTTTAAACCCTAGTTTTTCAGCAAGGGTCTTGGCAATATCTATATCAAAGCCAACGATTTGGCGATCGCCTCCTTTCGTATCATAAAACTCATAAGGAGGATAATCTGGGGAAGTAATCATTGTCAGCGTGTCTTTCCCTAAAGATGAAGCAGCTTTTAGAGAATTACTATGTCCGATAATGCTGATTACTACTGCTACAACTAGTATCGTTGATAGCCATAATTTCTTTTTCTTCATAATTGATAATTATATAATTTAAATTCTGCACCTTAAACGCGTAAAATCGTGGGGAATTGAGGGTTGAAATTTAAACGCAAAGGGGCGCGGAGGTAGGCGCAGAGGTACGCAGAGAATAATTAAATGTTGTAATTAGCGACTGTTAAATTCTTACTTTGGTCGCCTCCAACAACTTGACGCTGGCATAAATAGCATCAATATAAGGTGTGGGAATTTGAGTAAGTTTTCCCAATTCTGCGACTGCACAAACAATAGCATCTATCTCGGTGGGGCGTCCGGCTTCAATATCTTGTAGCATTGAGGTTTTATGGGCACCGACATTTTCTGCTCCATTAATTCGCTGTTCTAAAGTGATGCCAAACTTTATACCTAAATTTTCTGCGATCGCTTGAGTTTCTGTCATCATTTGCCGCGCTAGTTCACGGGTGAGGGGATAGCGGCAAATATCCTCTAGAGTAGCACCAGTTAAGGCACTGATTGGATTAAATGCCACATTTCCCCACAACTTGATCCAAATTTCCGTGCGAATTTGATTGCGGATTGGTGCTTTGAATCCTGCCTGTTTTAAAGTCTGTGCTAATAATTGAATGCGTTCTGTTTTAGTGCCGTCGATTTCACCAAGAGTAAAGCGATCGCCTTCAATATGTTTAATCACACCTGGTTCAATTATCTCAGTTGCCGGGTAAACAACACAACCGATAGCGCGGTCAGCACCAATACTAGCTTCAATAATCCCATCTGGATCAACAGATTGAATTCGCGTACCTTCATACTCACCACCATACTTGCGAAAGTACCACCAAGGAACGCCATTTTGGGCTGTGACCACCATTGTATCAGGGTTGTAGAGTGCAGGGAGAAAAGGTGCGATCGCGGGTACACTGTGAGCCTTCACAGTTAAAATTACTACATCTTGTGGCCCCGCTTCTTGAATATCACTAGTTGCCAAAGCCGGAGTAGCAATTTGGCCAGAACCATCTGCCATAAGCAACTTCAGCCCATTTTTTTTAATTGCCTCCAAATGAGAACCACGAGCGATTAGCGTCACCTCTTCACCTGCTAGTGCCAATTTCGCCCCTAAATATCCACCAATCGCACCCGCGCCAACAATACAGATTTTCATTTTGTCAAATTACTCATTATTTCTTACTCAGCACTTTTGAAGCTTTGCATCGCTTTCAGTAAGTCTTGATGAACAGATTTTGAGGCAGCTATTATCAATCCAGGCATACTATAGTTTTCACAAGTATGCAATGGTGGTAAAGTCGAACCATCCAGAGTAGTTACAATCCAGTCAGCCTCTTTCGCAATAAAAGCGAGTCCAGCACTATCAAGAAATTTACCCGATTTGATGACTGCTCCACTTAAATCGCCACTGAGAATACCATTGAGACTGGGAATTTCAATATCACTAGAGTAATCAGTCGCTATATCGATGACTTTATATCGATCTTTTAGTAAATCTGCGATCGCATTCATTCCCCATCCCAACAAAATAGCAGGTTTGGCGGATGTTATGTGTAACGGCGCACAGGCTTCTAAACTCATCTCTAGCGTCCCTTTAAAAGCACCTTCACCTCGGAGAGCATAAAAATAAACATTTTGGGCAGGGGAAATAGCAATTACTGCTTCAAAGTCATCCGAATTTAGAATACTGAGAATAATTTGGTAATTAGAATGTCCATCCATGTAAAACTTCGTACCATCGATTGGGTCGAGTGTGACTAAATAATCACCTTCTGAACCGAGGTCGTTAGCGCGAAAATACTTAGTGTTGTTAGAACTTTCATACTCTTCACCATAAAAGCGAATATCTGGAAAAGTGCCCAGTAGTACTACTTCTACCAGATTTTGAATAGCCACATCTGCATCAGTAAGTGCAGCACTAAAAAAGTTATTTCCTTGTTCTTTGGCGGGAAGTGCAGCAATTTTTGGTTGCAGAAAACGGGCATAGGCTGCTGCTACTTTCAGATGGGGGAGTAAAGTCTCTAAAATCAGTCGAGTAGTAGGTGTTGTGGACATTGCAGCAAACTCCTTTCAGAAATCATCTACCGTTGACAGGGCGATAGAATTCTATATCTAGACAAAATTACGGTATCATTTTGATGTAATGATACCACCGTTGCTATATTACTCTAATCTGTGTGTCTGGTTAACTGCACAATCCTTAAAGGTTTAGTTTTCAGATTGAAAGACTTTGGCTGTTGTTGATTTCGGGTTAGCGATCGCCTAAAAAAGCGTAACCGTTCAGCAATACATAACCAAAAGTACTTATACGTACATTGAACGGTGAATAATGTGAAGAATATGCAAAGATGTGCCTTTAAGTAAAGATATTTAAATAAATTCGGTAGTATAGGACTATGATTTGATTTCTGAAAAAATCTAAGTAGTAAGTAGGGTGTGTTATGGCGTAGCCTAACGCACCTAACCTTTGGGCGGTGCGTTAGCCTTTGGCGTAACGCACCCTACGTATATTTCAATAATCAAATATGAGTCCTATATATAGTTAGTACAAAGTGATTTAGATGTTCTCTATTTTCAGGCTAGATAGTCACGGGCAATAGCCCACAACGAGGGTATAAAATTATTTTTGCCTATCAAGAGTGAACTCTTCCCTATTTTCACAGTAGTAGTAATTACCCATTGACAAAAAACAAATTGTAAAGTGTGAATTTTAGACATCCATCTTGGTTTTTCGAGATTTTTTCAGCTTTCATGGTTGATTAAATATGAGTGAAAAAAGTCTGAAACTATGTGTTTAACTAAATGCACGCGCTCATGAATTTGTATAGCGATTAAAAGTGTTGTTGTCCTTTGATAGTTAGATAAATGCGACCGAAAAGCCTTTTCATAAGGTGAGTCTTTGAGGAATATTACTATATTACTGTTCCTCACTCTTGAAATATAAAATATGCCGAAAACGTCAAATTTCGGCGAATTTTTATGCCCGAAAACAGCACTAGGCTCAAGATTGACAACTGAAGTTACTGAAAAAATTGATTCAAGTAGTAAAAGATTATGGCAAATATCATTGGAACCAAGGGTAATGACACGCTCATTGGCGGTGCTGGAGATAACTCCCTGGTTGGTGGTGCTGGGGATGATAATTTGAATGTTAACAATTCACAAGGCGATAACCTACTTTGTGGTGGCGATGGAAACGATTTTCTACTTGCTTTTGGTGACTACAGCGTTTACCGAGGCTCAATTTCATTTGGTAATCCAATCATAGGCAATAACACCCTCAACGGTGGCGCTGGTAATGATAACTTGAATGCTAGTTATTCAACAGGCAATAACAGACTCATTGGTGATGCTGGTGATGATAACTTGTCTGTTGGATTTTCAACAGGAAATAATTTCCTCTCTGGTGGCGCTGGTAACGATGGACTCTCCGTTTCTGGGTTATTCGATTACAGTGGAAGTTTTGACAGATATTATGGCTCTGGCAATAACACGCTCAACGGTGGCGCTGGTAATGATGGATTGGATGCTAGTTATACAATAGGCAATAACACTCTCAACGGTGGTACTGGTGATGATCGCTTGTATGTTAACAATGCAGAAGGCAATAATCTGCTCTCTGGGGGCGATGGCAATGACTCTTTCTATCTAGGCAACAACTATGAATATGTTGCCCCCTCTTCTTTAGTGACTCAAACAGTAGATGGAGGTATTGGTGATGATTTGTTGTCTGGCGATTACATCTCTGCTAACGGAGGAATCACAACAACATTCAATCCTACTACTAACATTGGATCAATTACCAGGGCTACGAATCGAGTTATTTACAAGAATATCGAACGATTAAATATCTCAGGTACAAACTACGATGACTTGATTGTGGGGAGCAATGGCAACGATACGCTCTCCACAGGCAGTGGTGGCAACGATACGATAGATGGGGGTAAGGGTGACGATTTCTTGTCCGTCGATTACAGCTATGCTACCAAAGGAATCACTTCGACATTCAATGCCACTACTAACATTGGCTCAATTACGGCCGGCACCAGTGGAGTTAGTTACAAGAATATCGAACGATTAAATATCTCAGGTACAGAATACGATGACTTCATTGTGGGAAGCAATGGCAATGATACGCTCTCCCCAGGGGAGTTCCATGATAGCCGTGGCAACGATACCATAGATGGGGGTAAGGGTGACGATTTCTTGTCCGTCGATTACAGGAATGCTACCAAAGGAATCACTTCGACATTCAACGCCACTAGTAACATTGGCTCAATTACGAGCGGCACGGATGGAGCTAGTTACAAGAATATCGAACGATTAAATATCTTTGGTACACAATACGATGACTTGATTGTGGGCAGCAATGGCAATGATACGCTCTCCCCAGGTGTTGGCAATGATACGATAGATGGGGGTAAGGGTGACGATTTGTTATTACTCTATGCAAATTCCAGTAGTACCAAAGGAATCACTTCGACATTCAATGCCACTACTAACATTGGCTCAATTACGGCGGACACGAATGGAGTTAGTTACAAGAATATCGAACGATTAAATATCTTTGGTACACAATACGATGACTTGATTGTAGGCAGCAATGGCAACGATACCTTGAACGGCGGCAATGGTGGCAATGATACGATAAATGGGGGTAAAGGTGACGATGTGTTATCCGTCAGTTACACGGATTATACCGAAGGAGTCACAACGACATTCAATGCCACTACTAACATTGGATCAATTACGAGCGGTACGAATCGAGTTAGTTACAAGAATATCGAACGATTAGATATCTCAGGTACATTTTACGATGACTTGATTGTAGGGAACAATGGTAACGATACATTGAACGGTGGCAGTGGTGGCAATAATACGATTATTGGCGGTGCGGGGAACGATACCTTGATTGCTAGCTTTTCAGGTAATAGCATCCTTTACGGTGGCGAAGGTAATGATAGCCTCAGCGTCAGCGTCTATGGAGGATCTGGTACTACTACCTGTGCTTTCAATAGTTTCAATGAAGGTGTTGATAGTATTAATGGCTTGTACCTCAACGCACCTAATGAATTTATTCAGGTATCGGCTGCTGGCTTTGGTGGCGGGTTATCATCAGGTTCACTTAAAGCAAATCAGTTTACCATCGGAACATCTGCAACCACTAACACTCAGCGATTTATCTACAACAGTGCTACAGGTGGATTGTTCTTTGACCAAGATGGTAGTGCCTCTGGGTTTACTCAGGTAAAATTTGCACAATTATCTGCTGGATTGTCAGTAAGCAAAAACAATTTTGTGGTTGTTTAATCTTTATTAGCGCTTTGATATCCAAGCGGTACGGTTTGCGAGGTGTTATTTTTAGCATCTCGCATTCGATTACTCAATGCAAGTAATTTTGGCGAGCGATCGCAATTCTTGTAGAGATCAGGTTTGATGGAACAACTAAGCTGTTACACATTTAAATTGCATAAGCTGGGCGGGCTTTTCGACCCACCCCACAAGAGTTATGTTTAATTACGCCTACCTACTTATTTTTTGGATCTTACTTAGCGATTAACAGTACTCATATCAGGATAGCGATCGCCTGCGGTAATCCCCTTTACTGCTATTGTTTCAATCCGACTGAGGTCATCTGTAGTTAGAACAATCTCAGTTGCTGCAATGTTTTCTTCTAAATAAGTGCGCCGCTTTGTACCAGGAATCGGTACAATATCTTCACCTTGAGCCAGTAGCCATGCCAAAGCAAGTTGGCTAGGTGTAACTTGCTTTTCATCAGCGATTTCCTTGACTTTTGCAACTAATTGCAGGTTTTTATCGAAATTATCGCCCTGAAACCGGGGATGATTTCTCCGGAAATCATCTGCTGCAAGGTCTTCAGGACGGGTGATGGCTCCCGATAAAAACCCACGACCAAGAGGGCTGTAAGCAACAAAACCAATTCCTAGTTCTCGTACAGTAGGTAAAATTTCATCTTCTGGATCGCGGCTCCACAAGGAATACTCTGTTTGTAGCGCGGTAATTGGATGAACTGCCGCAGCCCGTCGAATTGTCGCCGGGGCAGCTTCCGACAGCCCTAAATAGCGCACTTTACCAGCCTGTACTAACTGAGCCATTGCCCCTACAGTATCTTCGATTGGCACGTTTGGATCAACTCGATGTTGATAGTACAGGTCAATAACCTCTACTCCCAAACGTTTAAGTGAAGCATCACAAGCTGTCTGGACATATTCAGGGCTGCCATTAACTCCTTTCCAACCACCTTCTTCAGTACGAACATTGCCAAACTTGGTTGCTAATACTACTTGCTCTCGACGATCCTTAATTGCTCTACCGACTAATTGCTCATTAGTGAAGGGCCCATACATATCAGCAGTATCGAGAAAATTCACTCCCAGATCCAAAGCCCGATGGATAGTGGCGATCGCTTCAGATTCATCACGACCACTGTAAAACTCTGACATTCCCATGCAACCAAGTCCCAGTTGTGAAACTTCCAGTCCTTGTTTGCCTAACTTTCTAGTTTTCATTGAAAATCTCCCAGCTATTAAGTCTTATATGAACATCAGTATTAAAACAAATAACGACATGTTACCTAAATTACAGGAATTTGTCTTAGCTCTTTAGTAGGATTTTGACCAATTTAGTTATTTTTGGTTTTCTTTATAATTTCATTTGTATCTAAAAATGCAGTACTTCTTCACAGAGATTCAAACCATTAGATAGAAATAATTGCATAAAGACTATTTCTTTTTTAGTACGCAGAAACCAGGTTTTTAAGATTGAATCAAATTAAGTAAATTGAGGAAAGCAAAATGCCTTTAATTCGTTGGCAACCCTTTAGAGAAGCAGAAATTATGCAGCGCCAAATAAATCGATTATTCGATCAAATGCTGTCACCTCAAGAGAGCGATCGCGTACTGAACTAGAACAACGAGGTGGAGAGGTTCTGGCTGTACCTTATGATGTGACTGACAAAACTCAGATCGAGCAGATGATACAACAGGTAGGCGATCGCTTTTGTGAAAGCGATTAGGCTTGTTGAGCAGTTCAAACTTAGACAGACTTTAGTATTTTCAGAAATACTATTTTTGATTAATGACTAATGACTTTGCGAAGCGGTTTGATTTTCACTTGAAGCATTAGCCCTTAAAAGCTTTTCACCCAAATTAAATTACTGATTTCGGTACAATACCATCTGTCTGTAGAATGAAGCACATCATCAAGAATACAGCTTATCCTCTAGTGTAATTAAATAAAAACCTATCTGCTTACAAACAAAACTACTCAGTAGAATTTAGGTTTAACTTTTTACCAATTCAATCAAGAGGTACAAAATGGACGTATCACAAATTAAAGAACATTTGCCAGTTTATGCAGAAGGCCCTGGCGGTTTATCAGGGGCATCTGACACACATATTGGGAATATCGACTCCGTGGAGGGAGGCAAGTACATCAAATTGATAAAGAATAATGCTCCTGATAGACAACACCACTGGTTTCCTATTGACTGGGTAAGGGCAGTAGATGAACGAGCCGTTTATCTGAAAAAGACGGTGGATGAAGTGATACAAGAATTGCTCAATGAGCAGCCTGCTGGGGTTTAAAATTGTTAGTTGTTGAGTGGATAGCGCTGCACATCTTTTACCAAGGCAGCGCTTGCATATCTAGCATCCAGAATCAGTATCTTCTGTCCCCTATTTCACCAGCGAAACCAAATGGCTAATAAAGAGCTAGAAACGCTCAAAAAACTAGCTTTTAAACAATCTGAGCGCAGTTCAGAACAGCCCTTGTCACCACTAGACTCCAACGCTAGCTTACCCAAAGAAAAGCCTAAGCGAAATATGAACTGGTGGTTTCTAAAAATAGCATCTATCACAGGATTATTGTATTTACTCTTTATCGTACTTACTCCTACTCCGCCTCCTCAAGAAAACCGTAGAATTGGAAATACGGAAGTTATTATATTTAGTTTGATTTTGCTGTTTAACTCAGGTTTGCTAGATAATATAGATGATATCTCAATTTCAGGTACGGGAATTGCGCTAAGGAGACTCAAGCAAGAAGTTAGGGATGATATTAATAAGTTGCAAGATGAGCAAATCGCCGAACTGAATGAACAACAAAAGCGGATTGACTTGCTTCAGGAGCAACAATCAGCAACATTGCAATTTTTAGTTAGATATCTGATTGATGGCAATGAACTTAAGCATCTAATTAAGCTTAATTCTCAAGAAGAATTTAACTTTAAATTTGATAATGATTTAGCAATGGAACTGAAGCATCTTCGAGCTATGGGATTTATTAATAATTTTGTGGGCAAAGGAATTGAAAAAGTTCAACAAGATGGAGAAGGCGATTTAAAAAACTATTTTCACATTACGGAAGAAGGTAAATCGTATTTAGCTTTGAGAAAAACCTTAGGTATCAACGAAATTCCCGGACTGGGTGAAGACGGACGATGGCATCGAGACATTAGGGATTCAGCAAAAATATTGAACTAGAGAACTTTTAAAAAATAGCAAATAAAATATAACGCTTCTCGTTTATGTGAGGTATATCGGTAAGGATACCGCAGTGTCGTGCCTCTACACCTGGCGATATGTTGTATGAGAACCGCTATATCTGCCTTAAAATGGCGTTGTTGCATGAATGTGGAAAAATGGGTAGGGTGAGGAGGAAGTAATTGAACAGTAGCGCTTCATAATTACCAATTACAAGAACCAACTAAGCTAGCCACTATCTCAATTAGTTCTTCAGGATCAATGGGTTTAGATACATGAGTATTAAAGCCACCTTCCAAGGCACGGATACGATCCTCACTATCAGCAAAGGCTGTTAAAGCAATAGCCGGAACTCGTCCACCATTCATTGGTTTGAGCGCACGGATTTTGCGGATAAGAGTGTAGCCATCCTCCCCAGGTAAACCAATATCAGAAATTAAAACATCGGGTTGCAATTCAGATAAAACTTTGCGTGCCGCATCTGCTGATATCACTGCTATAACTTTTGCTCCATCCATTTCCAACACAGTAGTGATGAAGAAGCGAGTATCATCATCATCCTCAACTACCAGAATATCTAAACCAGCAAGAGTTCCAGAAGGTTCCATAAATGTCATTTTATTATAACTTTCTGTGACTTTTACCTGCTAATGATAAAATCAGCGCTTGAGAAACTCTCAAAATGACCTTTTTCAGATGCGGTGAAAAGTCAGAAGTATATAATCAACGGTAAAAAAAGGCAAGGGAGTAGGGGGAAAAACTGAATATGGTTGAATTAGTAAAAGATTTATTAAGTATATAAATTAAAGCTTTCCTTTGTAAAGCATTCTCTATCTATGGATTACTTGCCAAAGAAAAAATTTAAATAAAATTCGTTTTATAATTGCTGATAAAACTATTAGTGATGATTTGAATATAGTACTTCCCATTCATATCTTCTACAACATTATATCACGAGGTGTAGAGTGTACCTCACGTCAACGAGAACTGTTATAAATGCGATCGCAGTGCTTTGCGATCTACAAGTTCATAAACGCACGGCTTTCGATATTCTTGAGAGGTTCGATGGTTGGGCCATTGACTACGGAATTGGGCAAGAGGGCGCGATCACTCTCTAACTTCAAAACGCAAATAATGCTTCATTCTCGAAGAAATCTGCAAGTCCTATGTAGTTTTTATGTCATTTCTAGCCAGTTGTAGAGCGGGAACTGAACTCTTTTGAGTACTGTATCACTAATGTAGAGGCGTTCAACAGCACTCACACAACAACAGGCATAGAGCGGGAGAAGTGATGCAGGGTTAAAGCTGTGTTTCAAACCACAACTTCTTCACTGTCTAACGCTGTTGATATCTCTATTGAAGCTCCAACAGCACAACATCAGTTGCCAATTTGCCGAAATCTGTGACTTTTATAGACAATGGAGCCAGGAGCAATAAGCAGGGTGAAAAGGGGAAACTTTCTCCTCAGCAAAACGCAACTTGCCCCAATTCCTCTTTTCCTTCCCCCTGGAATAACTACCTCTTGCTGACAAGTCTTGTCTAGCATCAAGCTCATTGAAACTTTTATTCCTTCTCTTGGTTAGCTTTCCTTTTCTTTAAGGTTTTTTACTCTTCATTTTCAGTTAAAAGAGAGCGAATTAATTCCCGAATTACATCGGTTGCTGGTCTGCCAGTGTTTGAGCAATATTTTTCCAACTTCTCAGCCTCACCTGATGTAAGATTTATTGTAAGTCGTTTAACAGCCCATTTCTTATTCATAATCTTAGACAAGTTCGATTTCTCAACTACTTCTCTAATATCAATCACTTAATCTGTTACTACATGGGTATTATCAAGGAATTTTAATTCAAGAAATGATGAAGCAAACGAATATGTTTTTCCAAATAATAATCAAGATGTAAAGTCTATTTTAGAATATAAAGTTTAACTCCCTTAAAAGTAGCAAATATAAAGTCAGTACCAAGATAGTATAAAAATAATATAAAGAATAAGTAAATTGCTGAAAGATACGCTAGTTCACATCAGAAGCCCAATCTACAGTACTACATTGGAGATTATTAGGGCAATTGAGGCAGCGATGCCTACGGCGGGCTGCGCCTACGCAGTTAAACTAGACAACTGCATTTTGGCTCATTTACTCACCCTTTTGTCCTTGAGTAAAGAACAGTAGCATTGTCATAACGGGTTATTTGCTGTAGCGTGACGTTCTTTTAAAAAACTTTCTGGTAATGACAGACGTAAACACAGATATACTGATGACCCAAATAAGGTAAAAAGAGCAACTACCCAAAAAACACGTATATCCTTGACCCTTCGGCGTGCCATATCATCATCAAATAATGAACTAATCGGAAATATCAAGCACATCAGACAGAAATCGAGACTAATGAGGTGAATAAAAGGTTTATAGAATAAACTGCTGAATATAATCTTCCCAATTTCCAGCAATTACTGCATAAGCCAACAAATATTTTGGCAGATATAGTGTGAGTATGCCTCTTAACATAGTCAGATAGGAATATACTTTACCGCTCTAATCTCAGCAATTAGATAGTTTAAAAGACCGTTTTAAATGATTTAATATCATTACTGGATTTGCATTTAATTGCAAATCTATTCTCACGAGGGTACTTAGTCGTTTTTGTAAGTCTAACCAGTAATTAATTAAAAATGATGCAAAATACATTGGTTGATAAAACTTTCCGCGACAACGAAGGTAACATTGTTATAGCTCAGATGCCAAATCTACCGCTTATTGTTTGGATAGTAACTAGTTTACTAACTCTAGTTTTTACAAGCGGCAAAATCAATACGTTGTTAGACCTAGTAGCTTATGGCTCTTTATTTACTTGGGCGTGGCTGGAATTATTTCAAGGCGTTAATTATTTTCGGAGAGCGCTAGGTCTTGTGGTACTTGTTGGTCTTATCGTTTTCAAACTTCAGTATTAATTAAGACTAAATAATTTCGCTTAATTATTTAGACATTTTTGAGGAGAAGTTCCATGCTTGATTTGCATTGAGCGGAAGCGGTAGATAACATTGAAACGCAGCTAAAGTCTGTCGATTTTTCTGATGTATAGGTTTGCTAGATAGCTACCCTGAAGGCTCCTAGCCAACAGAATCAATTTTATCTAAAATAAGCTTGACGTAGAAATGTAAACAAGATCCACCTATGTCAACATGATTTATAATTCATAATTTCAAGAGCGTCTGATATGCTGAATCCCCGCTCTTTAAGATCACGTTTATTAAAAATGGGCTTATGAACTGCTGTACCAATTATTTAGTCATACAGCTTACCAGACGGTGGTTTTAGCTATTATAGCCAGTACGCGATCGCTTGATAAATAATTGATTATAGCAACTTGCATAAAAATTCTGATTAGAAGCGACATCATTACATCCTCTTAGCATGAAAAGGCAGCTAATAATTGGGGAATAAAGTTATTAAAATGATAGGCATAGCTAAAAAATCGGATCTTCAAGAGTACTGTAACCCTTACTAAGGTTGTGCTGGATAGATTTATTGGTAAGCTGAGATGGTAACGATCTCCAAAAACAGACATGAACTGCGTAGGCGTAGCCCGTCGTAGACATCGCTACTTGAGCAGTTCAGCAAGCAGAATCTAGCATAGGGCGACAATGCAAAAACTCCTTTTTAATGATAGAGATAGATTTAGAGCGCAGGCCCTATTCCTTGGTAAAAATATTAACTTACAGAACTTGGAGAATTACCTTTGCTTGGCGACTATGCCAGTAATAGTTTCAGTTGGTGAACACGGCTGTGCGGTACTGCTGAACTATGGTGCAGTTGTCCTGTTTAACCTTGAGCCAGTGGAAAAGGTAGCCTTCTTGACCAAACTATCCTCTCAAGTTAGTGGCTCTTTTGCCAACCCAGAAACAGAAGAGGTGGAAATTCATCTCAACGTAGCAGAGAGTGAGCGAGTTAAAGAAGGAAAAATTTCGTTGCATGAATTTAGTGTAGAACGCTTGCAGATAGTGGCTGATATTCTCGCCAAGAGTGTTGTGCTGTCTCACTATGAAACCAGCCTAGCGGGTGTATTTGATCAAATTGAACCCTTTGCAGCTAGTCTCCAGCGTGAAAACAGGAGTAGACGCCAGAGCCGAGAATTACTGCGTCAACTTGGGACTACTTTATTAGTTCAACATAAAATTGTTGGTCAAGTAGAAATTATCGATAAGCCTGAGTTACTCTGGGAATCCCCACAGCTAGAAAACTTATATCTGCGCTTGGAGGATGAATACGAAATCCGTGAGCGTCACCATGCTCTAGAACGCAAACTAGATTTAATTTCCCAAACTGCACAAACGGTGCTGGAGTTCATGCAGCATAGCAGTAGCCAGCGAGTAGAGTGGTATGTGGTGATTCTGATTGTAGTAGAGATTCTTTTGTCACTATACGACATCATTTTCAAAGGCTAACGCTAAATTTGGAAAGCGTAAACCTATTAGACTAACTGAAAACTGCTATATTCTATCAGACGATTTATAATCATCTGGGCTAGGTGCAAAATGTTAATTAAAAACATTCTTCCCTACGAACGTGATAGAAAATACTTGTATGATTTATGATTTTTGACTCATAGTATAAGGATTACAGATAATGCACGTTCTCAAAAGATCCATCAAACCAGCCACTTATATATCGTTCCTCCACATTTACCAAACTACTTGGGGGACTGCTGGTGATATTTGTTTAATCCGTGAATCTGTAGCTAATGAAAGTACAGCAAAGTTTATCGGTCACAAAATCCAACTAGCAATTCCAAGAGGGTTGGAGCGCGATCGCATCGCCAACTGTCCGATAATCAAAGTTGCAGGTAATGTCGGCGACGGACATCCTAAAGAGCATCCGTTGGAATGGGAGACTTATGAAGGTGTAGATCCCGAAATCGCTCTAGCGGCTCTTAAACCTTGGGGCTTTAAGTTAATTGAACTCTAATGTGGCAATCTGATAAGTTCAACTCGCTTTCGTTCTTCTGAAACTATTTTTTCCCTAGCGCCATTAGACATTGGCTCAAATGGAAAAATTCATCTAATAGACATAGGAGTGAAATTAATTATGCGTTGCCCGAAATGCTTGGTAGACATAATTTATAAATTGTACCTACGTCATTTTCACTCCTACGTCTAATGTACTAAACCAGGTTTCTAAATCCGCGTAGTTTACCGCCGTAGGCATCGCCTGAAAATCCAACAATGCTTCACCGAGATTTTCTAATTGTTCTAAAGAGAGAGTTTCAATACGGTCTAGAACTTTCTCGGCGAGAAGGATGAAGCTAAAAATCGGCTGATTGACCACATAGGCGACCCCCGTTTTCGCGGTGTCTACTTTTTGCTAGTAAACTTACTGCCTTTAGATGCTGCCAAAGAACTGAAGGAAAAATTAATTCAATACGCCGCCGATACCAAAGACCATACTGTGAGTGATACCTTCGTGCAATTATTGCGGCCAAGATCGTGATATTAATTCGTAATTTGTAATTGAGAAAGAGACTTCTAAACTGAGGGCAAATTCTTGATTTAATTAAAATCTGACTTTTCACATTGTGTAGAAAAACTAACGCTAAACCTAATCCCTGAGCAAGCTTCCCTACTAGGGAATGGAAGCGAGGTTTTCTAGATAAGAGTGAAAAGTCAGATATTGGAATGAGTGAAAAAAGAGATTGTGTCTGTCCTACCGCCAAGTAGAATCAATGCTCAGTTCACCTAGAACCAAGCTTAATAAATGAAGGCGGAGGGATTAACCACGGCCCCAGTCGCGATCGCGTTCTTCATAGCGACGGTTATTATTACGAATGTTGCGAAGGTTATTATCGCGTTCATAGCGGTGATTACGATCGCGCTCATAGCGATAGTTATTATCGCGTTCATAGCGGTGATTACGATCGCGCTCATAGCGATAGTTATTGTCGCGCTCATAGCGGTGATTACGATCGCGCTCATAGCGATCGTTATTGTCACGAATGTTGCGAAGGTCGTTCTGGCGCTCATAATCACCATTTCTGTGGTGACGACTATGACGTTCGTAGTTCCGATCATCGTTGCGTTGATAGCCGTAGTTATTTAACTCAGCAAGATAAGACGCTGGTGTATTAGCATCAGCTTTTGGAGAAATAGCCAAAGCTGATGCAGATGCTATCAAGCCTGCGAGCAAAATAGAGGTAAAGCGGTTCATGATGTGAGTCAAAAATTGTTGATAGTAATTTATGCAAGTCTAGTCTGTTTAGGAAAAGCAGATTCCCCAAATCTTTGAATCAATGCTATCAGTGTTGAGTAACTAGAAAAGTTTTCTTGGGTGCGGTGATCGAGAACAGTTTTGTTGTCTGTGATACTTTTTGACCTTCCAGATTCCGTGAAAAGTTAAAATTAAAACGAGTCTTTGAACTGGATGAATCCACTTTTGAACTCCGTTAACGAGTCTTTGAACTGGATGAATCCACCTTTTATCTCCGTTGACGAGTCTTTGAACTGGATGAATCCACCTTTTATCTCCGTTGACGAATCTTTGAACCGGATGAATCCACCTTTTATCTCCGTTAACGAGTCTTTGATACTCATTAATGAGCCTTTGAACTCCGTTAATGAGCCTTTGAACTCCGTTAATGAGCCTTTGATATTAAATACGCTGCGTAAGCGTACCCTTCGGGAAGCAAGCTACGCGTAGCGTCTCGTAGAAAAGCTCGTCGTAGACATCGCACCTTTGCTAAAACCTACCAGCTAGGCGATAGTCTGATCTACTAGAAAAAACGCACACCAATTATAATTAGTGTGCGTCTTCGGTTAGATTTTAGAAATTCTCGAACTTAGCGATCGCATCCTTCATCTTATCCACCACCTCATCTACAGGGATAACTCCCAATTCTCCAGAAGCGCGGGTACGGATACTTAAGGTGTTTGTTTCCACTTCCTTAGCTCCCACCACAGCCATCACGGGTATTTTTTCTTTCTCTGCATTGCGAATTTGTTTACCCAAGCGATCGCCACTGGTATCAACTTCTGCACGGATGCCCAATGCACGCATCTTCGCCACCACATCTTTAGCAAAGTCTAGCTGTGTATCACCCACTGGCAGTAATCTAGCTTGCACTGGCGCTAACCACAAAGGTAAATCACCCGCATATTCTTCAATTAAGATCCCAATTAGTCGTTCCAGTGAACCAAAAGGCGCCCGGTGAATCATCACTGGACGTTTGCGAACACCATCTTCGGCAACGTATTCCAAATCAAAGCGTTCTGGCAAGTTGTAATCTACCTGCACAGTTCCTAATTGCCATTCCCGTTCTAAGGCATCACTAAAGATAAAGTCGAGTTTGGGCCCATAAAATGCCGCTTCTCCAATACCTTCAAAGTGATCCATCCCCAAGGTTTCAACTGCACGGCGAATTGCACCTTCGGCTTTGTCCCAAACTTCATCGGAACCGATGTACTTATCACTAGCAGGATCTCGGAAACTCAGTCTAGCTTTAAAGTTCTTCAGTTGCAGACTATTGAACACCGACAAAATCAAATCCACCACACTGAGGAATTCACTATCTAGCTGTTCTGGGGTGACGAATAAATGAGAATCATCTACTGTAAAACCGCGCACCCGTGTTAAACCGCCCAATTCCCCTGATTGTTCGTAGCGGTAAACAGTGCCAAATTCCGCCAAGCGCATCGGTAGTTCTCGATAAGAGCGTAACTCACTCTTATATATTTGGATGTGGAAGGGGCAGTTCATTGGCTTCATAACGAAGCCCTGTTCCTGTGCAGCAGCTTCGGAGTTATCTGCCATTAAAGGGAACATATCTTCTTTATATTTCTGCCAATGTCCAGAGGTTTTAAATAAATCTACTCTGGCAATGTGAGGCGTTACTACGGATAAATAACCCCGTTTTAACTGTTCTTGCTTAAGGAAGTCTTCTAAAGTACTCCTTAACAAAGTGCCTTTGGGTGTCCATAAAGGTAAACCCGGTCCTACTAAATCAGAAAATACAAATAATCCCAGTTCCTTACCCAGTTTCCGGTGATCTCGCCGCAGCGCTTCTTCTTTCCGTCGCTTATATTCAGCGAGTTGTTCTGGACTTTCCCAAGCGGTAGCGTAGATGCGTTGCAATTGGGCTTTAGTTTCATCCCCACGCCAATAAGCACCAGCAACGCTTTCTAGTTCAACTGCCTTGGGGTTTAATTCACTAGTATTTTCCAGATGAGGCCCCGCACACAAATCCCACCATTCATTCCCCAGGTGGTAAATCGTGATTGGTTCGTTTTTGATATCTGCCAGGATTTCTAGCTTGTAAGGTTCGTTAATTCCCTGAATCCGGCGTTCGGCTTCTTCACGGCTGACTTCTTCTCGAGTAACCGCCAACTTGCGATTAATAATCTTCACCATCTCTTTCTTGATGGCTTTGAGATCATTTTCGCTAAATGGTTCTGGATTGTCGAAGTCGTAGTAAAAACCGTTTTCAATCCAAGGGCCGATTGTAACTTGCGCCTTGGGAAACAGCTTTTGTACTGCCATTGCCATAACATGGGAAGCAGTGTGGCGAATCTTCTTTAAGTTCTCCGATTCGCTGGTACGCGGTAAATAAATTTTTTCAACTTGTTCTGACTGTTCGGACTGATTTGATGAATTTGGCGACATTGGCTGCTGAACCATTGGCGAAGTGATTACAAAAGGTGATTTGTCTGAATCTGTAGGCTTATTCAACTATAACGACTTTGATTTTTGCTTTTTTCACCTTTATCTTCTAACTACTGGCTTAATTTGTGATAGGGGATAAAGATAAATTTTTCATTGGTTCGCTGAGTATCAAATTCAGGATTCCACGCGTAGGCGTAGACATCGCTAAATTATCTTATGAATTGCAACTAGGTGTCAGCTATACCTCTAGACGCCTTTCCAAAGGAACTGTACAAACCCATTAGCAAGACTATATAATGATTTATGTATTCCTTGTTACAAATTTTTACATCCTCAAATTATGAGAAAATTAAAAAAAATATTAAGAAACGTAAATAACGTTAATATTAGTAAGAAAGTTTGAAATATACTTCTCATTTATGTCAGACTCAAATTTACCAGGGACTGATTTGCTAGAAACGGTTTTAGAACCCCTGCTGGAAGATTTTCAGCATTGGTTTACGCGATCGCGCCATTTACTCGAAACCGAGCAACTATCATTTATGAGTCACCAAGAGCAATCTGACTTGCTTGTACGGGTTAAGCAAGCGCAGGATGAACTAAATACGGCGAAGATGCTGTTTACAGCAACTGATAAACAAGTCGGAATTGATATGGCAACATTAATGCCTTGGCATCAATTAGTAACAGAATGCTGGAATGTCGCAATGCGCTTTCGCCAAGCGCGTGAAGCATAAGCAACAGATGGAGCATCTGCTAAATTTTGGCTACCTACTTAGCTATGTCTCAAGACTAGCCCTTTCGTGTCTACACAAGACTGTAAATTAGCGGTTAAAGAAATAGTAAATAGCTCTTAACACTTTCTTAACTTTTTTTGGATTAACAAAGTAATGTATCCTATGCTACCGTAAGTGGAATAACGGTTGACAAATAGCTTCATATAAATGTAACCGCACAAAAAGTGTGTCAAATACTCGTCTTAACTGTGAGTTACAGTGTCGGCGAAACAAAGCGTTACAAAATCAAAATAAACTTTTAAAAATTGTTGTTCTGGAGGAAAATCTAATGTTACACCTGCTTTACATTCTTGCTTTTACAATCCTTGCATTTATAGCTGTTGGCAACTTAATTCGTAACCTGATCATGTTCAGTTTTGATCGGGAGCGAACTTACCCGACGAATTCCTCGCCAATGAATAATCAAGGCAACTATGGTTATTATTCATCAAAAAAACAGTTTGTACCCCATCCAGAGTTATTAGATAGCGCTGGCAAGTTAATTAAAGAGCCACTTTTGGTAATGCGTTCGATTAACGTTGAAGATGCGCGTCAACATCTTGATGCACTTTACGAAGCATCCCCAGGACATAAAAGAGATAATTCTGAAGAAGCATAACGTAGAGACGCGATTAATCGCGTCTGTTAGCAGTTTGGGTGTGAATTATTGTTGTTTTTACATCCTTCGCCAGTTAATCCTAAAGCCGTATCGCATTATTTATCGGGTTGAGGAAGACAAAAAACAGGTGAGCATTGCAAGGTTCTGGCACGCATCAAGATTCAGCCCTGAATTGTAATTGTAAGCTTTTACAAAAAATCGTATTGACAACGTAAATACATCTTGCCTAGACTATGGGGTATGGATGTGTTTTTCGTGCTTAATGGTGTCACCTTCCTTTGGAACGAGGAGAAAGCTTGGATTAATCCTAGCAATCATGACGGCATAACATTTCAACAAGCCGTAGAAGCTTTCTTCGATCCGTTTCTAGTGGTGGTTGATGCAAGCCGCAATGATGAGGAGCGGGATGCTGTGATTGGCTTAGACAGACGATGGAATCTTCTCTACGTTGTCTACATTGAGCGTGAAAACGACATGATTCGGATCATCTCGGCTCGGAAAGCGACGCGCAAGGAACGTGAATACTATGAAAGCTGAAGTCTTAAAAAAGCGACTCGATAAAAATCGTCCAATGACAACAATTACAATTCGCATTCCCGAAGATGTGATTGAGGATTTGAAGCGGGTAGCACCATTGTTAGGGTTTTCTGGTTATCAACCATTAGTTCGTGCTTACATCGGACAAGGACTTAGAGCAGATATTGAGCGACTTGAGGGTGATACTGTTTCTACATTAATTGCGAGCTTGAAACGGCATGGTGTAAGTGATGAGATAATTCGTGAAGCACTTAGCGAAGCTACTGAGCGCCGCAGCAACAGTTAGTAACGGTAGTATTCCTCTTTCATGAGTAAGCGGGAATTATCCGCTTGTGTTCGAGGTTACTAGCATAAAATAACTTGCGATCTATTATTTAAAAGTGCATTGACCAGATTTGAGTTCATAGTAGATGGGCCACCAGTATCACAACAGGCTCGTAAGCGCGGTAAGGGCAATCGGCTTCAAGATTGGAAAAAGACAGTGCGACAAGAAGCTGAAAAATATTGGTCTTCGGAACAAAAAACAGCTACTGGATTGGTTATGCTCCAGATAACCTATTTCTATGATTCCGATCAAATGGAAGTCCCCAATACAGCACTTCCGGCAGATATGATGTACATCATCAAAGCTGAAAGCTATGTATGCTAAGAAAGGCGCAAGGAAAAAACTGTACTGCATAATAGCGGGAAGCGCTGTATAGTGAAGCCTATTCAAGATGCAATTAAAGGATTAGCCTACGTCGATGATAATCAAGTAAGCGATCTCTTAGTTAGAAAGAGGGATTTGTCAGTTAACTTTAGAATAGAAAATATGATCTCGACGACATTGGCGGAAGGTTTTGCCCGTGGCAATAAGTTATTACATATTGTCGTAATTGATGCTCCTAATCAGGAGGTAATTATTTGATGGAAACTTCAACCGCAAACTTAGAAAGAGAGCGATTGCTGGTGCTGAATTTCAGGTCATATTACCAAGCATAAAATAGGGAGTAGTAAATTCCCTACTCCCTAATCCCTTTCTAAGCTTCAATAACTACTCGCAAATTACCCCGTTTTTTCGCAACCCGACAAGCAGTCGTAGTCCCAGAACGCTCGAATTCTAAATCGAGGATAGTAGGGCCGACTCGCAAATTATGAAATGATAGGCGATTAATCGATTCTGGCAAAGCGGGGTCGATTATTCGTAAGCAGTTATTTTGAGCATCAGGCACCAAGTTAACCATCATTTGCAGTAGTTGGAAAACACTGCCAGTAGCCCAAGCTTGGGGAGTGCAGGCAACTGGATACTGTACAGGGGCATTATCACCGTTCCGTTCGTAGCCGCAGAAGAGTTCTGGAGGACGTTGATAAGGCTGCTGACTAGTCATGTCGAATAAACCTTGGAAAATTTCTAAAGCTTGATCGATAAGACCGAGCGATCGCAATCCCATTGCAATCAGAGCGTTATCATGAGGCCAAACAGAACCAGTATGATAACCCATTGGATTGTAAGCGGGTGACAAACTACTCAGAGTCCGAATGCCCCAACCATTAAACATATCTGGTGCCCGCAACCGTTCTGCAACACTATAGGCTCTTTCGTGGTTGAAGAGGCCTAATTGCAGACACTGACCAGGATTTGAGGTAATACTGTCTACTGGCTTGCCATCTCCATCCAAAGCCAAAGCGCAGAAATCTAAATCTTCTACCCAAAAATCTCGATTAAAACGAACCTTAAGATTTTTGGCCTCTTCTTGCCAACGATCTGCCAAATCAAGCCGCTTTTTCATCCTAGCGATTTCTGCTAGACGCATTTTTGCAGCATAGACATAAGCTTGCACTTCACACAAGGCAATTGGGCCGTTAGCTAATTCTCCCTTATGATTTACGATACAGTCATCAGAATCTTTCCAACCTTGGTTAGGAAGACCACGTTTGGATTTACGGAAGTAACTGAGGTAGCTGGTTTCTTTCGTATTGCGATCGATCCAGTCCATTGCTGCTAGCGCATTTGGCCAAAGTTGCTCTAGAAGTTCGTGATCGTGAGTCCAAGCATAATGTTCGGCATACAGCATTAGCCACAAGGGAGTCGCATCAACTGTACCGTAGTAAGGTGTATGGGGAATTTCTTGACAACGAGCCATTTCTCCTAAACGTAACTCGTGCAAAATCTTACCCGGTTCTTCTTCGCGCCATTCGTCCTCAATTTTACCTTGGTATGCCGCAAGCAATATCAGGGTTTCTTTGGCGATTTGCGAGTTTAACATCAGGGCTTGAGAAGCTGTAATCAACGAATCCCGCCCAAATAGTGTCGAAAACCACGGCACTCCAGCCGAAACTGTCTTATGCTTACCAAAAGACTGACGCAACAAATACATATCTTGCTCGGCCCGCTCAATCACTCGATTGAAGGTGCTTTTATCTGAGCTAATACGTGTAATTTGCTGTACCCAGTTTTGCTCCTCCATCAACTCAGCAGCTTTCGCCTGTCCTAAAGTGAAGGCAGCACTCACGGTTGAACTAGACTGGTTGTTTTTCAACATGCTCACCCGGTAGCCCAACTTTTGAGTTTCGTGAGAAGCCAACTCTAGCTGCCAAACCGCAGTGTAACCCTTGAAATAGTCTGGTTGGCGATGCTGGAATAAAATACGGGATTCCATTACTGAGCCATCCAAACCTTGATAGGCGAGTGTTAAGGATTCTTCCCTAAAAGTTGGTGGCTCTTTGGGTATAGGCGAAACACCATCGCCTAGAGAAATTCCTTCTTCAGCCGTCGGTTCTACTAGACGTAAAAGCCTACCTCGTTTTTCTCTGTCATAGCCCCGGACTTCAAATAAATCAACAAAATCCGCATCAAAGCTGATGGTTAGTTCAAAATTGACAGTTGTGGTACTGTAGTTAGATACTTCTATTTCTTCAAATAGTGCCCCATTCAGCACCATTTCCCGGCGAATTCCCACAGTTTCGGCTCTAAGGCGTTCATCGATTTTGGGGTTGGTACACAAAGCTGAGAGTGAAAACCCTTTTTCGGCAGTGCTACTGAGAAGTACAGGCGATCGCCCTTCAATTTGCAACTCCAAACGATTAAGAAATCTCGTATCACAGCAAAACAATCCCATGCTGGGATTGCCATCATTAAGGGAACAGCCAGAAATGTTCCCAACAGTATCCGTCACAAAAAATAAATCATCATCTTTAACCGTCAGTGTCGGTTGTGGTCTTTCACTCACAACACAAGGCCACTCCGGGATAGGTAATTGTTCAGCAAGAATAAAAGTTTTTCCATCCAGGAAAATTTTTTCCGGGGTCATTAGCGTATCCGGTGTCATTAGCCAAAGTTCCGTGTACAGGTCTATATTTTTGTGGTCTTCTGAGTAGAGGTTGCTGACCCTCGCAACGTTCAAAAAAAAGACACTTTCTAAAACTTGCTTGAGCCATTGGAGCCAAAATAACACTTAACTACTGCTGATAACATAGCAGCGCTCAAACCCGTATAAGCAGATATTTATAAACTTATTTATAACTCTAAATTGACACTCTCCGCACTTATAGGGCGGAAATTATTTATTTTTTACTATTATACGATTTTGTTTTAAAAATCTATAGTATTTGATTAGACTAATTTATGATAATTCATTAATTGATTAATTTTAATCAATAATTATTGATTAAATTATGTGAATGTAGCAGTAATGATTTTTAGATAAGAAAATTTATTTAGTAGGCATAAATCAACGTAGGCAAAGTAGGCGATGTCTACAACGGGCTACTTTGCCTATATGTGGACTATCAATCAAGAATCAGTGGTTATCAATGAATAAAAGATTTAAAACTATACAATGAGTAGTAACTATGTACTTAGCACGTAAAATTTTGGTTATGCAAGTATATTTCAAACTTGGTCGAGAATGTATATTGGGCGTAGTAGGTTGCCAATCAACAAATCAAGTTGTATGTACTCCTTCTAATTGGTAACAAAGTGTTACGCCTGCTTTGGCAGAAAGTGCTTAAGCGCGTTCTTTACATATTGCAACTCTCTATTTAACTTGAGAGTCCCTTGGAATTTGTACAATGCAGCTGTGACTTTTGATCTTGTCGAGGTTGAGCGTTTAACAATAATTCATGAGCATTTCTACTTCCGTGCTGAGTGATTTGCTAAAGTCCCTAGCATACTTGCGGCCCCAGCTATATTTTAAGGCTTCACTAACGGCGCTCTCCCATGCGATGGAAGATCAAGTTTTGGCTGCGACTTTAGCACAACCCCTTGTAATTGCTAGTTTCCAGCGAGAGCGATTCTACCGCCAAGAAGCTCATCGCTACCAGCGACTTGCCTTGCGGAGTAACCAAATATATGTATTAGCTGCTCCGGAAACGGATTTCGTCAACAGTTCAGAATACTACGAAAAGATCGCTTTTGAGCCAACGGATGGCTTAAGCCATGAGTGGCATTTGGTAGTGATTGCTGACAATTATGCTACTTGTCTGGTTTGCCGGGAAAGCCTTGGTTCTATTGCTAAAAACAAGCAAATACCAGAACTAAGCCCTAATTTGGATATAGACGCAGCGCGAAGATTTGAGGGAGTTTGGACATCGGAAAGGGGAGTTAGTCTCAAAGCAGCTGAATTGCTGTTAGACAGGATTTTGGTTTACAGACCAGAACTGGCAAGTAAAATTGAGGAGGCACGTCAAAGGTTTGGTATAGGAGAGCCGAGAAGCCACTTTGGAGCCGAACAGATCAATGAATATGCTTGTGACATCGATACAGATCCGTTTGTGCAACGCTTAGTAACTTACTTGCAAGCTAGTCAGTACAAATTGCACAAAGCGTACCGTTCCATTGCTGCCCAAGCACGAAAAGAACGATTAGTCAACTCAATTAGCACAGCCATTCGGCGATCGCTCGATCCTCACGAAGTTCTCCAGGTGGCGGCACAAGAATTAGGACAACACCTAGAAGCTTGTCGCTGTCTAATTTACCGCGCTCAAGCCACAGATAGCCAGGCCATAATTGAACACGAGTTTTTGAATCCCGGCATTTTATCGCTTCGTGGGCAAACCTGGGAGTTAGAGAAAAATTCTCTATTTCGGGACATAGTGCAACAAGGCGAAGGGGTTTGTATTAGCGATACATTGAATGATCCTCGCGTTAACAATTCGCCAGCCCTTTCCTTGATCGCCAAAAAGTTTGCCATTCGTTCTTGGCTGATGGAACCAGTATTCTATCAGGGGCGATTATTGGGCATTGTGGAGTTACACTATTGCCGAATGCCACCGCACGAGTGCCAACCTGGGGAATTGGATTTGGTAGAAGCGATCGCCACCCAAGTAGGAGCAGCTCTCATCCAAGCAGAAGCTTACGCCAACCTGGAAGAACTTAACCAGCAGCTAGAAGCCTTAGACCGCACCCGCAGCAATCTCATAGCCATCACCGGACATGAACTGCGTACCCCCCTATCCACCATTCAAGTGTGCCTAGAAAGCCTTGCGAGTGAGCCTGATATGCCTTTGGAGTTGCAGCAAATCATGCTCAACACTGCTCTTTCCGACTCAGAACGGATGCGAAAACTGGTACAAGATTTCCTCACACTTTCCAACTTGGAAAGCGGCCGGGTGGAATGGCATCCAGAATCCCTGACTTTACAAGAGTGTATAGATTTATCACTCAGCCGAAATCGCTCGCGTTCTTCAACGGAAAAGCCGCCGAAAATCAAGACTGAAATTGCCGAAAACCTACCTTTGGTTAGGGCTGACGGTGATTGGCTGGTAGAGGTACTGGCAAAACTCATAGATAACGCTTGTAAATTTACGCCACCCCAAGGAGAAATCACGATTAAAGCGATTTACAACAGCCATCAAAAGGTGGAGGTGACTGTGGCTGACACTGGACGCGGCATTGAACCAAATCGTTTAGAAGTAGTTTTTGACCGCTTCTATCAAGAAGAGGGAGCGCTGCGCCGCACCACTGGCGGTACTGGACTTGGTTTAGCTATTTGCCGTCAAATTGTTAATGGCTGGGGTGGGGAAATTTGGGCAGAGTCAACAGGCAAAGACCAGGGTAGTCAGTTTCACTTCACCATACCAATTGTTCAGATTAACAAAGAGGAAAAGCGGACAAAAGTCAAGAGTAAGTAGGCAGGGGGCAGGGGAGAGTGACAAATGACAACGGACAAAGGACAAATGACTAAAAACTGTTACAGTCTATGACGCGATCGCAATATGATCCTGGTTGCGGTGTTAGGATTCCCTAAAAACGTTGAGAGAATCACTTATGGCAGAAACACTCTCTGGACAAACCCCGCTATACGGTGGCAGCACCGGTGGCTTGCTCACAAAAGCAGACCTAGAAGAAAAGTACGCTATTACTTGGACTAGCCCGAAAGAGCAAGTTTTTGAATTGCCTACAGGTGGTGCTGCTGTTATGCGGAAAGGTGAAAACCTGCTGTATATAGCTCGTAAAGAATATGGAATCTTTTTGGGCGGTCAGCAACTCCGGAAACTCAAAATTACAGATTACAAAATTTACCGGATTTTACCCAACGGAGAAACCACTTTACTTCACCCAGCTGATGGTGTATTCCCTGAAAAGGTTAACCCAGGTCGTGACAAAGTGCGTTATGTAGACCGTCGTATCGGACAAAACCCCAGTCCCTCTAAAGTTAAGTTTAGCGGTGTTACTACCTACGACGCTCCGTAACTAGCTTTTAGTAGCTAATGGGTAATTAGTAATGGGTAATTGGTAAATAAAAACCCATTACCCATTACCAATTACCAATTACTTTTAAAAAATAATGATGTTTCCGGATTTCTCCCAGTTTTGCACCCTAGCCCAACAAGGCAACTTCGTCCCGGTATATCAAGAATGGGTAGCAGACCTAGATACGCCCGTATCTGCTTGGTATAAAGTCTGTGCAGGTCAACCCTATAGCTTTTTGTTGGAATCGATCGAAGGTGGGGAAAAACTGGGACGCTATAGTTTAGTGGGTTGCGATCCTTTGTGGGTTTTGGAAGCAAGGGGCGATCGCACAACCCAGAAAAACCGTGATGGTTCACAGGTCGTTTTTGCAGGCGACCCTTTTACAGCTTTAGCCGAATGTTTAGCACCTTTTCACCCAGTTAAGTTACCACAGCTCCCGCCAGGAATTGGCGGTTTGTTTGGGTTTTGGGGCTATGAATTAATTCGCTGGATTGAGCCGCGTGTGCCAATTCACCCACCAGATGAGCGAAATATCCCTGATGGGTTGTGGATGCAGGTAGACCATCTATTGATTTTTGACCAAGTGAAGCGGAAAATTTGGGCGATCGCTTATGCTGATTTACGTGACCCGAAAGTAGATTTCAAAGCAGCATATCAACAAGCGTGCGATCGCGTTACCCAAATGCTTGAAAAGCTATCTCTGCCTCTATCGCCAGAAAAAACTCGATTGGAATGGAAACCGCCAGGGAGCAGGGGAGCAGAGGAGCAAGGGAGCAAAGCAGCAGAGGAGTACAATAGTAATTTCACGCGCCCTGATTTTTGTGCCAGCGTCCAAAAGGCCAAAGACCACATCAAAGCAGGCGATATCTTCCAAGTAGTAATTTCCCAGCGACTATCAACAGCATACACAGGCGACCCTTTTGCCCTTTATCGCTCCCTACGTCAGATAAATCCTTCGCCTTACATGGCTTACTTTAACTTCCAGAATTGGCAAATCATTGGTTCGAGTCCCGAAGTAATGGTGAAGGCCGAAACCGATTCAGATGGTGGAGTCATAGCAACAGTACGCCCAATTGCCGGGACACGTCCACGGGGTAAAACCACCCAGGAAGATGCAGCTTTTGCAAAGGATTTACTCGAAGATCCTAAAGAAGTTGCCGAACATGTGATGCTTGTAGATTTAGGGCGGAATGATTTGGGGCGCGTTTGTCAAAATGGTAGCGTCAAAGTTGATGAATTAATGGTAGTTGAGCGCTACTCCCATGTGATGCACATAGTCAGTAATGTTGTAGGGAAATTAGCACTAGGTAAAACAGCATGGGATTTATTGAAAGCTTGTTTCCCAGCAGGTACGGTAAGCGGCGCACCCAAGATTCGGGCAATGGAAATTATCCACGAATTAGAGTCTAGCCGTCGGGGTGTTTATTCCGGTGTGTATGGATATTACGATTTTGAAGGACAATTAAATACTGCGATCGCAATTCGCACAATGGTAGTGCATGATAATACGGTAAGTGTGCAAGCCGGTGCAGGTTTGGTAGCTGATTCTGAGCCAGAAAAAGAATACGAAGAGACGCTGAATAAAGCTAGAGGTCTATTAGAAGCGATTCGTTGTTTGTCTTGAACTGGGGCTTGGGGACTAGTATTGCAAGGCAGGAGTCAAAAGTCACGCATAATTGTATTCCGAGCTTCTTGCGCCATTTGAAATGGTATGTTTATTTCCGCGCCCACTGTACTAGTACCCCAATTCAGTAATTCTGGAAGAACCTCTTCCCCAGCCCTACAACAGTTGGGGACTAGTTTAAACTATGGAAAAATCCAAAATCCAAAATCTAAAATTGATTGACTCTGTGCTTACTCAGTTACCAACTATCAACGCCCTGAAACAACCCACTAGCTCTGCTTGGGTTGAACAAGCGATCGCTAATTTAGACATCATCTTACTCGACCATTCGCACTGTGAACGCAAAGCAGCAGGCGTAGCCTTGAACATGATGTTTCGCTACCCTTCTAATACTAAAATGGTTCGGGAACTAACCGCGATCGCTCGCGAAGAACTAGAACACTTTGAGCTAGTTAATCAATGGTTAGAACGCCGGAATATTCCCCTAGCTCCCCTACCACCCCCTCCCTACGGCGCTGGCTTAAAAGCTGTTGTTCGCACCAAAGAACCTGAGCGATTTCTGGATTCCTTACTAGTCACTGGTTTAATAGAAGCTCGCTCTCACGAACGCCTGGGATTATTAGCTGCTCACTGTCCAGAGCCAGAGTTAGCAAAATTTTATCGTGGGCTAATGGCATCCGAAGCGCGTCACTACGGTATATATTGGGTATTAGCTGCTACTTACTTCGATAAAGAAATTGTCATGCAACGGCTTGATGAATTAGCAATTGTCGAAAGTGAGTTGCTGGCGACATTGCACCCAGAACCTAGAATTCACAGTTAGTAGACTAAGGCAACAGATATGAAGCTTCAGCTAACACACCTGAGACTGCTTGTCTCCAACTACAAAGATTCTTTTCTGTTCTACCGGGATCTGCTGAAATTTGATGTCGATTGGGGCGATGAAAATAGCGGATATGCTGAGTTTAATACCGGATATCTCAAGCTAGGTTTGTTCAAACAAGAATTAATGGCTCAAGTAGTTCCAAGAGTCGAACAGCCTTCTTATATTGCTAATCGAGATAAAATTGCCTTGATTTTCGCAGTCGATAACGTGGATGAGGTCTATGAGCAAGTAAAAAATCAGAATGCGATCGTTGTAACTCAACCACAAGATCGCCCCGATTGGGGAATCCGCACAGCTCATTTTCGCGATCCTGATGGCAATCTCATTGAAATCTACAACAATCTGGGAATTGTCAGTTAACTGAACCTTAGTGATTTCCAAGTAATAGAGGTTAATATCAAGTCGTAACATTAATGTCAGCGTAGATGTAGCCCGCCGCATCGCTACTATATCGTTGAATTATCGTTGGTAAGAAGACAAGGGGAGGGGAAGACAATTCCTCTCCCTTTGTCTGTTTATTGACGCCTTGAGAGTACCGCCTGAAATGGACTCTGCAAGAATTGCTATTTGCTGAGTAAATTGGGATATAGATGCGGAAAATTTTTCTGTGTAAACTTGACCAGCAAATGGTAATGAAAAACTATTATCAAGATTTTTTAATTCGCAATTGGGTGCAAAGCGATCGCACCAGAGCTGCCGAAGTCATCAGTTATGTATTATCAGAATATGGTCTGGGTTGGGAACCAAAAGGCGCTGACCAAGATGTGCTGCGAGTAGAGGAATATTATTTAGCTACTGGGGGAGAGTTTTGGGTAATTGAACACCAAAGCCAGCTAGTGGGTACTGGAGCATACTACCCTATACACCGTGGCAAAAAAGCTGTAGAAATCCGCAAAATGTATCTTTTGCCCAGCATTAGGGGTTTAGGATTAGGGAAATATTTGTTACAACAGCTAGAAGTAGCGATCGCAGAACGTGGTTTTGAGCAAATTTGGATTGAAACCGCCAGCGTTTTAGTGGAAGCAGTCAAGCTGTATGAAAGCAACGGCTACACTCCAGCAACGGGTGTAGAAACAACAAGATGCGATCGCGTGTACGTTAAATCACTCCACAACGGTTATAAGTTATGAAGTTTGAATTTTTAACTCCTAACTCCTGTACAGACGCGATTAATCGCGTCTCTAACTACTAACTCCTAACTTTTAAAATGCACACTTGGATTAAAAATCTTACAGGCTTACTCAATCTTTTTCTCCAATCCCATTGTCCTCTGTGCCAACGTGCAACCTCGCAAGAATTCTGTCACAATTGCACCAGACAACTGCAAAAATGTCAACGTCAAGACCCGATTTCTTTGTGGCAAGAGCCAATACCAGTATTTGGCTGGGGCGAGTATGGTGGCCCGGTGAAACGAGCGATCGCAGCGATGAAATACGAAAATCAACCCCAAATAGCTCGTCCCTTGGGCCACTGGTTAGGAGAAGCATGGTTGTTAAATTCACCGAGGCAAGATAAGCAGCCTGTGGTAGTTCCCATCCCACTCCACCCTAGTAAGCAAAAACAACGTAAATACAATCAAGCCGCACTTATAGCTCAAAGCTTCTGCGAAATAACTGGATTAAAATTGAAACTAAACGGTTTAGCAAGAGTGCGAGAAACTGAAGCGCAATTTGGTTTATCAGTATCTAAACGAGAAAAAAACTTGGTTAACGCTTTTGCTGTTGGCCAAGAATTTCGCCATCGTCCCCCAAATGTCCCAGTGCTGTTAGTAGACGATATTTATACTACTGGTGCTACTGCTAGGTCTGCTGTGGAAACACTTCGTCAGTATGGAATTGTGGTCTTAGGATTAGTAGCAGTAGCCACTGCCGTCAAAGACGGATAAATCAATAAGTAATGGGCAGGCTTTAGCAGATAAGTGCATAAATTGACCGAATTACCCTATTTTTGTAGAAAAAATTGCTTGAAATGTATGAATAAAGTTTTTGCGGCAGGTTTAAAACAACTCATCATTATTCCTGCCACATTGCTGGCAATAGGTATAAGTACAAGTGTAGCTTTCGCTCAAAATAAGTTGTATAGTCCAATACCTTTATCTAACAGTACTGAATTTTCCGATACCCTCTCAAACAAAGACATTCCCACAGGTCAAGGTGGGTTTGCCCGTGATTACACTGTGAAGTTACAGAAGGGCGATAATTTAGCAGTTGACCTGTCATCCGAAAACTTTGATAGCATCATCACCCTGCTAGCACCTGATGGATCGACTTTGGCAGAAAATGATGATGGCCCTGATGGTAGTAGCAATTCCCTACTATTTACTCGCATCGTAGAGACAGGGAATTATGTGATTCGTGTCCGCTCTTTTGGGGAAACTGGAGTTGGGGCTTTTAAACTCAAGGTGACAAAGCTGCAACCGATTAAATGAAGGGAGTGGGGAATGGGGCAAAACAAATTCCGAGTTTCGAGTCCTGATAAAGAAGTGAGATTCCCCACTCAGCACGGGCTAAACGTCCCGCTAGCGCTAACAGCACAGGGCAATCAAAACTCCTGAGGGTTATGAGGTACGGGTTATTCTCCTCATCCCCACTCCCCCACATCTCAAAAAACAGTCAAGACACAGAGAAATAAGGCTTCAGTCCACTCAACGACTGCGCCGTAGGTATCTCCTGTGTGCCCGCCTAATTTGTGGTTGAACCACGCACCAGTTAAAGTAGCGATCGCACTTCCAGCAATTATCATTGTCAATGCGAGAAATAGTTGTTGTTTATCTATCAACCAAAGTAAACCACTCAAACCCAGCAGCAACAACAATCCTGGTAACAAATCTTTGTAAGAACGAATGGCTTGTTTGTGAAGCGCACCTTTACCAGTTGGTTTAAGGTAAGGATATCGCGCGATCGCTACCTGTTGTCCCCAACGTCCCCAGCCACAAGCAGCCATCAGCAATAAGCAACGGTTTTCTGGCATATCTGTCAAAGCTGCTATTTTTAGTAGCACCAAGGCGATGGCAGCCATTGCCCCAAATGCACCTGTAGCACTATCTGTCATCACTTCCAACCGCCGATTTGGATCGCCCACTGCCAAACCATCGGCAGTATCCATTGCCCCATCTAAGTGCAATCCTCCAGTTATGGCAATCCAAACACTTACGACTAAAGCACTACGAGTTAACACTGGCATACCCAGATAAAGCATTCCCGTATCCAGTAACCCTAAAATTCCCCCAATCATTAACCCTACAACCGGAGCAAGACGTACCACTCCCCGAAAGTCTAATCCCTCCAAATACGGTACTGGAATAATAGTGTAAAATATAATACTAGCTGCCAGCCTTAACAGCAACTTTTTCCACCACTGTTGCTGTTTCGTCATCTTAGTAACATTAATATATGGTTAATTGCTGGATAATAGACTTGGGTTAATTGACATCCCCTCACGGCTAATCAGGAGTACCTGATATAGCGGGGGATTCCAAAGATCGCTCCTTGGGTTTCCTCTTTCCACGAGTTGGGAGATTTGCAACTGTCTCCCCGTTACTATCAGTGTAGAAGTGGTTCAATCCCACATCAATACCAATAGTTTTACCCGTTGGTTCTCGTCTTTCTACTCGCTCTTGGTCAATGCAAAATTGGCAATAATAGCCATCTGCACGACGCACAACCCGCACCCTTTTAAACTGTTTAAGTTGGTAGAAATGCAGGTCACGAGTTCCCCAAAGCTTGAAAGTTCCTGCTTTAAATCCATCCGAAAAAGTGATATACCTACGGTCATCAGAAAGTCGCCACCCACAGGTTTTGTACTCTACAGAACCATGTGTCTGCTCTTTCTTAAACCTTGGGAATCCTTTCTTCCCTGGCTTAGATTTTTTGCAGTTATCAAAAAATCTAGCGATTGCAGACCACGCTCTTTCAGCACTAGCTTGTCTTGCCATCGAGTTGAGTTTGGATACCCAAGGGAACTCTGTATTAGCAGCCAGCACAGCGCAGAACTTACTAAGGTCGTATCGCCCAATGCCCTTATTGTCCATCCAGTATCTAAGGCTTGCATTGCGAACAAAACGAGCAGTTCTAATCGCTTCATCAAGCGCTTGATACTGCTCATTCTCTCCCTCAAGTTTGGCCTCAAATACCAGCATATTTACCTCACTTACATTAACGTAATTCAGAGCATAGATTTGCGAAAAACTCAACTGTTCCCTCTCCCTTACTGGCTTGCAGCCAGTCATGGTCGGGGAACATCTAGTTTTTCGCCCTGTCTACGACACGCTGCGCGAACGATTCATCTCTTTGCCAAATCAAAGATTATGGCGGGAGCCTTCTCTCCGAATAAGGTAAAACCGATATGAGCATACTTTAAAACTTTAGATAAGATTTACTTCTATTAGAGATTATTCTTGAAAATTTTGTTATGCTGGTCTAAGTGGTAAATAGATAATCAAAGTGTTTTTTATACAAAAAACGAATGATTAAGGAAATTAAAATTCCATCAAGAATCAAAATTTGTGTTTTGTATTCGTTAATTAAAAACTTACTCTAAATTATTTAGACGATTGCTCCACAAAATTGATATTTTTTTAAATGTAGGAAGTAAACAAGCTATTCAGTTATGACAGTTTAGCTATGTTGTCGCTCTCCTTAGCTCAATCGATATTTTCCTATGAGTCACCATCTACCCGACATCAGGATACCAGCTCCGTGCATTATTAACACGGGCATCATTGTGAATAAGCTCGACATCCGGCGATTGCTGACAGACTTAGGTCGAGTCCACTACATCTACACCCAAGAAGATAAGGTACTGAGCGAGGGTGAAGGGGATGTGATGGAAGTTTTCGCCAATCCGCAAAGGTCTACCTTAGTGGCTAACCACGCGCTATATCTGAATGTTTGTAGTTTTGATTACTTGGAACTTAAACAGTCGGCGCAACAAGAAACCTATTTTGATTTGATGCAAGAAGGAGTGTGTCTGCGGTTGATTCCCCGCTCAACCCCCCTCCAAGAGCGACGAGAGCGAACCTTCAATGTCAGCGCCATAGAAGCGATGATGGAGCAAGTCCTCTCAGCTAGGTGGGATGCAGAAATTGACGATGACTGTTCTGATTCTTTCTAAATAACAATTAGTACAGTATATACTCGTAAAGTTGGTAACGAGGTTAGTAGCGAACGCTTAAGTGTTCACAAAAACTCGATTGCCAGTTTTTATGTTTGTCCATAATTTAGCCAAATAATATTAATCTTGCCCTAATACCATTTGGTTTTATGGCTGCTAGTTATGGATTTCTGAAACTCTTTACCAATTAGCGTTTCACAATCCAAAATCTAAAATCTAAAATCCAAAATGGCATGAGTGCGAATTTTTCCTTTGAATGTCTTGCAAGCTGTAGCCAAACCAAAGCTAGAGCAGGAGTCTTTTTCACTCCTCACGGTGTTGTAGAAACCCCCAGATTTATGCCAGTGGGAACACTGGCAAATGTCAAAACTATCACCCCATCTCAGCTACGAGAGACTGGGGCGCAAATGATCTTATCTAATACTTATCATCTTCATCTACAACCAGGGGAAGCGATCGTGGCTGGGGGTGGTGGGTTGCACAAATTTATGGGTTGGAATGGCCCAATGCTCACAGATTCGGGTGGGTTTCAGGTGTTCAGCTTAAGCGAGATGCGGAAAATTACTGAAGAAGGCGTCACTTTCCGCTCACCCCATGATGGACGAATTATTAACTTGACACCAGAGCTATCCATTAAGATTCAAAATACTTTGGGGGCCGATGTGATTATGGCCTTTGATGAGTGTCCGCCTTACCCAGCGACTCGCCAAGAGGTTGAAACTGCAACTGAGCGCACTTATCGCTGGTTAGAGCGCTGCATAACGGCTCATCAACGCAGTGAACAGGCTTTGTTTGGGATTGTGCAAGGGGGCGTATATTTGGATTTGCGTTGTCGTGCGGCGTCAGCTTTGGCTAAGTTGGATTTGCCGGGATATGCCATTGGTGGCGTGAGTGTGGGAGAACCGCCAGAAATGATGGCTGAGATTGTAAAAGTGACAGCACCGCTTCTACCGCCTGAAAAGCCGCGTTATTTGATGGGTGTCGGTACTTATCGAGAAATGGCGATCGCGATCGCATCTGGTGTAGATTTATTTGATTGCGTCATTCCCACCCGTTGGGCGAGACATGGGACGGCAATAGTTCAGGGCGGACGCTGGAATTTAAAAAATGCTAAGTTTCGTGAAGATTTTACGCCATTAGATGAAACTTGTCCTTGCTATACCTGCCAAAATTTTAGCCGGGCTTACATATCTCATTTAGTGCGATCGCAAGAAATTTTAGCTTATACATTGTTAAGCATTCACAATATTACCGAACTAATTCGCTTTACCCAGCATATTAGAGAAGCAATATTAAGCGATCGCTTTGTCACAGAATTTGGTCACTGGCTAAACTCATCTGAATCACTATCAGATGAAGAGGAAATTACAAATGACAAATAACTATTGACCAATGACCAATACCCAAACCATGTTAAGATATTTCTCAATTATGAACGCTGTGTTGGATAGTTGGATTTAAACAAACATGGAAGCAGCACTTTTATTAGCAAAACTGCCTGAAGCATACCAAATCTTTGATCCTTTGGTGGACGTTCTCCCAGTCATCCCCGTATTCTTCTTGTTGCTTGCTTTCGTTTGGCAAGCAGCCGTGGGATTTAGATAAGTTAATCTATTTTTCAATTTATAGGACAGGTACTATACCTGTTCTATTTTTTTGTGGCGCTATCTTTGATAAAGTTAATATTTATTAATATTTTGTAATGATTTAATATAATAAATAAGATGTGAATCAAGCCATGTCAATATGAAGCCTTGAAAGCCAAGCTTAGAGTCGAGGAGGAATCGGTTATGGGTAATATCAAATTCGTTAAAGAGAATAAAGAAGTAGTGGCGGCAGATGGTGCAAATCTCCGGCTCAAAGCGATGCAAAATGACATTGATATATATAAATTCATTGGCAAGATGACCAATTGTGGTGGTAATGGGCAGTGTGGTACTTGCATTGTGGAGATAGTCGAAGGGCTAGAAAATCTTTCCCCCCGCACAGATGTAGAAAATCGCAAATTCAAAAAAAAGCCGGAAAATTACCGCCTTGCCTGTCAAACTTTAGTGAATGGCTCAGTCAGTATAGTCACCAAGCCTTAAGTTTTTAAATCTGCCATTGCTTCAATTTGTATCCAGTCAGTAGTCAAAATACTTACCAAAATTGAGTTTCCTGATTTTGAATTTGGAATTGGTATAACTGTGTCGTCGATGATGCTATCCTAATCTTGTTGACTGGAAATTTAAGAGAGGTTTTCTTGCCATGCAAGTTAATGACCTGGGGTTCGTAGCGAGCATTTTGTTCGTACTAGTCCCCACTGTGTTTTTACTAATTCTTTACATCCAAACTGCTAGCCGCGAAGGTGGAAAAGATAATTAAGAGTTTGTGTATCAAATAAAGAACCCCTGCACCAGCGTGTAGGGGTTTTTATTTATCAACCACTAACTCTATTTTGACTTTAAGCGATCGTCCGCGCCAGCAATACCGGACAAGTGGCATTAACTCGCACATAGTCAGACAAGGAAGATCCGATGAGTCGGTCTATATCAACAAAACTCTTAGCGATGGATGGACGACGATCTGGAGAACCGAGCAATAATAAGTCGATATTCAACTTCTCTGCCAACCGACAAATTTCTTCACCAGGTTTGCCACTGCTGATATAACAACGAGATTGGATGCCCTGGTTTTTAGCTTCTGCAACTGCGGCTGCCAAAACTGGATTTTTATCTGAACTAACTTCAGTTATTTCCGATTTTTTCCCGCCTAAATCTGTGGCAACATTTGCCAAAATTAACTCGCCGCCCTGAATATCTCGCAGTAAAAACAGTGCCAATTTCAAGCAGTTTTTTCCAGAATCAGAGTTGTCTATTGCCACCATAATGCGCTTAATTCTTTTGACATAAATATCGTCTTTTACCAGCAACATGGGTCGAGAAGATAGCTGGAAAACATACTGACTGACTGAGTTCGATAAAATGGATTGCAGTCGCTTAAGTCCGCGTGAACCCATAATAATCAAGTCAGCATCGATTTCATCAGCTACTTGGCAAACAACATCTTTCGGGTCGCCTTCGCGTAAAATTGAAGAAACCTGGCTAGGATCTAAATTCAAAGTTTGAATGGCATTAGCTAAAATTTTACCGCCATTTTCCCATTTAGCTGTCATGGTAGCGGCAGTATTTTGTGCCTGAACAACATGCAAAATCGTCACTTTTGCAGATTGAATTGAAGGAATTTCTCTCAGGGTTTTGAGCATTTCTTCTGCGTGTCCCAATCCCGATACAGCCAGCAAAATTTTTTCTATCATTTTACGTGATTGTTGTTAAGTTCACTTTAGTTGTCGCTGTTATTACTTGGCTAAGGTCAGATTTTTACTGCCTTGCTCAACAACCTAGTCAGTAACTTGGCACAAATAAACTTTCTTTTTTAGTATTTAACACTCAAACAAATGACAAAGTACAAAAAGCTCAACAAATGTTTAAGTTCATTTGCACCTATTTACTTAAGATGATCAACTAGACTGCAATTATTAAGCATAGTCTTAATTTAGCTTCGATAACTTAATCAATTATGATGTTAGTTATCATTTTTTATCTATATTCACTTTTTTTAATTAGAAGTTAGTTAAGTATTGCAAAGAAATGCCAAAAGAACTCTTCAGAAAAATTTATTTACTGTAAGCCGATACGCTTGGGTTAAGGAAATTTATTTATTGAAGTACTATAAAGACCTCTCCCTGGTTTTACTACGTAAAACCGTCCCTCTCCGAGTCGGAGAGGGGGAGACTTGAACTTTAGTTGAAGCCAGGGAGGGTTTATCGAACTCACGTTAACTTAAATGCGCTCCTGGTTGTCCGTAAATACACTTGTACCTGGACTACTATTAAAATTGTACTGGCCAAGCATGGTCTGTTGAGCAATCACATTCCAGCGCGATCGCGGCTGATCTAACCCTTTTCTAATTACGAGTTACGAATTATTTAAAACCTGCCATTTCCCTGAACAATGTGCTTAACGGTAGTCAAGGTTTCCAGGCTGATAAATCCCCGGCGATGACCTTTTTGGTTAGACATCCCAAGAAACACTGAATCTCCCCGCGAGGGGTTGCGGGAAAAGCGCGGGGAAGTGTTGATATAAGTAGAAGCACTGTTAACTCCTAAAGCAAACTGCCGACTTTCCTGATAGGATTCAGTAACGATAGAGTCGGCATGACCACTGCTATATTCATTAATCCAGGCGATCGCAGCCTCTAAGTTATCCACCAATTTAAAAGCTACTGTTCTAGTTAAATAAGGGTTTCCCCATTCGCCTTCTTTCACCAATTGCAACTGGGGAAAGGCTTTTACTAGTTCTGCATCCCCTTTAATTTTAAAGCCTTTTTCCATCAAGCTGTTCCACAGAACGGCTATTGATGATGGTAAGGCTTGCCGATGAATTAGCACCTTTTCAATGGCATTAACTTGGTCTGGTTCGCTCTGATGGCTATTAAGAATCATTAAGCGCACCATTTCTAAACTGGAATTTAGCGACCAGTAGAGATAACAGTTACCCATCGCTGACTTTAAGACTGGGCAAGTTGACTGTCGGACTACCTGCTGTACTAAACTAGAACGTCCGTAGGGAATCACTAAATTTACGTACTGGTCTTGGGTGACTAAATCCCGAACCGAAGCACCATGTTCTGCTGCGATCAGTTCTATACAGCCCGGAGGTAGACCAACTTGAGCGATGGCACTTTGCAGTACCTCAGCGATGACGGCGTTGGAATGGCTAGCTTCAGTACTGCCTTTGAGAATTATACTATTGCCAGTTTTGATACAAAAACCTGCTGCGATCGCTCCTAAATCGGGAAACGCCTCATAAATAAATCCAATCACTCCCAAGGGCATTAACTGGGTATAACTCTGGGAATCTTCCAGTTGATAATCAGCCGTTCTGACGCGCCGCAGTGGATCTGATAATTCCCCCAACCGTTGCAAAATGTCCACGGTCATCTCTAACCGTGTGGGAGTCAGCTTCAGCCAGTCTAGTATCAACTCAGGCACTGCCATTTCCCGACTGGCTTCTAAATCCAAGGTATTGGCTTCTAGAATGTCGTCAAATGAGCGCTCAAGGGCTTGTGCCATTGCCAGTACTGCACGACTTCGGTCTGCTCCCTTTGTGATCCCCAACTTTAGGGAAGCATGATAGGCGCGTTGGGCACTAGTAATTGGTTCGGGGTAATCATCCAAAACTTCAACAGTCATTGAGTTAACGTCTGTAGGTAAGCCAGACCATTAGCGCTGGCAGAATAGCCAATAGCACCGCCACCATTGCCCAAGCAACAATGCTGGAACTATTTGCCAATCGCAGTGCTAATGGCAGCCATATAATCACTAGCACGAAAATAATGCCAAGTGCTATAGGCAGATAGCTTTCTCCCAAGCGTGGATGGACAACATGCCAACTATTTCCCATCCAACGCCAAGCCCGCTTGTAGGGATAGGTGGTAGAAAGCTGTTCTAGGACATGACCATTATCTTCTACTACAAAGATTTGCTGACAGCGATCGCAACCAAATGCTTCTGTCAGCGTAATCGGAATTAACTGACCCCGGCGACGACAGGGACAGGGGTATTCGGTATTGAAGTCTATTTTTTCGGGTTTTTGAGATTGCACAAGCGTTCTAGTAACTTGAGCGTGTTTTACACGAACTGTGAGAATATGATTCCTTGGTAAATGCCTGATAAGGCTTCTCTTTTTCTGAAAATAACCAGGCGATTCAAATATCGCCATCATTGCAAACAGTAGATGCAGCAGACTCTAAATATCCTAATTGCCATATCAGTACAAAGTTCTCTGTTTGTAATCTTTCCCCATAGCTGGCAATCTTATCTAAAAATTTTCTTCTCTTCATTTGTCGCTTGAAAGATAATGTGGTTGCGTTTTTGGGCATTTATTGCGATGACACACAAAGATTGTAGCCAAGCTAATCTATATCTACACCAGTCTAAAGCTGGGTTTTATATTTCTTAGCAAGTTGGGTAACGCAATTTGAGTGGGTGATATTCAAATTGAGACAGTAGACGATTTATTTGCTCGATTTGTCCACATTGGGAGTGATTCACAAGAGTTTAGTGCGAATCGCCAAAGACTTCAACAGTTATCAGTTATCAGTTAATTTGTCCGTTGGAAGTCACAGCCCCGCATAAATATAAGTGGCGTGTTTCAGTCGGGGTCAAATCTCAGACTGCTTCCAATGATTAACTGTTCACTGAATTTAATGCACCTTAAGAAAACTAAACCTCTTGGAGTTAAAAACTGCAAGAGGTTTTAGTTGGAAGCGGGTAACGCGATTCGAACGCGCGACATTCACCTTGGCAAGGTGACGCTCTACCACTGAGCTATACCCGCAATCAATTACCATATATTAATATCTCAGATTTATTCCTAATTGTCAACCCCTTAATTTAGTTATAAGTGCCAAGTCTTTTAACTAATAACTCAGCACTTATAACTCAGCACTCATTTAGCTGAGTTCTTCTGACTCCGCAGTTAAATTGCCGATGCTGGCACTTTGGAAAGAGGCTGGTAAAGACTGGCTATTATGAGAATATGGCTCTGCCAGGTTAGAACGCAGTTGCCGCATCAGGCTTGCCATTTCTAGGGCATTCAGGGCATAATCCCAGCCATGATTACCTTTGATGCCTGCCCGTTCTAAGGCTTGCTGCATAGTATCTACTGTCAAAATGCCAAAAATTACTGGCACACCAGTTTGAAAGCTAGCGGCGGCAATACCTTTAGAAACTTCGGCGGATACATAATCAAAATGGGGTGTTTGCCCTCGAATGACTGCACCTAGACAAATTACAGCATCATAACGATGGGAAAGTGCTAGTTGGCGAGCTACTAAAGGTACCTCAAAACTTCCCGGAACCCAAACATAGTCTACCTGATTCCCTTGGGGGTTAGGATCTACACCGTGGCGTTTCAAGCAATCTTGACATCCCTCTAGCAGCTTTCCGGTAACTAGGTCATTAAATCGACCAATCACCACTGCAAACCGCAAAGGCTCCGTTTGGGTAAAAGTTCCCTCGAAAACTGCCATGACTGCCTCTTAATCAACTATAGTTCTGGCCAATATACATTTCTTATTTAAATGTAGAGGAGCAGGAAAGCACGGTTAAAAAAAGGAAATCGGAAAAAATTTCTCCTTTTCTCCTTTGGTCTTTGACCTTGGCTTTTCTGCTCCTCTAGTTCTTATATTATGTGCCTGCGCCAGAGTGAAGCCGTCGCCTACACGACAAAAAAGTTTAACAAACCAACTAAAAATACCAAACCAATCCAGACGGCGGAACCAACCCAGAGTAACCTTTTAGATTCAACCCAATTTTGGGGAGTGGCGTAAGCAACGGGGACGCCAACAACCAGTACAAAAGACAATAGAACTAGGCTTATCAAAGCGAATTGGAATATTATGGTCATTTTTGCATCTCCCAATACAGCGAAATAGTGATATGTCTTACACTAACAGTAAGGTGTACAGTGTAGGCAAGGAGCGTGACTCCTGCTATTGCATAGGACATTTCCAGGAGCTTCTGGCCAGAGGCTCTGATTTTATGTCCTCGCGATCCCCCACGGTCAAAAATTTGATTTTTTCTTCCTTTCGTACCCCACAAATTTTACGACACAGGATGAATTGCTTATGACTTTTGCACTGATGTGTCAACCAATGGTAAATTTGCATTCTTTGAAAGGATGCCCACTCGTTTCCCGTTGTCCAATGTTTCACGTAGGTTTCCCAGAGGGCAGTAAGCGAGGTATATCAATGGCCGTGGTGGCGAGTAACTACTTAAATCATACAACGCCGCGATCGCGTATTTCAGAATATTTGACAATTAAGGCGCTGACCCTGAGGGTTAAAGGGTGAGGCTTCTATCCATTTTAGCTAAAGGGCAACACTGACACTTTTTTCTTATTTTTCAGTTACCAAAAATTACAATATTTTAGTCGTTCGTCCTTTGTCTAAGCACCAATGACCAATGACTTTTAATACTATGGATTTAATTCTTTGCCACACAACAGCAGATTTTGACGCACTAGGGGCTGCGGTAGGGTTAACACGCCTATTACCGGGAAGTAAAATTGTGCTGAGTGGCGGTTCTCACCCTCCTGTAAGGGATTTTTTAGCATTGCATCGGGATGAATATCCGCTAATTGAACGCCGTTCTGTAAATCCAGAAAAAATTCGTTCTCTGACTGTGGTGGATACGCAACAGCGCGATCGCTTGGGTAAAGCTGCTGAGTGGTTAGATTTACCCTATGTTAAAGAGATTATAATTTATGACCATCACTTAGGACAAGAATCAAATATTCCGGCTACCGAATCATATATTTATTCAGTAGGAGCAACCACAACTTTAATCGTTGAGCAATTGCAAGAACAGGAAATTACCCTAACTCCTGCCGAAGCAACTGTGATGGCTTTGGGTATCCACGTTGACACAGGCTCTTTGACTTATGACCAGTCCACACCACGGGATGCGCTAGCTTTGGCTTGGTTGATGCAACAAGGTGCGAGTTTATCGGTAATTTCCACCTACCGTGACCCTGGTTTGTCTGTGCAATTGCAGCAGTTATTAACTGAATCGCTGGAAAATTTAGAATATTTTTGTCTACATGGATATACGGTTGCTTGGGTAACTCTAAGAACTAAAAATTTTGTGCCTGGGTTATCGAGTTTGGCATCGGAACTCGTGGAATTAACCGAAATTGATGCCCTACTGTTGGCTAATGAGTATCGTTTAGGTGAAGAGGATTCACGGTTAACTGTAATTGGGCGATCGCAAATTCCCAAAACGAATCTTAACGTATTATTTCAACTTCTTGGTGGCGGCGGTCATTCACAAGCGGCATCTTTAAATCTAAGGGGAGTTAATTCACAGGCAATATTAAAACAACTCCTTGACGGCGTAAAAGCGCAAATTCCCCAGCCTCTCACCGCTAGAGACTTGATGTCCTCTCCTGTTCGCACAATTCTACCTGAAACCACAATTGCCGAAGCCCAGCGCATTTTATTACGCTATGGACACTCTGGTTTATCTGTAGTCGATGCCCAAGGGCAACTAGTAGGTATTATTTCGCGCCGGGATCTTGATGTTGCTCTGCACCACGGATTTAGTCATGCGCCAGTTAAAGGCTATATGACCACAAATCTTAAAACGATCGCACCAGATACCACATTGCCACAAATTGAGTCGCTGATGGTGACTTATGATATCGGACGCTTGCCAGTATTGGAGAATGAACAGTTAGTTGGTCTGGTAACTCGTACTGATGTGTTGCGGGAATTACATCAAGAAAGGGATGAAGACGAAGAGGGACAAAAATTCAAAATTCAAAATGACGCTAACGCTGCGGTAACAAAATTCAAAATACCTCTCAGCACTGAGTTACAAAATCGTCTTGTACCGCAATTGTGGCAATTACTCACCACAGCATCGCAAGAAGCAGAAAAACGAGGTTGGCATCTTTATCTTGTCGGGGGTGCGGTGCGGGATTTACTGTTAGCTGAAGCAACATCAGGCACTTTGATGATTAAAGATATTGATCTTGTGGTTGATGGCTTTCACAAATCAGCAGATGTTGGTGCTGGTGTAGAATTAGCAAAGGCACTCCAACAACTTTACCCTGCGGCCCGCTTAGAAATCCACGGGGCTTTTCAAACTGCGGCTTTGTTGTGGCACAAAGACCCAGAATTAGGTTCTCTATGGGTAGATATTGCCACCGCTAGAACAGAATTTTATCCTTATCCAGCAGCAAATCCAGAAGTTGAGGCGAGTTCTATTCGTCAAGACTTGTATCGTCGAGATTTTACCATCAATGCCCTTGCTTTGCGCCTTACTACTCCCCGTGCTGGTGAATTACTCGATTTCTTTGGCGGATTACTAGATTTACAAGCCAAGCAAATTCGGGTTTTACACCCCAATAGCTTTATCGAAGACCCCACCCGGATTTATCGTGGCGTGCGCTTTGCTGTGCGCTTCGGATTTCAGATAGAACCGCAAACTGAAGAATTTATCCGCTATGCCATCAACAGTGGCGTTTACGATCGCACTGCTCAAGAGAATAGCAGAACTCCAGCCCTACAAACTCGCCTGAAAACAGAATTAAAGCACATCCTAGAAGCCCCCTACTGGAAATCGGCTTTGCAGTTACTCGATAATTTAGGGGCATTGCAATGTATTCATCCTACCCTGAAGCTAGACGCAGAACTCCTGCGACAATTACGCTTGCTAGAACGCTGCTTGCGGCGATTTGATGCTGAACAAACTCTCATTCATTGGGAAATGCGCTTAGAAGCCTTAATCGCCTATCTAGCACCACAATATCGGGCGAAAGTAGCAAAAAATCTGCAACTGCAAGAGGATAGCATTAAACGCTTGCAAAACTTGGCTTCTGCCCAAACTGAGGTGATGGAATCTTTGCCTAAGTGTCAAAGTCCCAGTCAAGTAGTGCAGTTGTTGCGAAAATACGATTTACCAATGCTGATTTTAATTGCTTTGCAAAGTCCGCGATCGCTTAGACATCAGATTTGGGAATATTTAACTGTTTGGGCGAATGTGCAGCCCCTATTGAATGGCAATGATTTAAAGAAACTTGGTTACACGCCAGGGCCGCAATATCGGCAAATATTAGATGATATGCTTGCTGCTACCTTGGATGGAGTGATTAAAGATAGGACTGAAGCTGAGGAGTTTTTAGTACAACACTATCCTAAATGAATTAGTGAAGCGATCGCTCATATATTTGTGGAGTATTGAGCAATAGATTATAAATTTAGGTTTCATCATCAGGGGGATAATTTTCATCAGGTTTGATAGCTTGTATAACCTGTTGAACTATCTTTGGGTGTAATACTTTTCCCGAATGAAAAGGAATGACAACCCTGATATTTTCTAGACGATAGACTCTGTGACTACCTTTACTTCTAATTTAGATAAAGCCAGCATCTAATAATAGTTCTTCCGCTTCCTTGGCATTTAGTCACGGTAGTTTAGGCAACCTAAACCTCCAAAGTCATAGTCAGAATTTCCTTCTTTAAAAGTTCCTGTTTCTCTGACTCTGATAGAGTTTCTAGGTAAACTTCAACAGCTTCTTTGATATTTGAGCTTACTTCTTCCAAAGAATCACCTTGACTTTGAAAGCCTGGAAGTTTTGGAGAATAAGCGTAATAGCCATCTTCATCTTTTTCGATAATAATGTTTACTTTGTCCATAAAATGATCAACTATTATGATTGAGATTTAATCTTAACATTATTATTAAAATATAACTCGTACTATATTTATTGACGCTTTATCAAAACAGGCGATCGCCTACGGGACGCTATGCGATCGCAGTAATCTAAATTGTATCTGGATCGATATTCAACTCTCGCAATTTTGCTGCCAAACGTTCTGCCTTTTTTTCTGCTTGTTCTGCCGTTTCTTCAGGTGTCGGTACTAGTTGTCCATCTCGTGCAAAAAACCGTAATAAACCTTCATTAACTCCCAAATATAACCCTAGTTGTTGACTCCACAAATATCCTTGTTCACTTGCTTGTAGAGGTTGATATTCTCCATCTACTAAATGAAATCCCGCAAATTCTTGTGTGTAAGGGTCGAACCAAAAATAATCCAATGTGCGGAAAGTATCTTGATAAATTTCTTTTTTTAAACCTTTATCAGTATTAGCTGTTGAGTCAGACAATATTTCTAGAATTACATTCGGATATTTGCCATCTTCTTCCCAGACTACCCAACTTTTGCGGGTTTTACGTTCAGTTCCCAACACTACAAAAAAGTCTGGCCCTCGGAAGTATTCTGATTTGCGTTGATGTGGACTGTAATAGATAGTCAGATTTCCCGCCGCATAGAAATCATTCCTATCTCGCCACAACCATTCCAGACATGTTAAAAGTAGGATTATTTGCCGTAAATGCAGTTCGCTTTCCAAGGGAGGTTCGTCACTATATAAGTCACCAGGGGGAAATATAACATCTTGGCAGATGCCTTGTTGAGAATCTAATTCTTGAGCTATGGTCATAGAATGGATACGGCATCAAGTAGTTATTAATTTATTTTAGCAGTGTTGTAGTTAGCGATCGCTTAGTTATAGGTAAGAGGTATCCTTATCAAAATTCCTTCTGAATCTCTGCATTCTCTGCGCTTCTGCGGTGAAAAATTTTTATTAACCACAGAGGCGCAGAGGGCACAGAGAAGAAAAAGCGATCGCTAGCCTTCCGAAATACCTTCATGCTAGACTGTACTCAATATCAAACCTCATCACAACTCCAATGAGATAGCACAAATGAAGTAGTACCAAACACCTGTTGCGCCAAAGCAACAAATGTCAACAAAGAATAAACGCAACTAGTTTGACAGGGTTACTTCACATAGTCATGTACTAAAAATATTGGCATCACTCGTATCTAGATTAAACTGCTTGGCAAGTGTCTGCGGCTAGGTTTTTTTGTGTCTAATCTACCCGTAATTGTTGTGAACACGCGGGTGGAAGTTTGCGAATTGAGGTTTGAGAATAATGCAGAAAAAATCAATATTGTTAGCTGAGAATTTAGCCTACGAACTCAGCTTGGATAGAACTTTGTTTCAAAAAATTCAGGTGAGTATCGAAGCAGGCGATCGTATCGCTTTAGTAGGTCGCAACGGTGTAGGAAAATCAACCCTACTCAAGATACTTGCAGGTCAAATTAGCCCCAGCGCTGGTTCAGTTTTACGTAATGGTGTTGTCTACTATTTGCCACAAATCAGCACTATTAGGCAAGAAATTACAGCAGATACAGTACTGAATTTTTTGATTTATACTTCTGATCAATGGTGGAAAATTGAGGATATTTTGCAAACACAATTTGATACAAAGATTGATTTTTCTCTACCAATTACTAACTTGAGTGGAGGAGAACTCACAAAACTATTTCTAGCGATTGGTTTAGCTCAAGAACCAAATTTACTGTTGCTGGATGAGCCAACCAACCACATGGATTTGCAAGCCTTAGAAAGTTTAAGACAATTTCTTCAAAATTTCACTGGCGCGTTTGTGATTGTCTCGCACAAGCCTTTTTTCTTAGACCAAGTAACACAAGTTACCTGGGAACTTACACCTGTTGGAATAAAGGTATATGGAGGCAATTTTTCTCAGTATCGAGAACAAAAAGAAATAGAATTAGAGGTAGCTATACGATCGCACGAAGTCGCCAGAAAGGAACTCAAACGTACCCAGTCCAAAGCTATCCAAGAACAGCAACGCGCAGCCCAATCTAGCCGCAACGGTCGCGCCAAGTTTCTTAATGGCAGTATTGATAAAATGGCAGCAGGGCTGATTAAAATCAAAGCTGAGGTGTCTACTGGAACTGCGAAAAAGAAACATGAAGCAGCAGTAGCAAAGGCTAATCAAAAGGTTGCAGAGACGAAGGTCAAAACTACCAAAGTAACGAGTATTCAGCTAGAAGAAAAAAATCAAAAGTGCCGAAATCTCATTAATATCCAGGGTGCAAATCTTAGGGTATCAGAACGTCTATTGATTCAAAATATTCAACTGCATGTATCATCTGGCGATCGCATAGCCATTATCGGCGCAAACGGTTCTGGTAAATCGAGTCTGGTAAAAGCAATTTTAGGAATGGAAAACCAAACAGCAGTTTTGGACTCAGGTGAGGTTTTACTTGCACCAGCGATGAAAGCTGTATATCTCGATCAAACCTACGAATTGGTAAATCGCCGATACACACTTTTGGAAAATATGCAAGCTGCCAATTCTCATCTCAGCTATCAGCTTTTGCGTCAACAACTAGGACACTTTCTATTTAAATATGATGACGTTCACAAAAGCGCCTCTGTATTGAGTGGAGGTGAATTGGCAAGATTAACAATCGCTATGATCAGTATCTCAGAAATCGATCTGCTGATTCTTGATGAGCCAACTAATAACCTGGATATTGAAACTGTTGAACAAATGGTGGTAGGTATCAATGACTATCAAGGGGCACTTTGGGTAATTTCCCACGATCTAGACTTCCTCAGCCGAACTAACATTACTCAAAGTTTTAAGTTAAGAGAGCAAGCCTTGCAAATGACAACCTATTTACCCAATACACCAGAGCAATATTATCGAGAATTACTTGAAATCTCTGACCCAAGATAGTTGTAGCTTTTGCTTGCGTATCCATAAACTTTGCAAATTCTATTCACTAAGGCTGAAAGTCGCCCATCCTGCCACGTAAATTTCTAACTCTACAACAGAAGCCGTAAAGCATACGGGCAAGTTATAATTCTCTTGCGGTGCAACGTAACAAAAATTTATGAGTAACCCCCTTGTGCAAGCCTTTTTCGTAGGCAGAGCAGTAGCTGAAGTAGTTAATGAGCGTTTAGAGGTCGCCTTGACCGATGCTTTGAGCGATCTGGGCAAATTTGATGCAGAAGCTAGAGAGCAGCTGCGCCAGTTTACAGACGAAGTTCTAGAGCGGGCAAATCGGGCAGCAGAAGCTGCTAATGGTGGCCAAGGTACCACAGGTACTAGACAAGGCAGTTCTGATTCCGGTGACTTACAAGCAGATATTGATGAATTACGAGCAGAAATTGCCCTGTTACGAACAGAATTGCAACATTATCGTAGAACTTCTGCATAAATTTTAGTCATTGGTCATTAGTCATTAGTCACTTGTACTCAGCTTTGCCGTTGGCGCAGCCTAAGAAGAGAAGTATTGGTCAAAAATTATTATGTACAAATGACAAAGGACAAAGGACACTTAAAAAAGTTTAGGAATCAGGTGTCTTTTCTTTCAAGGCATTCGCTTGCAAACCAACGGTAAACAAAGTATATGGAACAAGGTTATTCAGATAAAGCATACCGTTGGAATCGGGAAAAATACTCTAGCAGACGGCGTTTTGTGGACATTTGGTCTTTTGTCTTGACCTTATTGTTCAAACTTTGGCGATACAACAAATCTTGGAGTTATCCGGGTGGTGTGACTGAGGCAAAGCAAGCCACAAGACGCAAAACCCAAGCGGTGTGGATTCGCAATACCCTGCTGGATTTAGGCCCAACCTTCATCAAAGTAGGGCAATTGTTTTCTACCCGTGCTGATATATTTCCAGTTGAATATGTAGAAGAACTAGCCAAGTTACAAGACAAAGTACCGGCATTTAGCTATGAGCAAGTAGAAGCGACTATTGAGAGAGAACTAGGCAAGAAAATTCCTGAACTCTTCCATAATTTTGAACCGATTCCTTTGGCTGCTGCTAGCTTGGGGCAAGTACACAAAGCTGTGCTGCATAGTGGAGAATCGGTTGTTGTCAAGGTGCAACGTCCTGGACTAAAGAAGTTATTTGAAATAGATTTACAAATTCTTAAGGGAATTACCCGCTATTTTCAAAACCATCCCAAATGGGGACGGGGACGAGATTGGTTAGGTATTTATGAAGAATGTTGTCGCATTCTTTGGGAAGAAATTGATTATCTCAACGAAGGTCGTAACGCTGATACTTTTCGCCGGAACTTTCGCGGCTACGATTGGGTGAACGTCCCAAAAGTATACTGGCGTTACGCCTCGTCTAGAGTGTTGACTTTAGAATATCTCCCTGGAATTAAAATTAGCCAATACGAAGCTTTAGAAGCAGCAGGTTTAGATCGAAAGGCGATCGCTCGTCAAGGCGCTCAAGCCTATTTACTACAATTGCTCAACAGTGGCTTTTTCCACGCCGATCCTCATCCAGGCAATATTGCCATTAGTGCAACTGGTGCTTTGATATTCTACGATTTCGGCATGATGGGGCGGATTAAGTCAAATGTCCGTGAAGGACTAATGCAAACACTGTTTGGCATTGCCCAAAAAGATGGCGATCGCGTTGTACAATCTCTGATCGATTTAGGCGCGATCGCCCCAACCGATGACATGGGCCCAGTCCGGCGTTCCGTCCAGTACATGCTGGATCATTTCATGGATAAGCCTTTTGAAAACCAATCGGTGGCAGCAATCAGTGACGATCTTTACGAAATCGCTTATAATCAGCCATTTAGATTTCCAGCAACCTTCACTTTTGTGATGCGAGCCTTTTCTACCTTAGAAGGGGTAGGCAAAGGTTTAGATCCAGAGTTTAACTTTATGGAAGTTGCCAAACCGTATGCAATGCAGCTTATGACCGATATGAATGGTTCTGAGGGGAATAGCTTTATTAACGAATTAAGTCGTCAAGCAGCTCAAGTAAGTAGTACCGCGTTTGGTCTACCACGTAGATTAGAGGATACCCTAGAGAAGCTAGAACGGGGAGACATGCGCTTGCGCGTTCGGTCTATCGAAACTGAACGCCTATTGCGCCGACAGAGCAGTATTCAGCTCTCAATAAGTTATGCTCTGTTAATCAGTGGTTTCACACTTTCGGCCACGATCTTAGTCGTTACCAATTATGTATGGTGGGCACTAGCGCCTGGTTTAATTGCAGCAGTGCTTTCAGTGATCCTGATCAGACTACTTTTACGACTTGACCGTTACGATCGTATGTATTAATTGTTGGTTGCAAAAATAATTTATGAAACTTAATTTCACGGGTTTTAGCGATCCGGGACTTATTCGTTCTAATAATCAGGATGCTTACTATATCGACCCAGAAGGGCGATTTTTCGTTGTCGCCGATGGAATGGGTGGTCATGCAGGAGGTGAGGAAGCAAGTCGCATTGCCACTGGAGAAATTCAGGCGTATTTGCTGGCAAATTGGGAATCTTCTAAATCTTCTCAAGAATTACTAGAGCAAGCTTTGTGGGGTGCCAATGAAGCGATTTTGCACGATCAGCAAAATCATCCCGAACGCGGCGACATGGGTACAACGGTTGTAGCGGTAATTTTTCGCGCCCCAGAGTCGCCCTGGTGCGGTCATGTTGGCGATTCGCGGCTGTATCGCTTTCGGGAGTCGCACTTAGAACAAGTAACAGAAGACCACACTTGGGTAGCACGGGCAATCAAAATCGGTGACATCACCTTAGATGAAGCACGATCGCATCCTTTTCGTCATGTATTATCGCGCTGTTTAGGGCGTGAAGACTTGCATCAAATTGATGTGCAACCACTAGATGTCAAAGCTGGCGATCGCTTGCTGTTATGTAGTGATGGTCTAACAGAAGAACTTGTCGAACAAAAGATTGCTAGCTGCCTCCAAGACACTCCTTGGCTTGATAAAGCCGCCATCTCTCTAGTTGAGGCTGCCAAAGACCACGGAGGGCACGATAACATCACAGTTATCATCGTCTCACTGGACTAAATAATCATTGATCATTGGTCAAGAGGTACTAGCTATTGGACAAATGACAAAGGACAAAGGACAAAGGACAAATGATGAATCTGGTAGATATACTCAGCAATTTGTTCAGCATGAGCATTTTTACTTTTTACAATTTGATACAAATATTTTTAGCCTCTAAAGTGACCTAAAAGAGGCTAAAGTTGCATAAATTGGTAGATTTACATCTTGCACCTAATAAGGTAAAGCAACTATAATTCACGCTTATTACCATCCATTCTCAAACCTCCTGAAAGTCTCAACTCCTCCGAAGCTTCTTCCATATTGGCAGGAGACAGGATCTTAGTTTTTCTCAAACAGGGATAACTATGTAGGATTTAGGACAAAATTTGCTTATCTCCTCAAAGGAGAGTTATGCAAAGCAAAAAGGAGTCAAGAGGTAGTTATATTTATCCCAGACCAACAGAGAATATTTTCCGGAATATGGCTTGGCTGACTTGGGTAGTATATCACTAGGATTAGGTGCAAGATATCAGAGCAGAAAAAGTCCACACTTGTGGGTGTGGGCAATATGTCAAACAATTGTTATCTTTCGTAATACGGATGAACAAATGTTGGACAGATATTAGCCCAATTATTATCCCATTTGGACTTCTGCAAGCGATATCACCTTTATTCGTTGTTTTTTCGGAGTTAATTATGAACCAACCAATGAAATTATCCTTGGAACAGCAATTCAGCATTTGCTCATTTGCTACTCAGGTGCAAAATATGAGCCACGATCAAGCTAAAGACTTTTTAGTAAAGCTCTATGAGCAAATGGTCGTGCGCGAGGCAACTTATCAAGAGCTTCTTAAGCACCAGTGGGGCTTAGATTCCGGTTCCACTATGGCATAGAGTCGTTCTACTGTCGCAGTGGGCGACCTCCTTCTCTTGCTTGGTTCCAAGGAGGAAAAGAGCTGGGGATGTCGGGGCGTCAACTTCGATAAACAATCCTGTAAAGGTTGAACAAAAATTAAATTCCAAAAAGTAACAAAGAGTAAACTTTTCGAGGATACATCTGCTAGAGTCTAAACTTACTTTAATTTTGTAGTACAAATTTACTTTTGGCTTTAGACAGACTTCCTTTTGGTTCGTCTATTGTGAGAATTAACCTGCGTAAATTTACAATCTCCCGAAATTATATACATCGAAGATTGAGAGAGAGTTTAAAAAGCCGTGACTTGGCAGCTAGTTTTTTCACTCTTTATACATATAACTAGAACTTACATCTTTATATATATTTTGTTTATAAAAGTTTACATTCTTCAAAAAACCATACCTTAGTTACATATAAGACATGTAACATAAAGAAATTATTCCTAACTGCAAAGATCGTATGGAGAATCTGTATCAATACTTTCCAGTTTTGCGAGAATTTGAGGCTTAATCTTTTCATACTCACTTTTGAGTAAGCTTTTACTAATTTGCGAGTCGGCAGACGAGATTAATGTGTTACTCATTGCGACCCACTCTTGCAGTCGTTGGCGCTGGGCAGAAGCGATGCTGGAATGTAAGATATGGGTACAGCGATTTGGTGTTTCTCGTGCAAAGAACAACAAACGATAGTAACCTGTGTGCTGTAGTAACCGGGCAATTTCTTGACCAAGACTGGTTTTGAGATCAAGGTAGTAAGGTAACCATTTAGCGCCATGTTTGCGGTTGTAGATGACAGTAATCCATAGCAGCATGGGATGGGGAATAGAGATAAAAAGAAATTGGTTATAGCGGGTACAGAGTAAGCGCTTTTGAATTTCCTCTTGCGGTAGCATCACCCATAGAGCGGGTAAAAGCTCCCCATTGTTATTAATGGGCTGGGGGAAAACAATATCGGCAACTGGTTTATTTTGGGGCCAGGAAATGGCACGAGCGATTTCATCGTTTGACAAGGATACCCGCGAATCGCCTTTTGCCTTTTGTTCAAGCTCATTGCTTACTCTAGTCGCAGGAACTAGCGCCTGGATGTCTTGCTTAATTTTGCGTGTATGCTCAGGCTTTTCTAGAGATGCTAAAACCTTAAGGATTTCAGTGATATTTTGGGGGCGATCGCGTGGTACTTTAGCTAGACAACTCATTACCAAATCTTCGATTTCTTTTGGTAATTCTAATCCGGGCACAACCTCAGCAAAAGAACGTGGTTTTTGATATTGATGTATTTTATACCACGCTCCAAAAGAGTGAGTTGATGGCGTCAGTGGCATTTTGCCTGTGAGCATCTCAAACATCATGACGCCCAAACTATAAATATCAGAACGATTGTCTAATTCTTTACCCTCCATCTGTTCGGGAGAAGAATAAGCCAATGTCCCCAAATAGAATTTTGTATGGTCGCCATCTGACTGTAATAATTTAGCAATACCAAAATCTAGAACCTTGACCAATTCTCCAAAACTTGCATCTTGAATCACCAGCATATTGCTTGGCTTGATATCGCGGTGGATAATTGGGCAAATATGACCCTCAACTGGGATGCCATCATGAGCGCACTGTAACCCCAAGCTGAGTTGACGCGCCATACTCAAAAATCTTGGTAAAGGCAGTCCTTGTTTGCGAATAATATTGTTCAGGCTTTGTCCTTGTAGGTATTCCATAACGTAGAACGGGGTGTTATTGTCATCTACGCCATAGTCCATGACTCGGACAATGTGAATGCTTTTTTGCCCTAGTAAAGCACAGGTTTTTGCTTCTCGCTCAAAGCGGTCTTGCAATCGCATCTTTTCATTTTGGATTGATAGCGCCAGAAACTTAACCGCAACCGGTACACCTCCCAACAAAGTATCTTTAGCACGATAAACCCGACCCATTGCTCCAGTACCGATTAACTCCTGGAGTTGGTAGCGTTTGCTGAGTAAGCGACCAATGTTGGGGTCTGACATAGAGAATTTGAATCCAAAAGCAGGTTGTAAGTGTTTAGAAGGAAAAGTGCATTCAAACTGATATTTGATTATTGCGCCTATAAATCACTTTCTAGGCTCATACCGCAAGGCGGAAATTGCGCCCTTGCGGTGCCGCCCTTGCGGTGCCGACTTAATATATACCCCTACGGGGAAGCAAGCTACGCTCTTAGCGTTAAGGCAGGGTAGCAACTGGCTCTCAAAAGTCAAATAAATTGTATTTTAAGCTCTTGCGCCATTTTAAATGGTATATTTATTTCCGCGCTTGCTGTACTAGCTTTTTTCAGTCCTCTTTTAGAAGATTGAAAGCATGATCTAGCCGTTTGCAACCGAGGCAGTTCTTACAACTGGTGCAACATGTAAGATCAAATAAGCAGAAAGGGTAGATTTACAATAATGACGCTTTGTACCATTTTGCACTTTCATTGTGGTGTAATTTTAGTTTGCCCAATTTTGACTAAATAGATAACTCTAGGATCTACCAAAAAATTTAATTAGGTAGTACTACAATCACCATAGAGTTCTAAGAACTCAGTAATGAGTCTGGAGTTTTGAATATCAATAAGGTTTTCAGGGACGACATGAAGCCGTGCTGGGCAGATTTTATAAGCTCCAAACCCTCATATCTTGTAAATAATGCTCTAGCTTATTAGGATTTATGACTGTTGTTTTAACGTAAATTCGACGGCTCATATAGCAATACGGTTCAGTTAGCGCCAAAAACCTTTCAGGACTTACGCAAAAACTCTCTGAAACTCTTATTCCTTTGTGTCCTTTGCGCCCTTTGTGGTTCGTTTTTTCTTAATTTTGGATAAGTCTTGTCCTTAACCCAAGCGTATTGGCTCATATAGTGTCAGCCTAATTAGCCTTGCTCAAAAGACCTCCAAGTTTTACTACCCAAACCCAAAACCGTCCCTCTCTCACTGGGATAGGGACGACTTAAAGTAAAATTCAAGGCAGGAAGAGGTTCGTCACACTCAGGTTATTTTAGTGAGCAGTAGTCTACAAAAACTAAAGTTTTGCTTAATTTAGTACTTTCATCCTACCTCCAGCAAGGCTATACTCTGCGTTTATTTTGTAAGTAGGGATAATTAAACATACTTATTACCTTAGTAGGTTTTTGACCTTCAGGCTGATTTTGACTACATAAGGATGGATTATTTATTGAGAAAAATATGATAATACTAATTGCTAGTTTTTCGTTCTCTCTGTATGTTATAAGAAATGTCAAAAACTGATTTATTACCCATTACATAGTATTGAATTCGACGTTCGATAATATTGTTCAATCGGGAAATGAAATCATAAAAGAAGTACGGATTTTTACCCATTTCTGTCAATGCTTTTAACCATTTACCTTCCTTGAGAGGCTCTACAACTTGAAGGTAAGCTAAATTTTTTTTATAGACTGAATTATTATAAGACATAGCACGCATTAAAGCTGGATTTTTTTTCACAACTTCTTGTTGCATGAAAGAATTACTAGCATTCAAATATTGATTTAGACGTGACAATTGGCTTTTATGTACAAGAGAGCCGGGGCGTGAGCGGTAGTAATAATAGGGTTTTGGCTCCAGAAAAAAGCGAGCTCCTTTGATTAAGCATTTCATATCAATCCAAAAATCTTGACCCATCCTGATAGCATCATCGTACTCGATGCCGTGCTTAACCATAAATTCTCGTTTGAATAAAGGCTTGCTTATCCCTAGATGCAATCCTGGTTGTCCATAGACATCAGTTTCTACAAAATAAACGATATCAATTTGGAAAATTTTATCTATACGTTCTTCACTTTCTTGAATCAATGTACTCCAAGGAGATGTTTCGCCATCGTTGATTAAATAAAGATCGTCAGCAATCATGTCTGCATTTTTTTCGTTTGCCAGTGACACAAGCTTTTCCAATCTTTCAGGAGCATACCAATCATCTGAATCAAGCACAGCAATCCATTCTCCTTGGGCTGCTCTTAGGGCACGATTACGTGCAGCAGCAGCCCCAAGGTTTTGTTGATTAACTATTACTTTGAGACGTGGGTCAGTAAAACTTTTAGCGACTTCTACAGTTTTATCATTTGAAGCATCATCGACTATGATAACTTCAATATCTGTGAGCGTTTGCTCTAAGACTGACTCTATTGCCTTCGCAAGATAAGCTTCAGTATTGTAAGCAGGGATAATTACAGAGACTTTAGGATTCATGAAACTGGACTCCAGACTACACGGTTCGGTAAAAATATTAAAAGTCTAAAGATAATTTGATAATTCTTATTTAGTATACAACTCAGTAGGTCAGTGAGAATAAATGATGACTCCTTAGGGTCAGGCATGAGATATTAGGTTTTGAAGAAGCAGAAGCATTACATTAGCATTGTTTAAGCGGTAGGCTTCCAGCCTAGACGGACAACAAACAGCGCTACCTTTAGGTTAACTGACGCTCTAGGCTAGCTTCCATCGTGTTAGCTAAAAAATGACCAGCCAAAATACCACTACTGAGGTAATATTTATCTTCGGAAATTCGGTGCAGGGTTTCAAAGCCACTACGACGCTGACGATCGCCTATTACCCAATAACGCTGCACAATGGTATCTAAACCAATCCAGCCTTCACCTTCAATCTGCCCTAAAATATTATGCTGGAGTAAAAAAGTATACTGACGCTCTCCCTCATGCAGGCGCCCCTTGTATTGCAGAGAGATTTCTGAGCGATCGCTACCAGGAAATATCAGTTTTGTAGCCATAGTGAACCAGTTATCTCGATTCCAAGCTACCAAGGTCATACCCTTGACACTGATTGGCATACCATTACGTTCCAGCCAATTTCCTTGCATTGTCCAGCGTCCTGGTTCCAATAAAAAAGTATGAGCCACCTTCTATATTCCCTGTCTTGATCGAGTGCCGCCAAGACTACAGTTATAGCAGTGCTAAGTTGTGTTAGCGATAGCGAGGCGTTTAGCCTATGCTCAATAAAGAAATTTTTTATTGTTCGTCTCTCAGCACTGAGTACTGACTTTGGTGAATTTCTCCCAAAAGCACTTCTTGAGGTGCCCCAGTCGCAGTAGGCAGGTTGCCAGGAATACCCAAATGTCGCCAGTAGGCTAAAACTGCAAAGGCGATCGCTTCTTTAAAATCTGCACTTAAACCAACTTCATCCGTAGTCAAGACTGGTATTGATGGCAACAACAACTCTAATCGACGTTTCAAATAGAGATTGCGACTACCACCGCCACATAATAGTACCCTTTGTGGCATTTCTGGCAAAAAAGTGCGGTAACTATGAACAATTGAAGTAGCTGTAAGTTCCGTAAGAGTTGCCAGTAAATCAGCAGCATTGAGTTGATATGCTTGGGCATCTTCCAAACACTGATGCAGGTAAGCTACACCAAATAACTCTCGACCAGTGGATTTAGGCGGCGGTAGATGAAAGTAGTCTTGGTTGAGCCATTGTTTTACCAATGGATCGCAAGGAGTACCACTCGCTGCCCAATTGCCATCTTCATCGTAAGTTTTAGCACCAGCGCTTAAATGCTCCACCGCCAGATCCAACAGACTATTTCCTGGGCCAGTATCCCAAGCGCGAATTTTTGAGAGCCAGTGGCCATGCTGAGGCGGAATATAAGCTACATTACCAATACCACCAATGTTTTGAATACAACGCCCTTCTTCAGGATGACTGAGTAAATAGGCATCTACTCTAGGCACGAGAGGCGCACCATGACCACCAATAGCGATATCAGCAACGCGAAAGTTGCTCACAGTGGTAATTCCCGTAAGATGGGCAATTAATGCACCGCGCCCTAGTTGGAGGCTGTAACCTAGTGGGGAGTGGGGAGTGGTTTTGTTTCCGATTCTCCTATCCGCAGGTGGTCGGTGATAAACTGTTTGACCGTGGGAGCCAATGAGAGTGGCTGGCTGATGACCAATTTGAATATTTTGGGCAGCTTGGGCAAAGACTTGAGCGATCGCATCATCTATTTCTGCCAATTCTGCCATTGAGATGGCAACGCCTGCACCAACTGCCAAGATTCTTTGTCTGAGTTCGGCTGGATAAGGATATGTTGCCCCGGCTAGCAACTCAATTTTGAGATCCAATTCTGTACCGAAAATCTCTACCAACGCAGCGTCTATGCCATCTACGGATGTGCCACTAATTAAACCGATAACGCGAGTAGGGACAACAGCTTCTTCGGTTGGATACATTGATCAAGACTCTTTTGTTGCAAGAGGTAGTTTAAATCATGTTACTACCGATGTCAAAAAAACTCAGGTAGCATAGTTGACTGGAGAAAGACAAATTATCAGGGAAAGGGTGAGAGGCAGCCGATACCTACCTGTCAAAGAAAGTGGTATTCCTTTGAAGCATAAAGAAGAATTAAATTTGAAATTACAGCAATTCCAGAGTCATAAAAGGTATTAGAACTATCCTGGATGTCATTGTGATTGATGCAATCGTTTTTTAGAAAGAGATTGTGCCGTTAATGAATCTCGAATTATGCAGATTATGTAATTACTTTAAATAAAAACCAAGATAATCTCGATAGTGAGGTTGAAAAACTATTCAGCCAAGGGATAAGCACTGGTTTTCAATAAATTGGCATAGCATAATGCCTCATGCCTTCTTGACCTAGAACCCTAAAATATGAACTGCCTGCGAATCACAAAATGACACTTTTTATAAATAAAGCTTGTTTACAATTTAACACTGATAACTTTGCGCTTTCTACATAAAGCAATAAACATCACAGAAAATAACTTTAGTTATTATACTTAGAAATCAGTCGAATAACTTACATTTTGATCTAAGTATTCTCAAAGAGAAAAAGTAGTAATCCTTCTGATGTTGGAATTTAGAAGCACATCGGACAATGAGGCATGAACACGAAAGATTTTAAAAAAGAGAAGGATTTGTAAAATGAAAAGTCTTTTAATTAAGTCCGCGATCGCTTCTGGTGTAGTTTTGTCTTTGGCTACTTTTACCCGTCCTGTAATGGCTACGTCTTTTACAATATCAATAGAAGACCCAACCGTACAAAATGCACAGTCATCAAACCTTGCTAATGCTCATGTACAAAATTTTGATGGACAAACACAAGGTTATAATGCAACAGGCTTTACATGGACTGATGCAGGAACAACTATTGGTAGCTATAAGAATACTCTGATCGAGAATGCAGACCAATATGGTGGTGCTGGTGGAACAGGCAAATATTTTGATGTCAATACGAATAGAGGTAGTAAAGAAACGGTTTCCACCCTCAATTTGACAACCGCACAAAAGTACTTTGGACTTTGGTGGTCTGCGGGAGATGCTAATAATGTAATGACATTTCTTTCACAAGGTAAAGTTGTACAAACTATGACCACTGCTAATGTGGTTAGTTATATCGCAAACCTATCAAATAAAGCCAGCTACTATAGTAATCCTAATTCGCCATTCAAAGGCCAAAATTCTGGAGAACCCTATGCGTTCATCAACTTCTATGATGTTGACGGAACTTTTGATCAGGTTCAATTCACCAATGTCGGCGGAACTGGTTTTGAATCAGATAATCACACAGTCGCCACTGACTACAAGAATATCACCGGTAATGTAGTTATTAAAGCAGTTCCTGAGTCTTCTTCTGTATTAGGAGTTTTTGTAATTGGTTTTGTGGGTGCTACTTCAGTTCTGACTCGTCGAGCCAAGAAAAACTTAGTCTTGGAATTGTCATAAGTAGATGCCTAAGCCAGGAAGTCTCCCTTCTGACTCGGCTACAAAACCAGGCTTCACGTTCGCGTAGCGCTGTAGGCAGGATTTCAAAACTTCCGATAACTATTCAGTTAAATACAGGTTAGGGCGAGCTTACTTACGGTAGGTTCGCCCTAATCCTTTGTTTAAGTCCGGTTATATAAATGCATTGGTAGGGGTAGAACAATACTTATCGGTGTCAACTTGAGCAATAACAAATGGAATTTGCGGAATTTACGGACATACAAACAAAGGCCACTTCTGAAGAATCGATATGATAGAAAAGTAGATAAAACTTAAAAAATATTTATCGAATGGTGCTTCAATCATCTGGCTTGTCCAAGGTCAAAGACTCATTAACACAAAAAATCTTCTTGGGTAATGAACCTAATGCAGAGTTAATTGCAATTCTCACCGTTTATTTTGTCCAAGGAATTTTAGGATTATCGCGTCTAGCCGTTAGCTTTTTCCTCAAAGATGAACTGCTGCTGAGTCCCGTTCAGGTGTCGGCACTGTTGGGAATCGTCTTCCTACCTTGGATGATCAAGCCGGTGTTTGGTTTCATCTCTGATGGCTTGCCTATATTTGGCTATCGTCGGCGTCCTTATTTGATTTTATCGGGGATACTGGGAACTGCTTCTTGGGCGAGTCTGGCCACAATAGTTCATACTAGCTGGGCAGCTACATTAGCGATCGCTCTTGGTTCTCTTAGTGTCGCCATGAGTGATGTCATAGTTGACTCGCTGGTTGTGGAACGAGCTAGAGGCGAATCCCAAGCAAAAGCCGGTTCATTACAATCTTTGTGCTGGGGTGCTTCTGCGATCGGAGGTTTAATAACAGCATACTTTAGCGGTCTGCTGCTGCAATACTTTACTACCCGTACTGTCTTTGGAATTACCGCCTTATTCCCTCTTATCGTCTCAGGGGTAGCTTGGTTAATTGCTGAGTCCCCCGTTAGCAAAGATGCTCAAGATAGTAATCACACCAACCCTTTACCAATCAAACATCAACTGAGGCAGCTACGCCAAGCCATTAGCCAAAAAACAATTTGGCTACCAACGGCGTTTATCTTCATCTGGCAAGCTACCCCAAATGCTGACTCAGCCTTTTTCTATTTCTCTACCAACGAACTCCACTTTGAACCAGAATTTCTGGGGCGGGTGCATTTGGTAACAAGTTTCGCTTCTCTAGCAGGTGTTTGGATTTTTCAACGTTTCCTCAAAAACATCCCTTTTCGCGTAATTTTTGCTTGGAGTACTGTTCTTTCCTCAATTTTGGGGATGACGATGCTGTTGTTAGTGACTCACACAAATAGGCGGTTAGGTATAGATGACCACTGGTTTAGTTTGGGTGATAGCCTGATTCTCACTGTGATGGGGAAAATTGTCTTTATGCAAGTGATGGTGCTAGCAGCAAGGCTTTGTCCCTCTGGTGTGGAAGCGACATTATTTGCCTTGTTAATGTCCATCTTTAATTCAGCAGGAACGATTTCCCATGCATTTGGGGCACTAATCACCTATTGGTTGGGCATCACTGCAACGAACTTTGAATCACTTTGGCTATTGGTGCTAATTACTAACCTCAGCACGCTGTTACCCCTACCATTTATCAACTGGCTACCGGCTGCTGAGGAAGAAACTGAGACAGCTAAAAATGGGGAACAAGCGTTTTTGCCAGATTTGATGTCTGAGTTGGTACTGAGAGAACCAGAGTCGAAAATAGTCGAATAATGTAATAAATTTCACGCCAATTCGAGCTAGTGCGTGGGCTGTGTTCGCGTTGTAGTAACTAGCGTAGTAAAGCTGCAAAGAAATTATTTTGAGCGGCTACCAATTTTTGTGAAAAATAATCAGAAAAAACAAAGTATATGCATTTGAAAAGTCAAGAAAGCCTAGTTACAGAAAAATCCTACACCCGTGCAGACTGGCAAGGAGGATATCAATCTCTCACCGAAGAGTTTGATTATTGGATTGATGATATAGAAGGGAAAATTCCCAAAGAATTACAAGGTACGCTGTTTAGAAATGGCCCTGGTTTGCTCGATGTGAATGGGCAACCTCTTCATCACCCGTTTGATGGGGATGGCATGATTAGCAAAATTACCATTACCAATGGTCGCGCCCATTTTCGCAATCGCTTTGTCCGCACAACTGGCTATTTGGCAGAACAAAAGGCGGGAAAAATTCTCTATCGCGGTACTTTTGGCACTCAAAAACCTGGCGGTTGGCTAGCTAATATTTTTAACTTTAAACTCAAAAATATCGCCAATACAAATGTTATCTATTGGGGTGGTAAACTGCTAGCCCTCTGGGAAGCGGCGGAACCATATCGCCTCGATCCTTATACTCTTGAAACGCTGGAAAATGAATATTTTAATGGTGCTTTATCAGCAGGTGAAGCTTTCGCTGCACATCCCCGCGTGGAAAAAAATTGTTACCAAGATGGGGGCGCACCTTGCCTGGTCAACTTCTCAATTAAGCCGGGATTATCTACCACAATTACTATTTTTGAGCTAAACCCAACAGGTGAAATTATCAGACAGCACGCTCATAGTGTTCCAGGTTTCTGTTTCATTCACAATTTTCTTATTACTCCCAATTACTGCATCTTTTTTCAAAATCCTGTCACCTTTAATCCCATACCTTTCGCTTTGGGAATACGTGCGGCAGGAGAATGTATCAAATTTCAGCCAAATCAGCCAACTCAAATTCTAATTATTCCTCGCTTCCCCAAAGAAGGGCAAGAAGAGATAAAATTTCTGGAAACTCAGTCTGGTTTTGTGTTCCACCATGTTAATGCTTTTGAGGTAGGAGACGAACTTTTGATTGACTCTATTTGTTACCAAAATTTGCCAGAAGTGGAACCCAAAAGCGATTTTCGACAAGTTGATTTTGAGGCGCTTTCACCTGGGCAACTTTGGCGATTTTGTCTGAATCTAAAGGATGGGACAGTCGGGCAGGAATTGATTGAGAGCCGATGTTGTGAATTTCCCAGTATACACCCGGCGAATGTGGGACGCCCTTATCGATATCTATATATAGGTGCGGCTGATGCAGAAACTGGTAATGCTCCCTTACAAGCATTGTTGAAAATTGATTTAGAGTCTGGAGAAAGACAAATTTGGAGTGCTGCACCCCGTGGTTTTGTCGGTGAACCAATTTTTGTCCCGCGCCCAGATTCCGAAAAAGAAGATGATGGTTGGGTATTAGCTTTGGTTTATGATGCTGCCCATCACCGCTCAGATTTGGTAATTTTAGATGCTAGTGATTTCTCTAAAGCGATCGCTCGCCTACATCTCAAGCATCATATCCCCTATGGTTTGCATGGAAGCTTTACTTCTGAGGTTTTTGGGGAAATTTGATCGCCTATTTGGGTGAAATCATTTTTTCGCTAGCAATGATATGCAAATCTATATTTTTGAGCAAGCGGACTAATTTTTGCGTCAAAGATCCTTTCAGGAGCATTTGCCAGCGCGATCGCTGACTCTCTCCGATTACAATTTGGGTGATCCGATATTTCTCGGCGACTTCAGCGATCGCATTCGCTACGTTACTGTTAGTAACATGAAGAAAAGTACCTTCAAACTCTTTACAGAGTTTCTCACAAGTATAAATGTGTAAGCTTTCCTCCTTGGTGAGGAAGCGTTCTGGATCGGCGACAAATAAGCTATAAAGTGGCGCGTTCATGTAGTTAGCTATTCTTGCACCCCGGCGTAACAACTGCACTGAGTTGGGATAAGTGGATATACATACCAAAACCCGCTCGTGAATATTACAGGATTGCCCATTGGGGATAGTAGCGATCGCATTTCCTTCCACATTGTCTGCCACTTCCCGCAAAGCCAATTCCCGCAAAGCAATCAGGTTACGGCGTTGGAAAAAATTATCAAGGGATTGTTGGATTTTTTCTGGTGCGTAAATCTTGCCTTCTAATAACCTTTCTTGCAATGTTTCCGGTGTAACATCTATTACCACTATTTCATCTGCTTCATCCAGAATTTTGTCAGGAACACGCTCACGGACTACCACGCCTGTAATTCTGGCTACTAAGTCATTAAGACTTTCCAAATGTTGCACATTCATTGTGGAGTAGACATCAATACCTGCGGCCAAAACGACTTCTACATCTTCGTAGCGTTTTTCGCGTGGGGAACCAGGAACATTGGTATGGGCAAGTTCATCGATTAGGGCTAATTGGGGCGATCGCTTTAAAATTGCATCTGTATCCATATCCGTTAGCATCAACTCACCGCGAGGATATTCCTTACGGGGTAAAATTTCCAGCCCCTCTCCCTTCTCAGATGTATCCTTGCGTCCGTGGGTTTCCAAAAGCCCAACAACGACATCAAGCCCTTCATGTTTAAGTGCGTGTCCCTCTTCCAGCATCCTGTAGGTTTTGCCTACTCCTGGAGCCATGCCAATAAATATTTTATGCTTGCCCCGCCGCTGTTTTGGATAAAGCGAATAACTTGCAGAATTTAAAGGTACAGTGCCAGCTGAACCAGTATTACTTTTATCTGACATTTGAAAATAGGGAGTGGGGAGTGGGGAGTAGGGAATAGGGATTGGGGTAAATGAAGGGACAAAGAGAATAATCCATGCCCAATGACAAATGACAAATGACAAATGCCCATTTACTGATTTTGCTGACGATTAAAATCTTGCAAGTCAAGAGCATAATTCAATCGGAGAACATTGACTCCTGGCTCGCCAAAAATCCATAAAAACCTGCCATCAGTATACCTATTAATTAAACGTAGGATTTCCTCTTCTTTTACTCCCCGCGCACTGGCAATCCGCGTCAATTGTTGCCGTGCTGCTTTGAAGGAAATATGGGGATCTAAACCAGAGCCAGAGGTATAAATCATATCAGCGATCGGTTGAAGATTTTCGTCTCGCAACTGATTTGCCTGTTCTAGAATCCGCTTGAGTAGTTCTGGATTGCTAGCAGCGAGATTGCTGGCTCCAGAGATGCCAGTTGGCTTGGCTTTTTTGCCTTGGCTATATCTAACAGTACTGGGACGGGGATGGAAATATCGCTCAGATGTGAACAACTGACCAATCAAAGCCGAACCAATTGGTTCCTTATTTAGATTCAGCATAATGCTGCCATTAGCTTGGTAGGGCAAAAAAACTTGACCGACTACAAGGATTATCAGAGGATAGATGATTGCAGTCAACAACCAAAGCATTAGAGTTATAAAAATTGCTCTAATAGTTTCTCGAATAATAGCCATAAAAGTTTTCCAATTGCTGCTAATATTTTATTTTTTACTGTCTTTAAGCCAAGCCCACAATTGTAATCAGTAAATCTATCAACTTAATGGCGATAAACGGCGCAATCACCCCACCTAAGCCATAAATTAAGATATTGCGTTGCAGTAGCTGATTAGCTCTCAGCGGCCTAAACCGCACACCCTTCAATGCCAATGGAATCAAAGCGGGAATAATCAAAGCATTATAAATCAGTGCTGATAGAACAGCAGAATTAGGGCTAGTCAAATTCATAATATTTAAGCTTTGCAAATTAGCAGCGACAAATATCACTGGGATAATCGCAAAGTATTTAGCAATATCATTAGCGATAGAAAATGTGGTCAATGCCCCGCGAGTAATCAACAATTGTTTGCCAATGCTAATTATATCGATCAGTTTTGTGGGATCGGAGTCCAAATCTACCATGTTGGCGGCTTCTTTTGCAGCTTGCGTCCCTGTATTCATGGCAACGCCAACATTAGCTTGGGCTAATGCTGGGGCATCATTAGTCCCATCTCCTGTCATGGCAACAAATTTACCTGTTGCTTGTTCCTTCTTAATGAAGCTGATTTTGTCTTCTGGTGTGGCTTCGGCGATAAAGTCATCAACTCCAGCTTCTTTGGCAATGACAGAAGCTGTAATCTGGTTGTCTCCAGTTACCATGATGGTATCTACTCCCATCCGTCGCAGTTGCTCAAAGCGATCGCGGATACCAGGTTTAACTATATCTTTAAGATAAATAACCCCATAGATTTCGTTATCTAGGCTGACTGCTAGGGGTGTACCTCCCAAGCGAGAAACTCGTTCGTAGGTAGCATCCAATTCTGGTGTATCGCGTCCGTTGCGGGAACGGACAAATCCTTTGATGGCTTCTACTGCTCCCTTTCTCGCCTCATATCCACCAGGCAAGTTTGTACCACTCATCCGTGTTTTAGCAGAAAAATCAACTGCTTCTGCCTGGTTGAAGTCGAAATCAAACCTTGCGCCTAACTTTTCTGCCAGTCGCGCAATAGATTTACCTTCTGGTGTATTGTCAAAGACACTAGCCGCCCAGGCAACATTAGCAATTTCTGACATTGAATGACCGTTGATGGGAATAAATTCTTCCGCCAAACGGTTGCCAAGGGTAATTGTACCTGTTTTATCGAGAACTAAAGTGTTGACATCTCCACAAGCTTCGACTGCTCGTCCTGAGGTGGCAATGACGTTAAATTGGGCAACTCGATCCATCCCAGCAATACCGATGGTACTTAGCAAGCCGCCAATGGTTGTAGGAATTAATGCTATTAATAGGGCAATTAAAACTGGCACGCTAACTGGACTGTTGACATAGTAAGCAAGTGCGGGCAGAGTTACCACGACTAACAAAAATACTAAGCTGAGAACTGCCAGCAATACTGTCAGAGCAATTTCATTAGGTGTTTTGCTGCGTTCTGCCCCTTCTACTAAGGCAATCATCCGGTCAATAAAGCCTTTACCTGGGTCATTAGTGATGCGAATAATTAGCTCATCTGAGATAATCCGCGTTCCACCAGTGACGGAACTGGCAACGTCGGAACCTGATTCTTTTAATACTGGTGCGGATTCCCCAGTAATTGCCGATTCATCCACTGAGGCGACACCCATGATTACTTCACCATCGGCGGGAATGATATCGCCAGCAATGACGTAGATGTTATCGCCTTGTTTAAGGCTGGTGGATGAAACTTCACTAATTATGCCGTCGGCAGCAATTTTTTTAGCGATTGTCTCTGATCTTGTTAATCGCAAGGCATCGGCTTGGGCTTTACCCCGCCCTTCTGCAATTGCTTCGGCAAAATTGGCAAACCAAACTGTAAAGAATAAAATCCCCGATAACAAGCCATTGAAAACTTGCGGGTTCTTTTGGAGGGCTGGGCCAAATAGGTTGGGATCAATTGTTAGCAATAGGATGATGATTGTCCCCACCCAAACTACAAACATCACTGGATTTTTGATTGCATACTTAGGGTTGAGCTTGACAAAAGCATCTTTTATTGCCCTTAAGTACAGCCACTTATTACTTGTTTTGGCCTTTTTACGTGTTTGGCGGCGATCGCCAGAACGAGGATTTGGCCGTCTAGCTTTGAAGTTAGTTGCCACTTGATTTATGAATAAAGTTAGAGAAGTAGAGACGCGATTAATCGCGTCTGTACAAGAGTTAGGAGTATTGCTGTCAAGCTAAATCTTGTATTCATTACGAGCCTTTGAACTCGGAAATTGAGCCTTTGAACTCGGAAATTGAGCCTCTGAACTCGGAAATTGAGCCTCTGAACTCGGAAATTGAGCCTCTGAACTCGGCACTTGAGCCTCTGAACTCGGAAATTGAGCCTCTGAACTCGGCACTTGAGCCTCTGAACTCGGCACTTGAGCCTCTGAACTCGGCACTTGAGCCTCTGAACTCGGAAGTTGAGCCTTTGAACTCGGAAATTGAGCCTCTGAACTCGGCACTTGAGCCTCTGAACTCTGAAGTCGAGCCTTTGAACTCGGCACTTGAGCCTCTGAACTCGGAATTTTCAAAATTCTAAAAGAACAAGCGAAGATTTTGTTTGAGAGAATATGAAATTTAAGCTACATATCACCTTGACAGGGCTAGAGTTAGGAATTATTACAATACTGCTCGGTTAAGTTTAAAAAAGCACTACTTGGTAGGTTGGGTTGAGGAACGTAGCAAGATCCCACAGGGTAAACCAACATTTTTAGGGCTTTATTGGGTTTCTTTCAACCCAAACTAAAAATCTTCTTAACCGAGAAGTATTGGGAGTTATTAAGAACTTCCAATAAAAAACAGATCCAATCTGTAGAGTGCGTTACGCGATCGCTAACACACCATATGAAACCTACGAAACCAGATAATTTATTTTTTAGTATTCTCTTAATATTCCAAACTTATAACTCATAACTCCTGTACAGACGCGATTAATCGCGTCTCTTTTGTCATAAATTTTCTAACTGCCAGATGCTAGTTTCATACCCTCGGCTATGGGGCCTAAAGCCAGAACGGGAAAGAAAGTCAATACTCCCAAAACCAATGTCACTCCAGCAGTGATACCAGTAAATACTAGAGAATCCGTTCTTAGAGTACCAGGGGTTTCAGGAACTGGTTGTTTGCGAGACATGCCGTCAGCTAACAGGAGGATGGCAATTATCGGAATGTAACGTCCTCCGATTAAGCTAACTATTGTACTCAAGTTCCACCATAGGGTGTTATCCTTCAACCCTTCTAAGCCGGAGCCATTATGTGCTGCTGCTGAGGCGTATTCATAAACTACTTGAGAAATACCGTGATAGCCAGTGTTACTAATTCCAGATAGGGAGATGGGATAGGCCAAGGCGATCGCACTGGGAATTAAAATTAGAATTGGGTGAATCAACAGCACAACGCTGACGAGGACGATTTCCCGCTTTTCAATTTTGCGTCCCAAAAACTCTGGGGTGCGCCCTGCCATTAGTCCGGTTAGGAATACTGTGAGAATTAAATAAATAAATAAGTAAGCTGTTCCAGTTCCTTGGCCACCCCAGATAACCTGAATAAACAAGTTGAAGAGTGTTGCAAATATTCCTTGCGGCATTAAAGAATCGTGCATTCCATTCACTGCACCAGACATAGTAGCGGTAGTCATAACTGCCCAAAATGCCGTTTGTGCCCAGCCAAATCGAACTTCTTTACCCTCTAAATTGGGCTGATCTAATCCAAAGGCATTATTAACAAGGGGATTACCTTGCAGTTCTCCTATGGCTGCCACTCCCACCAGAACTACAAAAATCACAAACACCATCCAGAAAAGTAGCCAAGCTTGTCTGATGTTGTTAGCAAATATACCGTAACTGTAAATCAAGGCTGCTGGTATAGAAATCATGGCGATCATTTCTATCAAGTTAGAAGCACCATTGGGATTTTCAAAAGGATGCGCTGAGTTTACGCCAAAAAAGCCTCCGCCGTTCTCGCCCAAAAGTTTGATCATTTCAAAGGATGCCACTGGGCCTCTGGCAATATATTGCGTTCCACCTTCTAAGGTTCTTAGATCCAGAGTCTCTTTTAATGTCTGTGGTACACCTGTTACAAGTAAAGCGATCGCTCCAATAATCGAAATTGGCAGCAAAATTCGCGTAATTCCACGGACAAGATCGACGTAAAAGTTTCCCAACTTTCTACCCGTCAACCCGCGAATAAAAGCAATTCCCACGGCTAAACCGGTGGCTGCGGAGGTGAACATCAAAAAGCCTAAAGCCGCTACTTGGCTAAAATAGCTTAAAGTTGTCTCACCAGCATAGTGTTGCTGGTCGGTATTCGTCACAAAGGAAATGGTTGTGTGCAGTAATACATCCCATTTGATAGCACCAAAGCCGTTAGGATTCCAGGGCAAGAGTCTCTGAAAATATATCAGTAAATAGACTGAAATACCCATTATTAAGTTAGTAAAAATTACAGATCGAATATACTGCAAACCCGTCATATCATCTTTCCTGCGGACACCCGCTAGTACGAACATACTTCGCTCTATCGGGTTCATTAAAAAATCAAGCAGTGTTCTTTCTCCCAAAAAGACACGCGCTATGTATTTACCCAGAAACGGAGTGATTGCTATGACAATACACAGCGTTAAGCCAATTTGCAAAAAACCTTGTCCCATATATTTCGCGCTCAATTAAATTTAAGTGCTAGCAAGCGAATTCTTAGAAATAACAGATTAACTGTTGAGGTATTTGATTTCGAGGAATTTGGTGATATCTCATGTCACCGTCATTTTTAAATCTAGATTTAGTCTTTTCAGTTATTACTATCCAGATACTTATTAAATTTATTGTTAAGAATATTTAATTTTTTGTTCTTAATTCATCTATAGTTATCCGATTTGATTTTTGAACAAAATTAGGTATTTGTAGAGTGCATAGCTGCGGAAGTACGGCACCAAACCCTTAAGAATGGTGCTGTACTCTCACAGCTATAGACCCTACTAGTTAGGATTATTTGTTTATACAATAGATTATCGAAGTTTGCTACTTTCAAAGAATATAAATATCCCAGATAATTTTATTAAAGGGATTACGGATTGGGACGGTTGTGGTAAATACTCCACCCATTCTGGGTAACTACTTAGTACCGCAGAGCAGAAGTCAAAAGGAGCTAGTCGCCATTTTTGCATCTGGACAATATAGAATTTTCGGATTAATGCCCAAGTTAACATTTGCAGATATAGATTGCAGATAAATCATAATCGCTGAATTAATTAATTGTAAAGATTGTAGGATAACGATTTTTTAGTAAATGAGAAATGAAGATATTAAATCGATTAGTGGCTATGAAAGAAGCTATAAACGAGCGTGGGGAGACTTATGGGCTAATAGCGATCGCCTTTGCGATCGTGATAGTCTTGGAATATTTAACACCACCTGAGTACGTATTTGGCTACCTCTATACAGGGACGATTTTGTTAGCAGATTCACGATTGAATCGTGGTGCTGTATTGGGGATCACTCTTGCAGCTACAGGATTAACATTATTGAATTTGTTTATTCCTGGAAGAGAAATAGTTCATCTCCCAACGTTGGCAAATAGGCTGATTGCAGTTTTGGCTTTGGTGGTAACGGGTTGGTTAAGCGATCGCAACCACCGCAATGAAGAAGCGATCGCTTATACGCAAGCACAATTACTCTCCCAAGAACAACTAGCTACCATGCGGGAAGATTTTGTTTCTACCCTAACGCATGATTTGAAAACACCCCTATTAGGAGCAATTGAAACGCTGAAATATTTGCAAAATGAGCAATTTGGTGAAATCACGCCAATGCAAGCAAAAGTCTTACAAACAATGGCTCGTAGTCATCGGAGTACACTGCAATTAGTCCAAACGCTTTTAGATGTATACCGCAATGACACCGAAGGGCTGAAACTACAGTTATCACCTGTTAATTTGGCAACTGTGGCGGAGGAGGTAATCGCTACCTTGACTGAATTAGCGAAAACACGCCAGGTTTATATTTCTCTCCACTATGGCGAATCAGATTTTCGCAGCTTTCTTTGGGTCAACGGCGATCCTTTGCAACTGGGGCGAGTTTTCACTAATCTCCTGAGTAATGGTATAAACCATACCCCTCGTGGCGGTAAAGTAGAAATAGTACTTGAAAGTTATTCTAGCGATCAAGTAGTAAAAGTACTCGATACTGGTTCCGGCATTACCGAAGAAGAGTTACCCCACTTGTTTGAAAGGTTTTATCAAGGACATAGCGATCGTCACGTTTCAGGATCTGGACTAGGGCTTTATTTGACCAGGCAAATTATTACCGCTCATGGGGGTACAATTTGGGCAGAGAATCGCTCACCACGAGGCGCGCTGTTTGGTTTCCGCCTCCCAGCTTGTCCAACACCGGGGAGATGAGGGGCAGGGGGCAGGGGGCAGGGGGCAGGGGAGAATAAGAACTCCAAACTCCAAACTCCAAACTCCTAACTCCAAACTCCTAACTAATGACTAATGACCAATGACTAATAATAAATGACGAAAATCTTACTCGTTGAAGATGATGAATTATTTCGGCTTGGTCTGCGGATGCGGTTGCAACAAGAAACCACTTTGGAGATTGTCGCAGAGGCAGAAGATGGAGAACAAGCTGTAGAATTAGCAAATCGCTATCCCCTGGATTTGGTCTTGCTGGATATAGGTTTACCGGGGATTGGCGGGATTGAGGCTTGTCGCCAAATCAAGCAGAAGCACCCAACTTTACCAATTCTTGTTTTAACCTCTCGTTCTGAAAAACCCCTGATTTCGCGGCTAATTGCCGCCGGGGCCCAAGGTTACTGCCTCAAAGGTATTCCGGCTGAGTCTCTGATATTAGCAGTGCGATCGGTTGCAGCAGGGGCTTCTTGGTGGGATCAAACCGCAACAACAGAAATTAGAGCAGCTTTTGAGGGCAATTCTACTGTGGTGCTGCCTGCAAAAACTGAGGAATCCTTAGAAAATCCCCTAACCAAGCGGGAGCAAGAAATTTTGGCACTCGTGGCAACTGGCAAAAGTAATCAAGAAATTGCTGAAATTCTCTACATTGCCCCTGGTACAGTGCGGGTTCATGTCCATACTATTTTGCAGAAATTAGAAGTACGCGATCGCACTCAAGCCGCAGTTTTAGCTATCCAAAAAGGATTGGTAGCACCAGAACTGTTAATTAAATAGATTAAAATTCAATCTTAAATACGTTTGTAGTGTTCGCGTAGCGTCTCGTAGAGAGGACTTTAGTCCTCAAATATTCAAGCACACTTTGTGCTTACTACAAACCTATCAATGCCCTATTTTAGGTAAACCAGATTTCTCAATCTTTTAGCTTAAGAAAATCACATAATATTTAATGGGTCTACATCAATTGTCAAGCTAACAGACGAAGGACAAAGTGATCGCACTTCTTCCCAATCTGGCAATTGTGGTAATGCATCGGGAGCAAATTTAATCAATATCTGCCAGCGATAACGATTAGCTACCCGCAAAATACTTGCTGGTGCTGGGCCTAATATCTCGAATTCTTCCTCTGTACTCAAGGTTGTGGCAATTATTTGCGCGGTATTTTGTACCTGAATAGGATCGAGACTACTTAAGCGCAATAAAATCAACCGCCCGTAAGGAGGATAATTGAGGGCTTGGCGTTGTTCTAATTCAGCTTGACAGAAAGAGTGATAATCGTGCGATCGCACTGCTGCAATTACCTGATGCTCTGTAGTATAAGTTTGTACGATCACCCTCCCCGGATCATCGCCTCTACCAGCACGTCCAGCGACTTGAGTCAAGGTTTGAAATGCCCGTTCACTGGCGCGATAATCTGATAAATTTAGCAATCCATCGGCAGCAACAACGCCCACAAGTGTCACTTGGGGTAAATCCAATCCTTTGGTGAGCATTTGCGTACCTACTAATAAATCTGCTTCGCCGTTGGCAAATTGGGTGAGTAGGGTACGGTGTGAGCCTTTATTGCGGGTGGTATCGCTATCAAAACGAATCAAGCGTAACTCTGGGAATTGTCGCGCTAGTTCCTGCGTTACTCGCTGAGTACCGCTACCGAAAAATTTCAGGTAAGGGGAACTACAATCGGGGCAAAATTTGGGGTGCGATCGCGCATAATTACAATAATGGCAGCGCAATAATTCCGGTGCTTTTTCTTCGGTGTGGTGATACGCTAACGACACGTCACAGTAGGGACATTCCAATACATATCCACAACTGCGGCAAGATACAAAGGTACTGTGTCCCCGCCGATGAATAAATAAAATTCCCTGTTGTTTTCTCTCTTGCAACTCTTGCAAAGCTTCTTGCAGCGATCTACTAAATATAGAACGATTTCCCTGCTGCAACTCTTGCCGCATATCGACTATTTCCACCGGCGGTAGAGGCCGAGAGTTAATCCGTTCGGGCAAACTTAAGTAATAACTCCTGCCTTCTAACTTTTGATTTAGGAGTGATGAATTAAGATTTATTTCTTGTCCCCCCTCTCCGCAAGCAGAGAGGGGGCTAGGCGGTGAGGTTCCCACGCTTACCCAACTTTCCAACGAAGGGGTAGCGGAACCCAACACCAAGGGGCAATTTTCTAATTCGGCTCGCCACTGGGCGACAGTACGCGCATGGTAGGTGGGTATGGGAGAATCTTGCTTAAAGCTGCTGTCGTGTTCTTCATCTAAAATAATTAAACCCAGATTGGGCAAAGGGGCGAAAACGGCACTGCGCGTACCAATAACAACTTGGGGTTCTCCTGTAAGCATTTGCCGCCAAGTGTCGTAACGTTCACCATCGGAGAGGGCGCTGTGATAGACGCTGACTTTATTACCAAAACGGGCGCGAAAACGATCGGTTAGCTGGGGTGTTAGTCCAATTTCTGGGACTAAAACAAGGGCAGATTTGCCTTGGTTGAGTAAAGGGGCGATCGCTTGCAAATATACTTCTGTTTTTCCTGAACCTGTCACCCCATGCAATAAAACTTCAGCAAACCCATCTAGTGTCTGAATTGTTTCTAAGGCGCTAGCTTGAGCAACAGTTAAAGATTTAGCCCCATCGCTTACTAATGCTGGCCCCTGTTCGGTTCGCAATACTTCCCGTTCTTCGATGACGATGTAACCCTTTTGTGTCAACGTCTTGAGGATAGAAGAACTAGCATTACAAATTTGTAGTAATTCATTTTGCCACAACTCACCACCATGCCGCCGCAGCACTTCCAAAATCTCTCTTTGGCGAGTAGTTAAGTCGTGGTCAATTGTACCTGTAAGTGTGACTGCTTTTTGCAGCTTTGGTCGAGTTAGTCGTGGCGGTTCTAAATAGCTTTCTACTAAACCAAATCGCAGTAACTCCCGAATTCCCCGATAGGCAGATTTAACTTTTTGTTGGATGTAGACAAAACTGTAGTCTCCCGCCGGTTGCGTTTGTAAAAGTTCCCAAACTTGCCGCGCAGTTGGAGTCAAAAAAGCTAAAGGATCGGGAGATGCCAGTAAATAACGACTCCCCCCTGCCCCCTGCCCCCTGCCCCCTTCCTCCTTCCCCCTGCCTCCAACAAGACGGATACGACGCTGCGATCGCCCCAGTAACCCTGGTGGCAGAGCAACCCGGATTACTTGAATTAGGGGCGTATAGTAATATGCAGCGACTCGATTGAGTAATTCCCAATAAGCACTTGGGAAAAATCCCACGCTGACAATATCTTCTACTTCCCGGATTTTTTCTGGTGGTAAATCGACATTTGGTTGTGCCAGTAACCGAATTGCGATCGCTCCTAATTGTTGTGCCCCAAATGGCACGCTCAAAATATCCCCTGGTTTTATTTCTAACTGGGCTGGCAATCGATAAGTAAATAGTCCTGTACTTCCGGGACAGTCTACCAGTACTTCAACCCACCTATTAACAGTTATACCTGACTGGTATGATTGACTAGGTTCAGATACTAATAAAGGAGATAATTTTACGTCATTAATATACATATTTTCTGACTTTATAGTTAGATATTTACCTCACATAGCTGGTCAAAAATAACCTAGCTTAATTAAGTCTAATTTTTTATTTTGTTAGACTTAAATGGTATTTGCCAATACTGTTATCCTTCATAATACTTGATAAGTTTCCTCTTATGTAATCTACTAGACAAATTCGTATCAACTATACATGCAATAAATATTTGGTACCCACTATACAAATAAAAGCATGTCAGCCCTTCCTGCAACAGTTGCTCCATCTACTAAATAGGGAGTAGCCTTTTTCCGCCTATCGATAGATATTCAACCCTTTCTGTATATGAGATGCTTTTATACAAATAAGAATATCTTGAAATTAAACTACCATTATTATAATTTCTCTCATCTGGGTAAATTGAAATTAGGAATGCATAACTCCAACACCAAGGTTTTAATTTATCCAGTGATTTCCAACGAATAAACATTAAAAATATTTATAAAGATATATGAAAGTTTAAGATATTTGGAAGGTTAGCTGAGATTTCTATGTTTGTTAAGGTTGAGAAAGTTTGAGGGGGTTTGACATATTTGGTAATTAAGAAAAAAATGAAGAATATAATCAGTTGAGAGCCTGAGAAGAAAGTTTTGTTGGGTGCGAAGGCCAGTTTAGTTATAGGTTGTATCTAACTGTAACGTATATGTGTTAGGTAGATGCCGATTTTCATTCCTGAAGAAAAATTAGCATAAGCCTGAATTTAGCTATATAAACGGGTGCATTCGTCCCTTAGGGAAAACTACCAAGCCTCAAAGGAGTAGCTGTAACTAAATTATGTACCAAACAAAGCAACAATCCCTAAAGGAAACTATGAATATTGTTGAATTAGGAGAAATGGAAATACTGGAGAATACTGCTGATATTGAAGAACCATTACTCGATATTTTAGAAGCAGTGGCGGATGAAGAGCCTCCAATTGTAGTAGAAAATCTGGAATCAGACGAACGCGACGGGGATGATATGGCTGCGGCCCGTCCTTCGGGATACAATAAAACCGAGCATGATGATGCCGTCGGCGCGTTTTTTAAAGAGATGGCGCGTTATCCACTTCTAAAAGCTGATGAAGAGGTAGAGTTAGCGCGGCGAGTTAGGTTTCTAGAAGAAGTTAGGGAATTACAAGCAGCCTTAGAATTAAAACTCGGACAGGAACCTACTAAGGTAGAGGTGGCTTCCGAGCTAGAAATGACGGAAAAGCAATTAGAAAATCGCTTGTATCAAGGTAGAGTAGCGAAACGCAAAATGATTCGCTCGAATCTGAGATTGGTAGTTTCTATTGCTAAACGATACCTGAATCGGGGAGTGCCTTTCCTGGATTTAATTCAAGAAGGAGCAATGGGTTTAAATCGCGCTACAGAAAAGTTCGATCCAGATAAAGGATATAAGTTTTCTACTTACGCCTATTGGTGGATTAGACAAGCGATTACTAGAGCTATAGCTAACGATGCACGGACAATCCGGCTACCTATTCATATTGTTGAAAAGCTTAACAAGCTGAAAAAAGCACAACGAGAACTCAAGCAAAAACTTTGCCGCAATCCTACCGAAGGAGAAATGGCAGAAGCTTTAGAAATTACTGTGCAACAACTACGTCAGCTACAACAGCTACGCCGTCAAGCACTTTCTCTCAACCACCGTGTCGGTAAAGAAGAAGACACAGAATTGATGGATTTGCTAGAAGATGAAGATAACTTGTCTCCAGAAGCAAAAATGAATGAAAACATGATGCGTCAGGAGATTTGGGAAGTCTTGGGTGACGTGTTAACTCCACGGGAGAAAGATGTGATTTCTCTACGCTATGGTTTGACAACCAGCGAACCCTGTACGTTAGAAGAAGTTGGTAACATGTTCAATCTTTCTCGTGAGCGAGTGCGACAAATTCAAAGCAAAGCCATGCGAAAATTGCGCCGTCCCCACATAGCCAAACGTTTAAAAGGTTGGTTGATTTAATTGCATATACGAAGCTAGATTAGCTTCCTTAACGAACATGGATCAAATAAAGTGCAAAACTTTAAGTCTAGTAGGGTGCGTTGCGCTACGCGATTACGCACCATCCTAGATTTTAGGTGCGTTAGGACAAATGCCCGTAACACACCTTAAAAAACTTGCTCTTTATTAAATCCAGATGCGTAACGAATTAGTGTGAGCTTGTATCTCGCAAATTTCAAAAACAGGGCGTTTTGTACCTTTTTTCGGTTTTTATTTAATCATTAGTCAAAAAAACTTGCACAGTTGCCTATAAACTATGGACTATGAACTTATAGACCATAGACTAATGACTTTGCATAGCAATTTAATTGTGCGTTTTGCTGAACCAACTGATTACAGCGTACTGTTTAAATTAATTCAGGGGCTTGCTGAGTATGAAAAATTATCTCACGCTGTCACTGGCAATGCTCTAGAACTTAAAGAGCATTTATTTGGATCGCACAAATATATAGAAGCGATTTTAGCAGAATCTGCCGATCAAGCTGTTGGTTTTGCCTTATTTTTTCATAATTATTCAACATTTCTGACCAAGCCAGGAATTTATCTGGAAGACTTATTTGTTTTACCAGAATATCGCAGGCAAGGTATTGGTAAGGCTCTCCTGACTAAATTAGCTCAGATAGCTGTAGAACGTGATTGTGGGCGCTTAGAGTGGAGTGTGCTGGATTGGAACGAATCAGCCCAAGAATTCTATCGTAGTATGGGAGCATCTATATTAGATGATTGGCGAATTTGTCGTGTTACAGGGGATGCGCTTACTCAGTTAGGATCTGTCAACTAAAGAACAAAGCATGAAATATAAAGGATGAAGCTAGACAATTTTCATCTTGAATATTTCATTCTTAAACGCGTATCATGTATTAGTTATTAAAGATTAAAATTTATATAAATTTGCATTTTAATTATTAGTATAAATGCAAACCAGTTTGTTGCCAGGCATCTTTTTGTACTAACAACCCTAAATCTAAAACCCCGAATATTCAAAATTAAAAAACTTGATAGCGAAGTTTGACAGCTTGTCATTTGACTATAGCAGCACCTCAACTGACAATTATGGAGGATGTCACAGCGAATAAGCTGTTATTGGAGAGAGAGAACACGAAATGAAAAAAATTATTACAGTGATGCTGTTAGGCATAGCAATCTTCACTTTTGCCTTCAGCAGTCCAGCTTTGGCAGCAGATGCTGTTAGTGGAGCTAAAGTATTTAGTGCTAATTGTGCCTCTTGTCATGCGGGAGGTAAAAATTTGGTTCAAGCTCCGAAGAATCTGAAGAAAGAAGCTTTAGAAAAGTATGGTATGTACTCAGCAGAGGCGATTATTGCCCAAGTTACAAAAGGTAAAAATGCCATGCCTGCTTTCGGTAGCCGTTTAAAAGCTAACCAGATTGAAGATGTAACAGCTTATGTGCTTTCACAAGCAGATAAGGACTGGAAGTAGACTAAAATCTAACTTCAATAATTAAGAATTTGCGGGGCTTTTTGTCCCGCTAATTTTAAGGTTGCCGAAGTTATTAAATAGGATGCATATACCAATTTTGGATTTTAGATTTTGAATTTTGGATTAAGGTTTTTACAAAAAGACTGTTCCAAGAATATCGAACAATACTCCCTATCCTCATTTGGTATTATGAGTTATTTGTGGCGATTATTTCTCAGTGTAGTTATTGCTTTACCGCTTACTTTTCTGACTTTACCTGCACATTCAGCACCCATATCTATCACGCAAATTACAGGGGCTGATTTCTTGGAATTGGGTATAGATAAGATGCGGCAGGGTAATTACCAGGAAGCTATAGAGAATTTTAACCAGGCAATTGACGTTGAGAAAGATTTTGCTGTAGCTTATAGCGATCGCTGTCTGGCTTATCTCCAATTACAAGATTACCATCAAGCTGTTACAGATTGTACTCAAGCAATAAATTTTGCACCGGATAACTCTGAGGCTTATCTAAACCGGGGAGTAGCACACTACAGACAAAGAGATTATCAAGCTGCCATTGTCGATCTTAATCGAGCCGTTGCACTTAAACCATCAGATTTTCGAGCTTACTACAACCGAGGGTTAGCCCGTGCTGGGGATGGGAAAGACTCAGAGGCAATTCTTGACTTTAATTTAGCTTTAACTCAAATCCCCCGAATCAGCAGCTTAATGCTTGCAGATATCTATAATGACAGAGGTTTAACGCATTTTGTCTTGCAAGATACCCAAGCAGCTATGCTCGACTTTAATCTAGCAATTCGTCTCAATGCTAATGATTATAGAGCGTACTTTAACCGGGCTTGTGCTTGCACAAGAAATGGAGATAACTTTGGTGCAGTGCGTGATTTTTCTCAAGTCATCAGACTTAACCCCAGTAATGCCCAAGCTTATGTTAATCGGGGAATAGCTGAATATCGCTTAGGATATCATTTAGGAGCGATGTTTGATTTACAAAAAGCATCTGAGTACTATGAACAGCAAGGAAAAAAAGTTGCTTACGAAAAAACTCTAGATTTACTGAAGAGTTTGCGACAAAAAATTTCGTCTGTAACGGAAATTGCTCTTTTCTAAAACTGTCAGGATTATACAGGGTATCCACCAGCTTGAAAAATATGTTCGGGGGTTAAATTTAATTCGGGGAACAGAGGTGAGATAATGCGTTCCCCGGAGGGGTTGCCGCAGGCATCGCTACCTCGAAACTGGCTAACTTGGTATTCTCCATCACTTAAGGTGTAAAGCGAGACAGTTGCTTGTTTAGGGTTGCCAATAAATCGCCTACCGCCTAAAGCCGCATAGTCTACAATCCAGTATTCTGGAATACCTACAGCTTCATAGTCAGCAGCTTTTTTTAAATAATCATCACGCCAATTACTACTCACCCTTACGGGTTCGTCAGTTGCTTCAACGCGGGGAACCCGCGCAACGCACTGACTCACTACCTCAACTACTAAGGGTATTGATTCCGCTTGGCTTACAGTAGATTCTTTTTTCCACAGAGGTTCGTTTACTAAATTGGGGCGATTTAATATCAGCACATCTGGTGAGTAAGCCGATTCACTTTCAAGCAGTTTTACTAGTACTGTTTTCGGTATGCCATAGCGTAGGCTTATGCGACTATATTCTAGAATAAATTTCTGAACTAAAAATACGATAATCTCTTCATGATCGCCTGTTGGTTATGACTTTTCAACTATTACTCCATCATGCAATTCATAACGTTTTCCAGTGTTGTCAGGGTATTTAGCAACGAATTCATCGAATGTAACTAATTTGCGTAAGGTTTGAATCATAATTTATTGTCTTCTATTGTGTTTGCAAAGCTTCCAGTTTTCCCAATGATAACGTAATTCGTAATTGCTACTAAGAGACTTTGAGGCTTATTCCTTTTAGCTTTTTGAGGCTAGCTTGCTTATGAAGCGCAATATCTCTAGCCTTTGGAGACGAGATCGCACGTTTGGGAATTTGAGCGCTTGAGACAGAATAAAAGATATCTCAAGGCAGATTGAGATCATATTACCAGTAGAACCGAGATCACACTTAAATTAGTTCATCTCGGCTAAAGTCAATATTTATACTTCAATATAACAAATGCTCAGGAACTTAAACTATGACAATGAAGAGAGGAAGTCGCAGAGATTCTAATTATGACAATGTTGTTAATAATCCTCGCTCACGGCAGAAAAGACCAGCTTCTTATCATGAGCTTAAACTTTCATTGATAACTGTTCGCACCAATTTTGAGGAAGCTGCATCTCAACGCGATGAAGCAGAACAACTTGCAAAAGAAACTGCATCACAACTGGTTCATATTCAGCAAAAGATTCAAACTTACCAAATCGAGGCTAATGAGCTAAAAGAGCGTATCGCTCAAAATTATCGCTTTTATGCAGTAAATAGTCTTTACGTTGTAGCAGAGCGTATGGATCGGATTCAATCTCTAGTTGATTCGGTAGAAGAAGAAACAACTAACAATCCTATGGGTTTGGTACAAAAGTTTAAACGCATCTGGCTGGCTATTAAAGATATACTTTCTGAATAAATAAGCATACCATGAGCAAAAAATCACTCCCAGCGACGCAAAAACAAAATAAAGCGAGGTTGGGAGATCAAATTCGCAGTATTGCTGATCGTCTTAAACAAGAGACTGATGTACAGATAAAAGCAACTTCTAAGATTTTAGGGGCTGTTGATATTCTAAAGCAACAGTTTAAAACGTTACGGGATGCAAAGGCTCACTTTAACCTAAAAGTTAGTAGTTGAGAATCACTAGTTAATAAATTAAATGCTGCATCTTATGAAACAACTATAAAACAACATAAACCTCAATCAAATCAAGTTTATATAGATAATTATGTAAAAAAGGTTAAAAATGATTTCAATAATATTGAAAAGTTAATAGTTTTTTTAGAACCTGATGTTGCAGAAATGTTTCCCAATTCGGAAGCTGTAAATGAAGCTCTGTGTTTTCTCATTAGAGTTGCGAGTAAAAATTGTTTTTAAAACTGTAAATTTGTATACAGAAAAATTGTACATAATTCACGTAATTAAAAACTGCTATAGCCTACTTAATCATTTTTGAACAACAAAATTACCCGAACTCTCAGAGGTTTTTTGAAAAGTAGTATGTTGTGATTTTAATCGAATTATTACCTCCCTTAATCCCCTCTTATAAAGAGGGGAAACAATAAAATCCAGTTCCCTCCCCAATATATCGGGGAGGGTTAGGGTGGGGTAAAAAAATTTTATATATCAATCATGACTTTTCAAACATCCTCTCAGAGAAATCGAGAATCTAAGCCGTGGAAATATGACAGCGTGTCTTTTGACATGATTTTACTATTACAGCAACAATACTACGTGGTGACCGTTTTTAGTTGGTGTGAAAGAGAACGTGAAAAAGGATTTTTTGTTGCTAACAGTTGCTTTACCGAGTTTACTGATAGCGTCTCCTAGCTTTGCTGCTGAAAGTGAAATTGAGCAGAGAAATACTGATAAATCAACCGAAATCATTTTAGATATTCCGAGTTTGAGTGAAATCGAGCTACCCGTAACTAATGCCGAATTATTAACTCAACAATCTGCACCGAGTAAAGTTAATCCAGATCAGCCAGAAACAGAGCAAACTCCGAGCGATGATGCAGACATTTCTATAGAAGTAATTGCAGAACCAGACAACCTACCTCAATCTACTCCAACTTACGTAATTGATAAAGAAGAAATTCAAAAGCAGGGCGCTACAAGTTTGGCCGATATTTTGAAAAGAATGCCTGGGTTTGCGATCAATGATGTAGGTCATGGTGCAGATACTCACACAGGTACATACTATCGGGGAGCCTCAATTAATCAGTCTGTATTTCTAATTAATGGCAGACCAATTAATAATAATATCAACACTTATCATGGTGGAACTGACTTAAATAGCATTCCTGTAGAGGCTATTGAACGAGTGGAATTATATAGCGGCACAGCTTCCGCTTTGTATGGTTCCTCAGCCTTTGGGGGAGTGGTGAATATCATCACTAAGGAAGGTTATGGCAAACCTAAATTGAGCGCTAGTGCAGAATTTGGCTCATTAAGTTTAAATAATCAACAAGTAACTTATGGTGGTTCATCTAATAATGTCAAATATAACTTCAGCTTTGAAAGATTCTTTACAGATAACCGTTACCGCGTTCCTGTAGGTGCTGCAAATCGCGATCAACAAGGATTTTTATCAAATGCGGATACAGCGACAAGTACTTACTTTGGTAGCATCGGACTAGATTTAGATAAAAAAAATTCTTTGAATTTAGATGTTACTTCACTCAGCAGTCGTCGCGGCTTAATTTATTTTGGGTTCCCTCTCCAAAGAGATAGATTAGACCACGATGGTTTAAATGTTGGCTTATCTTGGAAAACTCGATTAGGTAATGGGGAAAGCTCTAATCTTACAACCTCAATTGGTTATAACCAGGATTATTTCAGTACCTATGGCCCTACAGGAGCATTTTACCGTACAGGAGCTTTAGATACACAACAACTTACAGCCAGGGTAGATCATGAGTGGAAAATTACTTCTAATAATAAATTGCGCTGGGGATTAGATTTGAAAAACACCGATTTAAACGGTGATGTTTTTAGTACAAATCCTAGTAGTATTGCTAAAAACGAAACGGAAGATAGGAGTTTGTTCAATACAGCTTTATTTGCTGTCGATACTTGGAATATTAGCGATAACTTTCTGATAGATTTAGGGCTAAGGCAAACCTTTGATAGCCAGTTTGGAAATTATCTCAACCCTAGTGTTGGGTTACGTTATACCGTCACACCAATAGTAGCAGTGCGTGGAAGTTGGGCAGGGGCACAACGCAATCCTGGGTTAGATCAGTTGTATGTTTATGATACAGTTCATGGTTGGGAACCTAACCCTGATTTAAGACCGGAAACTGGCTCTACTTGGAGTGCGGGAGTAGATGTAAATTTTTCTCAAAATCTGATTGGACAGTTTACTTACTTTGGTAGTAGTATAGGCGATCGCTTGGGAGTCATCGCCGGAAGATGGGCAAATATTGGATTAGTAGATACTAATGGTTTAGAGGCAGCTTTGCAATTTAAAATTGCGGCTAGCTGGTCAACTTTCCTCAACTATACTTATACAGATGCTCAAATAAAAACAGGTACAGACAGAGGTTTACAGTTAGGTTTAATTCCGTACTCTGTACTTCAAACTGGTGTAGGTTATGACAATGCAGGATGGCAGGCTAATTTGTATGTTACCTACAATAGTGGCGCTCGTAGATCCATCTTTGCTAACTCTACTGACAAGCCTACAGATTTTGCACCATCTTTCGTGAATTTAGATTTGAGCGGCCGTGTACCTTTAACTAACAATATAGGATTGACAGTTTATTTAGAAAATCTACTAGGTGAGCAATATGAGCGAGTTAATCGCATCTATAGCCCTGGATTCACTTTTCGTCTGGGTTTAAGCGCTAATTTTTAGGTATTAATTAAATGTAGAGATTTTGCAATGATAAAATCTCCACATTATTATGCAATACAATTCAGTTAGCGTCAAAAACCATAAACTGCGTAGATTGGGTTGAGGAACGAAACCCAACATTTTCGGTGATTTGTTGGGTTTCACTTCGTTCAACCCAACCTACGATTCTACGATTCTACGATTCTAAAATATAAAATTTACATGCGAGCCAGAATTGACAATCAAATACTTTTTATCCACCACGAAGATTTACCAGAGTTTAAGAAAGGTGGTTCGGTGGTGAGAAACTCTTATTTCTGGGCGTTACGTTCAATTGCTGGGAAAGCTTCGCGTTATCGGGATTGGGAATACGAACCGGAGGTTTGGCTAGCGCTTTCACGAATGCTTTTGTCGTTCGCTGAATCTGGATATTTGGGTCTTAGAGAAACATTGCTGGAGTTTCCTTTATCTCAAGGGGAAATTCCTAGTTTGCTGCGAGATGTCTCTACTTTTGAGTAGGGTTGCATAGCTTTTGCTTGCGGAAAACACCAAAATCAGTAAGTCAAATCAGGTTTTGAGTAAATCAAATGACCTTTTGCTTGCGGAAAAAACTGAAATGAGTAAGTCAAATCACCTTTTGTGAAAGCATTTAAGTATTTTGAGAAAATAATCAGGTCTTTTGAGAAAGCAATTAGGCATTTTGATAAAGTAATCAGCAAATATACCTGATAATTACAAATTACGCTTGCATAATGCTGTAATTAATATTACATTAGCAAAATAATGCTTGAACTCATCGGGCACTCAAATGAGGTTCAATCCGTCACAATTAGCCATCATGGCCAAACTTTGGTTAACAGTAGTGCTAAAGGTAGTTGTGAGAAGACAATTAAAATGCAGCAGTTAGTGGAAGAGAATAACGTGAAAATAACGTTTATTGCTAAAATATTAATTACATCCATCGGTTTGTTAGCTTTATTTACTCCAAGTCAAGCATCGGCTCAACTTATACCACAACCTTGGGTTTCAGTTGGTGGAAAAGATGGTGATGTAACTTATGCCGTAGGAGCTAGGGCTTTAAATTTTGGCGTTGAGCTAGGAACTGGCCCTGATGGTGCTACAGGAGTAGATGTTTTAAAATTTATCAGCTTGCCTGTAATTTCACCTTATGTAGGAGTTGGACTTTATTCAGAAGATAAAGGTGTTGCAGTTTCAGGTGGCGTTCAGGTAAGTGCTACTAATAACGTTTTTGTTGGTGCTGGTTACAATTCTATTCGTGGGTTTAACGGGCAACTGGGAATAAGATTTTAACAGTTACTAATTAATAATTTTAGAAGCAAGCGTTTATCTTATACCAATTCTCTCAAATCAGGCTACAGATGCAAGCCTCGAAACTCAGATTGAATCTGATTTTTTGAATTACGAATTACAAATTGCTATTAAGTAAGTTGGCGAGAAAAATTCTATCTATATGAAAAAATATAAAGTTGATGTAGGGTCTGTTATGCGGTAATAACGTACTTTGAATTGTCGATGGTGCGTTCCGATAAAAGAATAATACACCCTATAATTACTACAAATACAACTAATTTTCTTAACATCGTTGGAAATATTCTTGCCCACCTACTTAGTGGTATTCGATTTTAGCCTTTATACAAAGCACTCTGTTGCTTTTTGCACTTGGTGGCTGAAACACCAATGAAAGCAATGAAGGTCATTAGACCTAAGACAGAGGTTGGTTCAGGAACGGATTGGATTCCAAAACTATCATCAGAGTATGTGCGGAATGTGTAATCATAATATGGGAATGATTGAAATCCTCTGTTTGCATAGACTTGACCATTTGGATAAGGATTGTTAGTATCACCAGCGATCGCTAGATTACTGGGCGACTCAAATACGAGGAATAAAGTCTTATTGGGTGTAACAGCTACGGGGTTCCAGAATACTTCTGTCCACGCATCGGGAAACTGTCCAAGTGCTATACCAGTTCCTAAAACGTCTCCTCTAGCATTCCACAAGGATATTTTAACGTCACCAACTGTTCCAATATCCTTTGTAAGTTTGATGGCAGCACCTGCAACATTATTAGCTGTTGGTTTGAATGATTGTGCTAAGTCTGGCTGCGAAAAATATGCCATGTTTACATTATTGCTGGACTGTTCTTGATCTATAAACAGTGCAGCATTTGCCGACTTAGCTTCTAACCCAATAAAAGCAGCTGCCAATGCTGAACCAATAGCAGCAACTGACAATTTTTTTACACTTTTGAAAGTCAATACCATTGTTTTTACTTTGAAAGACAATTTTTTTGTCTTTTCGGTTATGTTACAGTATGCATATTAATATATTCATGTAATCTTTAAAAAACTATTGCGTTGATTTTACATAAACTTTATGAAAAAAGCTACTAGTATATAAAAGTTTGAGGATTCACATTTATATGTGATAAAAGTTACAAAAATATCTATAACGTCTATCAAAACTATTGTTATGTTTAAAGGAATGATGAAGTATATTATGATTTGGTTAAGAAATTAATTAAACATAGAGACAACAAAGAATACATCAGTATTTACGCAGGGGGAATAACTGAAGTTGACATCAGTTCTCTAACATGATCTGCGGAATCTTGTTGCAATGCTGATGCCACGATCGCTTCACTTTCAACTATACTAAACCGAGCGATCGCCTGTTTCACTCCAGGTATACTTTGAGGATTCACGCTCAACTCATCCAGCCCTAAACCTAATAAAATTGGTGTTGCTAAAGTATCTGCTGCCAATTCTCCACATAATCCTACCGAAATTCCTGCCGCATGAGCAGCTTGGATCGTTTGCTGCACCATTCGTAACACGGCTGGATTTAGCGCATCAACTAAATTTGCCACGCGGGGATTAGTGCGATCGCTAGCCATGACGTATTGACTTAGATCGTTAGTCCCTATACTAAAGAAGTCTACTTCAGCAGCTAATTGATCTGCGATCGCAACTGCTGCCGGAACCTCCACCATAATTCCTACTTTCATCGCTGCATCAAAGAAAATCCCAGCTTGATTTAGTTCAGTCTGCACTTCACCCAAAATTACTTTAGCTGCACGTACTTCAGTTACACTGGCAATCATTGGCAACATGATCTTAATTTGGTGTCCTACACTAGCTCTCAAAATTGCCCGTAACTGAGTTTTGAACAAATCCACACGATCTAAACAGAAACGAATTCCCCGCCAACCTAAGAAAGGGTTAGCTTCGGGAAAACCAACTCTCAGATAAGGAAGTGGCTTATCACCACCTACATCTAAGGTACGAATAATTAGCGGACGATTATCTAAAACTTGGGCGATCGCCTGATACACTTCTAATTGTTCTTCTTCAGTGGGGGCGCTTGTCCTATCTAAATAAAGAAACTCAGTGCGGAGTAATCCCACACCTTCTGCACCGTTAGCCACCGCAACTTGCACATCACTTATACTACCAATGTTGGCAAAGACGCTAACTTGCCGACCATCACGAGTAATTGCTGGCTGATGTGCTGTAGCTCGTGCTTCTTGTTGGGCAGTTTGCCAAGCTGACTGCTTTGCTGCCAGTAAATCTAGGATATGTGATTCTGGTTCTACCCAAGCTTTGCCACTTTCACCATCAAGTGCCATAAGTGTACCATCTGCCAAGTGCAACACCTGGGCATCCACTCCCAAAACTGCGGGAATACCCAATGTCCGGGCGATAATTGCGCTGTGAGAAATGGCACTACCTGAAGTTGTACAAATACCTAACACCTTTGTCGGGTCTAGTCTAGCGGTATCTGAAGGGGTTAAATCAGTCGCCACCAAAATTGCTGGTTGCTCAAGATGCAGGTTAACAGGGGCATTCCCAGATAATAATCGCAGCACTCTTTGCCCGACATCCACAACATCGTCAACTCGCTCTTGCAAGTAAGAATCTTCAAGTGTGCGGTAAGAAGTCGCTACTTCATCGACTACGGCTTGCCAAGCAGCTTCAGCATTTATATGGTGTTCAAAAATGCGCTCTTTAGCCGCTTCCAACAGTACTGGATCTTCTAAAAATAGTAATTGGGCATCGAAGATGGCAGCTTCAGCGTCACCAATTTGCAGAGATGCTTGGGAAAAAACTGCTTGGATTTCTTGTCTGGCAGTGTGGATTGCTGCTTGTACTCGTTGCCACTCTATATCAGGATCGTCTACGTGGTATTCCGTAATCGAAATGTGGGTGGGTTGATAATGAACAACAGGTGCGATCGCTACTCCAGCAGAAGCAGCAATTCCCGAAAGTTCGCCGTGAGTTGCTGGTGTAACTTCATGGTGCAATGCTGGTGGAGAATTTAAAGCAATATTATCTTCACCCTCCGGGTTCGGCAGTCCCTCTTTGTTGGAACAACAAGACAGGGCTGCCTCACCAAAATTATTTGCGAATAATCCTTGTAATGCCGTCAGTGCTTCATCTGCATCAGAACCGGTGGCAGTAATCAGCAATTCGTGTCCTTGACGCACCCCTAAAGTTGTAACTTGGTTAATACTGTCACCCCTGACTAGTTCAGTATTTTTCGTTAAATTCTGCACCAAAATTTGCGATTGAAACCGGGCTGCGGTTGTCACAAACTGCGCTGCGGGACGGGCGTGTAATCCTAAGCGATTGCTCACTATTACCCTGATTTCTCGCGTTGATGATTCTACATTAGTTGTTGGGGTGACAAGTGACAACGGCCTACTAACTACACCCAATTGAGTTGCTTTTGCTAAGAGTGCGCCGCGTGCTTCCGCCATGACTTGGTGAATATCTCTACCAGCCGCCGCAGCCACTACAGCAGCGATCGCACCTTCTACTAGAGGTGCTTCACACAAATGCACTTTTTGCTGCTGTGCTTCTGGCAAAAACTCTATTGCCATTTCTGCACTCAGCAAAGCACTACCCAAATCCATTAATACCAGGACACCATCATCAGAGAAAACAGAAGCGATCGCTTCATAAACCTGGATGGGATCTGTACCCAATGGGTTGTCCGGATCTTCAATACCTGCTGCAACAGCTATAGAGACTTGGCCCTGAACCATTTGTGCGGCGAGTTCCCGCACACCCAGAGCTAGTTGTTTACTGTGAGAAACGATAACAATTCCGATCACTGCCACACCGCCAAACTTGTTGAGAGGTTTGCGTTTAGCTAGTTATCCATTTCATTTTCCCATTCCGCACCGCTAAAAACAGTGTTTATTTTGATTACAGTTGCAACTGCCCAAAAATATTTCGGTCTTTCCAGCTAGAAATCCGAATAAAATAGCCTTCTTTTACAGAAATACGTGGTGTCCACTCATAAACTCCATCGCTAGCGGTACGGGAAGAAATGTTTTGGATAAGTTTGTTTCCATCGTACAACTTAATCGAGACATCGCCGTTAAGATTATCCCGCCACAATATTAAATAAGGCTGATCCTTTTTTGCAAGTACTTTATTCACTGGCTGACTGATCAATATTTTTGGTGCAACCTGATTTTTGGTTTTCTTCCGAAATCCTAAATAATGAGGTAAGTATCGGAAGGCAGGATTTTCTTGTAAATTAGACAGTTGTGGAATGATAATATTTCCACTCTGGGAATTGAATAAATAAGTTGATCTGCCCCCATCAACGGTAATAATATCCCCTTTAACTCCTAATTTCCGTAATAAATCGGCTGCCTCATCCAGAGTTGCTTGGTTCACCGTCATAATCAACAAAAGCTCGTCACCCTTAACACCATCTTTGTTCAGAGTACCCATGACTTGATACTTATTCGCTTGGTTTTGGGCTAATACTTTCGCTGGATGATCGCTGTATCGGTAAGTGACGATCGCATTCTTCACTACCTTTTGGTTGAGAGGCGAACCGCTAACCTGGTCGTAATCGGTAATGTATGCCTGCTTACTGTTCCAGACTAGAGCTTTCAAGTGAATATTACTATAGTATTTATCTTTTGGTTGCTTGATTGGGCCATAAGGGCTAGTGCCACCACTGATAACTACACCATTGAGTTTAATTGGAAAGGATAATTGAGTACTAGATTGGTATTGCTCAAAAAAAGAACAATTAATCATCGAAAAAACGTTGTCTGCGTAAAGTTTATTATATTCGTCTGTTACTTCCGAGAACAACTTAGTTTTGAAAAAAGGGCTGTAATGTCCACCTTCGCCTTTATAATATTTACCCTCATTTAGACCCATATTATCTACCTCTCCGGTAATTTGGTCTATTTGCATTTTGCGAAGATCAATAACTTGTAAATATGCTTTGTTCCCATTTGTTAATTCTTTTTTATATAAAGCTGCCCCGTCTATAGTTTGGAGAGGCTGATAAGAAGATAAAGGGTTGGAAATTTGAGCAATCAAAAGGCTACTCAGAATCGGCAGCAGAAAAAGCAATAAATTGATTACAACATTCATAGTCTCTTGACCACAATTGCACAAAAAGTTTTCGTTACCACTTTAAGGCTAATGAGTTGCGATCGCATTTACAAAACTTTAGTTAATTTCACTTAGAAAACTTTTTAGTTTGAGCTAGTAAACAGACTTATATAGGACTATGATTTGATTTCTGAAAAAATCTAAGTAGTAAGTAGGGTGTGTTAGGCTACGCCATAACACACCTAACCTTTGGGCGGTGCGTTAGCCTTTGGCGTAACGCACCCTACGTATATTTCAATAATCAAATATGAGTCCTATAAGTTCATTGCAATGATTGCTGCAAATGTTAAAGCGTTTCTTATACATAAAGCAACATTAGCTACTAACGTTAAAGGGTTTGCAACAACAGATTATACATTTCTTGCAAATACTTAATTTTTTCTTATATATGAAAGAGCAATTGTTGCAAATGTTTAAGCATTTGCTACAACTAATTATAGTTGACCTGCAAATACTTAAGCCTTTCTTATATATCAAGCAACATTAGCTGCTAACGTTTAAATTTTGACAACTAATGTTCAAATAATAGCGATGTGTACGACGGGATACGTCTACGCTGTTGGGTTAGTGGTTGTTAAGGAGGTAGAAGAAATCCCTACAAATAAATTGGAGCAGGCAACGCTTGCTGTAGCATAATTGTGGTTTTGTACTAATGGTATAAGAGATGACGCCTAAATTTGAATACAGCACTCTTGCCCATCCCCAGGATATCCAGCAGCTTGCGAGTATCTTTGAGCAGTGTTTCATCAGTGGACTTGGTGGCGAGGAAGCTTACATTAATCTGCTTGGCGTAGAAAACTTCCGCATTATTCGTGAGTCAGAACAATTAATTGGTGGATTGGCAACTCTGGATATGGGCCAATGGTGGGGTGGTGTGCGTGTACCAATGACAGGAATTGCGGTAGTGGGCATTGCTCCAGAGTATCGCGGTTCGGGAGCTGCGATCGCTCTTATGCAGCACACCCTCAAAGAACTTTATGCTAGAGGTATACCGCTCTCTACTCTTTATCCAGCAGCTCAAAGCTTATATCGAAAAGTCGGGTATGAGCAGGCGGGTAGCTGGTGTAATTGGGAAGTTCCGACTAAAAGTATCCAATTGCGGGAGCAACCCCTACCTTTGCAACCAATAGTGAGTATCAATCATCAAGTCTTTCACGAACTATATCAGCAGCAGGCAAGATTAACGCATGGATATTTAGATCGACATCCCGCAATCTGGGAGCGTTTAATTCAACCAGATGAGAAGGAAACATTTTACGCATATTTTATTGGTACAAAAGAGAAACCCGAAGGCTACATTCTTTTTAGCCAACATTCAACAGAGGATGGCGCAATCCTGCGGATAAAGGATTGGGTAATTCTCACAGTTGCGGCTGCACAAACGTTCTGGTCTTTTCTTGCCAGTCATCGCTCCCAAATTGAGCAGGTGCGATGGAGGAGTTCTGCAATTGATTCCTTGACATTGCTGCTACCAGAACAAACTGCCAAACTTAAGAATACAATGCGTTGGATGCTGCGGGTAGTAGATGTAGTCAAAGCGCTGGAGATGCGGGGTTATCCATCGGGAGTTGAAACTGAACTGCACTTAGAAATTCAAGATAATTTGTTAGATGCAAACAATGGTAAATTCATTCTTTCTGTCGCCAATGGACGCGGTGAAGTTACCAGAGGTGGAAAAGGTGAGTTGCAGCTAGATGTTCGAGAACTAGCACCAATATATACAAGCTTGTTCACTCCCTACCATTTGCAAATAGCCGGAAAACTATATGGGACAGAAACAGCTATTTCAGCAGCTACGCAAATATTTGCGGGTAGTTCTCCTTGGGTGGCTGATTTTTTTTAACATGAGTGGGGAATAAGGAGTGGTAGCGACTGTGCGTAACCTCGGCAGTCCAGTCTTCTCTACGAACCCGAACAGCGTGTCGCAGACAGACGCTACGCGAAGGGGATTTCCCCGCCATTAATAACAAACAACAAGTGGGAAAAATTTTAGTCTTTTGTATGAACCCTTGATTATCCTGTTGTAAGTTGATATATTCAATACACAGTTAATAGCTAAGTACACCAATTTTGGACAAATTTCAGTTTTGTGCTAGGTTATGACTTTTTGTTTTTATCCTTCACAAAAATAATTTTAAATCCTGAGTACTACATTTAAAAACAGCAGTGAGTATGAACAAAAAACAAGAAATTTTAGAAACCAGCCTTACTGACAATTTTCACTATCCAGAATTTTGTTTAAAAGCTAGTTTAGATTCTTCAATATTCAAAGATTTTCGGACTAATGCAATATACAATGCCGCATTAGAACATGACTCTTTCGAGCAAGGTCAGGAATATTTAGAAGCGATTAAAAGCTCTCACTCTAATGTGTTGACTAAGATTGACGAATTTCTGAAGAATGATAAGATTGGCAACCCTAGAGTTTTTGATTACGAGGGTATTGGTACAATAGCACCGCCTACTTTGCGTTACATAAAAATCCTCTCCGATTTGGAATCTGAGTTTGGCAGTCTAGATAACTTTAATATATGTGAAATTGGCGTTGGTTATGGAGGGCTATGTAGAATTATCAATAGTTATTTTAAAGTGAAAAGCTATCGTTTAATTGATCTAAAGCCAGTACTATTACTAGCTCAAAAATACTTAGAAAATTACATATTTAACACAACAATCAGCTATAAGACGATGCATGAATTGCCAAAAGAAAATTATGATCTTGTAATTAGTAATTATGCTTTTACAGAGATGAGGCGAGAAATCCAAGATGTTTACTTAGACAAGGTAGTTCTTTCTGCTAAAAAAGGCTATATTACATACAACGAAATCAATCCAGAAGATTTTAATTCTTATACAAAAGAAGAATTAATTAAAAGAATTCCTAACGTAAAAGTAATGCAAGAAGTTGGCATACTACACCATAAAGATTGTATTCTTGTTTGGTAATATCAATTATATGTGAAGCCGCACATAAACGTTCTCAGCCTGGAGAGTATTGAAGCAATAATTATGACAGCTATCACAACAACTTTGGTTCTTGCAATGTCGGCTGATGGAAAAATTAGTTCTATAGATTCTAAAGCACCTAGTGATTCTGACCCTATTGATTTTGCCCACTATGAATATCAAACTTCTCTAGCAGATTTAATCTTGGTGGGAGCTAGAACGATTCGGATTCATGGAGAGGCTTTTATAATTAATAATCCTGAATTGTTGGCAGCGCGGAAATTTCGAGGTCAGTCTCCCCAACCTATTACCTGTGTTGTTTCGCGTTCATTAGACCTATCACCAACTCTACCTTTTTTTACTCAAGAAATTGAGCGATGGATATTTACGATACAGAATAGTTTGGAGCAGAATTCTGATGCAACAAGCTTAAGTACAAAAGCTGAATTAATTGCCTTGGGAGATACAGATTTGGATTGGAATAAAGGCTATAGCTTGATAGCAGAGCGGGGTATCCGCAAGGTTGTTGCTTTGGGCGGTGGCTCTTTGACAGCTTCTTTAATAAAAGCAGGACGAATTGATGATTGGTGGTTGACTATTTGGCCTTTCATTTTTGGAGGTAAGGATTCACCTACTCCAGTAGAAGGAGAAGGTTTTCTTCCTTACGATGCTCCTCGCATGGAATTGATAGAAACGCGCCAGGTTGGAAATGACCTATTTTTGCATTATCGCACGCTTAAATAATTTTTATTTGGCGTTGCACAGTAGAAATATGAATTTGGATCACGCAGAGGAGCCAGTGCGTTGCGCTGGTTAAGAGTATTTTAGTAAACCCTTGCCCCACAGACGCTTTACCACACCCCCAATCCCCTTCCCGATGCTTTGGGGAGGGGAGGTTTTGCGTTAGCAAAGCCGGGGTGGGGTGACTCAGGATTGATTGGTAATTGAGTAATTTTGATATAACGTCATTACAAGGGTTTCACGTTAAGTTGACACCAATGTGGATTAGGGTTTTAGTGAATGGGTTTTACTTTCTCTCTCTACAAAACATAAGCTGGAAACATAATTAATCCTTCGCTCGTCCTTCGGCTAGATTAACAATTTCTGTTGTTGTCAACTCACACCACAAATAAAACTGTCAGCGATTTACTTTTGATAAGTAATGATGATTTATCGTGCTTATATAATCCCAACTATCATCTCAAAAAATAACTCAACGGTATTTATGACTTTTCCTCCGGAAGTTAAGCACAGTCATCAGAAAACAATCTAAGTAAACCTGATTAGTTTCTCCTTACTTGCACACCCACATTCACAACATGAAATCACATCTACTAGCGATTGGTTTAAGCAGTTTGGTTTTAGTTGCAGGACAAGCTAAAGCGTCACAATTACAGTCTTGGTACTATGATTCTAGCCAAAACCAATTAGACTTAACTACCACTTCGGGAATAGAACCAAAAGCCTTTTTATTAGATAATCCTAGCCGATTAGTAATTGACTTACCTGGAACTAATTTTAATTCTGATAGTGTCAAACAAAGTTTTGGCAAAGCGGTGAAAGAAATTCGCCTCGGCAAACCAGACCCTCAAACCACTCGTTTTGTCGTCGAGTTAGCTCCTGGTTATGATGTTACCTCCCAAAATATATCAATTAAAGGAGATTCTCCTTCTCATTGGATTTTCAAATTCAATTCATTTGACCACCAAAACAATCCCATTGTTGGGGAAAATCGAGAAGATATCGCCATCAAATCTACAGATGCATCTACATTTGCTGGAGTTGTAAATCTTGGTCAAGAGATGGTTGGTATCACTTCTCAAATTCGCACTTTGTTAGCAAGTTATAAAACATTAAATCCCGGAATCTTTTTCTTAGATTTAGCTACAGGAAACTATATAGATATTAATGGCGAAAAAAGATTTGCTGCTGCTAGTACAATCAAATTTCCCTTATTAGTGGCTCTTTTCCAAGAAATAGACGCAGGTAGAATTAAACTCACCGATAAATTAGTGATGCGGCGCGATTTAAAGGTTGGTGAATCTGGAACTATGCAATACAAACCCATCGGAACTAAATTTAGTGTCCTAGAAACTGCTACCTTGATGATGACAATCAGCGATAATACTGCCACAAATCTGATTCTAGATCGCTTGGGTGGTGCAGCAAAAGTTAGCCAACGTTTTCGTAGCTGGGGATTGCAAAATACAGCACTTCGGAATCTACTTCCAGACATCGCTGGCACAAATACAACCAGTTCTAAAGATTTGGTCAGATTGGCGGCGTTAGTTTATAACAATCGTTTGCTATCTCCAAACAGCCGCAATCAAGTTTTAGGTATTATGCACCGTGTCAAAACCAATAGTTTACTACCAGCTGGTATTGGTCCAGGAGCGACGATCGCACACAAAACTGGTACATTGAGATTTATCATTGGTGATGCGGGTATAATTCAAATGCCCAACGGCAAAAGTTATTTAGCAGGTGTTTTGGTGCAAAGACCAAACTACGATCCCAAAGCTGGAGATTTTGTTCGTGAACTTTCGAGAAGAGTCTATAATTACCTAGACAATACCAAAGTTAGCAATATACAACCGATACTTGGCGATGCCTCCGACGGGCTACGCCTACGCACTCCTTAATAAATGTAGGGGCGTACATTTGTGCGCCCCTACATATCTTATGTATCAGGTTTTTCGTGAAACGGTATTACTTCAAGAAATTTCGTATAGCATTACCACCATTCCTACCAACAGCAGGAATTTCCAGGAAGCTATCTGTAGCTTTGCCCGTACCATCGTCGGTAACGAATGTCTGGTTTCCCGGATGTCCATTGGGAACGAAAAGTTGCGGATGATCAAAAGGCGCTTTCTCGTACCTAACTCGGTCATCAGTCAGTCCCTTTAAAAAGGCGACCAATTGCTGTTTTTCTTCTGGTGACAGATTCAGGGGGGGAAGAACTCCAAAGTCACCACCTCGATTGTAAAAATCAACCACTTGCTCTAAAGTTGCTTGACCTCCATTGTGGAAGTAGGGGGCAGTGAGTTCTACATTGCGAAGTCCAGGTGCTTTGAAAGCTCCGTTTGCCGTCACTGTTTCACTAGAATTTAACGGTGGATTGAGGACGGGGGGATTTTCGCCGAGGAGAAGCTGAAATTTCCCTAACTGAGCCAATCGTGCTTCTGAAAGCGGATTATTCTGCACAGGGTCATTACCACCCAAACCAGGGTCGTCCGTAACAGGTCTAACGCCGATATTGAAGAAACCATTGTCTTCAGGGGATCTTGCACCGAATGGCGCACGTTTGATTCGTCCGTCTTTAGCCACACTGCTCACTGAAGCAGCTGTTAATTCTGAACCAACGTGACAACCAATACACAGAGCCTTACCCTGAAACAGTTGTTTACCTTGTTGTTGCTGAGGGGTTAGGGCTGTGGTGTTTCCTGCCAAGAAGCGATCAAAGGGCGTATCGTTGGCAATGAGTGTAGACTCGTACAACTGAATTGCAAGCCCAAAGAACAGCGAGAAGTTATACTCCAACAGCGTGTACTCATCGGTTTGAGAAGAGTTATCAGCGTTGTTGACAAAAGTCCGTTTACCTTCAGCATCAACTTGAATGAGTCGATTAGACTTCCACCACTCTGGCTTAAAGGCATCTTTAATCAGCTCATCGTAACTTTTCTCCTTCAGTCCGGGCTGAGGATATCTACTGTCTGCACCTAAAACGCTGTCTTGTGGATGCACAACCTGTTTGCCTAGCGGTCTGAGGGTAGATAACTTTTGCCCCAAGACTCTGGGGAGTTTTGTACCCCTAAGTGACAGAACATTTTGCAGCAGTGTGCTGAGAGATGTACTGCTGTTAATTTGCGCCAAATTACCAGTAAGTTCTTGAACGGAATTGAGTATCGGTCCAACCAGAGTATCAGCAAGATTATCTAGATTATCTAGATTATCTAGCGGCAGCTTGCTGAGAGATTTTTTGTTGTCAATTCGGCCGAACTTATCACCAATTTCTAGAAAAGTGCGACCATCAGCTGACAACTCGAAGGAACTAAGTGGCGGGCCAAGCGCCTGAGAAGCCAAAGACGAATTATTCAGGCTGACTTTGACAAATTTGAGTTGATTTGGGTTTTCTGCTTTTACCACAGAGGCGTTAGGATCTCTTAAACCGAAGGGATTCACTCCATTAAAGATGTTCTGTGCCCTTCCATCCCAAAAGTTGCGGAAGTTGAATACTGAATTAATCACGGTTGGGGTGTTACGCGCCTGGACGCGGCGCACATTTGTACCTCCCACATTAAACACCGGATCTGGCTCCGTTTTTACTTTGTCTGCCGCGCTACCAGGTATGACATCAACAAACTTAGCATTGAAGGCTCCCTGAGAGGAAGTGACATCATTTCGATCAGATATAACGGTTTTAGGATCATTCGGATTTGACAGCTTGTGGAAGGGAAAATCTCCCGGTTTAAGCTGGTAGTTTGGCGCACCACCTATATCAAAAACTGTATCCGGATTCACTGTACCATTAGCATTAATCCGCAAAAGCCCAGGAGAAATCTGATTTTTGGATCTATTGTCGGCTCCAGCATGAAAGTGACAACTAGCACAGGAGGTCTGTCCGTCGCTTCCAACCTGCATATCCCAAAAGAAAGTTTTTCCTAACTTGATTGCAGCTACTTTATCTTTTACAAAGTCTCCTAGATTGTTAGGCTCTGGAACCGATACGCTTTTGAGCGAAGTTAGAGGTGGCGGCGTAACCTGGGCTGATACAGTATTTCCAGCTATTACTGCTGCCAGAATAATGGCAGCAATTGTTATAGTCTTTGAAAATCTTGATCTCAGGTAGTTAATCTTGTTATTCCTGAATTTCCACCCTTGATGCTTTATTTTTGTCACCAAAGATTTGAGTAAAAACCGACCTCTTGAGGCCAGTAGCAAGTAAATTGATAAGCCAGTAATAAAGATTACTAAGCTTATTATGGGTATGATCCCCATAGATTTTTTGTAGTAAATTAACACCGAAAAAATTATACATCTGTAATCAAATTTCAAATGTAATATTCATGTAAAGCAATTACACAATTTACAAATTTTATGTGAGCAAAAAACGCTATAAGACTACAAATAAATTCAGTTGGGTAGGTAAACTATTCTACATTTAACTTGCATAAATCATGCTATTAACATGCTTTATCGGCAAGAGCTTGATAAAATGTAGGTATACAAATTAGATATGTTTTAATTTATCATCAGCCTCCTCTGGGTAAAATATTTGAATGTCACTACATCAAAGTTCTGGTCGCTGGCGCTTAGGGCTAGCGTTATCGCTATTGACGGTCTTATTGTGGGGAATTTTACCTATTGCTCTAGCGATCGCTCTGCAAGTGCTTGATGTCTATACCGTCATTTGGTTTCGCTTTTTGGTATCCTTTTTACTGCTTGGTGTGTATTTAGGAATACGCGGTAAATTACCAAAGTTAGAACAACTGCGTTCTGCTTCTTGGAAATTATTAGCGATCGCTACCCTATTTTTAGGGATTAATTACTTTCTATTTATGCAAGGTTTAGCACTAACATCGCCTGCCAACGCTGAAGTTCTCATTCAATTATCTACCCTTTTATTTGGTTTCGGAGGGTTAGTGGTTTTTAAAGAACGTTATCGGCTGTATCAATGGATTGGTGTCAGTGTAATGATTTGCGGTTATCTTTTATTTTTTCGAGAACAACTAGCAAATTTAATTATAGCGCATGACACATATATACTAGGTAGTGTCTTGATTGCGCTAGGAGCAACGTCATGGGCTATTTATGCTTTGGCACAAAAGCAGCTATTACAATCTTTATCTTCCCCTAGTATTATGCTGATTATTTATGGGGGCTGTGCTTTATTATTCACTCCCCTAGCCAAAATACAATCACTTTTTATACTTGATAGCTTCCATTTATTAATGCTGGTTTTTTGTGCTTTGAATACTTTAATTGCTTACGGTGCTTTTGCTGAATCATTAGAGCATTGGGAAGCATCACGAGTAAGTGCAGTAATAGCTATAGCTCCCATTGTGACATTAATATCAGTTGCAGTTGTATCAGTTATTGCACCTAATTTGATACCATCAGAAAACTTCACTTTTATAACCCTATTCGGAGCAGGTTTGGTAGTCACAGGTTCAGTAGCGATCGCCTTGGGAAAAGCTAGTTAACAAGAAGAATTTTCAGGATTAGTACTAGGTTTTTCATCTAGTAAAATCGTGCCATCTTCAAAGCTACAACATAAATACTGAGGCAGAGCATTTTTTATTTGTTATGATTTACTAGTGAAGGCAAACTACGGGGTCAGCTTCTTTTAAGATGGATACTTTAACCATCTGTGTGACTCTGTAGGATCTGATTATTAATTTGATAGCCAAGAGAAAATTCTTGAAGAAGAATTCAGAAATCAGAATTCAGGAGTCAGAATTAATTACTAGAAGATTCTAACTACTGACTCCTAAATTCTGTTTTGATAAAATTCAGGCTAATAACTTTAAGTAAACCAAGCAGGGCGCCAGAATAACTACCAAAGCCAACACCTGATAAAACCAGACTACCGAAACAGTTGAGCGATGAATAGTTTGTTTGGTAATTGGGCCAGCACCCTGAGAAAAAATTCTCTATTGCTGGTTCTTTCAATGGTGCTGCCAACGTTTGGAATTAGCAATTCTGTCTTGGCAGCAGAGCGGATTTATGCATCTTATTCAGCTTTAGAGCTTTCCATTTCAGTTACTACTTTAGAAAACTATGCCAAAACAGGTGTAATTAACGAAGACTTGGCAGCCTATCAGCAATATCTGCCTCTACAACAGCTTCAAGAATTGCGGCAGATTTTACTTAATCGTGTGAAAGTTAGTCCGGTAGTAGTTTCGCAACTTCTCTATACACCCCAAGGAGAGTTGTTATTGCATCGGTTGGCGCAAATTATTAAAACCAGTCACCCAGAACCAGGATTTGGTGCTTTGCGTTCGGCGCTAATTTTAGCCTCTGCTGAATCGGAAGGCTTGACACTATTGAATGTGTTACGTAAATATCCCACCAGCAGTATTCGCCTTGACGTAGCGCAGACTTTAGAAATAGCTACGGAATTAGAGAAACTTGTTAACCAAACCCATCGAGCGATCGCAGCAGTTTCGCAAGAGTCTAAAATAGAAGCTGCTACCATCAAACAAGCAAATTTATCGCAATTACCCGATTTAAAGGTTCCGGGAAAGTTTAAGTCGCAAAAATACACACAGAAGTTTTTCGACTCAACACGCAATCGGCTTTTATTAACTGATGTTTATATTCCCAATGTCCAGAATGCTGCACCCGTAATTGTGATTTCTCACGGGTTGGGTTTAGATAGCAGCAACTTTCAATATTTAGCCACGCACCTAGCTTCTTACGGATTTGCCGTCGTCGTTCCCAATCATCCTGGTAGTGATGCTAAACAATTACATTCTCTGTTGAATGGACACGCCAATGAAATAGCAGAACCAAGTGAATTTCAAGACCGACCAATGGACATAACATATATCCTGAATCAATTGGAAAAAGGTAATCAATCTGATTCACGGTTTAAAGGTCGGTTAAATCTGCAACAAGTCGGAGTATTTGGTCAATCTTTGGGAGGCTACACAGCCTTAGCCTTGGCAGGTGCTAAAATTAACTTTGAGCAGCTAAAACGAGACTGTCAACCAGCAGCACTGCAAAATACCTGGAATATGTCTTTAATGCTCCAGTGTCGCGCTTTAGAATTGAGCATCAGCAAGTCTGGCAAATATTATAACCTGCGGGATGAGAGAGTGAAAGCTGCGATCGCAGTTAATCCCATTACTAGTTCTATTTTCGGCAAAGCTGGCTTAAGTCAAATCAAAACTCCAGTCATGATTGTCAGCAGTAGTGATGATACAGTTGCACCAGCTTTATCCGAGCAAATTTTACCTTTCTCCTGGTTGGCGAATTCACAAAAGTATCTCGTCATGCTTGTAGGTGGCACTCACTTTTCCACCATTGGCAATGCCAACCCCGCAAATCAACAAGTAGCATTACCTGCGGATATGATTGGCGATGCTTCCCAAGCGCGTTGTTACATGAATGTTTTAAGTTTACCTTTCTTCCAAACATACATTGTAGGAAAACCGCAATACACCCCCTACCTTAACGCCGCCTACACTCAAAGCATTTCTAGTAAATCTCTTGGTTTGAGTCTCGTCAAGTCATTGAATACAACCGAATTAGCACAATTGCTGGATATTAAAGAAGCCAAACCTGCAAAAGAAAAAGTTCCCAACACCATAGTCAGCTTCGGATTTTGGATGTTGGATATTGGTGTTGCATTGCTGCATGTGATGATTTTTATTTGACTTTCTTATCGGCATATACTTTAAATAAATGTGACATTTAATTGCGCTATTGTAAAAATCAGCTTTACATAAGTTGATTTATGAGCCAGCCTAAAAATACTACTACCCAAGCTACTGCTCTGACTAACCACGATCGCAAACCTATTCACACTCCTGGCTCTATTCAACCTCATGGTGTTCTACTGGCACTCAGTACTCAGCTAGAGATACTGCAAGTTAGCAACAATACCCAAGAACACTTGGGCAAAGAGCCAAAAGATTTGTTTGGTAAACCATTGAGCTATTTGCTAGAAGCCCAACAAATAGAAACTGTAAAGCAGTGCTTGGTAAAAAAAATTGGCAGTCCTAATGCTTTTAAAGTATCAATAAGTACTTTGCATCGGCAACAAAATTTTGACGCTATTGCTCATCGCACAGAAGAGGCTGTGATTCTGGAGTTAGAACCGACAGACTCAAAATCTGAGGTGAGTTTCTTAGACTTTCATGCTTTGGCGAATGAAGCGATCGCCAAAATGCAAAGAACATCAAACCTGATAGAATTTTTGCATGTAGTGGCACAAGAAGTCCAAAAAATCATCGGTTTTGATCGGGTAATGGTCTATAAATTTGACCAGTCAGGAGCGGGTTCTGTTATTTCAGAAGTCAAACGAGAGGATTTATCACCTTATTTAGGACTCCACTATCCGGCTACAGATATTCCAGCGCAGGCTAGGGAGTTATACACGCGCTGCTTTCTCCGATTTCTCCCCGATTTAACTACCGAACCTGTTGAGCTAGTTCCAAGGGAAAATCCGACAACACATCAGCCTCTTGACTTAAGTTACTCTCTGCTACGAAGTTTTGATTGGTGTTGTGCTGAATATCATCAAAATATGGGAGTGAAGGCTCTTTTGGTGATTTCGCTTATTCAAGAACAGAAGCTTTGGGGATTAATATCTTGCCATCACTTAACACCAAAGTATATTTCTTACGAAGTGCTAAAGATGTGCGAATTTTTGGGACAGATTGTCTCTTCTGAATTAGCGCACAAAATTAGTTATTCAGAATGGAACTATAAGGTAAAGCTCAAATCGCTACAGGCTGATTTTTTAGAGTCTATTTCCCAAGCAGATAATTTTATCGATGCTCTAATTAAACCTGAAATCCGTTTACTCGATCTTGTCAGTGCTTCAGGAGCGGCGGTTTGTCTGGATAATGAAATTACCCTCGTGGGGGCAACACCGAATATTCATGAAGTTCGGGCGTTAATTGAATGGGCGGATATTCAAGTTAATGACAACCTGTTTTCCACCGATTCTCTGCCGAAGCTTTACCGAGAGGCGCTTATATTTAAAGATACTGCTAGTGGATTGCTGCTACTGCGGATTTCTAAAGTCCGGCGTTATTATATTCTTTGGTTTCGCCCCGAAGTTATCCAAACGGTAAACTGGGCAGGTAATCCCAACGAATCCATTCAAACTCAGGCAGATGGTAGCCTTAGCCTATCTCCCCGAAAATCCTTTGAACAATGGCAAGAAACGGTTAGATTAACTTCTCTACCTTGGGAAACTTGTGAATTTGAGAGTGCGATCGCTCTGAGTAATGCGATCGTTGGTATTGTACTATCTAAGGCGGATGAGTTAGCTAAAATTAACCTAGAGTTAGAGCGCAGCAACCGCGAATTAGCCTCTTTTGCCTACGCTGCTTCCCATGACCTGAAAGAGCCTTTGCGGGGAATCTATAACTTCTCAACGGTGTTGCTAGAAGACTATGCCCAAGTATTAGATGATGACGGAATTGAGTGCTTGCAAACAGTAGTTTCCTTATCTGTACGCATGGAAACTCTTATTAATGCTCTACTGCGACTCTCGCAGTTAGGACAAGCACAACTGCGAGAGCAAGCAACTGACCTCAACGAATTAGTTACCCAAGTGATTGAAGTCTTTCGTGCTAGTCGTCAAGACTCTGGGCTTGTAGATATTCGCATTCCTCGACCTTTACCAACAGTTCAGTGTGACCGAGTTCTCGTTAATGAAGTCTTCAGTAATCTGCTGGGCAATGCGTTCAAATACAACGATAAGCCAGAGCAATGGGTTGAGATTGGCTACTTTTCTCAAGAAGAGGAGCAGGGAGCAGGGAGCAAGGGAGAATTTTCCCCTCTGCCCCCCGCACCCCGCCCCTGTGCCTCTTTTCCATGCCCAATCCCCAATCCCCAATCCCCAATCTTCTATATCCGAGATAACGGTATTGGAATTCCACAGCATCATCTAGAAAGTATCTTTCGACTATTTAAGCGACTCCACTCTCAAGAGAAGTACGGTGGAGGAGCAGGTGCTGGACTAGCTATTGTTAAGAAGATTGTTGAACTTCATAACGGCCAAATTTGGATTGAATCTACCGTAGGCGTTGGCTCAATTTTCTATTTCACGCTGGAATAGTTTAAGATAATAACCAAATATATATTTTTGTTAAGCTCTTTTAAGACCACGAATGACAAAAAAACTTCATGAACCTCTGCTCGTTGTTGAGGACAGCAATGAAGATTTTCGGATGCTACAACGTCTGATGCGGCGCATGTCCGTCCAGAACCCCATACATCGTTGTACTAATGGGGATGAGGTTTTAGACTTCCTCTATCAACTAGGAAGCGAAGCCTTACGCAACTCTAAAGTAGCACTAAGACCTTCTGTTATCTTGCTCGATCTGAATTTGCCAGGTATTGATGGCCGTGACATTTTAGATAGGCTCAAGCAAGACAAGAGTTTCAAGGAAATCCCCATCGTTGTTTTTACCACATCATCTAACCCCAAGGATATTGAACTGTGCTACCAAAAGGGCGCAAATGGATATCTGGTAAAGCCGATGGATGCTCAGGAATTAAAAAAGACCATTCAAGCATTCGTGGACTATTGGCTTGAAGCCAATATGCCGCCAGCCTTGGATTAATTTGTTTATTCTCTGTTGATGAAGCAATAATAAGGAAAGGGTGACATGACTCCGACCTGAAGGTACGGAGCAACTAAAAAGTTACTTCTTAGATTTTCTGGTTTTGCCCAAAAGGGTTTTCGACTTTGACCTAGACTGAGATATCCCAGCCCCCGGCAAACCGTCTGCACAGACATTTTGGATTCCCGACTGTCCATCGGTACTAATTAATTTCAAGCCTCTATTTCTGATTACTAGTCCTGATGCCACGTCCCTATCGCACACAAAACCGCATTCTTGACAGTTATGCACTCTGATACTCAAGTCTTTTCCACTTAATGACCCACATTCAGGGCACTCCTGAGAAGTCCCCCTAGCGCTAACTTCTCCAAAATATTTACCCCGCTTCCAGCATACGTATTTGGTGATAGTTCGGAATTGTCCAAACCCAGAATCAAGCATGTGCTTACCAAGCATCCCCTTAGCCAAAACTCGGTAATCTAAATCCTCCATGAAGACCATATCACCAGCATCACAAAGAGCGTGAGCTTGTTTGAAGTGGAAATCTTTACGGGTATTTTCAATCGTGTGGTAAAGTTTAGCAACCTTAATGCGCTGTTTCTCGTAATTCTTAGAGCGCTTCTTTTTTCGAGAGAGTCTGCGTTGCAGCAATTTCAGCTTGCTTTGCATCACTTTCAAAAATTTGGGCGACTTGACAAGAACCCCCTCACTGGTTGCCAAAAACTTTTCAAGTCCCACGTCTACCCCAATCGGGTGTCCGTGTGGCATGGGATTGGGAACGCTGACATCACACTGGATATTGATGGAGGCGTACCAAATATCCGCTTTGTTGATTATCCGAACTTGCTTAACCACAAATCCGTTTGGAATTGGGCGATGCAAGTTGATGGGAATTATCCCCAGTTTAGGTAATGCAATGTGTGCCCCAGATACTGGATTCTGTTTAAACTGCGGAAACAGCAAAGACTTGAATTGCCCAAACTTTTTAAACCTGGGGAACCCATGCCCCACTTTTTGAAATCCATCCCACGCTCGGTGCAATTGCTTTACCGCTTGCTGCAACACTTGACTTGGTACTTCATGTAATCGGGGAAATACCTTTTTAGCGTTAGGCAGGGCATTAAGCTGATTCACTTCGCTAGGAAATGGATATTCAGCAGGCATGATGTACTCATGGCTAATCGAGCATCTATCAACCATGCATTTACGGCTATTGCACCAATCCTTGATTTCTCGCAGCCCGTAGTTGTAGGCGACACGACAAATGTCCATCCACTCAAAAAGCGACTGTTTTTGAGTAATATTCGGATAGATTCGATAGCAGTAATTCATGGTTAGCATCCCACTATCCTAACATATTTAGTGGGAATCGCGCCTCTAGTAAATATCAAGCCGTCCTACAAGGACGGGGTTTTAGACCCAATTTTCTGATAACAAAGGACACAGCTCAGAGGACACAGAGAGATTTTTCTTTTTTGAGTCACTGTGTCTGCTTGTCTCTCTTTGATGCACTTTCCCCATTTTGTTATTTATCTTACTGCTTAAATTACTTTAGAATTTCTAAAGAATTTAGATTTTATTTACACTTATTTTATATTATTTTTAGAATTATGCAATAAAAACATAATCTGGATAAAAGGGATCTACATGGCTCCCCAATCCTCATACTTAATATGTTGGACACATGGACACTACTCATCATCGATGATTGTGCAGCAGATCGAAAAATCTATCGTCGATATCTGTTGAAAGATCCGCATCAGTCATACCAGATTTTGGAGGCAGACTGTGCAGAAGAAGCAATTGCTTTGTGCCAAAAAATGCGTTTTGATGTCATTCTGCTGGATTTTTGCCTACCTGACATGAGTGGGTTAGAACTCTTTGATCGGATGCAGCAGAAGATATTTGAGACTTCCGTCCCTGTGATTATGCTGACAGGACGCGGCGATGAAGAGATAGCTGTGCAAGCAATGAAACGGGGTGCGTTGGATTATTTGGTCAAGCAACATCTGACACAGGATGTACTGCAACTAACAGTCCGTAACGCCATTAAGCAATCGTGCTTGCAAGCCCAACTCCACAAAACTCAGGAGAGACAGCGCTTAATTGCCACGACTGCTTTAAGAATTCGTCAGTCTCTTAACCTAGAGCAAATTTTGAATACGGCTGTAGCCGAGGTACAGCAACTTCTGAAGTGCGATCGCGTGATAGTGTATCAGTTCGCCCCAGATGCAGACGGTAAAATAGTTGCCTCCTCAGTTGAGCCATGCCGCACTGTAGCATTGTGCGATCGCGTTGGGACACGGGAAGAAGCAGGGGAGCAGAGGAAGGAAAGAGGTAAATTAATTACTCATTCTCCCCCTTGCACCTTGCACCCTGCTCCTCTGCCTCTTGTGCCCAATACCCAATCCCCCATCCCTTATATCTATGAGCTTGGCTTGTGTAATTGTGTCAGCCTGAAAGAGCAATTTAATCCTAAGGCAAATCTAATAGTTCCCATTAATCTGAGCAACAATGGGAACCCAACCCCCAAGCTTTGGGGTTTGTTGATTGCTCACCATAATTCCGGGGAACGACAGTGGCAAACTGATGATGCCCAAATGCTCAATGAAGTTTCGGTGCAACTAGCGATCGCCATTCAACAAGCTGAATTGCTAGCGCAAACTCAAGCAGCACTTGCCAAAGAAAAGCAACTCAATGCATTTAAATCGCAAATTATTGCCACAGTCTCCCATGAGTATCGAACGCCCCTAACTTCAATTCTGGCTGCTGCATCAACTTTAGTAAAACATAGCCAGCAACTAGATGAGTCTAAACAAGAGAGGTTCTTAGGAATTATTGAACAGAAAGCCAGGTATATGTCCAAACTTGTGGATGACATGCTTCTGGTTAACCAATTTGAACTGGAAAAACCCAAATTTCAGCCAATCCGGCTCGATTTACTGCAATTTTTTGCTGACTTAATCGAACAAGAGCGAGAAACAGTAGGCGATCGCCACGAATTGATTTTTCAAATTACTGGTAATAACCAAGATTTTTGGGGCGATCGCGGACTTTTACAGCAAATTTTTACTAATTTAATATCCAATGCAATTAAGTACTCTCCAGATGGAGGTAGTGTAGAATTCCACCTCATTGGTAAAGAATCACAAGTAATCTTTTATATCAAAGATCAGGGAATTGGTATCCCGATGGCAGATCAAAAAAATTTGTTTCAATCCTTCAGTCGTGGAAGTAACGTTGACACAATCCCCGGTACAGGATTAGGGCTTGCGATCGCCAAAGCTTGTGTAGAGTTACATGGTGGCGATATTACCTTGTCTAGTCAAGTAGGGCAAGGAACTAAAGTTACAGTCAGCTTACCGAAAATATGCCCAATTGCTCAACTATCTCCATCATAAACTTAACTTAATCTCAAATTTATATTTTGGTAATTAGCCATTCTTTGATTGTTTTTCGCAAGGCTCAGAACTTTGACAATCATTGAAATTTTATAGCTATTAAAAAAAGTCTAGGATTTTTTTGTTTGTAACTTAATTTATGAAAAAAATCTCCAAAATGACTATTTTTGATGTTAATATAAAGCTCCTATTACTCCTATTTGATTTTTAAAATAGCCAACTACTCCTCTACCTACCTTCTTTCTAAAATTCTCGGCGTTATCTGCACTTTTTGTGTATTATTCGGTAAGGCACTGAGAGCATATCTTGACCCTGATTAATACGTATAAATTAATGCTTTATAACGTATTAACTGCTGAATATTGATACTTTGAGTATTATATTAATAAGTATTTTATAGAATTTAGAAGCTGTAACTATTGATTTTGTGTTATCTCAAGGTTTTCTCAACTTAAACAAACCATTTGACTGGACTTCCCACGACTGCGTGGCGCGAGTACGAAAATTGTTGCGCCTCAAACGTGTAGGACATGCGGGAACCTTAGATCCAGCTGCTACAGGGGTTTTACCAATCGCCCTTGGTAAAGCCACAAGATTATTGCAATATCTGCCAGAAAACAAAGCGTACATTGCCACTATTCGCTTGGGTGTGCGTACTACAACGGATGATTTACAAGGTGAAATCATCACTTCTCAACCTTGTGCTGGATTGAGTTTGGCAGAGGTGAAAAGCGTATTACCACAATTTGAAGGCAAGATTGAGCAAATACCACCGAGTTATAGTGCAATTCAAGTGGATGGTAAACGTCTCTACGACTTAGCACGCCAAGGTAAAACCGTGGAAGTTCCAGTGCGGACAGTGGAGGTTTTTCAGATAGATATTTTGGACTGGAGAGAAGGGGATTTTCCCGAATTGGATGTGGCGATCGCCTGTGGTTCTGGTACATATATTAGAGCGATCGCTCGTGATTTAGGTGCAATATTAGAAACTGGTGGCACTCTTGCCGCTTTGATTCGCACTCAAAGCAGTGGTTTCGATTTAACAGATAGTCTCACTTTGAGCGACTTAGAAACAAAACTACAAGCCGGAATATTTCAACCGATTTGTCCAGATGTAGCTTTACAACATTTGTCATCTGTTAGTTTACCAGCAACATCTGCTCAAAAATGGTGTCAAGGTCAGCGAGTTTCTCTAACTTTTGATGTTCCTGAAATAGTGCGAGTTTATGATGAGGATACTCGCTTTTTAGGTATTGGGCAATTACAAGATGAAGTGTTAATTCCCCAAATGGTTTTTGAACCGATTTCTTAAAACTGTGATAATTTGAAGGTTTTAATTTGAACACATTTGGCTATCAAGTATGGCGGGAGTCTCTTGGGGGTGCTAGATGAGCGATCGCCATCCTACCACTGCACGTCTCAATGTCTATATCCAAGGTCAAGGATTCCCCATTTTGGGCTTACATGGTCATCCTGGTACTGGTCGTAGTCTATCTGTCTTTACCAATCATTTATCAAAACGTTATAAAACTTTTGCCCCTGATTTACGTGGATATGGCAAAAGTCGCTGGAATGGTAATTTTAAGATGAATGACCATTTAACTGATTTAGAAGCGCTGCTAGACCGCTTTGAGATTGAAAAGTGCCTAGTATTGGGATGGTCACTTGGGGGCATTCTGGCAATGGAACTGGCATTACGTTTGCCAGAGCGCATTACAGGGTTGATTTTGGTGGCGACAGCCGCAAAACCCCGTGGGAGTCATCCTCCTATCACTTGGCAGGATAATTTATATACTGGTGTTGCTGCCCTAATAAACTATATAAAACCGAGTTGGCAATGGAATATTGATACTTTTGGCAAGCGATCGCTTTTTCGCTACTTAATCCAACAACATACAACTACCACTTACAAGTACATTGCCACAGAAGCAGTACCAGCTTATTTACAAACCTCTCGTGCTGCTACTCACGCCCTTTATAGTGAAATTCAATCGGGATACAACCGACTTCTAGATTTGCAACAAATACAATGTCCTAGTTTAGTACTTGCTGGTGAACAAGACCGCCACATTACATCTAATTCCAGCTTAGAAACTGCTCAACACCTCAACAATTCTCAATGGCACTGCTATCCCAACACCGCTCATCTTTTTCCGTGGGAAGTGCCCCAGCAACTCCTGAATGACATTGACCATTGGCTCGAAGTTCATCCGCAGGTAATTGGTAGTCAATAGTCCACGGGCTTTTGCTTTTGACTCTTAAACAAATAATTCGTAATTAGAACTCGCAATTACAAATTACGAATTACGAATTACGAATTACGAATTATATTGACTCTGGCCTAACTTAACTTAAATCTGACCGCCAAAGGCAGGCTGTACTTTGCGGTCAAATCTTTCCCCCAAGTCTTCAGCTATTGTTAAGGTATTAGGTTTGCAGCGCTTGACATTCACAGAAATTCCCGTAGCTCCTTCGATCTCCAAATCTTCTATATATCCAATGCTTGACAATTTTGCATCAGAAGAAGTCAGAAATGGCCCGAAGTAGTACGTGCAACGGGGATTTTGTGTCACAATCTCTACCCACCAAGCCAAGCCGATGGAGTCGAATGTGTTAATTAACACTTCCTTAAGGTTATGCCAAATGGTTTTCATGGTTTTCGCCAATTTATAAACGTCTACAGGGTGTTAAACGATATCTTGCTTTATTATCTTTTACATTTCTTTATACTCTGTTACGGTTATTTTTTCAAAGAGGTTTTTTCTAATTTATCTAGGTGCAGGGTATTTAGCGATCGCTGGCGATAAATTTCATAAAGCGTCATACCTGCTGCTACAGAAGCATTGAGGCTAGGAGTCTTACCTTGTAGAGGAATCGATACTAAGAAATCACACGAGCGTTGAGTCAACATACTCAGACCTTCGCCTTCTGAGCCGATTACCAAAACGATTGGGCCAGTAAAATTGACTGTATGCACAGGTTCGCTTCCACTTGCAGCAGTGCCATAAATCCAATAGCCAGCTTCTTTCAATTCTTCTAAGGCGCGGCTGAGGTTGACAACTCTAGCTACAGCAAAATTTTCTAAAGCGCCTGCTGCTACTTTCATCACAGTAGAAGTGATCCCAGATGCCCTTCTTTGGGGAATCACCAAACCTTGAGCGCCTATTGCTTCGGCGGTACGAATAATTGCTCCCAAGTTGTGGGGATCAGTAATTCCATCAGCCACGACGATTACGGCATCGGTTACAGCTTTTGCCTGTTCAATTAAATCGGGCAATTCGATGTAAGCGTAGGGAGCAACTTGTGCCGCCACACCTTGATGATTGGCTCCATTGGTGAGATAGTCTAAACGCTTGGGTTCAACCTCATCAATAACTGTGCCATTTTCTTTCGCTTGTAAGAGAAAATGGTGAAAGCTGGGGTCGTAGCGCAAACGAGTAGTAATCCAGAGACGGTTGAGATTGCGCTGATTTTGTAACGCACTCAATACTGGATGACGACCGTAGATGAGATCGCTATCTTCTTCTGTCGGTGTAGATACAGGCGGCTGGGAGAAGTTGCTATTTCGTTGGCGGGAGTTGTCAATGGGGTTACTATCTATTTTCCTGGGATTGCGAGTCGGATTAGCAACATCTATTTTCCTAGGATTACGAGTCGGATTTGCACCAGATATGGGGTTGCTATCTATTTTTCTGGGATTACGAGTCGGATTAGTACCAGAGACAGGGTTGCTATCTATTTTTCTGGGATTGCGAGTCGGATTAGTAACAACACGCTTACCCTGAATTTTTACAGGTTGCCCACGATTAGGTTCGTTAGAAGTTCTGACTTTTCTAGGTTTATTCTGCATTTGAGTTATAGATATAGCGTATGGTTGGTCATCACAATTACCTCAATTTATTGAACCAAATCTACTGATGTGGCTACTGTAAAATTAAGTTCTCACTCTTTTTCTACATGAAGCATTTGCAACAGTTCGGTTAGACGCTGGTAATCGGTGAGATATAAGTAGCCAATTAAGGTTTCTAGACTGGTTGCCTGTTGATAAATTTCGGGATTAAGTCGCTTAGGGCGTCCTGTTGCGGCGTTTCTACCCCGTCGGACAATTTCTAATTCGGTGTCCCTGAGATAAGGAATCAGCGATCGCAAATGTAGCGCTTGTGTTTCCGCTCTTACCTGCTCCACTACCAGACTATGGTAAATTCCTGCCCGCTGCAATGGCAGCAGATAGAACATTCTAACATACAACTCATAAATTGCATCCCCCAAATATGCTAAAGCACTAGGAGAAATCTGTTGCACTTGGGAGAGGGAAATCTGTTGGAATGGCGCTGTGGTTGTCAAGAGTGCTTGAGTCCAAGATAAAGTCTGTTTGGGAGTTTCATCTTGTCCATCTAATACCTCTTCCTCCTGTGACTTCACAAATAAATCATTCCTTGTCGGGCTACAATTGGCAGGCATTCTTTGCAAAGACTGATTTTTCTGAAGTAAGCCATAATACTATACTTAGCATAATCAATACTATCAGAAATACTTAGCTAATTCTATCTTTTTGATTAAGAGTTGGCATTTTAGCTTACCCTGATGTCAAAGCCCATAAACCCAATTTTGCCTACTTGTGGTCTGTGCCTAAGATAGGGTAAAATTTTAACATCAAACTCACCCTGTTACTTGATCGCATTGTCATGCTTACTTAGTAAGCGACGATTTTTAACTATACACTATCAAGTCAAGTTTACCTATAAACAAATCTGCTGGCTTTGTATTTGTTACAAATTTCTCAGACTTGATTGTTTATCCGATAAGAAGCCAAAAATTACATACCCAAGAAGCGGGTGCTATATCTTTAATTATTGCTCAACTTTAAACATAATAGCTTAACTGGCTTTGTGCCTCTCCCACAAGGAGAGAGGTTTTCTGCCAGAAGTTTTAAAAATTAAGCTATCCGATGTTGAATCTGGATAGCCGAATTGATCTCTCGGTTCAAGCAATCAAGACTACTTGGCGTTTTCTAGAGCTTCTTCAACTGATTTTTGCAGGGAGAGAAACTTCTCTAGGCGAACAAGCTTGACCGTTTGAGTTACCCGGGCATTCGTGACGATTTGCAAAGTGCCTTCAGCAGTTTGAGCCTGCTTGGCTAGCTGCACCAAAGCACCCAAGCCAGAGCTATCAATAAAGTCGATTTGTGAGAGATCCAAAATAATGTGCTTAGGGCCCTCGTCAATCTTACTGCCAAGTACCTTGCGAAATGTCGGCTCAGAAAAGGCATCTAACAAACCTGTGAGGCGGAATAGCTGACAGTTATCCCGGACTTCACGAGTGCCCCTCAGGCTAACGGTTAGATTCAATGGATCAGCAATAATTCCCTCCTCATGAGTTAAAGTGAACGCTCAAGTATAGATGGTTTTTGAGCAAGTTGTCTACAATCTACTGAAGTAGGGGATTGGGGATTGGGTAGTGGGGATTAAGAGAAAATAGTATTTTTAATCTTATTTCCTAGTCCCTAGTCCCTATTCCCTAGTCTCCAGTCCCTATTCCCCATTTTTACCTCACTTCGGCTGCAACGGCTTGACGTGCTGTTCGCATGGTTTGAACAAATTGTTCAAATAAGTAATCAGCATCGTGAGGGCCAGGACTGGCTTCTGGGTGATATTGGACGGAGAATACAGGTAGAGATTTGTGACGTACCCCAGCAACGGTGCGATCGTTTAAGTTCAGGTGGCTGATTTCCACAATTGCCGCAGGTAAAGAATCTGGGTCAATAGCAAAACTATGGTTTTGGCTGGTAATTTCTATCCGTTGTTGTAAACCGGCTGGCTGATTTAAACCACGGTGACCAAATTTGAGTTTATAGGTTTCTGCCCCTAGTGCATGACCTAAAATTTGGTGTCCCATACAAATACCAAAGATGGGCTTTTCACTTAATAGCAGCGCTTTGGCAGTTGCAATCCCTTGAGTGACGGCAGCAGGGTCGCCAGGGCCATTTGAAAGAAACACACCATCTGGATTGTAGTTGAGGATTTCCTCTGGTGGCGTATCAGCAGGCACAACAATTACCCGACAACCATAACTTGTTAAGCGACGCAAAATATTCCGTTTTACGCCAAAGTCAAGGGCAACAACGGTAAAGGGTTCTCCAAGATTTTCCGCAGCTTCCGAGTTGAATTCCCAAGCTGGAATTGTGGGATCTGACCATTCATAAGCCGTTGGGGTGGTAACTTCCCGAACCAGATTTAATCCTGCCATATTGGGAGCCGCCTGTACCTGCTCTAGCAATTCCGCCTCATCAAGAATTGTTGTGGAAATGCCACCGTTCATGGCTCCAAACATCCGAATTTTACGGGTGAGAGCGCGGGTATCGATGCCGTAGATCCCTGGTACTTGGTTTTGTTTAAGGTAGTCTGGTAAGGATTGTGTCGATCGCCAGTTACTCGGATGGTGACAAATATTCCGGGCGATCGCACCCCGAACCTGGGGCCCATCTGATTCTTCATCTTCAAGATTGACGCCAGTATTGCCTAATTCAGGATAGGTAAAAATGACAATTTGACCGCAGTAACTTGGGTCGGTTAGTACTTCTTGGTAGCCGGTCATGCCAGTGTTGAACACCACTTCTCCGATCGCGGTTCCCGTAGCACCGAAAGACCAACCGCGATAAGTGGTTCCATCTGCCAGGACAAGTAAAGCAGGTATTGCGTCAGACAAGGGCATAGTAAATTGGGGAGTGGGGATCGAGGAGTGGAAGAGGCAGAGGGAAGGGTGCAGAGGAGAGGAATTTTCCCCTTGCTCCCTGCTCCCCTGCTTCTTCCCCATTACTGCGATTGTTAATTATCCCATGAGTTGAGCAATTGGGAGTTTTTAGAATAGTTAATTAAAATTAAAAGGGAATTAAATTAGCGGGAGTGGCTTTGGCAAAGCTTGGGCGGTTAAAATTAATTATGCTTCAGTCTTTTTTATCCCGTGCAACCCTAATTTTTCTATCAAGCGCTCTAGCGGTTTTGTGTGTTGCCTGTAGTGAAGACCAACGGAACACTGCGACTGGTGGCAATGAGCAATCGGCGCCAATTGGGGATCAGGCATCAGTACAGCCTGCCGTCGAACCAAAAACACCAGCAGTTACACCAGCAGTTACCTCTACCCCAGAAGCAGAGACGCTAGAGCCGTCTGAAAGTGAACCAAGTCTTTTTGAGATGGGGCTAGACAAAGCCGTTGGCGCTTGGAGCATCAGCCGATCTGCTCAATCTCCAGGTGATTGGATTTTGGTGGCGAATCAGTACCAGGATGCGATCGCGCTGATGCAAAGAGTCCGGCGGCAAAGCCCAGAGTTTGCGATCGCTCAAACTAAAATTACTGAATATCGTCGCCAAATTAAATATGCCCAACAGCAAGCTAATCCTCACCCTGTGCGCGTTGCCGAACCGAAGAGGATAGTAGTTGTGGTTCCACAGAGAATAACTACACCAAAGTATACCTCACCTCTATCGCCTCCACAAGAAATAAACCCGTTACCACTAAAACCAGCTTTGCCCTCATCAGCAGTGGTAATTCCACCTCAGGAAGTATTTACAGCACCGATTAAAAGGCGAATTGGTGGAACACCAATTGTCGAAGTTACCTTTAATGGCCAGCAACAATTTGACATGATTGTGGATACGGGAGCCAGTGGCACTGTAATTACCCAAGAGATGGCTAATAGTTTGGGAATAGTGCCAGTGGGCAAAGCTAAGGCAAATACCGCTAGTTCCAGAGCTGTAGAATTTCCTGTGGGCTACGTTAATTCGATGGCAGTTGGCGGGGTAATAGTGAATAAAGTAGCAGTAGCGATCGCAGGTACGGAACTAGAAACTGGACTTTTAGGACATGACTTTTTTGGTAACTACGATGTCACTATCAAACGTAATGTGGTAGAGTTTCGTCCGCAATTGCGATCGCAAATCAATTCGCCAGAAACTCAACTAACTGCTCCAACTTCGTCCAAGCTGCCCCGCTTTGTAGGATATCCTTAGCGATTTTAATCCCTTGGGCGTGATCTAGGAGTGCGATCGAACCTGCTACTTGCAGCGCCAAGGACGCGTTCAAAGCTACTGCATCCTGTTGTGCTTGAGTTCCCTTACCTTGGAGTACCGCCTTCAGAATCACCGCATTTTCTTGGACATCTCCACCCCGAAGCATACCTATAGAAGCAGGTGTTAGATCCAAATCTAGGGGATTAATCGTAGTTAACTGTACTTCTCCGTCTGATAACACCGCCAAATCAGTTAAATCTCCTAACCCAGCCTCATCAAGTTTTTCTCGTCCATGCAGCACAATCGCCTTTTCCTTGCCCAAATTCTGTAAAGCTTCGGCAACTGTCGCCAAAAGCTTAGGAGTAAATAACCCTACCACCTGCCCAGTTGGACGCAAGGGATTTACTAACGGCCCGAGCAAATTAAAAATTGTTCGCACTTTCAAAGTCCGCCGTAATGAGGCAACCGCCTTGAGTGCTGGATGCCAACCAGGGGCAAACAAGAAAGTGATCCCGACTTCTTGTAATGCTGCTTGTACTTTTTCACTGGATGCACTCAAATTTACACCCAAGGCTTCCAAGACATCTGCACTTCCCGTGAGACTTGAAGCTGAACGATTGCCGTGTTTGGCGACAGGTATACCAGATGCTGCGGCGACAAATGCAACGGCTGTAGAAATATTAAAGGTTGATGATCCATCTCCACCAGTACCACAGGTATCTATTACAGTGGTAAGTGCTGATTTATGAGCGCTGAGTGGGGAACATTGAGATTGTAATACTTCAGCCATGCCGGTCAACTCGTCGGCAGAAATGCCTCTAAAGTTCAGCGCTGTTAAAATAGCCCCTGATAACTCTGGGGGAACCGCTTCACTGAGCCAACCTTGCATCAATTCAGCAGCTTGAGTACGAGACAAGGATTGACCATCTATTAATTGTTGCAGCAGGACATACCAGCTAGCAAAGGATTCTTGAGCAGGGATTGGGGGAGTTATCATAGCTAAGGTTTGTATGTTGTAGCTATATTGAGAGCTATGGGGTTATCCTACCGGAAAATTGGAAGCTATCAAAGTTAGATTTAAATCTCAAGGCTTAATTGCAAAGCTGGATTAGCAAGATTCTGAAGTTGTGATTTTTTTTCCAAATCAAGTTTAACTTCGTAGTTAGTAATGAATAACTCTTTTCCTTTAGCAGCACCACTCTGCTTATAGTTATTCATCCCATACTGTAATTCCCACTCTGAGATATTAGCCCATTGAAAATTTTCTCGAATGTGTAGTGAGTCGTCGTAGGTAATTAACCAGCGATGATGACATTGTTGCAAAAGGTTAGCAAATCTCTGATGTTCAAAAGAAGTGTGCAAGTCACCGTCTTTACCATAGAGTTTTGATTTTGTGGCGCTAAAATATGGTGGATCTAAAAATAAAAATATATTTTCTCCTGCTGATTTTAATAAATGACTGTAATCAAGATTAGTAATTTGGACATTTTCTGATAAAATACCTTCTAATTTTTCTAATCGTTCTATCGAGGAATTAGTAAAGCGTTTATGAAAAGCTTCTTGAGAAAAGCCACCTGATTCTACAGTTCCTGAAAAAGTAATTCTATTGAGTACGAAAAAACGAACTGCCCTTTCTAAATCAGATAAATTCTTGACATTTACAGCAGTAAATTCTGCAAAGAGCAATTTACCATCTGTATGTTTTAGTTTAATATGTCGAATTTCTTTAACTAACTGAGATATATCAGATTGGGCAAACTTCCAAAATAAGAAGAGTTCGCGGTTTAAATCGTTAATCCAAATTTTGAGATCGGGAAACTTTTGTCTTAAATAAATGAATACAGAACCACCACCCACAAAAGGTTCTCGAAATTCTGAAAAGCTTTCTGGTAAGCATTCAGCTATCTGATTTATTGCTTTAGACTTACCGCCAGGATAACGGAGTGGGCTTTTGAGCATAATTATAAATCGTCATACTTAGGGTAATATAAACATTCAATTTGTTTACTAAAAAGTATTTGTGTATGCTCTAACTAAATCAGCATCAATACTTTTGTTATCTGCTCCTGTTGCGTAACGTGGGTTGATGGTTCCAGCATGACTTCGGAAGCGTTTGCGAACAGCTTCTTTCTCTGTTTCAGTTTGCAATTTTTCACGTCTTAGAGAACCATATTGCTGTTCTATAGAAGTAGCTACCAATTCTGCAAGAGACACGCCTGCAACCTTGGCTTCTTGCTGTAATGCCGCGTAGACTTCATCACTTAATTCCAAGGTTAAAACCTGACTCACCGTACTACACCTCTAGCTACTATATGTAAGCATGAATGTTATATTAGCTTAATTTATATCCTCCTTTTAGGGCTAAAACCCTTACTACAAACCTTTAATTATTTATTTACGCCGTTTTATTTAGGCGATCGCAAATCTATTAACACAAAATTACGTACCCGTAATATATACTAGTGAATTTTATATTGATGTTTATGTTGCATTTTCGTAAAAACCTGTTACATTACTTTACAGGCAGTTATAACTGTTACAACATAAAAGCTCGGAGTATTATTTATGGCAGACGTTAAGAAGACTACGCCTTCGGTTCCAGAAGATCCTAATGCTTTGCGCTGGGGCTTCACTCCTCAGAGCGAAAATTGGAACGGTCGTTTTGCAATGATTGGTTTTTTATCTGCTGTAGCACTTGAAGTGTTTTCTGGTCAAGGGATTTTACACTTCTGGGGCATTTTATAAATTTAAACGTTTTTATCTTCATTAGATTATGAGGCAAGGCGGGGATTGGCAAAATCTTCTGCCTTGCCTCATAATCTCAAGAATTAGACGCGATAAATCGCCGTCTCTACAAGGAATCTATCCATCAATTCTTTATTGACAGACTACTAGCGTGATGAGCGAAATATTACACGACCGGGAGATTCTTCCTGATTAATTCGCGCATATACTCGAAGACAAGTTAAGACTTCGCCAGGAATACCACCACAGTCTAGTTGTAAGTCATCCTTAGATGAAGCACAGATACCTGCATAAAGTCCCGATAATTGGCGAATTCGCACTTCATTACCTGCATTAATTGCTTCGTCAGCGACTTTCTTCAGGATGCGCCGTGATTCATGTTGTAGCTTTCCCCACCAAGAATAGCGTTCAGCCGGAGGTACAAATACTAAGGAATGTATAGCTTCGTCCATGTCAATCCAAGCACGGAGAATTGACAAGGGATCAGTGTTTTTCTCAGCTTTTTGGGTGCGTTGGAAGCGATCGCTTAAAGCATCAATATATTGATCTCGCTGTTCTGCTTTGGAGTGTAAGGAAATGACATCGAAGCTAAAAACACTCTTTAAAGCATGATGTAAATCTGGGTCTATTTCGATAAAATTCATATATAAAAATAGGAATGCTGCTGGTAAATCGGATACATTACCTTGGGTATTTTTAGGATTTGAAAGTGTTTGTTGGTATAAGCATAATCCCTGAGTTTGAACAGTACCACTAAGTCCGGGGTAGATAATTTCATCGCGGATAAAGGGAAGTTGATAGAGGTTAGAATTATCTGCGATCGCACCAACTTCTTGGGCTAAATCTAAGGTGCGCGATCGCCAAGTTGCAGCTAAATCTTCTGGGACTCGCAGCAATTTGCGTTGAATCTCATTCCACAAATCAGAGTCCGTTGTGCTTTGCAGTTGGGAATTACCCAGATAATAATTAAGTTCTGAGTCAGAATCAAAAACTTCCCGCAGGTGACTTAGTTTTAAATCAGCTGGCGCATCTTCCCAACCAATATTTTGCTGTGGAGGTGAAGGTTCCAACAGGTTATGAAGTTCTTGCAGCACCTCATCGCATATTTTAGATCCTGGATCTAGTGGTAATTCTGTGCGAGCCTGATTTAAAGTCGCCTCTAGTCCATACAAACTAAACCGCAGTAACTGGGCTAACTCTGAGTTTTCTATCTCTAATAATTGACGCAAGTGCTGCATGAATCTCACCTCCAAATATTACTTGTATGTGATTTGTAGCTAATTAAACTTGCAAACCTCCGCACCCCTCTGCGTTTAAAAATCTTAAATTTAATTTCAACGCAGAGGAACGCATTCGCAAAGCGTCTCGTAGAGAAGGTTTAATGCAAAAGTTAATGTATGCCGCAAAATGGATCGCGTTCTTTATCAACTTCATTGGGCTGCAATTCTAATTCAGCAAGATAAACACATCCCTCTTCTTTTAGGCATTCTTGACTGTTTGATGTCCAGTAAGGAACTTCACCGGCGTGCATCCGCAAAATGCCTTGATCGTCGAGAGTTACCCGATATTGGCAAGGGTAATCTGTTATTACATCTGGTTTGCTGAGGGCGCCAATTCTTATCCATTTTTTGCTGTTAGTTTCGGCATCTGTTTGATAAACATAAAAGGTGTGTTGTCCAGTTTGCGGGAAGGGAGGTAAGGGATTACTAATTAACCCAATTCCTGGTTTCGTCACGCCATCGCGCAGATAGTGAAATTTTTGGAACAATTTACTACCATCATTTCCTACTTCAAACACAAGATGATAGGCATCTGGTTGATCGACAGTTGCAGACTCAATAACATTAACGGCAATATCACCATCATTCAAGTCTTTATTGAAGCGTTCCACAGCAATATTCCAGTTCAATTTGCCATCAGCAAATAGCGCTGAAGTTTCTGAAACTACTGATTCCAAATCAATGCCAGGAATGTCAATTAAATAATGGGGATTTCCCTGACAAAGCAACACACTAAATTCAAGGGTTTGGTCAATCTCAAACTGGACTTTAATTTTTCTCAGAAACTCTGCTTCTTGCATTCCTAGTTTATTCATGAGGTTTTTGCCGTCGAAGCTACCCCATAGTCGTAAATCTCCATCCTCATAGTCTTGACGGTAAATAATATTAGTTAATTGGATTCCTTGCCATGCAGTCCGAACCTTGGCAACAGTTTCCGAAGGTGCGAGTTGATAGAGTTCTTGTCCAGCCTTGAATATGGTTAGTAAATCATTACTTTGAGTTTTGCGTTTGAAGTTGCAGGGTAAATAATAAAACAGATTTTTGACATCAATTTCTAGCTGGTTAGCTCCCTTACGCAGCAAGCTTTTAGACTCTTCTGGATCGAATCTTAATCTTCGCAGTTTCTCTGCATAGCAAGCACCGGCAGAGGTGGCTAATTTGGTAAATTCCAGCACAAAGGTAATTCGTTCTGGATTCCACACAAAATATGGAGACTTACTAAATTCTTGATAGATTTGGCGCTGTACTATGTCTAAATTACAAGTTTTTCCAGACAAAATTAACCAATCAACTTTTTGAGAATTCCAAGAATCTTTGGTGATATCATCGGGACGCAAGCGACTTTCCATCAAACCTTTAGCAATACCGATCGCTTCTTTAATTCCTGAAACGGCGGCTCGTTCAAATTGCTGGTTATCTAGGGTAACGCAGATGTTATTTGGATCGTTAACTTGCAATTTTACAGCGCTTTGGGTGAGCAGTTCGGAAATTTGCTGTTCAGAAAGTGTGAAGGTTAATAGAGAATTCTCTACTGGTGGCTTTTGCCCAAGTTTCAGTTTAGCTGCTTCTGCATGATCCCAGAGGATATAAAATGATTGTAGGCGTTGGGGCGCTTGTTGCCAACGAGTGGGTAATACTTTCTCGGCAGTATCTAGGGCATCTTTGTAAGCAATATCGCCTTCTGGATTCTCTTTATCTAGACATTTTAAAAGACTACCAGTTTTGAATTTGCTTTGTTCTAAAAAGCGCTCGTTTAACTCTGAGTTAATTAAATCTTCTAGCTTTTCACTTTCAATATAACCTGATGTAACTGCTGTCAATAAAAAATCTGCGATCGCAACTTTTAATAATCTAAAAATTCTCAGCGTAATTAGCTCACCGCCTAACTGTAAATGACCAGATGAACCTAATAGTTTGGGAGTGAGTTTATAGTAACGTCCTCCTAAACCTCGGTCTTCATAATCGGCAAAACTAGGAGTTTTATCTTCTAAAGTCAGTTCAATTAAAGCTAAATCTGTGGTTCCCCCGCCAATATCCAAAACGAGAACATTTTGTGACCATTTGTTTCCTGCTTGACGACAACGAGTTTTGAATGACTCGATGCCAATGTTGAGATTACCACCAAATTCTCGCCATAAAAAGAATATCGCCACAGAAACAGCTTCATCATAAGCAGTTTGGACATCATCGATCCCCAACTGCTCAACTAATTCCTTAACTTCCTTGCGAACAACTGGTGGGGCGACAGTGGGGTAGGTGACAACTGCTGTTAAAAAATCTCCTTCTGAAAACCTGCGTTGGGCGCGTTGGCGGTAATCTTCAGTTAACTCGATTAAATGCGCCCAAGCAGATTGGATTAGTTGGTTAGCAGTAATTAATTCTTCTTCACCATCCAAAATAACTGGAAACAAACGATCCTGACCAAAATAGCGTTTGGGTGAATGGTGAAATCTGCTGATAATTTCCTTTAAAGAACCGCTTGTACCTTGAGCGATCGCTTTTTTTCGGTTATCTCTAGCTTCCCTTCCCATCCGCAGTTTTAAGTCGCTTAACTGCGAAATTTCTGACTCGCTGGGAATTTCCGTATCGCGGCGATCGATATCCAGCACAACTGGAATCAGATTTTGCGACTCTAGGGTAGGGACGCGGAACACCTCATGATAGATTTGGTAAAGTTTTTTGCTGACAGCACGGCGGAATCTCTCGCTGTTTCCTAAAGAAAGTTCAATTTGGCGAATTGCTTCTAAAAATCGCTCTTTATTGTCACTTTCAAAGACTTCATGCAATCGGCTGGGTTCTATCTCCAGGTTTCTGCTAATTTCTGCAATAAACTTTTCCCAATCATCAGTACTGACATCTGGTAAAGCCACTGAGGCGGGAGAACTCAGCCATTGTGATAAGCGATCGCGCAACCGCATTTCTTGTTCTTTGGGGAGAATTTCTGCGATCGGTACTTCAATTGGATCGAAAAGTGTAACTGTGGAATTTGATGTACCAAAATCTAAAGCAAACCATCCAGGAAATCTTTTTTGTTGTTTCTCGCTTGGTTCTCGATCGCTATATTTGTTGAGTTGAAAAGGGTTCATTATAGTATCACTTTCTGTTGTTTGTTTTATACCTGGCTAAAAACTGTAATGTTGTATCATAAAATTACAAATTTAGAGAATCTTTGGTCTTGTACCACTGATTCTCTTTAGCACTGGCTTTTTTATTTGGCGCGATATCTACGTCGGGCTACACTTTTATATGAAAGGGCGTAGGCGTAGCCCAAACTAGGTGATCGCTATGAAAATTGCAGCAGTTATTAAGTTGATGTTGAAGATTCTTGCTCAGTTGCAAGTCTTACTTGTTCGATAGTTAAATTAAGTAATTGGGCAACCTCTTCCATCTACATACCACGAGCTAAGAACTGAGGTACAAGTTCAAGCTTTAGTTCTTCTCGTCCTTCTTTTCGTCCCTCTTGTTTAGCTTCTTGATAAACTCTAGTTTCTTCTAACTTAACTCCTAACATTGCCTCTACCTCTTCACGACTTAAGTTGGCAAATTTATAAACTGCAATCGTTGTGATTACATCTATTATCTCCTCCTTAGCTAAAACGGACACGCTTGAAAATTGCATAAAAAATCGCATCACGTCTCACAAATACATCCTCATAACCCTACCCGATCGCAATCAGTCACTTTCTGAGTTAGCTTATCTCAAATCATCTAAGTAAGAAACAGCAGCAAGTTCTGAAATAATCTGCAACCAAGTAGGAATTGCTATCTCAGATGGCAATTCCCCAGCCACCAAATATCTCAGCAAAGTTTCTTTTTTTGAAAGGTTTTGTAAACTAGGAATAATTTGATCCAAAATACCTTCAAGTTCGGAATTTATTTGCTGATTAATTTCACTAACATACTGTACAAGGTGAAGGCTGGCGCTAGCAGTGATTTCATCTCGCAGCCGCAGTACTAAAAGTTGGTGGTTGCTCGATCTAGGTAAACCTTGGCTTTTTTCTGGTGCCCAGTCAAAGATTTGTCCAACATTGTGTTTCTCGTCTTGACGCGCTAGAGGAAAGATGATTTCGGGGGCAACAGTTTTGTTTTTACTAGTGATTTCGGAGATAATTGCTTCTTTCCATTCGTTAGGATCGCATCCTAGTAATAATTTGTAAAAGAGATCGGCATCTTCAAAACCAAATTTTTCTTCTATTTCTTGTTCCATGTCTGGATGGAAAAATGCCTGCAATTGTTCGCGTTCTGGGGCTACATAATTTGACAATTGATTCAACAAATCTACCACTGCTTGATGGATGCGATCGCGGGCAAAATCTTCTACTTCTTTAACGGTTTTCTCAAATACTGGATAAAAATCGTCACTCTTAGTTGGAAGGGAACTATTGACGCGATTTCCCCGATCAAATAATTTCCCAGCTGCACCTTTAGATTCTGCCAGAGCGATCGCTCCATTGTTGGCTTTGTTGAAGAGTAAAGTCCACTGGTTCCAATTCAGGATTCTAAAGGTAAGTTCGTCTTTTACTACATCGCTGACGACAACACCGCGTCGGTCTTTGAGTGGTTCTTTCCCTAAATCTTTTTGAAAATTCCTATAGATTTTATCCAAGCTTTCGACCACAAAACGTAATTCGACAAAGGCGGGACTGTCGCCTGTGGGGATACCTTGCTCGTGAATTTCGTCTATGATGTCCTTCAAGTGATCTTGTTGCTGACTCACCACATCAGCCGATCTCCGAGTATCTTCATACAGTTGCTTTAGACCATGAGTCGCTACGTGGGTTTGAATCAATTCCCGCAGCTTACTAAGTCCCCCATCTTGACTAAAGTAACCTAGCTGTCTGCCCAAATAACTGCGAGTGTTAGATTCTAATAGTTGTTCACTTAAGCGGTGCCATTTTTCTTGTAGCCGTTTAGACCGATCTAGATAATCAGGATAGTCTAAGTTAGCCAAAAACTCTGTTGAGCCAGCTTTCACGCTACTAGAACGTTTTGCCAATTCAGCTAATCCCAACAGTGGCGACAGTAAAACGATGCGGTCTTTTTGAGTTGTAAACGCTTCTGCACCGTCAATGGTAGTTTGCAGAACTTTGAGCTTTTGGAAAACGGTTTCCTCTTGTAAATGGCTATCTTCAATCAGTTGGTCAAGTTCTCTTTCGCCACCTTCGCCCTCTAGAGGTAGTTGATCGAAGCGACCTACACCTACGAGAATTAAATCTTTTAGGTCTTGTCCCGGTCGCTGCTGCTGCATCATAGTGAAGATTTTATTGGCGCGATCGCTCCCAGGAGATTTACCATTTAGCAGTACCAAAATTGTTTGTACTTCTGCCAATTCTCGCAGCGATAAAAAGGTATCCCTAGCCCCCGAATTAGCAGCCCCCAATCCTGGAAAGTCGATAAGAATAAATTTAGCTGCACCTGCAAAATCCCAAATTTCCCGTGATATTTTCACATCAATATCCACGCGGCGGATCAATGGGAAGCTGTTTTGCAATAACTTTGTTGGTAGCCTCTGGGGTGGACTCGGTAATCGGATATGCGCTGGGGGTAAATCCTCAAATTTCAGAGTTTGGATTGCCATTGGCTGTTCGACTAGCTGTAACCCTTCGCGGGCGGTGGTAGCATCAATCTGGTAACGCCCACCACACATAACTTCCCCATAAGCTTGATAAGCTCGGAGGAATAATACCAACTCCCGGAGTAAATAACGTAGCTCTAAATTGTTACTACTATTCCATGCTTCTTCACACCAGCCAATAATATCTGTGCCAGAGTTGAGTTTTGATACTGGTATCGGAGGAAGCCCTGCTGCTGTTGTTCGTTTATTGGCTTCCCCCAGCATGAAGCGTAGACACTCATGTACCCCTTCATGAGAAAGATAATCTACAGTAAAATTACTTAATTGTGTAGTAGCAAAGTCTTCTTGCGGTATGATGTGTATGGCGGTAACATTACCTGTAGTGGGGTTTTCGCTGACAGGCAAAGCATCAGCATATCCAATTAGACTGCCTAAAAGTAAAGTTTTCCCACTACTGAATTCCCCCATCACCCCAATTTTGACAGGTGAAGTTGCCAGGTCTACAGTTTTCTGGGCCGCTGACCGCAGACGCAGGAGACAGTCGTCAAGACTAGCTGGAACCCAATCTTCTTGTTTTGAAGGGTGCTGGGGCACAGAATCTATCTTTCGGAGGATGAATTCGCCGTACTCCTTAAAACGGCCCAGTTTATCTGGTTCCATAAAGTAGTTTCCGCCTAACATTAATTTCTGTGAGCTTTATAACATATAAAATGCGTAAGCGTAGCTTGTCGTAGACATCGCTAGCCATTATTGCAACGTGTTGATATCACATTTAGGATTTCTCTCATTTAATTTGCGATTTTGAGATGAGGTGTTTTGAACGGTCAAGACAATTTTGAAAAATCGGGTTTAAATTGGAAAATCGAAGAATAATTGAGAAGTCAGAATTTAGGAGACACAATGAAGAAAGTAGAGTTTTATACCACAATTTGACTAGAGACTCCTTAATATAGATGTCGATATTAAACCCTTTTATACCCTTTATTTTCAGAGGATGTCCAAAAAGTCTTAGGTGAATATAATTCGCTACTACATTAGCATTGTCTATCTACGCCCAAAACATAAAAAATTAAAAATTTCCAACCCACCTTCATAGGTTTAGTCTTTATAGCCGCGATTTCTAATCCGGTTTAGATAAGCTGGCGTTGCAGGGGAAGCTCTTCAGGAAAAAGGGTTATTGTTAAGTAATTCTTCTCTCCCCCTGCTTGGCTCAACCAAGAAATTCCTTAACCGAATGGTATTGAGTCACCAGGACTCTAATTCATGCTGAATTCTTCTTGATAAAAAATCAATATTGATTTGATATTAATTTTCTGATTATTGTAAATTTCTGATAAAGATGTAAATACTTCATAGGGAATCATGTAGTTTCTGTAAGGCTAAATCACGTTCTTGAGCAATGCGATTAAATAGCTAAGATGAATTTATAGCGAATTTTAATAAGACACAAAGTAAACAAGTTTATTGACACATGGCTAGCTTAAATTTCACCAAAAATGCTGAAGTTAATCTTAATGATAACTTTAGTATTTTTTTCAATTTATTTACAGTAAAAGAAAATTTTTGTAAATATAAAACTAAATAAAGTATTAAAATAAATAACAGATTGAAATGAAAATTATATATCTATTAACAAATTCTATTTTCAGACTATTACTTTAATAATTTAGGCAGAGCAGGCAGGCAAAAGTGTTTTCTAAAAAAGTGCAGAGCAACATTAACCAAATCATGGTAGAAAAGGAAGAAATAGAAGTGCCACCTACCTTAAGAGAAAGCTGCTCGGCACCTACAAATTATCAACAAAAACAGGCGGCAGAATTAGCAAAAGCACTAGAACAACTACAAGCTGAAACTGCAAAACGCCAAGCAGTTGAAGCACAGTTACGCCAAAAAACGTCAGAATTTGCAGCGATTTTGCAAGTGCTTCCTGATTTATACTTTCGTCTTGATGCTGATGGAAGTATTCTGGATTACAAGCCAGGAAAGATGGAGCAACCGTATATCCCAACAGGAGATTGTCAGGGCAAGAGTTTGCGAGAATGCCTACCAATTGCTGTAGGCGATCGCTTCCACCAAGCAATAACTCAAGTACTTGAAACTCAATATGAAGTCAGTTTTGAATATATCTTAGCGCTCCCAGAAGGCAAGAATAATTTTGAAGCCAGGTTATTACCATTACCAGACCAGCAAATCATACTTCTTGTCCGCCACATCAGCGACAACATCCAAGCAGCATTTATAGAAAGCAATAACAAGTTTAGCAGCATTATCGAAAACGCCAATAACATTATTTTTGCCCTGACACTTGAAGGGATATTTTCCTACGTTTCTCCTAACTGGACAGAAATTTTTGGACATGAGGTTGCAGAGGTTGAAGGCAAATCCTTTGTTCCCTTTGTACATCCTGACGATGTGCATATTTGTGCCGATTATTTTCAAAGAATTTTGACAACAAGTGAGAAACAAAAGGCAATTGAATATCGGGTAAAACACAAAAATGGTAGTTGGCGATGGCATACAAGCAACTCATCTGTTATTAAAGACGCCAATGGCAATGTTTTAAACTTTGTTGGTATTTGTTATGACACCACTGACCGCAAACAAGCAGAGGAAGCTCTAGCAGAACGGGCGCGTTTAGCACATTTTCGTGCGGATGTAGACGCAGCCCTTACCCAGAGTGACAACTTACAGAACATGATGCGCCGTTGCACTTATGCTTTAGTTGAACATCTTGATGCAGCCTTTGGTCGCATCTGGACGCTGAACAAAAAAGACAATGTATTGGAGTTGCAAGTTAGTTCTGGGATGTATACCCACATTAATGGGCCTCATAAATGTGTGCCAGTTGGTCAATTCAAAATTGGTTTAATTGCCGAAGAGGGCAAACCGCACCTAAGTAACTCTGTGCAGACAGATCCCCGCGTGGGTAACAAAGAGTGGGCAAAGCAAGAAGGTATGGTCGGCTTCGCTGGCTATCCTCTGATTGTTGAAAATGAAACTGTAGGGGTGATTGCTATGTTTACTCGTCAAACGGTTACAGAATCAACTTTCACAGCACTAGAATTTGCCGCCCAGGAGATTGCCATTGGCATCAAGCGCAAACAAGCAGAAGTTGCACTTAGAGAAAGCGCTCAACGGGAAGCCCTACTCAATCGTCTTTCTAACCAGATTCGAGCTTCCTTGGATCTCAATTACATTGTGGAAACCGCAGTGCAGGAAATTCGTAACTTATTCAATATTGATCGCTGCGCCTTTTTTTGGTACCAGCAAGACACTGATTTACCTAACTGGCAAAGAGTATATGAGGCTAAAAGTTCCTCTTTCCCCTGTTTGCTTAATGAAAAAGCAACTAATGCAGAAATCGAACTAATCGCAGCCAAAACCTTAAACAGAGAAATCATCCGCATTAATGATGTTGAGACTGTGGGCGATGGCATTGCACAGCAGTTTTTGCAGGATTTTGGTTTCACTGCTTTTATGTCGCTCCCTGTACACACCCAATCAGGGGAAATTGGCACATTTAGCTGTGGTTCTTGTAGTGGCTTCCGGCCTTGGTTGGACAGCGAAGTAGAATTATTACAAGCAGTTACAGTTCAATTAGCGATCGCCATTGACCAAGCTAAACTTTACACCCAAAGTCGCATCGCAGCCCAAACAGCGCAAGACAAAGCCCAGCAACTAGAAGCGGCGCTGCTAGAACTTCAACAAACCCAAGCACAACTGATTCAAACTGAAAAAATGTCCAGTTTGGGACAATTGGTTGCAGGTATTGCCCACGAAATCAATAATCCTGTCAATTTTATTTACGGCAATATTACTTATCTCCGTGAATATACTAAGGATTTGCTGCACTTGGTAGACCTTTATCAACAGAACTATTGCCCACCAACACCAGAGATTCACCAACAAATCTACGCCATTGATTTAGACTTTCTCAAGCAAGATTTGCCGAAAATCCTAGATTCTATGAAGATGGGAGCCGAACGCATTCGGCAGATTGTCCTATCTTTACGCAATTTCTCTCGCCTTGATGAAGACGGCACAAAACCAGTGGATATTCATGAAGGTATTGATAACACTTTGCTGCTGTTGCAAAATCGCCTGAAAGCCAAATCAGGCCATCCTGAAATCCAAGTAATCCGAGACTACGGCAATCTGCCATCAGTAATGTGTCACGCTGGACACATAAATCAGGTGTTTATGAATCTGTTGACAAATGCGATCGATGCTTTAGAAGAGGGAGTGGGGGAAGAAGCACTCCCTACTCCCCAGATTCGCATTCGCACCCTCATCCAAGAAGGCCATGTAATCATTGGCATTGCCGACAATGGTCTAGGCATGACTGAGGAAGTACGCAAACGCGTATTTGACCCCTTCTTTACTACGAAACCCGTCGGTAAAGGCACGGGCATGGGGTTATCAATTAGTTACCAAATTATTGTAAAAAAACATGGTGGGCAAATCCAGTGCATTTCAGCACCAGGAGAAGGTGCCGAGTTTGCGATCGTGATTCCATTCAAGCAACAACCCGATTTGTAAATATTACGCAATTTTAATCAAAGTTTAATTAAGTGTTAACCTACTGGTTGTTAACTAAGATTAATTCACTTTTTGCTGCAATATTTGAACCCCCCCCAACAACCTAAAATTTATAGGAATTGGGGGATTATTTTTTCTAATACGGGTAAATTAGAAGTAGAAATGTTGCAGTTTAATCGTTTAAAAAACGTTGTAATGGTACTATTATCTTTGCGTAGGTGTAGTCCAATACCATTCGGTTAAGGAATTTCTTGGTTCAGGCAGGCTCTTGAGGCAGTTCGGGAAGACAAGCAGGGGGAAAGAAAAATTATGATACAACCCCAAAGTCAAAATAGTATCACCTACACACGCGTTATCCACCTAAGTCATGTAATTGACATAGATATTCCGCAATGGTCTGGCGACCCTCCAGTAGAATTTGAAACTGTAGCTGAACTGAATAATGATAGCTATTACCTGCGACGTTTCTCCTTGGGAGAACATAGCGCTACTCATATCAACGCCCCTAACAGTTTTCATAGTTATGCTGTAGGAATTGACCAATACCCCGCCGAGTCTTTGGTTGTACCTGCGGTGGTCATAGATATTCGCCAAGCCACAGCAGTTAATCCTGATTATGCCCTGACTATTGCTGATGTTCTAGCTTGGGAAGAACAATACGGTGAAATTTATCCCGGTTGCGTAGTTATACTGAATACTGGCTGGCAAAAAAAGTGGTTTGATAAAAGTGCATTCCTAAATCATGATTCTCAAGGAATTGCCCACTTTCCTGGGTTTGGCAGCGATGCGACTCAATTATTACTGGATGAACGGCAAATAGCAGGCGTAGGAATTGATACTCATGGTGTCGATCCCGGACAGGATAAGAGTTTTGCTATTAACCACTTGGTGTTAGAGAAACCGCGCATTGTATTGGAGAATCTCACCAATTTGGATCAATTGCCACCTAAAGGTACTACTCTAGCGATCGGCATTCTCAGGTTGCGTGGTGGTTCTGGTTCTCCTGTCGGGGTGTTAGCGTTCGTGCCTTAATTTTTATCCCAATTTTTTAAACTTGAGGATAACCTAGAAAGCAAGCAAACTTAGTATACAAATTCCAGTGGATCATCAGCCGGAGATTTTCAAGATGACAACTCCGCTATCTTGCCGCAATTACATAGACGGTCAATGGTTGAGTGCTGTAGAGGAAGCAACTTTAGAAAGTCGCAACCCTGCTGACAAAACCGAAGTGGTTGCCACATTTCCCCGATCGCAAGCCAAAGATATAGATACAGCAGTAGCCGCCGCCCGTAAAGCCTACCACAGTTGGCGTAAAGTCCCGGCCCCAGCTAGGGCAGAATACATCTTTCGCGTTGGGGAAATATTACTCCAGCATAAAGAAGAACTTGCCCAGTTAATCAGTCGGGAAATGGGTAAACCCTTGACAGAAGCTAGGGGAGATGTGCAAGAAGGTATTGACTGCGCCTTTTACACTGCTGGCGAAGGACGGCGATTATTTGGACAAACTACACCGTCGGAAATGTCTAATAAATTCGCTATGACTGTGCGGATGCCCATAGGAGTTTGTGCCTTAATTACTCCCTGGAATTTCCCTGTGGCAATTCCTTGCTGGAAAGCTATGCCAGCTTTGGTGTGTGGTAATACAGTCATCCTCAAACCTGCCGAAGATACCTCCGCCTGTGCAACTAAATTGATTGAAATTTTCCAACAAGCAGGTTTACCACCAGGAGTAATTAACTTGGTGCATGGTGTGGGAGAAGAGGCGGGGAAAGCTTTAGTTGAGCATCCCAATGTAGATTTGGTATCGTTTACCGGTTCTTCAGAAACGGGTGCTTTTGTTGGCGCTACTTGCGGACGCACCCACAAGCGCGTCTGTTTGGAAATGGGTGGTAAAAATGCCCAAGTGGTAATGGAAGATGCGGATTTGGAACTTGCTCTCGATGGTGCAGTGTGGGGTGCTTTTGGAACAACCGGTCAACGGTGTACGGCTACTAGTCGGCTGATTTTGCACCGTGATATCAAAGAAAAATTTACCACTATGCTCTATGAACGTACCAGTAAGTTACGCTTGGGTGCTGGCACTGAACCTAATACAGATATTGGGCCGATTGTCAATGAAAAGCAACTCCAACAGGTGAGCAAGTATTTGGATATCGCCCGTGAGGAAGGAGCAAAGGTTTTAATTGGTGGGGAAATTGCCAATGAAGGCTCATTGAAAAACGGTTACTTCTTTCAACCAACTATTTTGGATGATGTAACTCCTGATATGCGCGTCGCGCGTGAAGAGATATTTGGGCCAGTCGTGGCATTGATTGAGGTAAGTTCTTTTGAGGAAGCGATCGCAATTCTCAATGATAGCAATTACGGTCTTTCTTCTTCAGTTTACACCCGTGATATCAACCGGGCTTTTACTGCCATGCGCGACATCGAAGCTGGTATCACCTATATTAATGGCCCTACTATTGGTGCAGAAGTACATTTGCCCTTTGGTGGTGTGAAACAAACTGGTAACGGACACCGCGAAGCTGGAACTACTGCAATGGATGTTTTCACAGAATGGAAAAGTGTTTATGTTGACTTTTCTGGAAGTTTGCAACGCGCTCAGATAGATAACCGTAGTTAATTTTGCAATAAGCGCGATTTTCAGTTGAGTAGACTATAAAAAAAGACCTAACCCCCAGCCCCTTCCCTTGTAGGGAAGGGGAGTAAGCCTTAAAGCTTCTTTTCTAACTAATACGCATTGAAATGCGAAATTTGTAGTATCCCCTTGACATCATGTAGAGTATATATACATTTGTAGTATAAAAATAAAGACGACAACAAAAGGCAAAACTAAAACCTCTCAGAAGCTTGACTATTGCATAGATGTCACTATTTGGGGCCGCGATTGGGGTTCGACTGCTCCGAAACCAACAAACGGACGGTTGCAGGATTCGGGTTCAATTCCCGACGGCTCCACTAGGCTTAACTGCGGTTGAAGTTATCTAGAGGCTTCCTTCGTAATTATGCTTTCCTTGGGTCTGTAGCTCTAACGGTAGAGTTCCCAGATGTCACTTGTGCCCTGACAGAAAAAGCTTACGTATCGGCTCAATGGTAGAGCGATCGTATCTAAAACGATAAGTGCAGGTTCAATTCCTGCGGTGTTACCACAGCTTTTTCAACTTGCACGAGGTGTGAGTGTAACTCTCACAGGGAGGGTATCGGTTCAATCCCGATCAGATCCACTAATATCAATTCGTAATTACAAGAAGAGGTGATTGCAATGGTTCATATTAGATTTGAAGGGCGTTCTGTTGATCTCCCAGAAACCCAATTGGGAATTGCCGCAGGGATGAATGATCTGGCAGTGAAGGAGCGCGTTGCTCGGCATTTAGATGTGAATAGCGATCGCCTCTGTGCTTACGTAATCGATCGCCGTCCTAGTGGCGATTTGATCGTCCGCCCTGAAGCTGTTTATGGTTGAATTTCCTAGGACTTACGCAAAAGTACACACCGTAGGGGCAATTCATGAATTGCCCCTACGTGAAAATAAGGGTTTCGGCTATTGTTTGCGTAAGTCCTGTTTCCTAGTCATCCGTGCCTTAACACAAGAAGCATACATACACATTCATAACGGCCCTAAGGTAGTAAGGGACTTCCAAATAAAAAAATGTTCCAAAACTGAGGCAAAAACTCTCTCTATTTCTTCTCTCTGCGTTCTCTGCGCGGCAGTCGCTCATGGGGGAAACCCCCAAGACCGCGCTGCCTTGTCTCTGTGGTTCGTTTCTTGGAATAATTTATTTCTTGGAAGTCCCTAAAGTTCGAGCGATCGAATAAGCGAAGCATGATTTCTAAGTCTCTCGCAGATTTAGCGTGCGTGCCCACTGCCAATATTTGGTAAGAGCGACCGTAGCTGTAAAAAGCTTCTTGAACTTGCACGGAATGATTTAAGACTTAATTCCGCACCCTAACTTGTAAAGCCTACACACACTCCGGCAACGGAATGCAGGTTCAAATCCTGCCGCTCCCTTTGATGGGAGCGTAGCCAAATTGGCAGAACAGCGTAACTTCACCATTACCCAGAAGGATTTGACTGTTCAATCTCTGTTTTTTTAGATTGCGTAGACGCTCTTAGCCGCTTGTCGCAGACATCGCCTATCAGGATTTACCAAACTCTGCGAGTTTATTACGAATTACCTAGCTATAGCAGTCCTAAATCATTTGTGAAAATTATATATCTTTTTCTTCTTTCTTCCCTTTGCGTTCTTCTCTAACGAGACGCTACGCGAAAGTGTACTTTGCGGTAGCCTGCGGCAAGCCGCTCCGCGTCTACGTTTTCAATTTTTATATTTTTCACGAATCAAATAGGACTGCTATAGATAGCTGTGTATCTTATCCTTATCTCTTCGTAGAGTACCCAAAGCTTGTTGCTCTATCTGTCGCACTCGTTCTCGACTAATACCCATACGTTGACCAATTTCCACTAAAGAAAGTTCATTCCCATCTGTTAAACCAAAACGTAAAGTTAATATTTCCCGTTGCTGGTGATTTAATTTCTCCAACAAATTTTGAATATTTTGTTGGAGAAACTTTTGGTCAGTGTATAATTCTGGCGAGAGTCCATCATCCTCCAACATATCTTGTAATTCTGTTTCTTTTTCTAAGCCAACTCGCAATTCTAAAGAGACAGGTTGACGTGCTAAGAGTAAATAATGTCGAATTTCTTTAGGTTCTAAAGATATTTCATCGGCAATATCAACTACCGTAGGAGTACGACCTAATTTTTGAGTTAGTTCACGTTGAATACGCTTGATTTTGTTCAGTTTTTCTGTAATATGAATAGGCAAGCGGATAGTACGTCCTTGTTCGGCGATCGCTCGTGTAATTGCCTGACGAATCCACCAATAGCCATAGGTTGAAAACTTGTACCCTTTAGTAGGATCAAATTTTTCAACTCCTCGCTCTAAACCTAAACTTCCTTCTTGAATTAAATCGAGAAAATCTAGGTTACGTCTTTGATACTTCTTAGCAATAGATACCACAAGTCGCAGGTTAGCCTGAATCATTATATGCTTGGCTTCATGGCCCTGATGTAGCTGTTGCAGTAGTAATTTTTCAGCGATATTTATATTTTCAACCCATTCTTGCTGTGTCGGTTGGCGTTTTAAGTGAATAGCTAATTTTTCTTTCGCAGCAAGTAAAGCCATCATTTGTTGAACTTGCGTGGCAAAATTAATCTCTTGTTCATGAGTTAATAAAGGTATACGTCCAATCTCGCGCAGATAAGCACGCACTGAATCAGCAGGATATAAAAGTTTTTCATTTTTATTACTTCCTTCTAGAGACTGGATAGATAGATTATTCATAATTATTTGAACCTTCAGAAATACTTGTTGCTTTAGAGGGAAATAAATTTCAATCCGAGAGGATTAGTATGAAATTCAAAAATGAAATTAGAATGCAATTCTTAATTTTGATAATTAAGGTGCTAACGTTAATTTGACTGGAATCGTTTTGTAGATTGACTTTAAAAGGTCAAAGTCAAGAATTCGTCTAGATTTTCCTGGTTGTTGTCACGTATAATTATTTTGCCAAAGCTAATATTTTTTAAGTTAAGAGCTTGATGTGACAGGAGCTTGTCAAAGAATTGAAAAAGTTATGTCTATCCAAATTCCAGAGGATTTTAATTTGGTGAAGTATACAACCTAAGTCTCAAAACTAGTACAGCACGGCGTAAATAAACCACCCATTCCAAATCAACGAAACTCTTACGCTATATTCCTTTTGACTTTTAACTTTTGACTTCCGCTTTGCGGTACTAGGGATAAAGCCTGTTTTATTTTATAGTTCTGCTGTAAGTAGCAAGAGAGGTTGTACACCATGACGATTTTTGCTACTCTTGCTGTGCTTAGTTGGAGCTTTGCATTCTTTCTCTGATGAGTAATCTTTCTTAAACCCTTTCAAGTTGGGCTTGATATCTGGTTTATTTTGTTCTTCCTTGAGGCGATTGTTTTCAGAGAGTAACTTCTGGTTTTCTTCTTCTAAATCTTTGACTTTTGAGTTCAGTTACTTTGTAAGGTTCAATAAAAGTTATACCGTTTGACGCACAGCATTGTCTGCAACCTCTTTTGGGTAGTTATTTGGGTTCGGAAAGTTAGCTATTGTATACCTAAAAAAACTGTCGAAACAATTCTCAACGATCAAAAGCCTATTTAGACAAACTTTTTATCTACACTAATTAATTGTCAATATAGTTTGCTCCAAAAATAATTGCATAACAATGACTCCAATAACTAAACACCAATCAAGGCTCGGAGTTGAAGTCCTGCGAGGTTGCAATCTTAGCAACCTTACAAATCTAGAGTCGCGTGAATTAAAGGAATCACTTTGGAAACACGGCGTTGTGGTAGTTAGACAGCAACACATCACTGCAAAGCAGTTAAAAGAATTTTCTAGCAAAACCTTTGGTGACTTTATGTTTGGCTATTCCAAAACCAAAACATTAGATCCCGATATTAGTCCAGACTTGCAAAGCCAGGGTGTGTATATCTTGGGTAATCCCAAGGGACTTACTGAAACACCTGTAGGGAAGTTTGCTTGGGAATGGCATCATGATAAGGATGGCGTCCCCAGCACAGAGGGACTGGATATGAATGCACTATATGTTGTCATGCTTTATGGTGTGGAAGTGCCTCCAGAAGGTGTAAATGGGCAGCCCCATACTACAGAGTTTCTCGACATGATAGAGGCTTATAATAATTTAGATCGTCAACATCAGCAGCAGTTAGAGCAGATGTCGATGTATCACTCACCACCAATGTTTTCTAAGAGTAGCAATGTAGAGGATGTACTGAGGAAATTGCATCCCATTGTGTCTACTCACAAAGTCACCGGTAAAAAGGGATTATATCTAGGTTCGGAAACTGCGATCGCAGTTGGTATGGAAGATAGATCAGAAGAAGCAAAACGTTTCTGGCAGGATTTGTTTGCGACTGTTCTAGACTGTACACCAGTCTACTCCCATGTTTGGCAGCTAGGAGATATTATTTTTTGGGACAACTCCCAGGTGATGCACAGAGGTACACCCTATGATGCAACGAAATACAAGCGAATTGCGTTGCGTTTAGGGGTTGTGGACAAGGGATAATTTGAGGCAGGGGAGCAGGGCGCAGGGGAGCAGGGCGCAGGGGGGAAAGAAAAATATTATCTAAATAAATTGGGTAATTTATTCTCTGGAAGTCCTTTATTGAGGTGCTGTCTCTGGCGTTGGTGTCGATGTAGGAGTGGGGGTTTCTGTGGGAGTTGGTGTAGGAGTTGGCTTTGGCGTGGGTGTTTCCGTGGGCGTGGGTGTTTCTGTGGGCGTTGGTATTGGCAATGGGGGAGGGGTGGGATTTTCTGCTGTGATGCTGAGTTGATAATCTATTGGTTTCGATGCTGTGGAAACCACGACAAACTCGTAAAATCCGTTTTCTGGTAATTTAGTTGACAAACTTCGTTCTTTAGAATCTTCTAAAAATTTGATTTTGCCAGAGGGTGAATAGACTGATAACAAAACTTGGGAATTTGCTTGTAGCTTCAATCCCAAAGATTGCTCTTTGGCAAGTCCAGCAATGAATACTTTACCACCACCAGGTTGAAGAGTACCACTGACTGTTTTGCTGATAGCGCCCGGATCAAAGACAAGTTTCTGGAAAGCGCTACCGGCGAGGATAGCACTGAGTTGATCGCTAACAAATCCGTACCAAACTTGTCCAATGGGCTGATCTCGAAAATCTTTACCACGCTGTTCAGGGAATACATTTAAAAATGCTGCATCTCCCAAATCATACAAAGAACGGCTACCAACGTTGATTTTGTTGACTTCTACTTTCCAGCGATCGCGTTCAGCACTTGTATAAGTTCCCAGTTGTCGGCGGGCATTAGAACTCAGTGGCGCTAATTTTTCCAGCAATTCTGAGGCTGTTTTATCCCATTCTGCCCGTAAACCTTCATCTTCAGGGCCATCGCTGAGAGTGCGTCCTTGTAAACTAGGATTTCTGTCCCAAAAAACTTCATTCACCAAATTCACGTAAAAGTTAGAGTTAATACCCAATTGTTGACGGCGATCGCTTAATTGTTCTTTACGCTGCCGTTCGGCTGGTGAATATTGCGCTAAAGGATCGCTCGGTTGCTCACTGGTTGCGGTTGGGCTGGCTGTAGGATTAGGTTTGTCCGCTACATATCGGTTACTATTCAATCCCCACCAAAGTAATCCAACAGTACTGGCTATCACCGCCACCAGTAGGAAGGTTTTTGTTGGTGTCCACCAGCTTGTGGGTTGAGGGGATGGGGGAGATGAGGGGTATGTAGCTTTAGCTTCCCGCAGGGTAGGGGATGAGGGAGAGACGGCGACGGTGGCGGCTGTGGGTTGTGGTGGGGCGGGGTATTGAGTTGGGGGAAAGTTAGCTGGGGGCGGGTTGATAGCTTGGAGTACTTGACTGGCTGATTGATAGCGATCGCTTGGTCTAGCAGATAACATTTTATCTAATACCTGTGCCAAAATCGGACTCACGCTTACTTCGCGTCGCCACTGCCAGGTAAGGTTGTAGGTATCAATTAATTCTTGGGGTTGTTTCCCTGTTAGTAAAACTAACATTGTTGCAGCCATTGCATACAAGTCGCTGTGGGGAGATACTAACCCAGTTTGCATCTGTTCTGGGGGTGCAAATCCTACCTTACCCAATAGGGTTGGTGATGGGGAAGATGCAACCACGCCGGGTTGGTAATATTGGGAAGCAACGGTTGCTACTACTTGTTTGACACCGCCAAAATCAATCAACATTGGCAATTTGTCAACAGTGCGAAGCATTAAGTTATCTGGAGATATATCTCGATGAATAACGCCTATGGAGTGGATATACTCTAACACTGGCAAAATTGAAAGCAATAATTGGCGTACTTCCGCCTCTGTAAAGCGCAAACCCTGTTGTAGTCGGGCATTTAACAACGAGTTATAAGTTTCTCCTTCTACATAATCTTGCACCAAAAACAGATATTCTTTCCCCCCTAAGTTCATGCGAAGCAGTTCCCGGAAGCGGGGAATTTGGGGATGTTGCAGTTTATAGAGAACACTCGCTTCTCTCTCAAACAGTTCTTCAGCTTTTTGGACAACGTAGGCGGTTTGAACTTGGGGGGAAAATTCTTTTAAAACACAAAGTTCGCGGAAACGATTGACATCTTCAGCTAAATAAGTGCGTCCAAAGCCACCCTGGCCAATTTGACGCACAATCACATAGCGATCGCCTAAAGTTAGTCCAGGTTGGATACTATAACTTATGGGCGTATCCAACAATTTTTCACCACACTGGAGACAAAAGCGACTACCTGGGGAATTTTCATGTCCTTGAGAACAATATATTTTAGTCATTTGTTATTTGTCATTTGTTATTAGTTATTCTTCCCCAGTCCCCAATCCCCAATAGCCAATCCCTTTACTTGCTAGATTGTACTTTACTGACTTGATCGGCTGCGATCGCATACCAAATTTGACCGAAAGTCTGTTGATTGAGTTTCCCACGATCCTGATCGGGAAACAACCGATCAAATTTTTCATTGGTATCTTTGGTCAGTTGATCAATTGTATAGTTCCCAAACTGCCCCGATCGCGCTTGCCGTCTCCATGTTACATAATCTTTTTGACTATATTTACCCAATTTCCGACGAGCTGCTGTACTGAGGTCAGCCTGTTCTAGTTTATCCAATAAATTGTCAGCAATACCAGACCATTCATCTCGTAAACCAGCGTCTTCAGATTTAGATGTTAGGCTACGTCTCTTTAATTCTGGTTTTTTTGTATAAAATAAATCATCTACAAAGGGAGTAAAAAATCCTTCAGTAATTTCTAGCTGTTGACGACGATTGATAATTTCCTGAAGATTACTATTTTTTCCTTTGTCGCTGACTGGTTTACCGATTGGATTTGGTAATTGGGGAATTTGCGGTAATGAGATTGATGGGATAGTAATTGAAGTTATACTGCGAATCACTGCATTTACCACCGCTAAAGTACCTGCACCAGTTAAAACAATTAAAGCTGTTCCCCCTAAACTCATCACAAAAGGGCGAATCCAAACAGGCCAAGATATGGGTTTCGCTATTGCTTGCGTTTTGTTCTGGAATCTACTCACAACAGCACTGGCGCGTTGTCTTCCCGGAGCAACTACCATCGTTTTAATCTTGGTGGTAATATAATTACCTGTGGATTTAGTTGCAGTTGGCGATGGTAAATCTTTGAGGATTTGTTCGGCTCGTTGATAGCGATCGCTCGGTTTATAAGCCAGCATCTTTTTTAACACAGCTTCTAGTTCCGGGCTAACTCTAATTTCCTTTCCCCATGCCCAAATTCCCTGATAGCTGTCGTATAATTTTTGTGGCTCTTTCCCTGTGAGCAACACTAGTGATGTCACTGCTAAAGAGTATAAATCACTACTAAAAAATGCTTTTCCCTGCCGTAACTGTTCTTCTGGAGCGTAGCCCTTTTTACCTAGTAAAGTGTTATTTCCAACCAATTTGGTGCGCCAAAAACCTTGAGAAGCTGGCAATTGCTTAACACCACCAAAATCAATCAGCACCGGCAGATTATCAGAACGCCGCCAAATCAAATTATCAGGAGAGATATCACGGTGAACTACATCTCGTGAGTGGATGTAGGATAACACAGGTAAAATATGTTGCAGTAAGGTGATTATTTCTTCTTCACTGAAAGTCTTTCCTTGAGTTTCACGCTCTTCTAATAATTGGTAATAATTATCACCATCCACATAATCTTGCACTAGAAAGAAAAAATCTTTAGTGCCTATCTTCACTTGTAGCGAGGCGTGAAAACGGGGAATTTGTGGATGCTGGAGTGTTTTCAGAACGTTTGCTTCTCGTTCAAATAACTCTTTAGCTTTTTGTAAATCTTGCTTTTCTTCTACTTGGGGTGCAAATTCCTTCAGCACACATGTTTGATGGGATTTATTTCTATCCTCTGCCAAATAGGTGCGCCCAAAGCCCCCCTGCCCTAAATGACGGATAATTTGATAGCGATTATCCACCATTTGTCCCACAGCAAGAGGTAATGGTTCACCACAATGGGTGCAAAAGCGGTTCTCACCATTATTTGTGTGTTGTTTACTGCAATAGAGCTGCATGGTGCTGAAGGATAGATGAAGGTTTTATTGAATGACTACAAGCGCATACTCTCATTTTCGGATATTTTAGGAAATGTTAGGGGCTGGGTATTCCTATATTAAATCCGTGTTGCTAAGAATCACTGGGGTTTTGGGGGTATTAGATAACAGCTAAAATACTGGCAGCAAGTAACGGTGTTGGTTCTACTTCAGGATAAACAACAAGTGTCATGAACCAGAAATCAAGACAGCAGCAAGTAATTAAAGCATTTGAAGATTTTTTGTCTACCCCCCTAGAAACGATACTGCAACGGCATCTCAACACTCAAACTTCGGCAGCTTTGAGTTTATTTCACGATGTGGCGGCAAATGTACCAGCCTACAAGGCTTTTTTAGCAGAAAGGGAAATTAATCCCGCGACTATTCAAACTTTAGAGGAGTTTCAAAAACTACCAGCGATCGCTAAACAAAATTATATACTGCGTTATCCTCTAGCTGACTTGTGCCACAACGGGCAACTTCAAGAGTGTGACATGATAGCTGCATCCTCTGGTTCTAGTGGTAAACCGACATTTTGGCCTCGTTTTTTCACAGATGAACTCCAAATCGCCACACGTTTTGAACAGATTTTTCACGATAGTTTCTATACAGATACCAGACGTACCCTAGCAGTGATTTGTTTCACTTTAGGCACCTGGGTAGGTGGAATGTTTACTACTAATTGTTGTCGTTATCTTGCTAGCAAAGGTTATCCCATCACTGTAATTACTCCTGGTAACAACAAAGAAGAAATCTTGCGAGTTGTCCAAGAATTAGGTTCAGCCTTTGAGCAAGTAGTGTTATTGGGATATCCGCCATTTTTGAAAGATGTGATTGATAGTGGTATCGCTCGTGGTGTGGAGTGGCAGCAATATCAGATTAAATTAGTGATGGCGGGAGAAGTATTTAGTGAAGAATGGCGGAGTTTAGTTGGTGAAAGAGTTGGTTCACAAAATCCTTGCTATGATTTTGCATCACTTTACGGCACTGCGGATGCAGGAGTTTTGGGTAATGAAACACCGTTAAGTATCTGCATTCGCCGTTTTTTGGCAGACAATCCTGATGCAGCTAGAGCTTTATTTGGGGAATCGCGTTTACCCACATTAGTACAATACGATCCTTGCAGCCGCTTTTTTGAAGTTCAAGATGGTGGATTGCTGTTTTCGGGAGATAACGGTATTCCCTTAGTGCGTTATGACATTTTAGATACTGGCGGAATAATTAGTTATGATGCCATGCTGCAATTTTTAGCTGAATGGGGATTTAACCCGCTTGAAAATCTCCGTTCTGACACTCAAGAATCACCTAGAGGTATTCATCAGTTACCTTTTGTTTATGTCTTCGGGCGTTCTAACTTTACAGTTTCTTACTTTGGCGCAAATATCTATCCCGAAAATGTGACGGTGGGATTAGAGCAACCAGGAATTCAAGAATGGGTGACGGGTAAATTTGTGTTGCAGGTGAAGGAAGATGCTGACAAGAATCGATTTTTATCTGTGGTTGTGGAATTAGGAGCAGGGGTAGAGGGTAGTGAAGATCAAAGACTTGCGATCGCATCTTCTATTCTTTCACAACTGCTACGCCTCAATAGCGAGTTTGCTAATTATGTTCCTGTAGAATATCAAACACCACAGGTTGCATTAGCGCCAATGGGGGATTTTGAATATTTTCCGATTGGGGTGAAACATCGTTATACGCGTCAATAACGATGAATCAGGAAGACGCGATGAATCGCGTCTCTACAAGGGGGGATGGGGTGGGTGTTCGCGATGGGCTATGCCCCGCCGTAGGCATCGCTTTCCCAATTGATTGGGTTATTGATAATATATTGTCTAATTCGATCGAGGGCGAATTCATTACGAATTATGTTGTCATGAAACCTTTCTTGCCATCCAAAACCTTCATAAATTTGATTAATTTCAAATGTACATCGTCCTTTGTACCATCTAATAATTTTAGAAAGGGAATTTTTAGACAACATCGGATTAAATAACCCAGTAACCCCACCCCGTTGAATATCCCCCCTTGTAGAGACGCGATTCATCGCGTCTTCTTGTTGTGTTTGAATCGCGTCTTTTTCCTGTATTCGTGAATTCATCGCGTCTTCTTGTATTTGATTAATAACCAAAATCCCATGAATATGATTGGGCATGACACAAAACGAATCTATCTGACAATTAGAAAAATGATTAGGAATCTCATACCACAATTTATGAGCAATTTCTCCAATTTGCGATCGCTGCATTTCACTCTGCACAACTTCACCAAAAAAGCATTTCTTACCGTCGGTGCAAATAGTAATGAAATATCCAGCATTAGTAGCATAACTCCATGCTGGTAAACGTGTTGAATCAATGCGATATTTACCTTTGTACTTGTACTTGGGTTTGTTGTTTTGTGGTTGAGGCTCGTAATGATTCATGATTACATCTTTGATACAAAATTTTATGCAATTATTGCTTTGCATTGATGTAATTGCCAACCCAAAAAACTCGGAATTATTTGCGCTAAGTAGGTGGGCGGGAAAATTTATAACTATGTAACGAAAATTTAACCAGAGAAATTAGAGTTAAATTTAATACGTCGCGTACTGTAGTTGCCT
>NZ_JBALBZ010000068.1:0-9459 GCF_036919495.1 Nostoc sp.
TACTCGTAACCAAAAGGATTTTGCTCAAATTCCCGATTTGGTGCTGGAGGATTGGACACATTGACTACATCCTCTGCTATCAATTTTGATATCAAAGCCGGAAATTACAGACTTAGCATAACCAATTGACACCTGCCTACTTCCGCAAGAAGTATTTTGGTGATCATGGAGTGTAAACATTCATGCACCTCCCTACGGCTGTATGATATTCGTTATTGGAAAACTGTATTATCAATAACGACCCGGTAAGCACTTATGCCTAACGAGCCAATTTGGGGAGAGCTAGTTAAAGTTGAGTTGGAGGCGTGTTTAGATGCGCCTCTAGCTCGGTATTTTGACGCGCAACTTGATAAAGACCCAGATGTGTTGGCGCAGTTGTTGGCAGATAAGCGCAACCCCAATACTAAAAGGGCTTATGAGAAGGATTTGAAGGATTTCTTTCTGAAGATGACTTTATTGCCGCCGACTGGTGATAGTGTGCTGGAGTTTTTGCACTTGCAGCCCTCTCAAGCGGTGATGGTGGTGTTGAAGTACAAGGCGATGTTGATTAAATCTGGGTTGCGGGAGGCGACAATCAATCGGCGGTTGGCGGCGATTAAGTCGTTAGCGAAGATGGGGCGGAAGTTGGGAGTGTGCAACTATTCCCTGGAAGATGTTTCAGGAGAGAAGGTTAAGGCGTACCGGGATACGCGGGGTGTTGACAGTAAGGCGATCGCTGGTGTGATTCAGCAGTTTGATCGGGAGACTTTGATTGGTAAACGCAACTATGCGATTTTTCTGGTGCTGTGGGGTGATAACCGGAATAAAGATTTGTGGGAAATGTCGGAATTGTTGACGGGAATGTTGAATAATTATGATTGATAAAAGTATTATTTGCCATTATGTATTATTTTGTATTATTTGTGTTATAGTATGTTTAATAGTGTCTGTTATGCCTGATATTTCTCTCGACTGACGTGTGCCTTTTGTAAACGCTATCTTTCATTACTGTTGTCCTGTTGTTGTCTCAGCTTGAATTTGGGGCGAACAGCTATTGCAATTATGTATTACCCAAGCGGATTCCACTTACTCAGCCGTAAATATTGCTCAAAAAGGTGATCTATAACACAGATTTTGACTTGTAATCTGTAGGTCAACATTTCTATTTAAATTTGGGAATTATAGAAGTAGACGATGGATAAGTATAATCAAGGGAATTTTGAAATAATCCCAACGTTGGGACAGTTTTTGTGAGTTAACAATGAACCCAGCTATTACAGTCACCCAAAAACAACTCTCAGAATTTCTTCTCAATGTGGCGGTAGTGCGACCCGTGTTTATTTGGGGAGCGCCAGGAATTGGGAAATCATCTTTGGTAGAAGAATTTGCGGCTGAGGTGGGAATACCTTGCGTTTCACTGCTAGGTAGTCAACTAGCACCAGAAGACTTAATTGGAGTACCGCAGATTATCGATGGAACAAGTCGCTTCTGCCCACCCAGAATGATTGCACGGGATGAACCCTATTGTTTGTTTTTGGATGAACTCAACGCTTGTTCTCACGAAGTTCAGAAGGCATTCTACAGCCTGATTCATGAGCGCAGAATTGGTGAATATCATCTTCCCGAAGCTTCAATTGTGATTGGTGCGGGTAATCGCGCTCAAGATAGTGCGATCGTTAAGCCCATGTCTTCACCTTTGCTCAACCGCATGGTTCATGTCCATTTGAAGGTTTCCCATCGCGACTGGTTGGATTGGGCAAAAAATCATGATATTCATCCCTGGGTGATTGAATACATTCAAACTCGCCCAGATCATCTGTGGAGTCAACCTCCTAAACATGAAGAACCATTTTCGACTCCCCGCTCTTGGCATATGTTGAGTGATACTCTGCATGAATATGGCGAGCGCCTTACAGACCACTGGCTAGAAGTTCTCGCTATGGGGTGTCTTTCTCCTCATCATGCTACTCAGTTTAAAGGCTTTATTAAACAAATTAAAAGTAAGTACCAATTAACAGCTATTCTCAAAGGCGAAATTGGCTGGCCACACCTGCCAGAAGACAGGGATGTTCTCTATTTTCTGGCTCAATCTTTCCGCGCTCAACTCATCAAAGAATTACCCCAAGAACGTCTTGCAATGACAGGTAGCCACAAAGATTTAGCTCATCGCGCCAAAGGACTACTCAAGGATTTAGCGGCTATCAGCTTTGAAATTGCCCAAATGGTTGTTTCTGAACCGGAAAAGGGAGATGCTTTACCTAGTTGGTTGATGGTAGAAATAGTCAGAGACTTGCCACGTTTGGTGAAGAAAGAAAATGGCACGTAAAAAGAATCAAACAGATATTGCGACATTACAATTTGGGCAAGGATGTGACATCCTCAGACAGCATCCCATTTTTGCACCGTTACTCTGCCACGCTAACATTAATCGTCAGTCGGGAAACCAGTGTTCACCACAGGGTTGGGCTGTAGTCACTAGTAATGGTGTTATTCACGTACATCCAACGCGACGGGGTTCTCCAGAAGAATGGGTTTATGTACTGGCTCATTGTCTATTGCATCTGGGCTTCGGTCATTTCCAGAAACGCACATATCCTCGGGAATGGAACGCCGCTTGTAATTATTTTATTGCTAAGTTTCTTGCTGATTTGAAGTTAGGAGCTATCCCAGAAGAATATCTTTTTTCTGTCAATATTTCTAACCGGAATGAAGAAAGTTTATATCAGGAATTTTGCGAACGCGGTATTCCTGGATCTGATTTTGTGGATCTGATTATCGAACCTATTAAAAGTAACTATTTGGGTCGGGGCTTGGACTGGCAAAATGTCTTTGGAGAGGGGTTAACGAGAGCCGTTACCAGTGCAGTAAATGTCGCCGCCGGACGAGAGCCGATTTTGGGGACGCAGAACAAAAATGATACTCCTGCACAAAGAGCTAAGGCTTGGTTTATCAACAGTTATCCTCTGCTGGGAGCTTTAGCAACTAATTTTGAGATTATTGAAGATCCATTAATATGTCAGCGTCAAGATATTTCTGTAGCAGCGATTGATGTCGCAAACAAAGAAATTTTTGTCAATCCCGCCGCCGGATTAAGTAATGAAGAATGCCGATTTGTGATGGCTCATGAATTGTTACACGCCGGACTCAGACATGATACTCGCTGTCAAGGAAGAGACCCTTATTTGTGGAATGTTGCTTGTGATTATGTGATTAATTCTTGGCTGTTAGAAATGGGGGTAGGCGAATTACCTCACATTGGGGTGTTACACGACCCTGATTTGAAGAATTTATCAGCCGAGTCAATTTATGACCAAATAGTTAAAGATTTGCGCCTCTATCGCAAACTATCTACTTTGCGGGGTATCGGACAATGTGACATTTTGGAACCAGGAATATCAGATTGGTGGACTTATGGTGATGGTGTGGGATTGGATGAATTTTATCGCCGTTGTCTAAGTCAGGGACTTGCATATCACCATGAGCAAAATCGGGGTTTTCTCCCGGCGGGTTTAATTGAAGAGATTCGCGCTTTGAGTTATCCGCCGATTCCTTGGGATGTGGAATTGGCTAAGTGGTTTGATAATTACTTTTCTCCTTTAATTAAAGTCAGGTCTTATGCTCGTCTCAGTCGCCGTCAATCTGCGACTCCCGATATTCCCCGTCCTAGTTATGTACCAGATAGCAACAATGAAGAAGGTCGCACATTTGGGGTAGTTTTAGATACTTCTGGTTCAATGGAGCGGGAGTTATTAGGAAAGGCATTGGGAGCGATCTCTAGTTATAGTATTTCTCATGATGTTTCTTTTGTGCGGGTCGTTTTCTGTGATGCTTTTGCTTATGACCAAGGTTACATAACACCAGAATCGCTGGCAGATAGAGTTCAAGTCAAGGGTAGAGGCGGTACTGTTTTACAGCCAGGAATTGATTTATTGGAAAGAGCCGAGGATTTCCCGAAAAATGGGCCATTACTAATTATTACTGATGGATATTGCGATCGCGTACACATTCGGCGAGAACACGCTTTTTTAATTCCTGTAGGTCGGCATTTACCCTTTATTCCTAAAGGTCAGGTTTTGAGAATCAAGTAAGCTGTTCATTTAATCACTGACTAGTCCAGATTATGAGGCAATGCGTAAAGAAAAAGATTTAACTAGTGCAACTCCTCCAATCAACACGCTGGCGTGACCTCATATCAGTAAACCTCCCGCACTCACCTATTTAGAGACAGCCTCTTAACCATGTTCTACTTAATAAGTTCACAAAATATCCTTACGCTTCTGCACACAGAAGATCACAGTTAAATAAACTATCGTATGTAAACACAAAATTAGCCAGTTTAAACTTAAATTAGACCATGTAGCATCATAAATAGGAGTCGGTTCAAATGGCCGCGCTACAGTGCTACCATCAGGTAGTTTAATAGCATCAGGAACCATTGCATTCAAATTAACTAAAGCGCCGTAAGCACCTACTGACCAACGACTGAGCATGAACCAAGAAACTATAGTGCCAGTACCTTCCATTTTGAACAAAACACCAGAAAAAATAATTTGGGGAAGTAGTAACAATGGCAAGGAACTATTGGCTTGGCTAACGTTTTTTACAAATGCGGAAACAAGTAAACCAAGACTGATGCTACTTAAAAGTGTGAGAAATGAAGTAATTGCTAACCCTAATGGCCAAGAGATTAATTCTGGTTGTGGTGATTTAAAAAATATTAAAATGATGATCGCCATCAATAAGGTTTGCAAAACTGCTAGGCCAGCAAGAATTGCAACTTTAGAGCTAAGATAAGCAAATAAACTCAAGTTAACGAGCCGTTCTCGTAGGTAAATTGCTGATTCTTTGACAATTTCTTGTAAGGAACTAGAAAGTCCTACCCATAATACCGCACAAGTGAAGACAAATAACACACGTAACGCTAAAGATGCCAGAGCAGCATCAGGTTTATCACCTAATACTAGGGGGTTTTGATCCCTAAGAGCAAGTGTCATTAAGCTAATACTGATAGGTGCGGTTAACAGTGCTAAGGTGAGGTTAACTTTGTCTCGCTTTTGGATCTGAAAATAACGTTGTGTCAAAAGATTAAACTGCTTCCACAAAGAAACCTTGTTATTGGACTGCTGAGAAGTATTTGATTGTGGTGTTTGGTTTCCTACACTGAGATGATTTTCAATATAATAGCGATAATCATCTGATTGGTAAAACTTGTAAGCTTGATCAATGACATTTTCTGGGTTTTCTAACTGATTATAAATATCGGCAAAATCGTCTTGTACGCCAAAAAATTTTAAACATTCCTGGGGAGGGCCAAAATAACACAAGCGTCCTCCTTGTCCGAGAAAAACAACGCGATCGCACAATTTAATATTAGTCGTGGCATGAGTCACCAAAATTACCGTTCGTCCCTGATCAGCTAATTTCCGCAATAGCTGCATCATTCTCTTATCTAAGCCAGGGTCAAGTCCCGAAGTCGGTTCATCTAAGAAAAACAACTTGGGATCGGCTAACAATTCCACTCCTATACTTACCCGTTTCCGTTGTCCACCACTGAGTTGAGACACCTTTGCATGGCGACGGTGGGACATTTCCACTGCTTGTAAAGTCTTTTCTACTACCTCCGCCACGTTGATATCCGGCGGTAAGCGCAACTTGGCGGCGTAGGTCAGCACTTCCGCTACTTTTAAGTCTTGGTGAATAATGTCGTCTTGGGGGACATAACCGATATGGGTGCGGTAAAGATGGAAATTATGGCGCAGATTTTCACCATTCAAATAAACTACACCTTGGGTTGTGGACTCGATTCCTAACAAAGTTCGCATCAAGGTTGACTTACCAGCACCACTACCACCCACCAAGGCGACAAACTGTCCTGGTTGGATTGGTAAGGATACATCATCTAATCGCCGCTTGTCTTTGTCTTGAATGACTAAATTGCAAGCATCTATGCGGATTTGATTACCTTGGTCAAGGAAGTTTAACTCATTACCACGCAACGCTAATGTAAATGGCCCAATGCGAATTATCGCACCAGGCGTTAAGACAATCGAACCGTTGACTCGTTGCCCATTGACGAAGACACCATTTGCACTATGGTCGCGCAGAATGTAGCGTCCTTGACCATCAGTATCAATTGTGGCGTGGCGGCGGGATACTGTTGGTGCATCTAAAGTTAAGGTAGCGTCATAATCCCGTCCCAACAACAGCGAGCGATTTTTTAAAGAAATAGATTTGGAAATACCTGAAGTTGTTGGCATAGCCGTATCAGCCGTAGTCCCTGTGGCCGATTGACCAGGATTGTAGTGTTTCAGCAACACTTGGTTTTGTGGGTTTTGACCAATGCGGATTTCGGTTTCATGCTTGAGGGAATAGCCAGAATCGGGAGTAATACGGATTTGATTCAGATATAAACCGTTGGTGCTAGGTTTTGTGCCATCTCCATCATAAATACGGTAGTCTTCCCCCTCTTGTTTCAAGGTGGCTTGACATTTTCCCACTACTGCCCAATCTTCAGGAACAACTAGGTCTGCAATCGTGCGATCACGCCCAATTATATGCTGTGACCGATTGAGTTCAAAGCGTAATATACTCCCTTGTTTTTCCAAAACTAAATAGGAGTTAATATTGTTACCGCTTTTATTTGTATTCATAGAATTTTCATTGGGTGAAAATTTGTTTATTTTCTTGAAAGCCTACATTAATATATTCCTTTCATGAACAGACTAGAAATATTTTATGAAATTTATAACCGTATAAATACTGATTAAAATAGTATTTAATTATGCTAAAACCAGATTTAAGCTATGGGCTATAGACGTAATGCAAACACCAACTGTATTAAACAATCGCTACCGAGTAATTCGCGTCTTAGCTTCTGGTGGATTTGGTGAAACATTTTTGGCAGAAGATACCCAAATGCCATCAGGACGCAGGTGTTTGATTAAAAAGCTCAAACCCGTGGCTAATAACCCCCAGATTTATCAGTTGGTGCAAGAACGGTTTCAGCGTGAAGCGGCAATCTTAGAAGAATTAGGCGATGGATGCAGTCAGATTCCTAAGCTGTACGCCTACTTTCTAGAAAATGACGAATTTTTTTTAGTACAAGAATATATCGAGAGTGAAACTCTACAGCAGAAGTTACAACAACAAGGGGTACTGAGTGAAAGTTCCGTCAAAGAAATTATCCGCAGCATTTTAATCATTCTCGATTACGTCCACAGTAAGCGAATCGTTCATAGAGATATCAAGCCAGAAAATATCTTGATTCGCCACGCTGATGGTAAACCTGTGTTGATTGACTTTGGTGCAGTCAAAGAGACAATGGGAACACTCATGAGTGCTTCTGGTAACTCTAGCAGGTCGATTGTGATTGGGACACCAGGATTTATGCCCAGTGAACAATCGGCGGGACGGCCAGTGTTTGCTAGTGATTTATATAGTTTGGGACTAACAGCAATTTATCTGTTAACGAGCAAACTTCCCCAACAATTAGAAACTGATCCGGCTACCGGGGATTTACTGTGGCGACAGTATGCTTTAAATGTGAGTCCCAGTTTCGCCACTTTTTTAGATAAGGCGATCGCCTTTCATCCAGACGCTCGCTACTCCAGCGCCAAAGAAATGTTAGACTCCCTACAACATCGCACGACACCAATTCCACCAACTATCCCTGTAGCCAACCCCACATTATTTTCTCCACGACCAGATGCATACCCCCAACAGCAACAGCAAACTGTTTTAGCCGCACCACCTGCAATTCCATATCAGCAACTTGGCTATTCTCAACCCCCACTCAAACCTAGTCAGGAAATGGGTGATTGGCAAAAAGCAGTCATCATCGGTAGTGTCATCGGTACATTTGTTGTCGGTGGTTTGTGGTTAATTAGAGGAGAATTAGCTAATAAAAAAGAACCCACACCAACTGTTACCGCATCAACACCATCTACAGGAAATTTAGCAAATTCTTCTAATCAACAAACGTCAGACCCAGTAGAATCCAACTCTCCCATAAATAATGTTCCTAATCCTCAACAATTAACAACTACAAAACCAGATCGCATTTTACCGTCTCCTACTCCAACTTTTTCTACCGAACCACCCGATAATCCGAACTCCTTCATTTCTTCTATTAACTCTGCAAATATAGAACCAAAAATTACAAAAGAAGCAGCAACAGAATTAATTGGTAAGTGGCTATACGCCAAGCGTGTAATGTTTGCTCCGCCTTACGACTTTCAAGCAGCTTATGAATTAACTACAGGTGAACTATACGCGAAAACTGCCGGAGTTGATGGTTCAATCAGCTCTCTTAAGAATGATGGTCATCAATATAGATACGACTTACAACGAATTGATAGTGTAGACGAATTTCAGACTAACGGTAGTCAAGCAACAATTACAGTCAAGGTGACTGAAAATAGGAAATTGTTTGATCAAAAGGGAAATATTCTTCCCAGCCAAACAGATTTTAAAACTAGAATAGTACGTTACAACTTGCAATTTGTAGAGAGGAAATGGAAGATAGAATCCAGTCAAAATTTTACTGATTAAATTTATTGATTATGAGAAGAAGTAATAAAAATTCTTACCTCCTCCGTTTGATGGGAATTGCCACAGTAGTTTCATTTTTTTTCGTGATTTTTGGTGCAACACTCATCCGATTATCAATTACAAATCCTGCGGTACAAGCTACTACATATCCCAATACATCCAGTATAGTTACTCCTAATTCCCAATCTATTTCCCCTAAATTGCCAAGTGTAAGTATCACAACTAACTCCCAAGCAATAACTGTAGATAGGTTATCCCAAATTAACAACCAACAACGACTCAGCAATCAGGTCGCCTATGGTCATTTGTCCTATGCACAAGCTGATGCTAGCCAAATGATGGTTGTTGGTAGCTATGCTACAGGAACAGAACAAAGATTTGAATCGCTTAATCGAGAAGCTGACAAAGCATTTATGCAGATGATTTATGCAGCCAGAGAAACTGGTGTTTGGATTATTCCTGTTTCCGGCTTTCGGACTATAGAACAACAACAAAAATTATTTGATAACCAAATTAAACGCCTCGGTTCTGTAGAGAAAGCATCTAAAATTAGCGCACCTCCTGGTTATAGCGAACATCATACAGGCTATGCCATAGATTTAACAGATGGGAAACTTCCCAAACAGGATATTACTTTGGCATTTGAAAAAACAGAAGCCTATCGCTGGTTAACTGTTCATGCTAGACAATTTGGCTTTGAGATGTCTTTCCCAGCTAATAATGCCCAAGGAGTAAGTTTTGAACCTTGGCATTGGCGTTATATAGGTTCAGCAAATGCAGCAGAGGTATTTGCTAATGCCAGAAATAGATGACTAGATTGACATGGCTTTTAATGTTGTCGGTTAACCCATAATATTGCCGCGACTGGAACCATAATATTGCCGCAACGGAGGCTGTAATACTCATTATTTCGTGAAGCGATCGCATCCT
>NZ_JBALBZ010000069.1:0-24094 GCF_036919495.1 Nostoc sp.
ACAATATCTAAATTTTAACCATTTTTTATATTAAATTGTAGTTGTTAAAATCTAATTAATTTTGATTCTCGCCATAAAAGTAGCGGAAGAACCGATATTTAACTGCTATACCAACAGAAACTAGATGAAATTTCAGCTTTATTAGTTGACAGGAAAGGTTGCAATTACCTTTTGCTTTTGGCTAATCCAATCAACCATAACACAACATATTATAATTTAGTCAAAATAAGATTTTTAAAAAGTTATTTAATGAAAATAAAATAAATATTTTTCAGTGTTTAGAGTTTTAATATTTATTTTATTTAGAATATATTTTAAAAGACAAGCTTGATATCTGTAGTAACTATTTACAGCAGTTATCAATTGAATTTTACAACCGCTTTGATAATTGCGATCGCTATGAGGTAAATAACCACCCGAAAAAATTACAATAGACAATTACTGATTTATTGAACGCTGATGTATGTATGGTATAGCTTGCATTTTCAGCATCGATGTAATACTGTTGTTGCAGACTCCTATGAGTTGTTATTAAGGTATTCATGGCGTGAAAAATTACTTTTTTACCATCACATACTTAATTGACAACTGCTATATTGGTCGAACTTAGCAGATTATTGATTAGTAGCAATACCATCGCATTCATCCTGATGGCTCTCTTGTAGGCTACCCGAATTAGATGTGGGACTAGGAGGAACAACGATATATTTACTACTTTCTAAGTTGTAAATTTTGCCTGGCTCAAAGTTGTAGGATTCTTGCAGGGTTAGCATACCTTTTTCATCATTAATAACTTCCAAACCATCACCCTGAATTCCATAAAAACCAATGCCGCCTACACCGGGATATGTCTTCTCAGTATTAGGGTCAAAGTCTATATCTTGCCCTCCAAATATTCCTAGTGTTCCCGCCATAGGATAAGCATTTTTGACAGCTTTATCATACTGAGATTGGGTAGTAACAATTGGCCCTGTAACTTTGCGATCGCTAATAATAGAGCGGAAGTAACCAGGAATATTTTTTCTATGAGGGACATTTGAGCAGAAAGACCACAGTGATAAAGCGCCTTGTATTAAGACAAGAGAATTTACTGGACGGGTTAATTTGTTATGTTGTGTACCTGCTACAGTAGCTGAAACAAAAATACATCCAAAACTGTGTCCCATCAAATGAAATCGCACAGTATTATCTGTCACCTGTTGAAGTCTATTTAACAAATTGAAACCGCTAGTTTGACCGATTTTCCGAGCGCGGTCTTTCATTTTCCAGAAAGATAACAATCTCGGAATGTTCAAAAATGCATCTCCGGCTGATTTCACACTATCCCCAATTCCGAAGCTGACATCTTCGTTTTCTTCTGTCAGGGTAGCTTCATATACACTTTCAGGATCTAAATTTAATGATTCGTTTTCGCTCCACGCATCTGCATCTTCTGCTTCACTACTCAAAGATGCTTCCTTAATCAAAACCTCATAAGCTTCACGCACCTCTGATGGTAATGTGTAAGGTGCAACGTCATATTCTCCGGCCGCAGCGAAAATTGTTCTGAGTGCTTCTCTAGTAGTTTCAGTATCAGCTATCCGATGAGCATACTGTTCAACTAACTCTTCTTGAGAATCATCTGTCGTGTCAAAAGACACAATTGTTTTGTCTGGCGACACTGCACTTAGGTCTTCATCTCCCCAAGGCTTACTAGGCCAATGTAGACCAATTAACAGGGGGTTAAATCCTGGTCGCACCTGTTTCATTTTTTCAATATCAGCCTGGTTTTTAGCCATAGCTGCAATCCATCTGTCATACTGGTCTTTTGCCGCCGGAATGTCACCTTGCCATCCGTGACTCATCAAAAAGACATCTGTGATTGGTTTCTCAGGCTTGGATAAGGTTTCTAATACCTTTTGGCTAATTAGCTCTCCATTGTTTGCGCGTTCTTTGCCATTAGCATCAAAAGCTATTAGATAGTAGTTCAAAGAAGTTCCGATTTTGTCTTTAATTAGCATCCGTAAATCCTTGTGACTCAGGGTTTGATTCCGATATATGGTGCTAAGGTCGGAGAAAAACAGTGTATTGATTCCACAAGAATTCTGGCTGTTCGATAACAGCACGCCAACTTTTTTGCCTAAAAATACACTTAGGCAAATACTTCTCTAACAACTTTTTTTGGATACACTGTAACGCTGCGAACTTCTGGCGCGTTTCCTACTCTCTTTACACAAAACTGGTGTATGATAATTAACCGCTAAAGCAGCTAAAAATTGTTTCTGCCTTAGATCAGTTAAGAGGTTGAGTTCGCAAATAAGCCTACCAATTACTGGCTGGTTCATCATTAAGAACTTGTGGATGCTCATTTAGCTTCCTGGCTTGCGATCGCTTAACACGTAGTAAAATCGATATTATTAGTTACACAATAACTTTATCTAGTCTAAATACCCTGGGTAATAATACTGGGTCTAATCGGAATTTTACTTAAGAATGATTAAAAAAAAATAACTTTATCTGCATACTGAGGGTTACAGGCAAATTTAAGCGTAAGTAAGGCATTAAAAATCCCACGCCTTCAAGGCGTGGGAATGTCAATATAATTACTAGTTATAATCAGTGCTTGCTCTGCCCCTCTTAATTACGAATTACGAATTACGAATTAGTAATTATTGAGCAAAGCTTTGCCCACCCTACTCAACTTAATGATGGTGGTGATGATGGTGATCCCCAGCGAGTTGGGGATTAACTGCCAAAGTTTGCTCTGACAACAACTCTGCAATATGAGCATCAGCCCATTGGGCCACCATTGCCAAAAATTCTGGGCGATCGTTAACGCAAGCCATTTGCACGTAGTTCGTACCAGGATGCTGTTTTTCCAAAGCATGGATGATGTGGTGTACATCCAATAAAGTTTCGTGGTTTTCTGTGGCAAAGCCAATTGGCATAAAAATTACCACTTTTGCACCTAATTGAATCAGGTTATTTGCAGCTTGCTCTGCATTTGGCTGTGTCCAATCAATTAGGGGCGTGTCATGATTGAGCCAACCCACGGAGATTAAAGGATAGCGGTTAATCAACTTATCCCGAACTAAATCGTACATTGCTTCACTTTCGGCAATCCCAGAAGTAAAGCCTTTAGCTTTGTGGGGACAGCCGTGGTTCATTAGCACAATGCCGATTTGAGAAGGTAGATAAGCGCCTGCTAACTCAGCAATTTTCTCCTCAACCAGATGAGCCATCAAATCGATGTAGGCTGGTTCGTTGAAGAAAGAAGGAATGTAGCGCTGTGCTTTAACCCAGTGTTCCTCACCATCAGTCAACTCAACGAGAGCGTTGTTAACTTGCTCGATCGCAATACCACTAGTAAAGATAGAATCAACAACCAGCAGTGGGTAAATTAGCAGCTTCTCAAAGCCTTCGTTTTTGATTTCTGCTAAAACTTGATTGGGTAGAAAAGGGGCGCAGAAGTTAAAAGCCTTGAAAACTTGAACCTTATCACCCCATTTTTCTTGTAAATTCTTCTCAATCCCAGCCCGTTGCTGTTCAAAGATGGCATTGTGTGGGGAGATAAAATCGTGGTGTGTGTGTCCCCACTCATGGCGGTCAAATAGCGCCAAAAGCTTTGCCAGAGGGGGATAAATCCAGGTTGGTACTGGTGCAAATTTTGCTGTCAGTAGATTTAAAGCCTGTTCGTTATAGTTGGCGAAATCTTCGTAGCTTTCGACTTCGCCGTAGCCCATAAGCAGTACGGCTACACGGTCTTTACCTGATAGATGCTCGTGGGTGTGTTGTACTTTTTCCGGCGTGGCAACCACAATTAATTCCTCAATATAACCAGAGTGCAGAGAAATATAAAGTTAGGGAACAGTTTGCACATTTTCCCTACTTGTAACTTATTATCCCATCCAGGGGGATAGGATAGGTGGGAAAATCCCAATAATACATCAAAAGACATATAAAATTTACGTGGGGCATTGGGTATGCAAAATTGAACCATGCGCCATCTCGTATGTCGCTGGAATGGCGAAAGTGTTCAGCCCCAGCCCCTTTGGGGAAGTCAAACCCTTCGGGGAATTCAAAATTCAAAATTATCAATTCAAAATTAAAGACAATCAGTGGGGGCTTGAAACCCGCCACTGATTGTAGACCACTGATTCAAAGAATCAGTGGGGGCTTGTACCCAGAATTAATTAATTCAAAATTATTCTATTCTTCATTTTGAATTTTGAATTTTGAATTTTGAATTCAAAAAATGGTCAAAAGTTAACACTGAGCGGAGTCGAAGTGTCAAAAGTCAAAAGTCAAACAGGAGTCAGAAGTCAGAATTTATAAAAGGTTTGATATCAAAAGTACGTTCATCCCTTCTAGTTATCTCCTGAGCTTTTCACTATTCTGACTCCTGAATTATGAAATTTTGCTAAATGCGTCTATCCAGATTTAAGTCTTCGACAATTCCCAACATCAAGTTGAGAGTTTCAAAATATTCTCTTAAAGGTGCAAAACTTAACATATTTGTAAAAAGATTAGGTTCAAATATATTATTTTCTACTGGTTCCTCTATGGCGATGTATATCATGTCATCAACAAAAGAAATATAAACATTTCTGTTGGTTTTCTTGCGAAAGCTAACTATTTTATCCATTAAACTAGTAGATAAGACATAGCGTGCTTCTATTTGGTCATCACCATAAACAGTGAACAGTTTAGCAAATTCTGGATCTTCTAATTTAATTATCTGTTTTTTAGCAAGATTAATAGTATGAATATTAGCGTTAATAAATTTGGGCTGAACGATTGTAACAGTTTGTAGATTTTTGTTAAATTTAGCTTTAAAAAATAATCCTTTGAAGACTACACTTGCACGGGTAAATTGATTTCTAAAAACTTCAGCTTCAAACTTTTTGTATTCAATGTTTTTACCTTGCAAAATACTGCCAAATATATATGGAATTATTTTTAATAACCTAACAAATAAAAAAACTGTATAAGATATAAATGGTGGAATAATTTGATAAAATACTTTGAATTCCTTTAATGTTTTAGGGATAAATTTTTCAATAGGTGGTTCGGGTTCTTCTGGCAAGGTTTTACTTGGTGATTGTAGCTTAACTTTTGATTCAGTGGGATTTGGTGTAGTCACAGACACATCAATATTATCTATAAATAGGTCTGTAAATAAGAGTCGCCTTGCCCATTTTCTCGTTGCTTCATCGTCATTAATTAGGAGTTGCTGACAAAGAGCGATCGCATGATTAATTTCCCCATTTTCTTGATATGCTTTTATCAGCCATTTATGTGCTAGCAAATAGTGTTTCGTAGCCGGAGAAGCAGCTTGACAAAAAATATTTAATGCTTGGATTGCTTTTTTATAACGTTTTTTAGTAATAGCTTCATACCCAGTATTTATAAGTTCAGTTTCTTGTGCAGTGGTGAGTGAACTTTTACTTGAATTTAGTGATGGTTTTTGTTTTGTGGGTTTAGCTTCTGAAAATATTTCGGCAAGATAGTATTGTGCTAATATCTGAGTTGTTTGATGTTTGCTGTTGCTCAATTCTTGGCATAGGCTAATTGCCTTGTCAAAGTGTCCATTATATAGGTATGCGTCTAAAAGCAACACCCGTGCATAAAAATATTCTTTTCTATTTGTTTCTGCATTATTTTGGAAAAAACTTTCCAAGCCCTGAAGTGCTAACTTGGAATTTTTTTGATATTCTAACAGGTTAACTATTGCATTTAAGAATTCTTGAATATTTACCAACTTTAATTCTGACATGTTTTTTAAATTTCAATATTTACATTGTTTCTTGCTTGTTGATTAGCTTGAAACTGCAATTTTAATTGATATTTCATCCACCAAGCTATAATATTTGTCGGAAACATTTCTACGGCATTATTATATTCAGTTACGGCAGAGTTATAAAATCTTCTAGCCGCAGAAAGTTGTTCTTCTACTTCCCTTAAGGAATATTGTAATTGGATAAAATGGTCGTTTGTTTTTAATTCGGGATATGTTTCAACTATTACTATAATTTTACTTAACATCCTCGAAATTTGGTCTTCTACGGCAAATCGGCTATTATCACTTAAGTTTTTTGAAGTTGCTCTACTTCTGAGTCTGCTAATTTATATCAATGTTTTTTGCTCAAATTGCATATATATTTGAGCTAAGGTAACAAGGCTAGGTATCAAATCGCTTCTTTTTTGCAGAATTACATCAACAGTAGAAAATGCATTATTAACTTGATTCTTTTTGTGGATTAAACTATTATATAAAGCAATAAAAATAATTAATATTAGAACTACCAAACTAATGATACAGATAAACATTTGATTTGTTGGAGTAATCTAATATTATTTATAATCCCAATTAATAAGTTTTTAAAATAGTATTCTTTCGGAAAAATATATGAGGCGGCTATAATTTACTCAGTAAAAATAAGGTAATATATAAGGATATTACTTGATTTTTGAAAAAGCTCTGTACATCGGAAGAGTCAAAAAATCAAAGGTAGTGTTAGAGATGAGTATAATTATTTGCCCTGGAATCCATGAGCCAGAGTTAACTGAAAGCTTTAGAGTAGGATTGTTAGATGTAGTTGGTAATAGCGCGATCGCACCCAATCCCCCAAATATACTGATTTATCCGGGTAAAGATTTTTTGGTTTTATCAGCATTTCATATTTTGCAGTTTTTGCGCGTTAGCCTAGCTCACCGCAGGCATTGCTTGACCAACTCTATAAAATCACCAATTATATTTATTAGCTTTAGTGCTGGCGTAGTCGGAGCAATAGGGGCAGCGCATTTGTGGCAACTCTCAGGTGGTCGTGTCAAAGCATTTATTGCTATAGATGGATGGGGAGTACCACTACAGGGTAATTTCCCTATTCACCGGATGAGTCATGATTATTTCACGCATTGGAGTTCTTGTTTGCTAGGTCGTGGGCAAAATAACTTTTATGCAGAACCAGCAGTAGATCATTTGTGCATCTGGCGATCGCCCCAAATTGTACAAGGCTGCTGGGTAGATTCATCCATTGAAATTTCTCCACCCAAAGGTCGTCTGACAGCAACTGAATTTTTGCTTATGCTGTTAAAGCGCTATGAAGCAAATTAATCCGGACAATGGAGTAAGTAAACAGGAGTTAGGAGTTAGGAGTTAGGAGTTAGGAGTTAGCATTTATTCTCACTTCTGCCCCAGGGCTATTTCGTTCTAGACATAAACTGCCCAGAACTGAAGTTCCCCGGCTCATAGCTAAAGTCCGTTAAAACTGACTATAACCTCTTCTCAGTCGTCTTTAGACGACTTTCGCTATTAGACTCAGAATTTATTCTGAGGCGGGCTAGATGAGAATGAAATAGCCCTGCTTCTGCCCAATACCCAATGCCCAATGCCCAATGCTCTATCTCCATCTACCTAAAGAAAGTATCTAAATGTTTCCAACTGAACCAGCTGCTGTTAATAACGGGTTTGGCGCACTGCTAAAAAACCGTGGTTTTATGCTCCTGTGGATTGGGCAACTGCTGTCCCAGTTAGCAGATAAAGTCTTCTTCGTTTTGCTGATTGCTCTGCTGGAGAACTACCCTCCGCTTCCTGGGTTGGCACAAAATTCGATGTACTCAACCTTGATGCTGTCGTTTACAATACCAGCAATTTTATTCGGCTCTGCCGGTGGTATCTTTGTTGATCGGTTGCCAAAAAAGCTGATTCTGGTCGGATCAGACATCGTGCGGGGAATATTGACGCTGTGTCTTCCCTTATTGCCACGACACTTCCTGATTTTGTTAATCCTGACTTTTGCCATTTCCACGGTGACGCAGTTTTTTGCACCAGCTGAACAAGCAGCCATTCCCTTATTGGTAAAGCGAGAAAATTTGTTGGCAGCCAATGCCTTGTTTAGCAGCACGATGATGGGAGCTTTAATTGTTGGCTTTGCTATAGGAGAGCCAATTTTGAGTTTGGCAAAAAGCTTGATGGGAGAAGAATATGGTCAAGAGCTTGTAGTTGGTGGATTATACATATTATCGGCTGCGATCATGCAGCCAATTAAGTTTAAAGAACCCAAACTCTCAAAAGAACACCAGGCATCAAATCACCCTTGGACTGAATTCACCGAAAGCCTGCGCTATCTCAAGAAAAACCCTTTGATCTTGAATGCCATGCTGCAACTGACAACTTTATATTGTGTGTTTGCAACCTTAACGGTGCTGACGATTCGATTAGCCGCAGAGTTTGGTTTAAAAGAAAAACAGTTTGGCTTTTTCTTGGCAGCAGCAGGCGTGGGTATGGTATTTGGTGCGGCGATTTTAGGCCACTGGGGTGATAAATTGGATCGCAAGCCCCTACCTTTAATTGGATTTTTGATGATGGCAATAGTTTTAGGGGTGTTCACTTTTACGCACAACTTATTACTGGCGCTAGGACTCTGTGCATTTTTGGGTATAGGTGCTTCCCTAATTGGCGTACCCATGCAAACTTTAATTCAACAGCAAACACCACCTACCATGCACGGTAAAGTATTTGGCTTTCAAAATCATGCCGTTAACATCGCTCTGGCGTTACCTCTGGCCATTACTGGGCCATTAACTGATGCTCTGGGCTTGCGAACTGTGCTTGTAGCAATGAGTATTGTTGTCGTAGTTGTCGGTGTTTGGGCTTGGCAAAATACCCGCAAAGTCTTGCAAGACGTTATTTAATTAATGTAGGCTAATAATCTAGCTTTATATTTAATATATAAAATTATCCGAATTTGATTGAAGTTTTCAATTAAAATGAAATCTTAAATACAGAATTTCAGTATTAACTTTAGCTATAGTCTGAGGTTTGACCGTGCGTTCACAAAGTGTCTCCGCAGGAGAATTGCTTTCCCAAATCAGTCTTCCACAAACCGAGAATCACAAACAGTCTCGTGCTTCTAGCCCGCCAGCCGTCCCCAAACGTGCATCTGGTGGTTTTGCTCTCCTTGACAGCCTTCATCGCCACGGCGTTGATTATATTTTTGGTTATCCTGGTGGGGCAATTCTACCAATTTACGACGACCTGTATAAGGTGGAAGCAACTGGTGCTATTAAGCACATTCTCGTGAGACACGAACAAGGCGCAGCCCACGCCGCCGATGGTTATGCCCGTGCCACGGGTAAAGTAGGAGTATGCTTTGGCACTTCTGGTCCAGGAGCAACTAACTTGGTGACAGGCATCGCCACCGCCTACATGGATTCAATCCCGATGATTGTGGTTACGGGACAGGTAGCACGGCCATCAATTGGTACAGATGCGTTTCAAGAAACCGATATTTACGGGATTACGCTACCGATCGTCAAGCACTCTTATGTAGTGCGCGATCCTAAAGATATGGCGCGAATTGTCGCCGAAGCCTTCCACATCGCTAGCAGTGGGCGTCCGGGGCCAGTTTTGATTGATGTCCCCAAGGATGTAGCTTTAGAAGAATTTGACTATGTGCCTGTAAAACCAGGTTCAGTGAAGTTGCGCGGTTATCGTCCTACGGTGAAGGGAAATCCCCGGCAGATTAATGCTGCCATCCAGTTGATTACTGAAAGCCGCCGTCCGCTATTGTATGTCGGTGGTGGTGCGATCGCATCTGGTGCCCATGAAGAAGTCAAACAACTAGCTGAATTATTCGATATCCCTGTCACCACAACCTTAATGGGGATCGGTGCATTTGACGAACATCATCCCCTCGCTTTGGGAATGTTGGGAATGCATGGTACTGCTTACGCTAACTTTGCCGTTAGTGATTGTGACTTGCTGATTTGCGTTGGCGCTAGATTTGACGATCGCGTTACAGGCAAATTGGATGAATTCGCCTCCCGCGCCAAAGTAATTCACATCGATATCGATCCCGCAGAAGTCGGCAAAAACCGTATTCCTGAAGTGCCTATCGTCGGCGATGTGCGGAACGTGTTAGTAGACTTGTTGCGTCGCTGCAAAGAAACAGGCGTTAAGGCTACCCCTAATCAAAACCAAGAGTGGTTAAATTTAGTTAACCGTTGGCGCGATGAGTATCCTCTAATAGTGCCGCAACATCCCGACAGCATTTCACCCCAAGAAGTAATTGTAGAAGTCAGTCGCCAAGCACCCCAGGCTTTCTACACTACAGATGTCGGACAGCATCAAATGTGGGCAGCACAATTCTTGAAGAACGGCCCAAGGCGCTGGATTTCTAGTGCTGGTTTGGGAACGATGGGTTTTGGCTTACCTGCGGCAATGGGGGCGAAAGTAGCGTTTCCTGATGAAGAAGTCATCTGTATTAGCGGTGATGCCAGTTTCCAAATGTGTTTGCAGGAACTTGGTACACTTGCACAGTATGGGATAAATGTCAAGACAATAATTATCAATAACGGCTGGCAAGGGATGGTGCGCCAGTGGCAGCAAGCCTTCTACGGTGAGCGTTACTCATGCTCAAACATGGAAGTAGGGATGCCAGACGTAGAGTTATTGGCAAAAGCTTATGGCATTAAAGGCATGGTAATTAGCGATCGCAGCCAATTAAAAGATGCGATCGCCCAAATGCTAGCACACAAGGGGCCAGTAATCTTAAATGTCCACGTCACCAGAGACGAAAACTGCTATCCAATGGTAGTCCCTGGTAAGAGCAATGCTCAAATGGTCGGCTTGCAGAAGCGATCGCCAAAAGCGGCAGCAGAGCCAGTGTATTGTAGTAACTGCAATGCAAAAAATGCTCCTACCCATAACTTCTGTGCTGAGTGTGGGACGAAGTTGTAACGCTTTTTGATAATTTAGACCAGAGAGGTAGGGGAGCAAGGAAAAGGGGAGAAATATACAGGAATTCCCCTACTTCTGCTCCCTTTCCTCTTGCGTAGATGTCACTTAATCTTCCTGATTAGGTCGGCTTAAAATACTCATTACTTCGCCAGGGTTAGCGGTTGGTAGTAGTTGACTCCTAGAGTAGGGGTTTAAAGAAAAGCAATCGCGGACTCTTCCCGGAGGGCGATCGCTTTTCTTATACTTTTGATAATACAGTATAAAACTATACTATAACTACTTGAGGCAACTTAACCTTTTTCATACGCAGATGAATATACTCTCTGCGTATTTTTTATGAAAAAAAGATTCATCCCAATGTATATTTCCGCATTCTTTTGGGAATCATAAATCGAGGAAGCATGATAAACCGCAAAATATAGCTTCCTGAAATATCACGTAACTTTTAAAGGATAATTATGTCTAAACGCAAGTTGCCCAAAGGCCGTAGTATTAGTTCAGTTGCTCTAGAACCAGAAGTTGCGATCGCCATTCTTGGACTGTTTTCAGCTGCGGCTGACGGTGAAGGTATTTCTTCAACAGAAGAATATGCTTTAAGTGAATTTCTCGGTCGGGTTGGTTTATTTGAAGATTACTCTGAAGAAGACTTTGAAGAATTGACCGAAAAAGTCGTCAGCTTGATTGAAGAAGAAGAACCAGAAGATTTAATTGCCCAGTCCATCGAATCCTTACCTAATAAAGGTTATCGCGAAGCTGCATACATCACAGCGATCTTAGTGGTAGGGATTGACGAAGAAGTACCCGAAGTTGAACAAGATTATATCTCTGAACTTCAAGAAGCCTTAAAGATTTCAGACGAACGCGCACAAGAACTTATAGACGGAGTGTTCGGAGAGGAAGAAGATGAAGATGAAGATGAAGAGGAAGAGGAAGAAGAGTAATCTTTTTTGAATTGCAACCTCAGTCATCTACCATCTTTAATTTGGGGTTGCTAATTTAGAGGATGAAATAATTTTGTTTGAGTTAATGTTCCGATTCCCGACTTCATAAAGAAGTTGGGAATCTTGCACGTTAATCAAAATTAATCCGATACAGTACTAGTTAGAAATTGGTACATTTTTAAATGCGGCTGTATCTGGCACAAAAATGTCCAACTTATTAACACCATCGGGAACTCTTAGCCAGATATAAGCATCTGCGGAGGCTTGGGGACGGACTTGGAACAAAGAAACGCTTCCTGTTGAGCGATTGAGAGCAACTCCTTTGTAGGTTACACTAGTCTCAGGATTGCGGGCTGTTGTACTAGCAACCGATATAATATCACCACCAACAACTCCGTCTGTGGCAAGGCGACGAATACGCATTTGCAGATTTACCACATCACGGTTTCCAGTTTCTGGATCTTTAATTCGCTTTGCTGAAAGTAACTCAACTTCTGCCTTTTTGCCAAAAGCAGGCTGCACAAATTGACCAGGGCTAATTGCTGAAGTTGTAGCAGTAGCTGGGGATGGTGAGATCGTTAGTTGTGGAGAAGTTGTAGCTGTAAGATTTGGCACTTGAGTGGGAATGGTGTTGCTGACTGTGTTACTAGCATTTAGTGTCTGCCGCAACGTGAAAACTTCATAAGCTACATAGCCGCTACATCCCAATGCCAAAGTAGAGAGTAATACAGCTACACCAGATAAAAATGTACTCACACCATTGCCTCGATTTCGTATTTCTGTATATGCAGGTTCACTTATGTTTCTATTTTGTAGTCCCATAAATTATGTTTGTGCGTAGGCGCAGCCCGTCATAGACATCGCCCACCTATGAAACATGTGAACATCTTCCCTATACTAGTTAAGTAACTTTACTGAGCCAATTCTTCTCTATCCGGAAAAAAGTTTTTGGCAAAGTAAAAATATCTCTCTTTAGGATAAGGAAAATTGGTGAGACTTAAGGCTTTCAATCAACCACTGGGTGTTTTGTTAATATTTTTGGCTAGCCAGATAGGATTTAGTTTTATTGCGAAAGCACAAACCCAAGTCGCGCCAACAACCACTACAAAATCAATTTGCTCTACCCAACTGGGAACAGCTATAGATGCTGTAATCAATCGTCCCTTATTTAGTCGGGTGCGCTGGGGAATTTTAGTGCAACCTCTATCAATAGGGCCAATTCTTTACAGTCGGGATGCTCAGAAATACTTTACTCCCGCGTCTAACCTCAAATTACTGACAACAGCAGCTGCATTGCAGCAATTGGGTGCTAATTTTCGGATTCGCACCTCTATTTATCAGAATGGCAATGGTGTTTTACGGGTTGTCGGTAGGGGAGATCCAAGCTTAAGCGATACTCAACTGCAAACATTAGCACAGCAGCTAAAACAGAAAGGTATTACTCAAATTCAGCAATTGATAGCTGATGATAGTTATATTCAAGGTGATATTGTTAACCCCACCTGGCAATGGGAAGATGTGCAGTCAGACTATGGCGCACCAGTCAGCAGCTTTATTATAAATCAAAATATTTTTAGCTTAAAACTTGTACCGCAGGCTGTAGGTAAATCTTTACAAGTGGTGTGGATTGATCCTGGCGAGGCAAAAGAATGGCGGATAATTAATCAGTCAGTAACCGTTGCCCAAAATCAACCAACCTACGTCAATGTTACCCGCGAATTATCAGGAACAGTATTACGAATTCAAGGACAACTGACAACGAATTCTGAACCGTCTTTAATAGATTTGCCTGTAGTTGATCCTAATTATTACTTCTTACGGCGCTTCCGTGCAGCTTTGGCAACAGAAAAAATTTCTTTGGGACAAATATCAGTAGCAAATGGTGGTGTCAATCAAAAGGAAATAGCATTTGTAGAGTCGCCACCTTTATCTGACTTATTAATGGAAACTCTTCAGAATAGTAATAATCTTTATGCTGAAGCCCTATTGAGAGCATTAGCTGTAGAAAAACCCAAACTGAAAAATCAAACTAGTGCTGATGTAGGTTTGGAAGTTGTCAAAGCGAGTTTAACTAAATTGGGAGTTGATCCAGCAAATTATATTTTAGTGGATGGTTCGGGTTTATCACGTCGTAATTTAGTTACACCAGAAGCTTTTGTACAAACTTTGCGAGGAATCGCAAGAACACCAACAGCATATATATATCGCACATCTTTACCCGTGGCAGGTAAAAGTGGAACCTTAAAAGACCGCTTTCAAGATACACCTGCTGAGGGGATTGTCCAAGCAAAAACAGGTACGTTAACGGGTGTAGTTTCTCTATCTGGATATATGAATGCGCCTAATTATGAGCCATTGGTTTTTAGTATTCTTGTCAATCAATCTGAACAACCTGCAACAGTTGTGCGGCAGGCAATTGATGAAATTGTTGTGTTGTTAACACAGTTGCAGCGTTGTTAATCTTATTGCCATTCAATTAAACAACAGGTTTAGTAATTCGGAGTCCCATGATTACTAAATCCCGTTCAACGCTGTCAATTTCGGCAACTTTAGGTAAATGTCCCCAAGGTTGAAAACCAAATGTTTCAAAAAGTTTTAAACTAGGTTGATTGTGGGCAAAAATAAAGCAGAGAAGAGTCTTTAAACCCAAACTCGGACTTTCATTAATTGCTTGTGCTAATAGTTGTCGTCCCAAACCACATCGATGGAAGCCAGGGGCTATGTAAATACTAATTTCGGCAGTCTTATTATAGGCGGGCCGCCCATAAAAGGATTGGAAACTCAGCCATCCAGCAATTACTCCCTCTACTTCAATTACCCAAAGTGGGCGTTGTGAAGGCGATCGCGTCTTAAACCAAGGAAGGCGACTTTCCACAGATACTGGCTCTAAATCAGCAGTTGCCATACAGCTAGGAATTGCAGCATTATAAATTGCCACAATTGCAGGTAAGTCAGTTTCAGTCGCATGGCGAATAGTCATTGCTACCGTCTCGGAAAAAATCTTGAGAAAATATTCAAAAATAATACAGCGTTACGAAAGCTGTAACACTATCTCACCAGAATAGTTTTGGCTCCCCATCGCGCCGCTTGGATAGCAATTGCAGTTATTCTGGTTCCTATACCAATAACTAAAACATTTAGATGTATAGGTTTAATTAACCATCCCTTAACCTCACTGAAGTTTTGACATATTTTCTCCAGATAGCTTGGGATAATACAAAAGAATTTATTTTATTTTTCGGATATTTCGTTTGTGTAGTGTGTATGATTAAGATGGTGAATAAGATTAACAGTGTAAATTGCATTGCTAATGAGAAACCCTGCAACACAGTAGTAGACTAATATGATGTTAAAACAGAACATGTCTTTAGATTCTGTAATATCTCCACAGTTAGAAGCTCAATCTATCAAAGAACTGGAGCGCATACTGAGCGTTAAAGATTTTCAGGCGAAACTGGTAGGAGCTAACGGAGAAAGAATTAACATTCCTGAACCGATTTATCAAGTGCTGCTTCAAGTTGTCCAGGCAATGGCATCAGGTAAGGCTATATCTATAATTCCTCAACAACAGGAATTGACGACACAACAAGCTGCGGAGTTTCTTAGTGTATCACGCCCATACCTGATCAAGTTATTAGAACAAGGTGAAATTCCTCACATTAAGGTGGGTTCACATCGACGGGTTCGTTTTGATGATTTAATGAATTATAAACAGCAACGGGATGTGAAGCGCGATCAACTCTTAACTGAGCTAACTCAGATCAGCCAAGAAGCAGGATTCTACGAATAGGAGTAATTCAACCAACAAAATGGCTGAACAGCTTATTCTCTTAGACTCTTGTGTTATGTTCCCGATGTACCTGCGTGACATTCTACTTCGTTGTGCTAGGGCTGGTTGTTATTTGCCTTATTGGTCGCAGGAAATTCTTGATGGTGCAACTCGCAACCTTGTAATTACAGGGAAGATGTCAGTTGAGAGAGCAATGAAGTTGGAGGGGACAATTACAGCAGCCTTTCCAGAAGCAATGGTGGAAGTGCCAAATGGATTAGCTGAAATTATGACAAATCATCCTGGCGATCGCCATGTTCTGGCTGCTGCTGTTACAGCTAAAGCTGATATAATTGTCACCTCAAATATCAAGCATTTTCAAGCCAAGGATCTGGTTCGTTGGGAAATAGAAGCGCAACACCCCGATACCTTTCTTACTCATCTTTACGATCTTGACCCAGATTGCATACTTCAAGTAATACACCGATGGTCTCAAGATTTAAAAAAGCCACCGCTGACTTTTATCGAGCTACTTGATCTGCTCACCAAAGAAGTACCAATATTCGCCAGTAAGATTTTATGGCATGAATATAGCCAGAGTGTTTTCCAAACTGCTAAAAAAGCCTTGGATAAATTAGGCAAGGTGGCACTAGAAGGGGGTCTATATTTAGAGGGAGAGTGCTATCGACTCTGGCAGAATCGGGGAGTTTTAACAATTACTGCCAAGGACAACCGAGGGGAAATCCTGCGAGTTGAGAATGGGAAAATTCAGGGAAAGCTCTCATCAGCAGATATCAAGGCATTTCAAATATTTGAACAAAGCTTAGAACAAGAAATAGAACAAGCTAAAACACAGAAATCTTAAATCTGATAGCCTAACGTTGGCTGCTAATGTTACATCTAGTATCGTTGAGCGGGGAAAAAGCAACGTGAAAGCACAGGTATTTAGAGGCGTTAATCAACTTTCTTACGAAGATATCCCAGTTCCAACTCTGGAACCAGATGAAGTGCTGGTACAGGTGCGGGTTGTGGGGTTGTGTCAATCAGATATTAAGAAAATTCGTTATCCACTGTATGAACCACCGCGCATTTTTGGACATGAAACTGCCGGCACGATCGCAGCAATAGGCAATAATGTCAAAGGTTGGCAAGTTGGACAACGGGTAGCAGTGATGCACCACATCCCTTGTATGCGTTGCGCCTACTGCCTAAATGATAATTTCTCCATGTGCGATGTTTACAAAAACATCTCCACTACCGCAGGCTTTAACGCCAGTGGTGGCGGTTTTGCCGATTATGTCAAGGTTCCCGGACATATTGTGGAAAATGGTGGGCTAATTCCCATCCCCGATAACATCAGTTTTGAAGAAGCGAGTTTTGTAGAACCAACTAACTGTTGTTTGAAAGCAGTGAGAAAAGCTCAAATTGCTCCAGGACAAACTGTATTAGTTACTGGTGCTGGGCCAATTGGGTTAATGTTTATCATGTTGGTGAAGTATTTTGGAGCAAAAGCGATCGCTACCGATTTATTACCTTCTAGAATTGATAAAGCCTTAAGTGTCGGTGCAGAAGCGGCTTTTGATGCTCGCGATCCCGATTTACCTGCCAAAATCTCTGCCTTAACTGGTGGACTAGGTGTTGATGTTACTTTGCTGGCTGTACCCAGTGATAAAGCATTTTTTCAAGCACTTGATAGTACCCGCAAAGGCGGTAAAATCTTATTTTTCGCCGAATTTCCTGATGAGTTGGAAATTCCCATTAACCCCAATATTCTCTACCGTCGGGAAATTGACTTGATAGGCAGTTACAGTTCCTCTTATCGGCTTCAGAATCTATCAGCCGATATTGTGTTTAATCAGCGAATTGATGTAAAAGCGTTGATTAGCGATCGCTATCCATTAAAAGATTTATCAGCAGCTGTTGAGCAAGCGATCGCACCCACAGAGGATACTTATAAAATCTTAATTTATCCGTAAAAGGGAGATCAGGGGGATCTCTTCAATTTTGAATTGCGATCTCCCTCTGCTCCCTCATATCCTTGCTAGCCTCAAAAAAATGCTTATTACCCTAGTTGCAGTTGCTCTACTAGCTTTTTACGTCGCCTGGAATCTCGGAGCAAATGATGTCGCTAACGCGATGGGAACCTCTGTAGGCTCCAAAGCTGTTACCCTCAAACAAGCACTGATAATTGCTGGGATTTTAGAGTTTACGGGTGCTGTGTTGTTTGGACATGAGGTAACAGAAACCCTAGCAACGAAAATTGCTAATCCCGCCTTGTTCGCAGCTACACCCCAAATATTCGTAACTGGAATGGTAACGGTACTAATTTCCTGTGGTGTGTGGTTGCAAATTGCCACATCACGCGGTTTACCAGTCTCATCTTCTCATGCGGTTGTTGGTGCGATCGCTGGATTTAGTTGGGTAGCTTTAGGAGTAGAGGCAATTGATTGGTCATCAATTGGCTTAATTACCATTGGCTGGGTTTTAACGCCATTAATTAGTGGTGCGATCGCTGCTTTATTCTACAGTCAAATCAAGCACTGGATTTTAGATCAACCCAATCAAGTAGTCCAGTTACAAGAATGGATTCCCTGGTTGAGTACTCTGCTGCTAGGTGTCTTCGGCGTGATTGTATTACCATCGCTAACTGAACCGCTAACCAATTTTGTAATTGAGCAAGTTGGTTTTACGATCCCTACTTACGACATCCCACTGTTAACCGGTGCAGTAGCAGCAGTTGGACTCACAATCATGAGTTGGCGACAATTGGGAGATAAGAGAGACAAGGGAGAAATACTCCCTAATCCTGTAGAAAGATTATTCGCCCGATTCCAACTCCTAAGTGCTTGCTTTGTCGCCTTTGCTCATGGTTCTAATGATGTGGGAAATGCGATCGCTCCTTTAGCTGCGATCGTCTACATTAATCGCACTGGTAGCGTACCGACAGATGGTATCACGATCCCCATTTGGATTTTAATCCTTGGTGGTGCTGGTATTGTTGGTGGTTTAGCTGTCTGGGGTAAAAAAGTCATCGCCACTATTGGCGAAAACATTATTGCCTTACAACCTAGTAGTGGATTTTGTGCCGAACTTGCTACTGCTACCACCATCCTCATTGCCTCCCGGCTAGGTTTACCAGTCTCTACTTCCCACGCTCTTGTCGGTGGTGTAGTTGGTATTGGACTAGTGCAAAATATCAAGTCGATTAAGTTTCAAACACTAAAAGGCATTGCCGCCGCATGGCTAATTACAATCCCCGTGAGTGCTGTCCTTAGCGCTGCCATCTTTAGCATTGCCCGGATTTTATTTCTCTAAAGAATTATTAATATTTTTCTAATTTTTTCATCTACTGTATCTACTCAAAGTAGAACCTAGATTGCAACAACGCCAAAAAAGCGGGTTTTTGCAGAACTGCTACTCATTCATTAGAATGTTGTGCAGGGGATAGCGTAACTTTGAATTTCCACAAGAAGATACTTTAATCTCCATTTAGAGATATAAACTGTCACACAAGTTACATTCCACACGAATTTACAGTTAATTTCGCAAGTCAAGAATGAGAAAAGGGGCAGGGGGTGGAAATCCCCATACATAATAAATTTATTTGCTCTCAAACCCTTGTGGCAGGCGGAAAGATACTAGAATTCCCCCCGCCCCCTGCTCCCCAGCCTCTTCAGTCAGACAATTCTGTGGCAATAATGCACCCATCTGCAAGTCTTTGACAATTACTATTGGTAGCAAAACAATAAATGTTTATTTGGAGTGAGATTTATTTAAAAGTAAAAATCTCATTAGCAAATAGTTGATGTAAATTAAACTGATCAAAACAAAAAAGGTTGGAGTTGAAGCGACTTACAGCCATAGGGATAATCCAAAGTCCAAAATCGAATGACAAAATACTTGTCAATCCTGAAGAAAACACTGTGTATTAAGCAGTAAGGTAAATTTGATGCTTTGCCAAGTTGTGTTCACTATGACAGAATTACGTTGAAATGCGGAAGTGCTGTTAAAATTTTTAATTTATCTGACAAAATACATGAAATTAGTATGAGCGCCAATAAAGTGTACCGGAAGCAGCTTTATCGTCAAGGTGTTAGAGGTTAGAAGCTAATGGGGCGATTCGAGAAGCAACCAGAAAACCCAAGAGTCAGAGGCGAGCTATCCAGAGCAGCAGAAAATGCTCTTTGGGCTGTAGTTGAAGATTTAGAAAATCTTCAGCAAAACGTCCTCAGAGGATTGCAGGAAGACGTAAAGCGACTTCAGTCAGAAAAAAACCGATTATCTGATGATATTCAAAGCTTAGTAGAGGAAAAAGAGCATTTACAACAAGTGCGCCAAATTACTGAGCAGCAAGTGTTAATTCGGCAACTGGCAGAAGTTCTGGCAAAGCATATATCTTCCCAACTGCAATCCTCTCTGGCAACTTTAGCTAACCAAACCATAGAGGGCAAGTCTTACGATCAAGCTGCGCTTAAGTCGGCTGAAGTAAGCAGCAATGTAGTAGGTGAAATAAACGAAAAAGTCGAACACATGTTTGACAGCTTGGATGACACCGTTACTGTTACCTTTAACTCGCTGCAACAGGAACTGAAGAACTATCAAAGTAATCTTTCCCAACAGTTGTCACGGATGTACAGCCAGCAGCAGCAAGGGGAAACGATTTTGGCGGAGTTTGTTAATCGCCTGCATGGAGAACTAGACAAAACTATTGAAGAAGCTTCACGCAAACCAGCGACAGCAGGTATACCTACTGTTTTGCAGTTTACCGAGCCAGAAAAAAACAGTTCTTTTGAGACATCCTCGCCACAGGTTGGCGAAGTAGTAAGAAATTCCTCTGAGCCAATTTCCCCGATCGCTAATAAATTTTCACCAAGGGAAACGATATCAGAGCCGACTGTTGTTAAAGAAAACGCCGCGAACCCAATTTCTGCCCCCAGCAAAGACTTATCCCAAAGGGAAACGACATCACAGCCGCCGGTTCTTAGAGAAAACGTCGCTAACTTAATTTCTGCCCCTAGCCAAGACTCGTCCCAAAGGGAAACAACATCAGAGCCGACTGTTGTTAGAGAAAACCCCGCGAACCAAATTTCTGTCCCTAGCCAAGACTTGTCCCAAAGGGAAACTAAATCAGAGTCGAATGCTGCTGTAGTTCCGCCACCAAAAGAAAACGCTGCTGAACCAATTTCTGTCCTTAATAAGGACTTGTCGGAAAACGAAACGACATCAGAGCCTCCTACTGTATCTGTGCCACAGCCGGAAGCAATACAACCTTCACGAAGGAGAAACGCTGCTGAATCAATTTCTCTCCTCCGCAGGAACGTATCGCAGAGCAAAGCTCAATCTTCACCGATCGCTCCGCTAGAGCCGCCGCCGCCAGCAAAACCGCCACAATCGCGATCGCGCAATTCCTCTGGTTTATCGTCGATCCAAATCGGTTTATTGTTGATTGTCTTATCGGCAGTCCTATCGTCGCTTTATAACGTAGCCATCAGAGTGATTTTCCACGAAGGTTCCCAGATTTTTGGAGTATTAGAGGTAGAACGCTTGCTGCCACCGACTTTGGGCAATACTTTCTTAATTTTGACCTTACGATTTATGGTAGTAGTCCCACTGATGGTATTGTTGTCTCCGATACTGCATCCAACCCTGTGGCAAGACTTAGAAAACTTGGCTAGCTCAGTTAGAGGAAATCCCACAGCTGCTAATACAGCTACAAAGCAGATTTTGCTGTTGTCAGTTGTGAGTGGCTGTTTTTTGTTTTTATCTCAGCTTCTCATATACATTGCGATCGCTCAAGTCACAACTGGAATGGCGATCGCACTGTTCTTTATCTATCCGATGGTTAGTGGTTTATTGTCGTGGTTTCTGTTCCGCGATCGCCCTACCACATTTCGCATCAGTGCGATCGCTGCGATTTGCTGCGGTGAATTGTTGGTTTTAGGAGGTTCTCCCAACCCAGGTATGGGTAATACTTCAATGGGAAGCAGCGCCGCCATTCTTTCCGGCGTGGCTTTTGCAGCCTACATAATTCTGACGCGGGTTTGTGCTAGCAAACTGCATCCTGTGACTTTTACTTTGATTAACTTCGCCACCATGTTGCTGTTGAGCTTTATCTGCTTGATGCTACCTTTACCAGGCAGTTGGAATTTGGTAGTTGATCCCTCTAAGATGCTGGAACTGGTTTTAAGTGCATTTATTTTGGGTGTGTTGACTCTTGCCGGCTATTTGCTCAACAATGTTGGTATTAGTAAACTTGGTGGCTCGCGATCGGCGCTCATCGGTGGTACCATCCCAGTTTTAACCGTGATTTTCGCTGGGCTAATCATTCAAGAAAATTTGGATATCGTGCAAATTATGGGAGTGTTGTTAGTAACCTTTGGCGCGGCTGCTTTCAGCTTTGAAACAATGCGAAATCAGGTTAAACCCTCTAATCCCACCAATTAAATGACGAGTTCAATCCGTTTAGGTGTGGTGGGAGCTAAAGCAGTTCCCATCACTCTCAGCACCAATCTTGGCGTGAATACACTAGTTGCAACTTCTCTAAATCATCTGAACATACAACATCCCCGGCTTCTGTGAGAAGTCGGGGATCTCAATTTTTACGAATAATTTACGACTGCTGTAAGTAAGTAGGTGAGAATAATTCAAACTACATTAACTGATGTAATGTAAAAAATATTGAGGCGTTGCTGAATTGAAGTATGAATCTGGATGTAGAGACGTAGCACTGCTACGTCTCTGTCTCTACAAGGATTTTGGTATTATGCAAAATCATTTTCATACATGGAATCAGCAACGCCAATATTGAAATTAGTTTGTAGTGAGCGGCTGGAGCCGCTCTCTCCGAGACGCTACGCGTAGCTTGCTTCCTCGCAGGGGTACACTACATTATTTACGCCATCCTACTTATAGGTGGAGATAGCACTTAATAGATGAGTCAACAGTAATTAGAAAACTTGACTTGTAATATATTTTTAGGGATTTAGCCTGATATAGATAGGTAAACACGTATATGTAAGCAGTATGAGTAGTACTGACTCAAGCAATTTAGCACGAGTACTTGCTCACAAAGAAGATTGGCAAGGACTTAAAACCATTACAGCACGTTTTGGAACAAGGAGATGAAGAAGTAGCAGAAGTATTTAGAGTAACCCGGTTTTTAAGCATGGTAGACTCAGCAAGTGGGCAAGAATAAAATGAACTATGTTGCACAATATAAACTTAATCAAATTGCCTTGTAGTAGACCTTCAGACCTTAAAATAGAGCTAGAGCCGCTTACTACAAACCTTTAATTATTCACGCCCACTTAACTTATTGTGTTTGATGAGATGGTATCTTTATTTATGTTGGTCTGCACTAGTCAATTTGGTCTGCGTAGGCGTAGCCCGCCGCAGGTATCGCCTAGACGTTTAGAGAAAGAAGCTTATATCGTAGCTTGCTGCGGATTCTCTTCTTTTTATTTACGCAATTTAACCTTCTCAAATATATAAAACAGCGAGGTAAAAATATACTTAAAAGTAGCCAATGAATTAGTTAAATCATGAAAATTTAAAATTCTTTCATGAAAAAAATATCTAAATAATCATAAAATCCATTATATTTTATTTATTTGGATTTGACTAATAACTAATTATTCGGCTATTAGCATAATCAACAAAGTGTAATAACTATGCAATTAATTCAGAGTCAATCAAGGCTTTCTGTGTAAAATTATCAACACAAAAAGATAATTACGAATCGCATTTAATAGGAAGCAGACAATATCATCAAACCTTGATTTAGCAATAATATAAATTATTTAAATAGACATTATTTATAAACTTTAAAATACATGATTTTGTTATAAACTGAAAAAAGAATGATATGATGAAGAACGAGAATTGAAAAAATAACAGGTATTTTGAAAATTGAAATTAATTGCTCTACTTGATGTCTACTATCTTTCCTTAAGCCAACGGCTTATACTGGCGAGACATCACTGGAGGTTGTGAACAAGATGATAGTTTGCAACGAGCCGTGCGGCTCAACCTCTGAATGTTTCTACACCTGGGAAGCGATTTCTTTTTAGACCAGTCCCAATTATTTCTAGTAATTTGTGTGCTAAAAATAATTCGCTAAAGCTGAATAAAAACCATCTTTTTCGAGTAACAGATATCCCATGATGAACCGCGCAAACTAATTTTTACTCCGAGTCGGCATAGTGCCATAATTAAGGTGTAAATAGCTTGACGTTGTTGCTCTAGAAAGATGAAAAAAACCTCAGAGAAGTTAAAGGCTTTATAGATTACTTGCAACACAGTTGACTTTTGGGACAGAAACGGTCGTCAAGCTGGACTTGGTGATGTTTATAATTTTCTGGTCAGATGCAGAGACAGTTATAATAACCACAACTAAATCTGCCTTAATATCAGAAAATATGCAAAAATGGTAGTTTGGGCTACCACGGATCTCATAGTTATCGCATACTAATATAGTCTGAAGTTAAAACATCGCCTTCAGCCAGGTGTATACTACCTATTTTCAATCCATTAAAAATTCTGTAAACGTGCTATTCAATTGTCTGTAATATGAGTAACGACATAGATCTGATCAAACGTCTTGACCCCAGTGCGATGGATCAGATCATGCTTTATCTGGCTTTTAGTGCCATGCGGACGAGT
>NZ_JBALBZ010000070.1:0-4849 GCF_036919495.1 Nostoc sp.
CTGGAGTTTAGACTAAAAGCGATATGAGAGAACGCAAACCAAATGGAATTAGAGGTTAAAAATATTATCTTGTCAGCCTCAAAGCATCCGCGACCTTGAACAATTATTGTGTAGTATGCTTGCCGAGAAAATAATACAATAATGATAATCATTAAAATGGTGGGAGAGAAACGAGCGACGCTCGTTTCTCTCCCACCCCCCCCCATTCGATTATCATTATCAGATAATCAGCAAGAAAAAAGGGGTGTCTGATTGAATACAGTCCCCTTTTTGGTAGAAGGTGAGAAAAGAACTACCATTACTCACCTACCAACATGAAAAATGCCAGACTTGAAGAGTTTCGTCAAGTAGCCTACAAATATTTAGGTAGAGCCAAAGATCGCTACGCGCTTTGAATTAACAGATGCCATATTGCTGACCCGCACTGTCTATTCCTTAGCAGACTTATCCTTATCACCAGTATTCAGACGCTCTTTTGCCAAGTATTTATGAAGCGCTACAAGATAGCAGACCGCAGCGACAGAAATTGATGCAGTTATACATCAAACAGATACCAGTAGAGGGACGACCCTTGTTAGCAGGCGACCACACAAACTGGCCTCGCCCGGATGCAGTAACGCTGCAAGAGAGGACTTATGAGCATAGTGGCACATCCATAGCAGAAAATAAACCGATTACCATTGGTCAAGGATATAGCACAATTGCTTGGATACCAGAAAAATCAGGTAGTTGGGCCCTACCCTTGAGACATGAACGGATCACAAGTGCCGAAAGTCCAATTCAGAAAGCGGTTTGGCAACTTAAACAGGTGTGTAAGCATTTAGCCGTTAGACCAATTTCAGTTTGGGACAGTGAGTATGGTTGTGCCCCTTTTTTGTTAAAAACTGCGAGTATTCCAGCAGATATTTTGGTACGATTGCGTTCAAATCTTTGTTTATGGGGCGAGCCAGGAGCTTATAAGGGTTTGGGCTGTCCCAGGAAACATGGTGATAAATTCAAGTTGAATGAACCAACAACATGGAGCCAAGCAGCATCTGTCTTCGAGGTAGATGATCCGAAACTAAAACGGGTACGGGTTAGCTTGTGGAAAAATCTGCATTTCCGTAAAGCGGTGACGCGTCCGATGTCACTTTTAAGAGTTGAACGTCAAGATGTTCAAGGTAATCAACGAGTATCGAAACCTTTGTGGTTAGCTTGGGCAGGAGAAGAAATGCCTCCCTTAGAAGAAGTTTGGCAACTTTACTTGCGTCGCTTTACAATTGATCACTGGTATCGCTTTTTAAAACAACGACTCCACTGGACTGTTCCCAAGCTAAGTACCCCCAAGCAATCTGAAAGATGGAGTGACTTAATGCCCCTGATGACTTGGGAGTTGTGGTTAGCCCGTGATATCGTTACTGACAACCCTTTACCCTGGCAAAAATCAATCGATAATTTGACTCCTGGACGAGTCGCTCAAGCTATGGGTGGAGTTTTTGCGGTGATTGGTACTCCAGCCCTTCCACCCAAACCTCGCGGAAAGTCCCCTGGTTGGGAAGCAGGAAAAAAGCGTCACCGTAAAAACCGATGCCCGATTGTTAAAAAAACAGTAACACGACCACGTAAAGAAGCATCTGTTGCTGTTTAATACCTTAGATTATTCATACTTTTGCTAAGTCTCTGATTAACTCAGCCCTGCTGGGTCATTTTGTATGGCTTAGTCTAAACTCCAGTTATAGCGGTTCCCACTCAGATGCGGTACAACATTATATCGCAAGGTGTAGGGGCAAGGTGCAATACCCATTTGTGTCAACTTAACGTAAAAGCCATGTCCCGCATGGAACTAAAGTTCCTTGCTAATAGCAGAAGTCATCTGAAGATGACTAAATATTCCTAAAAATCTTTAGTCTACTTCAGTAGACTTTAGCTATGAGCCTTGAACTTTAGTTCGAGGCGGGTGAGTCAGCTTTCAGTTAAGCTATTTTTAGCTTAAGTTGACAGGTATGGGCCTGCTGTGCCCCTACGGATGTACCTCACGTAAACGAGAACCGCCGCTATAAGGCTTCATTCTTTAGGTACTAGTAAGCTAGTGATAAAACTTGTTTAAATTAAAGAATGGCTCAAAATAGGCAATAAGTTAGTATTAGTTAATGACCGTAATCGAGTTTCCAAATTTACCTAATTCACAGCAGTGCCAAAAAAGTACACTGCCCCATTTAGGGCTAGTTTGCATCACCTCTGACAAACAAGTGCGTTTTCGGACAATGACACGCACCCGATACTTAAAACTTTCCCAAAGCGATCGCCAAACCGCCCTAACTGAACTGTATCGGCATAACTTACAGCGCTTGCATGACGCCCTTTCCTTTTGTGAGCAGAATCAAATTCAGCTTTACCGGATGTCTTCAGCAATATTTCCTCTAAGTGACTTAGACGACAAAATCGGCGCAAATATATTAGAGTTAATGAGCGCTGATTTAGTAACAATCGGTCAACGAGCAAATGCATTGAACATAAGAATGGTGTTGCATCCAGATCAATATGTAGTGCTGAGTTCTGATTCTCCCGAAGTGGTACAAGCAAGCATCAATAATTTAGTAGGACATGCACGTATATTTGACTTACTAGGCTTACCGCGATCGCCTTGGTCATTGATGAATATTCATGGTGGCAAATCTCAACGGGCTGAACAACTAGTAAAAGTAATTTCCGAACTACCAGAGAACATTAAAAGCCGTTTGACTCTAGAAAACGATGAATACGCCTATAGTGCGGATGAGATTTTAGCAGTATGTCAACAAACTGGCGTACCAATGGTATTTGATGCCCATCACCATATTTGCCACGAAAATTTAGATAGCTACGATCATCCAAGTGTAGCATCCATGTTTTACGCAGCGCGAGAAACTTGGACAAATCCAGATTGGCAATTAGTCCATATTTCTAATGGTGAGCAAGCTTTCAATGACAGAAAACACAGCGACTTGATTACCGATATGCCCAACGTCTACCACCAAGCACCGTGGATCGAAGTCGAAGCCAAACAAAAAGAACAAGCGATCGCACATTTGCGCTCTTGGTGGCTAATCAACAATAATTATACCTAAATTAACACAATACCTAGCTAGTTTTGAAGGTTTGTAGTAAGGACTTTAGTGCTTAGAAGATTAGGACTAAAGTCCTTACTACGAACTTAGGGACTTCCAATAAATAAATTATCCAATCTTGTGGGGTGGGCATCTTGCCCGCCTTTGACTATGGGTGGGCGAGACGCCCACCCCACAATAAATAGTTGTATATTTTTTTATTTGGAAGTCCCTTACTTACTCTTCTTTCCTTCTTCCTTTGCGCTCTTTGCGACTGCCTCTCCTTTGCGGTTCGTTCCTTTACCCTTCAAACTTCCCTTGACAGACTACTACTTACCCCTTCATTGAGTAACTTCTCTCTGAGACTTCAATTGAGATGCAATCAAGGGAACTTTGGGCGCGAGAAAAAATCCAATTAAACTGGCAAAAAGAATTGGCGTAAAAGGACTCAAATTAGCCAGTTTTGACAGTAGCAAAGTCGTACTTATGGGTGTACGCGTTACAGCTGCATTAACAGCCGCCATTGTACAAATCATCGCAAGGGCCGGATTAATCCCCGGAATTAAGACTGCTACTGCTTTACCAATACAAGCACCAGTGAAAAACAAAGGGATGATGAATCCACCGCGCCACCCACCTGTTACTGTAATGCTAATGGCAGCCATTTTACCAAGAGCAAGAGTTAAGAGAAAAACAGCAGGAAAGTTAGTAGTGAGGACTGACTCTAGTTCTTCATGTCCAAAATAACGGGTTAGGGGTAATAAAACTGCTAAAGTGCCAAGCCCGAACCCTGCTAGTGTTGTGTGTACATAAATGGGGCCGGGAATTCGAGCAACCAAGTAATCGCAGCCCCGAAAAATGCCGATAAAAATCCATCCCGCCACCGCCCCGATGATGCCGAACATGATAGCGATCGCAAAATCATCAATCTTGTCTAGGTGGTACTGGGGAAAATGCCAAGTCGGCGCAATTCCTAAATGTGTAATTGCTGCAAATACCAAATAACTAGCGCAACTCGAAACAATGGCTGGCATCAAGGCTTCGTAATATTCCACAATATGCTGATGGTGTAAAATCTCCAGGGCGAACATTGCACCGCCAAGAGGTGCGCCAAACAAGGCAGTGAAACCAGCTGCCATCGCTGCTAAACTCATGGTTCTAAGGTCTTCACCCTGGAGTTTTAGGCGATCGGCAACCCAAGTACCAAAAGAACCTGTTACCTGCACCAATGGTGCTTCTGGGCCAGCACTGCCGCCTGCCGATATGCTGATTAGAGAAGCAAGAATCATTGAGGGATTTTTGCGAGCATCTAAGCGTCCGCCACGAAAATGGATATTATCAACAATCACGGCGATTTCACCGGGATTTCCTAAAAAATGAATCACCAGCCCGATAACTAAACCAGCTAGTGGCATCACTATCAGGAGGCTAAAACCTTCAAATCGTTGCAGATGGTGAGTTAAAAGTTCTAAAACATTCCAGTACAACGCAGCAAATAGACCACCAGCAACACCTACAACTACCCAGCAGATCACCCACTGCGAAATCATCAAGGGATTACGTTTTAGCAGTCCAAAAAGTTGAGGAAATGTCCAGCGTTGAGTTTGATTGGTAGCGGGGGGCTTTTTTGGTAACACTGCTTATTTCCTATTTATGAAACGGAGAATACAGAATATTTACGTTTTTTATAGTAGACATCTCCAAAATAGTAACGTTCTGTGGTAAAAGAACATCAGAGAGCTTTTTTGACATAGAAATATGAGCAACATACTGAAACACATTGA
>NZ_JBALBZ010000071.1:0-52917 GCF_036919495.1 Nostoc sp.
TTCTTCGGGGGTCATGCCTATGGTTTAAGTAAGTATTGTGTTCTCCCCATACTACACTCATGAATCAGTATTTCTGCAAAAATGGGATGCTCCCTCTAAAACTTTGAAAAAACGCACTAGAGGATGAGGTCAACCAAAGAACGCTTGCCAACGCTAGCTTTTAGCTTTTGACACCAATGGACTTCTATTGCCTCCTACAAAAGGGCTATATTCCTTATGTCCATAACATCCTCTAACTCTGATACCATTTTCTGTAATTTCCTGCTTGCTAAAAAAATTAGTCGAATAGAAATTAAGTACTTAGATAAGGAAAAGTGAAATGGGACTTAGTGAGGGACTTTTGAACCCGACCAAAAAGACTATGCTTATAAATGATTGTTGCAACATGATAGAAGGACAGCTTGCATCCAAGTCAGGCATGAGCGGCATCGCTTTAAAAACTGCCTTCGCCGCCCTGAAGGGGATCAAACCAGGGTATATCCCCTACGTCGTTGAGCAGATCCTGCCGCAATGCTTCACAGCACTTGATCCCATCTGGAGTGAAGGCGTACAGAAAGGCAATCCAATTGAATACCTGAATGCGAATCGCTCGCAAACGGCAGATGCGCTACTGAGTGTCACCGATGCTAGGGTCAAGAACGCCAAGCGCCAAATCGTGCGGGGAACCTATGAAAAATTTCGCGGTTCAGCCAAAAAGCACGTAGAAGAAGCAGTGCCAGACTTAGCCAAAGTAATCGATAACTACACTAAGTCCTGAGCCAAAAGGGAAGAATCGCAACAAACGTATGCCACCGTTCGATGCGTCGGTGGCTGGCATACGGGGAAAAGATTACACTTGTAAGGCCAAGGTGTTTGTTCAGGGTCTTGGGTTATATATATATCTGCTAAATTTCCTGATATTTACCGAGTCAGCTTGAAAGAGCAAATAATCAGAAACTATCTGAATTATTGTTTGAATAAACTTTCAATTTATGAAAAAAGTTACTGTTTATCGATACCGCACTTATGGACTAATTGGGTTAATATCCTTAACCGCCGTATTAAGTACAAGTACACCTGCCCTAACACAGTTAGCAGACGATTCCCCAATTGGGCAAACTCCTATCCCTGCTTCTAACTTAATCTGGCCAACTCAAGGATTTATTTCTCAAGGCTTCCGCAAATATCAACATGAAGGAATTGATATTGCAGGGGCATCTGGAACTCCTATTGTTGCTGCTGCATCTGGTACAGTCATCAAAGCCGGTTGGGATAATTGGGGATTAGGCAATGCTATAACTATTAAACATCTTGACGGCAGTATCACTGTTTATGGTCACAATCGCCGTTTGTTGGTGAGCAAGGATCAACAGGTCATTCAAGGTCAAATTATTGCTGAGATGGGATCTACAGGCAATAGTACAGCGCCTCATCTGCACTTTGAAGTTCATCCAAATGGTCGAATAGCAGTTGACCCCCTTCGTCTTTTAACATCTTTAACTGCAAGTGTTGCTTCTGCTTCTAAAGTTCAGCAAGTAGATAACCAGAATCACCTAGTCTCAACACCCCCACTAGCAAAACAAGTTTCACTTTCACAGCCAATTCCAATAGGTTTTGCACCTGCTAGGACTGATGCTAAATGCAATGGAGTTACCATTATTGAGGGTGAGACTGCAAGTATTCGTGTAAAAGTCTGTGAAGAAAATGGTCAGTTATTTTATATTGGGCAGTTGAAACAAGACCCAAGTAAGCCTATAAAAATCGCAGCTTTAAATATTGGCGAAGGCAGATATCGAGCGGATAATGGTAGTTTTTATTATTTAGTCAGCCCTGAAAAAGTGGAAGTTTGGCGAAATGGAACTCAGATGCGTTCTGACAGGTTTTATAATTTAACAAAATCGCCATAATGTAATTTATAAGTGCCATATTTCGTACTAACGTCGTGCCAAACCTCAGTTTCAATCCCTAATAGAGATTTTAATTGATTGCAATAGTGGTGATACTTCTAATCCTGAACGTCCAAGTTGTTTCAATCCCTAATAGGGATTTTAATTGATTGCAATTTATCCCAAATACCATCAGCTTTAGATTTACCAGTTTCAATCCCTAATAGGGATTTTAATTGATTGCAATCTACAAAAACTCGCGCGATCGCGGTGAATATCCCTGTTTCAATCCCTAATAGGGATTTTAGTTGATTGCAATTTGTAACTCAGATTAATAAAGTAATTGACGCGGCAAGTTTCAATCCCTAATAGGGATTTTAGTTGATTGCAATTGATATACCTGTTAACGAAACTGACATTCCAGATAGTTTCAATCCCTAATAGGGATTTTAGTTGATTGCAATCCTCGTGTTGCTAAGATAAATGATAGTGTTACTTTGTTTCAATCCCTAATAGGGATTTTAGTTGATTGCAATTTAATTCCCACTTCCATCCTGCTAGTGCATACGGAATGTTTCAATCCCTAATAGGTATTTTAGTTGATTGCAATATTTAGTTGGATGCCACCTCAGCACGGTAAAAACGTTTCAATCCCTAATAGGGATTTTAGTTGATTGCAATTCAGCATATTGACTAGAAAAAGTACGTTTTTTGGTTTCAATCCCTAATAGGGATTTTAGTTGATTGCAATTTGTTTACTCCTATCTATTACAAACCTGGTTTTTGTTTCAATCCCTAATAGGGATTTTAGTTGATTGCAATTCCAAGTTCGGCCCGTTCCAGTCCACAGGAGAGAGTTTCAATCCCTAATAGGGATTTTAGTTGATTGCAATTTTTGAAGGTGGGCAATTGGGGTACAGAATCAAAAGTTTCAATCCCTAATAGGGATTTTAGTTGATTGCAATCGCCGGCGTGTGAAAGCCCTGTGTTATTTGGTTTTCAAGGTTCAATAGCGCGAATAGGAAAATCATAACATGAGGAGTGGCAATTGTGTTAAACGAAAATAGCTGAAAGCCATTCCACATAAGGTGCGCGGATGGTTTAAAGATTCTACAGCCGTCAAGTCCTTCCATACACGGGAATTCAGCCATTTTTGTAGTCACCTCTTCACCAACACCTACCCATTCGCGCACTGGGCAATAAAATTAGTCTGATTGCAAAGTAGTTGATTATCCATAAGCTTAGTACAGACTGTCTTTGATTTCTAGCGAAAACAATTGCCACCTATCAAACCTCTTGCATTAAATACTAGTTTTGGCGATCGCCCCCTTGGATTTCTAGCGAAAACAATTGCCACCTATCAAACCTCTGCGTTTCACTTTGTAACCTTCAATTCGTTATAAAACTTAAAATTTTTCCTTAGCAGCTAACATCTGTAAAATCTTTTCTACATGATCCAACTCTCCAACGATGCGCCGAATTGGGTGCGGCCAAACTTTGACAAGGGTAGGGGTTGCAGAAACCTGATTGAGTTCTGCTTGTTCTGGATGAGTTAAAACATCAATCACTTTCAAAGTATAAGGATGTCCAAGCGATCGCTCCAACAATTCGTGTAAATTTTGCAGAATGCGTTCGGTGGTACTGCTATGTCCAGCAACAAACAATCGCAGAACATAGCCTTGTGTGATGGCTTCCTTTTTTTGTACTATTACTGGTTGGTGATATTTTGGCACAGGTTCAGAAAGGTCTAAACGGACAATTAAATCGTGATCCTCCCAAAGCTGCGGGAATGAAGAACGATAAGTTGTTAATACCATGCGATCGCACAACCCCTCTTGCCAAGGAGCTGCTTGCCATACTAACTCCCCTGTGGCAAAAATGGCATTGAGCAAAGCTTGATGTCTAATTACAGCCGGATAAGCTTCAGCAAAAGTACGCACTTGCTGAGTACGTGGATCTAACCAGTGGTCAATAGTTGCAGTATAACAAGGCACTAAAAAGTGTGGTGGCTCTGGTAAATCTAGGATTTCTTGCAAAGCCGAACACAAATGCAAATGCCATCGACCTTGCTTGCTAGGGTCGATGCAGTAAATTAAATCTCCTCCAGGTGTAAATAGGGCAATGCCTTTAAACAACTGGGGTGTAGATAGTTTGTTTGTCGTTAAATTATTCACAGAGGTTACGAAGCTAAAAGTAAAAAATTCTCTCTTTTACCTTTTACCTTAGCTATAACCGCAACCAGGATGACAAAGATATTTGGGAGTAGGGAGTAGGGGTAAGGGGGAGAATAAAAAATTAGTTCTTTCCCCTCTGCTCCCTGCCCCTCTGTCTCTTCCCATGCCCAATGCCCAATCTTAAACTCTACCTCTGAGAAACTGTGCCATTTCGTTAGGAGTTGGTGACATTTCCAAAGCAGTCTCTTCAGTGATGCGACCGTCTTGATAGAGATTGAGCAACGACTGATTCATCGTAATCATGCCGTCAAAGCCAGCTTGTTTCATCAACTCGCCAATTTCATCATACTTACCGTCTTTGATCCATTCTTTAATAGCCTCAGTATTTATCAGTACATCGTGGAAAGCAGCCCGCTTCCCGTCAGTTGTACGGCACAAACCTTGGGCAATTACTGCTACCAAAGACTCAGAAATTGCCACCCGCATTGCATCTTGTTCGTCACCAGAGTAGAGATTGAGAATCCGCTCAATGGTTTTGACAGCGCTATTGGTGTGCAGGGTTCCCATAACTAAGTGACCAGTCTGAGCGGCTTTTAGGGCGGTGTTGACTGTTTCCTTATCCCGCATTTCCCCCACCAGAATCAAATCTGGATCTTCCCGCAAAGCTGCTTTCAAAGCATTGTCAAATTTCCGGGTATGCATTCCCACTTCCCGTTGTTTGACTAAAGACTTGCGGCTTTGATGGATAAATTCTATTGGGTCTTCAATGGTGATGATATGCTTGGCCATCTCCTTATTTATGTAGTCAACCATCGCCGCCATTGTGGTAGACTTACCAGAACCAGTGGGCCCAGTCACTAAAATTAAACCTTTGTGATGATGGCAAATATCCCGAAAAATTGGGGGTAATCTTAACTGTTCCATAGTCAAGATTTTTAGCGGAATCAACCGCAACACCATCGCAGGCCCTTTAAGGGAGCCAAAAACATTAATCCGCACGCGAGCAAAGTCATATTGAGTTGCGCCGTCAAATTCTAAGTGTTCTTCAAAGCGCTGAATTTCTACCTCACTCATCACCTCCCGTAACCAACTCATAAAACCTTCTTTATCTGTTTCTGGATAATCCGTTGGTTGAATTTCTCCTCGGCTACGGAAGCGGGGTACTTCACCTACACCCAAGTGCAAGTCAGAATATCCCTCATCGTAAGCTTCCCTGATTAACTTCTCTAAGGTGGGCGGCGCACTGCTGTTTTTAGGGAGAACTGAAGTAGGTATTGGTGGTGGACTAACCGGACGATGACCTGCAACAGGAACGTTAGTACTCCTATCCATTGACATATCCAATGTTTGTGTCATCTGCCTCTGTGTACTAAAGTTTGGCGGTGGTGGCGGCAGTGGTCGTTCGCTAACAGAGTTAAAATTTGATGGGGACTGTGATTCTGTCATATATCTTCACATTTGGCAGTTAAAAAGTTGAATTAACGAGAAGTCAAGTCACTTACTTCGATGACTTTTGGAGAGTGCTTGCACCCGAGCTTTAGTGGTGATGAAATGGATTGAACATAGTTCTAGAGTTTCAATCCATTTCATCCACCTCAATTTGTATCTTTTTTTTCCTGGAATTCCACTCGTCAGATTACTTAGATAAATTATTTAACCTATTTAACCTGGTTTAACACACGTAAGGACTCAAACTCCTTCAGGAAAAATACATAGATTGATTGGTTCTAAAGAATACTTATAACAAATCATAAATATTCTGAGCTTTTTAGATGAGAAATTTATCCCACGCATGGACACAAATTGCCAGCAATTAACTGCACAAACACTAGCAGATCATTTCTTCAGCCCATCGGTAAATTATGAGAACCAATACTAATTTTTATAAGAAATGTTAAGTAGAATAAGACTAATATATTGGGGATCAAGGTTAAAAGCTCATACCTTTTAGCTTATATATCTGAAGGCAGATGCATAAAACAAGTTGTTTGACATAGATATAAACGTTGATTTTTAATTCATAATTATAAAAAATTAACTGTAAACTTTAGTAAATAAATGCTCATTTTCCCAATTAGTTTTTATATACTGAATTTCAATGAGAGACAAATCAGTTTACTTGCGAAAAGCAAGATATGACTGAAAATTAAAATTCGTTGTGTATTTTTAGGAGGAAAAGTCATGGTTTCTGCTCAAAGCTCTAATCAAGGAAAGACCTACTCCTTGTTGATGATTAAAAGCTTTTTAATATGGACTTTTACATTAGCAGTATGTTTGTTGGTTGTCGGTTTTCCACTAGTTGTCTTAATGGCTACGGTGGGATGTCTGTTGTCGATTATTTTACAATCTGTGATGCCTGTTAGTGCTGTTTTACTTGTTGCAGGCGCTTTAATAATGTTTAATGTCATGGCAGTTGTATTGGCTGCGGGTGTACTAACTGTTAAAGGAGTTCATCCTAGCGAAATTAAATGGTTAAGCTGGTTGCATGGAGAGGCAGACCAAATGCAGGCTACTGTTTACGCTGCTTGCCCTTTAACTTGTGAGATTAAAATGTAGTCATTACAAGTGAATACGACAAACAGTGCGTCTGCCCGGTTAAGCCGGGTTTTTTCATGCTGTTTGTGATTTTACTTGTGAGATCAAGGTCTAGTCATTTATAGATAAATTCGATAAACAGTGCATCTACCCGATTAAGCCGGGTTTTTTTATGCTTATTGTGTGATTTACCCTTTTAAGGAAGTCGGCACAATAAAAACAAACTGTGTGAAGAAAAGTAAACAAGGCTCAAACCCTTTTTCTTCCTACTTTATTCCAACGATAATTATTTACGTTGACTTACTTGTATTTATAGTTTGTGTGATGATTGATCGCTAACTATTGACTATTGACCATAGACCATTGACTATAACCATTGGCAAATGACAGATGACTAATGACTAATGACTAATCAAAAACGTGTTTGCATTATTTTGGGTACTCGTCCAGAAGCTATTAAACTAGCTCCTGTGATTCAGGTTTTCCAAAAGTCTTCAAGTTTTGAGTCGCAAGTAATTCTAACTGGACAGCATCGAGAGATGGTTGAGCAAGTTATGCAGCTGTTTAATATTAAGGCAGATTATGACTTGGAAATTATGCAGGTTCAGCAATCTCTAAATGATATTACCTGCCGTAGTTTACAAGGGTTAGAAGCATTATTTAAGGATAAAAAACCAGATTTAGTGGTGGTGCAGGGAGACACTACCACGGCTTTTGCCGCAGCTTTGGCAGCTTTTTATCAAAAAATTCCTATCGGTCATGTAGAAGCAGGTTTAAGAACTGATGATATCTTCAATCCTTACCCAGAAGAAGCTAATCGACGGTTGATTTCTCAAATAACTCAGTTGCACTTTGCACCAACTCCTTGGGCTGTGGAAAATTTGCACCGTTCTGGTGTTTTGGGTGAAATTCACATGACGGGTAACACGGTAATTGATGCGCTGTTGAATGTAGCTGCAACCCAAGCAGTTTGTAATGTACCAGGCTTAGACTGGGATTCATACCGCGTTCTGTTGGCAACAGTTCATCGTCGGGAGAATTGGGGAGAACCCCTGTTAGCGATCGCTCAAGGCTTTTTACAAATCTTAGACAAGTTTCCTGATACAGCTTTGCTGCTACCATTACACCGCAATCCCACAGTGCGAGTTCCGTTACAAGAACTTTTAGGGAATCATCCGCGAATTTTCTTGACAGATCCTCTAGATTATGGGGAATTGGTGGGTGCAATTAGGCGATCGCATCTTTTACTCACTGACTCTGGTGGCTTGCAAGAAGAAGCCCCCAGTTTGGGAAAACCAGTATTAGTTTTAAGAGATACCACCGAAAGACCAGAGGCTGTTGCAGCAGGGACAGCCAAACTTGTAGGCACTACAAGTGAGAACATTTTTGCAAGTGCTGCTGAGTTACTTAGCGATCCAGATGCTTATGAAGCAATGGCAAATGCAATTAATCCCTTTGGGGATGGTCATGCAGCAGAGCGCATTTTGCAGATTGTACAAAATTACCTGGGTCTTTCATCAGAAACATCAACTTAGGAACTTAGAGTGAACAAAATGCAAAATTTCTGTTTTTCAGGATGCATAAAATCGGCAGAAAAGCCGATTTTTTATTAGCTTAAACAGCAAAAAGCGCCATATCTCAAGCGATAGTCGAGTGTGGGATGAATGATTTATCTCCATCCCACAAGAAAATAGTAGAATCAATTTATCAAAGTCAATTTTTTTAACGTAGACGCTGCATCGGCTTGCCGCAGGCTACCGCAGAGGCACAGAGAGAACAGAGGGAAGAATAAAAATGCTTAACTGAACCTTATTGTTTTAAAGGGGACTAAAAGCTTGGGGAAATGACCTCATCAAGAACTGTTCTATCCCCCTTGCTTCCTGCTCCCTTGCCTCTTTGTCCAAGGGTAACTTCTGGTTAAATACCCAAAGCTGCTCGTGTTTCTGGTCCCACCGTCCCATCTACAAGTAGACCTTTACTTGCCTGAAAACTTCGGACTCGGTTAACAGTTTCTCGACCGTAAATTCCATCAACTCTGAGATTACCTAAAGCTGTTTGAACGTCTCTTACAAGCTGACCTCTAGAACCAGGGGTAAGAATCACCGAACCACCAACACCACCAGGTCTAGTTACAGGAGTATTGTTAGGTCTATCACCAACCCATCGAGCAAAAACGTATCTACCTGTAGAAAGCCTAGCAAAACCGTTTTCATACCTTTCAATGACTGGAAGTGTTGCGCCATTTGGTACACAATCCACATAAGAGTAGTTAGTGCTTGGACCTGTACGGATACGCAAACAACTGCCGTTAGTCTTGACAAATGCAGCCGTACTAATTTGAATTTGGGCAGCAGCAATAAGTAATACACCAACACCAGCTAAAGCTAACCAAGCTGAAGATTTAAGAAGTTTTTTCCAATTGAATTTAGCTTTGGTAATTCCAAATGTCTCTTCTTTAGTAATAACTATGTCAGAAGATGTAAGAGGTTTTTTGCTATCTAATTGAGATTTAGACGAATTATATTTGGTGTTTCGAGATGCCTCTTCTTGAGCAATAAACATCTGAGAATAAGCAAGATATTCCATAATGCACCCCTTTATATGAAAAAATGAGTAAATACGAAGAACTATTTCAGTTGTCTCTGTATTTACTCTTAGTATATTTTATATCTCTGTATTGTCAAAAGGTTTTTGCTGGTAGCGCAATTAAGAAAAAATAAAATCAACGTGAGTTCGATAAACCTCTCCCTGCCTTCAACTAAATTTCAAAGCTGTCCCTCTCGCCCGTCGGCTACGGTATACACACAAGTCTTATCTGCAAGAGTTTCAAGACCCAATAAAATTGTCATTACGAGCGAGGCGAAGTAATCGCATAATCCTATAGTTTTTGCGATTGGTTGTCTGCAACACGCACTTGCGTTCGTCGTTTATCCTCTCTACGAGACGCACTCACGTTCGCAATGACCATAAACAATTGTCAATTCGCTTTTTCGCTCATTCGCAGTTAAATACAAGAAATCGTTTAATTGCGAATTGCGAATTGGAAATTGCGAATTGGTTTAACGAGCTTCCTGGAGCAATCCAACAGCCCAGACTAGAGGACTAAACCAAGCGTCAGGTGGAATTTCACGACTTATGTGTACACCGTAGCGTCCGTCGGAGAGGGTCGATTTTGCGTAAAAAAATCAGGGTGAGGCCTTTTTGATTGAGCTAAGTAAGCGGACACTATATAAGCCGCCGTCGAATTCACGTTGAAATCAGTTAAAAGATTCTTACAAAAATAAATAAAATTTAGTAGAAGCTTTCTTGCTTACTGGCTCCTTACTTATGCGTCCAAAGATGTCAAGCGTATTGTTCGAGTCTAGCTAAACTAGTAACCGTAGAAGCTAATTCGTCTAAATCTATCGGCTTGCAATGGTATATATCATAACCTGCTAATAATGCACGATTACGGTCTTCGTCGAAAGCAGATGCCGTCAGAGCAATAGCTGGAATCTTTCTCCCTCGTTTTGCTTCTATATTTCTGACCTTCCTCAGCAGTGAGCAGCCATTCTCATCAGGTAAATAAATGTCACTAATCAAGATGTCTGGTTTAAAAAATGACATTATTTCTAGAGCATCACCTGCCGAAGCAGCTGTAATAATCTCTGCTCCGTCTATTTCAAATAGAAAGGTAAGTAAGGTTCTCGTATCAGGGTCGTCATCGACAACGAGTAATCGCAGACCTTTAAAAGACATCGACTGATTAGACATTATTTTCACCGCCGTGCAGATGGAACACTTTGAGTAGTAAATGCAATGCATTAAATTCGCATATATTTATAAATGCCATTTGATGCATACTTTACTAAATCTTAATGGAACTAACTGGTAAGCGTCTGTCCGGTGTCAGACATAGTAAGGTAAAGTCATTCACTAGCGATGTCTACGACGGGCTACGCCTACGCGCCTTAGGAATAAGGATTTATTAACTTCCAGATTTCCTGCATAGAAGCATTTCAGTGCCATGCCCCCAGAAAAAAGTTATGGATCTAATTTAATCCTTATTCCTTAGCTGATTTCCCAGCAAGCGAGAATATTCATTTTGGATGACTCGATAACACTCGCAGGAAGTTGCTTCCAAATCTTCCCGGTTCAGAATGTTAATTTGACCACGCTAATAGCGAATCATTCCGGCTCGGCTGAGGCTGCTAGCCGCTACTGTCACACCGGAGCGCCGTACACCTAGCATCTGGGCAATAAATTCTTGGGTCAACGGAAATTCTTCTGATTCCAAACGGTCAGATACTGTCAGAAGCCAACGAGCCAGCCGTTCTTCTAGTGTATGAAGACGGTTGCAAGCACATGATTGTGTAAGTTCGGTATATATAGCTCGTAGATAGCGCAGCAGCAGGTTTTGAATAGCTCCGCCCCGTTTGAACTCGGTTCTCAGAATATCTGCATCCATCTGCATTCCAGCGCCCGCAACTTGGACAAACGCTTTTGTGGTTGTTGTGTTGCCTCCTAAAATTACTGGGATACCCACCATGCCTTCATGACTCACTATCCCAACTTCCACTGTCGATCCATCTTTCATACTAGTGACTATAGAAATCACTGCGTGTTGGGGAAAATAGACGTGTGTGATGGGTTCTGCTGGTTCGTAAAGGACTTGCCGAGTGGAAAGTGGAACTAACTTCAGGTGCGGAATAAGACGCTCATAATCACTGGTTGGCAAAGCCGCGAGTAACTTATTTACTTGCGGCTTAACAGGGTTGTCGCTCACTGAACATTAAATGAGAAATTTGCTCATAATATTCTAATTTAAGTTACTTTTGCGAGTCTGTTCGGTTTCGTACACCTAACTCAAAAAAATTTTCTGGCTCGGTTACTGGGCTTCATGCCCAGTAACCGAGCAAATTCATTTTGTATGACTTGATGACACTCGCAGGAAGTTGCTTCCAAATCCTCTCGGTTCAGGATGCTAATATGACCACGTTGGTAGCTGATCATTCCGGCTCGGCTCAGGGTACTAGCCGCTACTGTCACGCCGGAACGACGTACACCTAGCATCTGGGAGATAAATTCGTGCGTAAGTAGAAAATCTTCTGATTGCAGACGGTCAGAGACTGTCAGTAGCCAGCGAGCCAGCCGTTCTTCCAGTGTATGGAGACGGTTGCAGGCAGCTCCTTGCGCCAGTTCAGAGTATACAGCTTGTACATAGCGCAGCAACAGGCTTTGAATAGCTCCGCCCCGATTGAACTCGGCTTTAAGTACATCTGCATTGATTTGCATAGCAGCGCCCGCAACTTGGACAAACGATGTTGTGATTGTGGTGTTATCTCCTAAAATTACTGGGATACCCACCATACCTTCATTACTTACTATCCCAACTTCCGCCGTTGAGCCATCTTCCATAGTGGTGACTATAGAAACCACTGACTTATCAGGAAAATAGACCTGTGTAATGGGTTCGCCTGCTACGTAAAGGATTTGCTGAACTGGGAGCGGAACTAGCTTTAAATGGGGGACAAGACGTTCATAATCACTGGCTGGCAAAGCTGCAAGCAGCTTATTTGGTGGTTGCTGAAAAAGGCTTTTATCTAATGACATTAGAAGTCACTCTCTTTAAAGTAGGTGACTCTAGAAAAGCCAACTCAGGGCACAAGGAAAGGATTTAAGGTTCTGATCCTAATGTCGAAAGGTGTATTCGCTAAAGAAACACGAGGACAATCTCAAAAATATTAAATAAACACACTTGCTAGAGTCTGTACGGTTTCGTACATAGCAGAGCCAAAAAAATTATTTTGGCCGTTTATTGGGCAATAAGCCCAATAAACGGCCATATTCATCTTCTATAATCTGATAACATTCGCAGGAGGTTTTTTCTAAAGCCTCCCGATTCAGGATGTTAATCTGACCACGGTGGTAGGTGATGATTCCGGCTTGGCTCAGGATGTTAGCTGCTTCGGTGACACCAGCACGACGTACACCCAGCATTTGCGAGATAAATTCTTGCGTGAGTGGAAATTCTTCTGATTCCAGACGATCAGAAACTGTTAGCAGCCACCGAGCCAGCCGCCTTTCTAGCTTATGAAGACGGTTGCACGCAGTTCCTTGTGCAATTTGAGTATACATACCTTGCACGTAGCGCAGCAACACGCTCTGAAGGGCTGTACCCCGATTGAACTCGCTTCTGAGTATATCCGCATCCATCTGCATAGCACTGTCTGGAATCTGCACTAATGCTGTTGTAGTTGTGATGTTGTCTCCTAAAATTACTGGGATACCCACCATGCCTTCATTGCTTATTAAACCAGCTTCTACAGTCGAGCCATCCTCCATAGTGGTGATTATAGAAACGACTGCTTTATTAGGAAAATACACCTGTGCGATCGCTTCGCCTGCTTCGTGAAGTATTTGCCGATTTGAGAGCGAAACTAGCTTCAGGTGGGGAACAAGACGCTCATAATCACTGGCTGGCAAAGCTGCCAGCAAATGATTTGCTGGTTGCTCAAGGGCATTTATATTTAATGACATTGGGATTCTCCTGAATGTAGCCGTCTTTAGAAAAAGCAACTCGCGGCATAAGGAGAAAAATCAAAAATCTGATCCTATATGTCAAAAAGTGTATTTCCTAAAAATGTTTTAATAAAAGATTAGTTTTTTATTATTATATATAATATAACATAATTAAATTAGTGATTTACAGTAGCAAATAAATCCTGATTTAAATCAACAAAATTGGTATAGCCTGCTAAAGCATCTATCATCTATCTAAAGGTTGAGAGCAAAATAATAGAAATTGCATAGCAAAATAGCCCGCCTCAGAATGAATTCTGAGTCTAATAGCGAAAGTCGTCTAAAGACGACTGGGAAAAGGTTATAGTCAGTTTTAATGAGGCTCCTGATAGACATTCCTAGGGGGAGCATAGGAAGGAATTACGTTAGCGTTCGCGTTCGCGTAGCTTCTCATAGAGAGGAACGAGCGTCATTACGAATTACTAATTACGACTTTACCAAAGTGAGCCGCACTTTTGAGGTAATGATAAGCTTTTTGTGCTTCAGTGAAAGGGAACACTCGATCAATAATCGGTTTGATTTGATGCTGTTGCATCGCCTGATTCATCGCCTCAAACATTTCCCGACTGCCAACATAAATTCCCTGAACTGTTAAACTTTTAAAAAGTATTGGCATAGGGTCAATTTCATTTCCTCTACCTGATAATACGCCAATCAAGCTAATACGTCCTCCAATACGGACTGCTTGTAGTGATTTTGGCAGAGTACCTGCACCGCCTACCTCAACTACATGATCTACACCTGTACGATTGGTTAATTGGTAAACTTGCTTTTCCCAATCTGGTGTTGTTTTGTAATTGATTGTTTCGTCAGCACCAAGCTGTTTAGCTTGTGCCAATTTCTCATCACTACTAGAAGTAATAATCGCTCTAGCACCGTGTATCTTGGCGAACTGGAGAGCAAAAATCGAAACTCCCCCCGTACCGAGTAATAAAATACTATCACCTGCGCGAATATTACCTTTTGTCACCAGTCCATGCCAAGCTGTGACTGCTGCACAGGCTAAGGTTGCGCCTTCAATGTATGATAAATGGTCAGGTAATATTATCAAACCATCTTGGTTTAATACGACATACTCAGCCAGCATTCCATCGATACCACCTCCTAAATCGGATTTCATTTTCTCTTTGGTTAAAGAGCCATAAATCCAGTCTTGGAAGAAAATACCAGCGACCCGATCGCCTATTTTAACCCGTGTCACACCTTCCCCTACCGCCACGACTTCCCCCGCACCGTCAGACAGGGGAATTAAGGGATATTTCTGTCCAGAACCATAAGCTCCTTCAATGACAAGCAGATCGCGGTAATTTAGGGATGTTGCTTTGACTTGAATGAGAACTTGTCCCGCAGTTGGTTTTGGTTCAGGGCGATCGACTAATACGAGGGCATCAATTCCGGCGTTGCTTTGAATTTCGTAAGCTTTCAATTGGCGGACTCCTTTTGCCAAAAATTATATACAGGGCTATTTCATTCTCATCTAGCCCGCCTCAGAATAAATTCTGAGACTAATAGCAAAAGTCGTCTAAAGACGACTAAGAAAGGCTTTTAGTCCACTAAAGTGGACTTAAGCTATTAGCCCGGAACTTTAGTTCTGGGCGGTTTATATTTAGAACGAAATAGCCCTACTCTAAGTTGATAGTCATTTCACCTTATGAGTTTGGTTGCTGATCGGGAAACATACACTTATCGGAGTCACAACCACTAGGGCCAGCCTCTGCCATTTCGCCTAAATCATAACGGCTTAAGACTGCACAGAAATCATCTGTTTTACGCCGTGTTTTCACTTCTTGATTTAAGCGATTGTAAGTTGGTTTATCTATTGGTTCAAATGGCAAACGTGGGAATGATTGCAAATCGTCAAAACGAGCTAAAAGAGCAGCTGAAATATATCCTTCATCATTTTGGATAGTTTCGTAGATGCGCTCTGCTAAAGGTTCGATTTCATCAGAGCGAAGTTCTAAAGTTGCTGATGTGTTGTGAGTCACATAGCAACGTTGAACCTGGAGGACAAAATCAAATTGAGCTAAGACTGAGAACTTAGAAACATCAATTTCATCAGCACCTGGTAAATCAGCCCAAGATACAGAAACAGGAATTTCTACTAACCATTCACTCACCCGTGAATCAAAGGGATCGTTCAGCAAATTGCCCTGTTCATCTTTATCTGATTGAGAGGGAATGACGTTGTAACCGTAGTCAATACAAGCTAAGGCTACTGGGTCATTTTTGCCGAAGGTGATGCGGCGAATAAATCTTTGCGCTTTCGGGGGATGCCATCCTGAACTAGCATTAGTTAATAATGCTTTAGTGCCACTGGGCTGGACTGTGGTACAACGATTTGGACGCTTGAAATTGTGGCGATCGCAATAATCCCAAACTACCCGATGTACAATATCTTTCCAATAACTTAGATATTTTTCTTCCTCACGCTTGAAAGCTAATCCTTGTGGAGTTGCAGGTCTTCCGGCTTCCCACCAGCGCAGCCAATCAACACCAAAAGCATGGACAAAGAAATCAAATAAACCTGTAAAAGAAACTCCCACAATCGGGTCTAATTCCCGACTGTATTGATAACGTGGTTCCAGGAATTTGTGATTTAAAAGTGCTGCTACAGATAGTGCCCCAGCAGTGAAAGCTTCCTCCTGTTCTTTGTAGTTATGTGGATCGATTTGATTGAGGTGAACCTCAGACAAATTGCAGTGGAAATTACTACCGATGATTTCCTTTCTTTGTTACCCTAAAGGCTTTTTATCCCCTAGTTCTACTGCTTAATTATTTGCAGTAGCTCCGCGTACCTTTTGCAGATGTGACTTCAGATAATAAAAGTGTTTTTCACATCCACCCCCGCACTCTTGGAGAGATTATATTCTAGACAACAATTTTGGATGTAATCTAGTTTCACTCTCTACGCTGTACGGTGTCAAAAGCTTTTTAGTTCCTTTGATTACCACGGGATTAGCATCTCAGCCTTCCCCGTTTTTGCGAGGTTTTTAACGTGAGGCAAAATCACTTACCACACGGATTTAGCCCATAACGGGCCAAACGATGTTCTAGCTCATTAGCATCAAGATTGGAATGGTGTTCCTGTAACCACTGTTTTGCTGTTCCTTGTTCGTAAGCTTGCAAAAAGTTAACTTTTAGAGCTTGTGTTGGCAGCAAATCAATGTTCGATCGCGCCACGGCTTCACCAGCCCATTGAATCGCTCCTTCGCCACTATAATATTGTTTGCGAACAGCATTCAGACATTCTTCTAAGGTTGGCTTGCGGTGAAAAACTCTAGTGTGGTTTGCCATCCTGAGTGCATCACGCTCTGGATCAATTCGCCAGTTGCCACTTTCATCTTGCTGCCATAAATTATCTTTGGCGGAGGCTCCTTGTTGATCGCCAGAATCAAACTGACGCATCCCCGCGCTTCTTCGGATGTTTCCGGCAACAATTGTTACAGCAGCTTGGTCAATTAACAGACAGCATTCAACTGAATTTAATTGCCGTCCTATAGCTTTACTCAGGATGGAAGCACAACGCTGATAAAGTCCGGGCAACTTAACCGGATTAGCAACTCCTCCAAAGCCGTTGAGAGTTTCTCCTGCTTTTCGGACATCACTGATATCAACTAATACTTCAACTTTTGTTGAAAATCGTTCATCAGTGGAGAGTTCTAATAGGGCTTGATATGATTCAACCCAACCCTCACGGCTATCTCCAACGTGAATAGTGACGTTATTGCCTTCTATATGAGTTTCAGTATATTCACGCCGTAATTGCACAGGAGTGCTGCCAATTTCGCCTTGTACAGTCACATTCAGTTGATTACGGATGGGAGGCAACTGGTTAATAAATTCTGCTTCTATGACGGCTCCAGTACCACAGCCCATCATTGCCAAATCCATCATTAATCCGAAGGCGCTCCAGTCTTCGAGATTGGTGGAGGTGCAATTATAAGCCCCGGAAAAATTCTTTGGCTTGGTTATCCAATCTGTACCACCAACCCATAGCCAGCGCCCACTGGGCATAGCTTTCAAGTTGCGCTGCATCTTATCCAGTATGGCAGCTTCTTCTTGAGTGAGCTTTCCCAACTCCACTAAGCCGAGTAGAGTGCGATCGCATACTTCATCCCATGTTTCCCTTAGTCCTGCCTTTGTGCGGCGGCTATAGGTTCTAAAAAATACGGGATTAGCAGCCGGTGCAGTTTCGGGAAACTTTGCACTCTGGCGTTTTCTTTCAAGTTCTCGAACCATATACTAAGTGTCTTGCGTTCTTGTTGCGTGCGGACAGATTATGACTATACGCCAAGTAGTTTGAGTATTAAAGATTGTCAAATTGTCCACTTTACGCTAGCTATAGGCCGTAGTATTTGCAACAAAAATTTATGATGTATAATGTTCTTCACCCTTGAGTAGCATCTACAATTAAAGTTTTAATTAGCACATAAATGTTATAAGTAAAATCTCTTTATACCGATTCTTATTTAATTACTTAGCGGAGGCATAAAGTTTGCTTAAAATTATGCAGGTAGAGACTGAGGAACATAAATCTCATATACACGAACTGTTTTGGGAATATTTTAACGAGACTAAGTTGATATTCAGCCATCAGTTTGGCATCAATTTAGATGTGAATAGATTCTTTGAACAATATATGACTCAACTTCAGGAATTTATACCGCCTTCAGGACGCTTGCTTTTGGGACAATACGAGGCAAAAATAGCAGGCTGCGCTTGCTTGCGAAAGATTGGTGAAGATGTTGGCGAAATTAAAAGGATGTATGTAAGACCAGAATTTCGCAAAAAAGGAATCGGTAGAGCATTATTAGAAACTATCATTAATGAAGCTTCTAATATTGGTTACTCAAAGATTCGTTTAGACAGCACCCCTTTTGCAAAGGAAGCACATACACTTTATCGTGTATGTGGCTTTCAGGATATAGAGCCGTATTTAGAAAAAACAGAGATTCCTTTAGAATATCGAGCAAGCTGGGTTTTTATGGAATTGGTTTTAAAATGATCAATATCCGTTGTGAAACTCTGTCAGACTACACAGTAATAGCTGAGGTGAATACATTAGCCTTTGGGCAGTACAACTAATAAAAGTAGGGTTAGAAATAGCAGAGGAAAACAAAGAAGCCATAGTGATTGCAATACTGCGTAGGTTTTGCCCAAAAAAGCACTCCGGGGTTTGATGGAGTGTAACTCGCGCACAGATTCAGGGATGAGGTAGATGAACAGGAAATTAGCCGAACGCTGCGTGTAGCTTACTTCGGTATAGGGGTACGCACAGCGTCTCGTAGAAAGCGTCATTACGAATTAGTTAAACACTCTGGCTTGATGCTTTCTTGGCAATAGTTTTTAAGCGAGTCGCTCTGCTTTTACGGAGACTCTCACTTCTGCGAACTCCACCAGCCATCTCATATTCGCGGCTGTCTTTGCCGTATTTAAAAGCAATCCCTGTGAGCATTTTCTCTGAGAAAGCGCCCAAAGTTTGTTCTAACTCTTCAAGTTCTAATTTGGAAGAGTCAATCATGCTGAGAATAGTGTTGTGCCCCTCTAACTTGGTACGTACCTGTTCAAGTAATTGTGTCAGGTTTGTTAAGTTATAAGCATCCCCAAGATCCAGATTGGGATTTATTGCTTTGAGTCCAGCGAATCTTAACTCAGCATTTTCTAAAACGCGAGATGTGCGTTTTCTTTGAGACATAGATTTACTTCCTTGTGAGGTTTCTAAAATTACTATGCCCTACTGGAACTAAATTTTGGTTCAGCAAAATCCACAAATAATTATTGTATTTTGTAGCAGAATTTTTCATTACGCCAAAATAGGTATATTTTTATACTTTTAAGATGGTACATTATCGTGCAGTGCAACGCACCCTACTACAGAACAAGCTGTAGTTACTAAAACTTGTTTGTTTGTAACTTCAGAACAAGCTGTAGTTACTAAAACTTGTTTGTTTGTAACTCCAGAACAAGCTGTAGTTACTAAAACTTGTTCGTTAGTAACTCCAGAACAAGCTGTAGTTACTAAAACTTGTTAAGTGATAAGTTTAGAACAAGCTGTATTAACTACAGCTTCTAGTTTACTTATCATTTAAATACTATTTATAATTAATGATTAAGCTGATTTAATACAGCTTTAGTTTTACTTATTAGATAATGAGCATTTGTAACTACAGCTTCAGCACTTATTAGTACAGCTTAAGTTTTATTGATTACAGATGCTAGTTTACTTATCATTTGTCTTTGTCGTGGTCTGGGTCTTCTTGTTTTGCTTTTTGTTGTTGGTTAAATTCTGTTGCTAAGGGACTTCCAAGAAATAAATTATTCCAAGAAACGAACCACAGAGACAAGGCAGCGCGGTCTTGGGGGTTTCCCCCATGAGCGACTGCCGCGCAGAGAACGCAGAGAGAAGAAATAGAGAGAGTTTTTGCCTCAGTTTTGGAACATTTTTTTATTTGGAAGTCCCTAATTTCAGGTAATAAAAATACTCGTAATTTTACTGCATAACGAGACGCTTATACCGTTTATTTGTGAAGCTGCATATATTTACCCCCGGCTACGCCGTCCCCCCGATGTTTTGGGGGGACTAATTATGTGCATCTTCATACAGAATTGGTATTATGCGTATTGATTTAGAATCTGGCGTTTATTAATTCTGGATTCTAAATTAGGAATTTTTACTAGACTATTGGTGCTGAAACTACACCCTTTACCTCTAACGCAGCCGCAACCCGTAAAATTAACGCTTCATTATATGGTGCTGCTATCAATTGCACACCTAAAGGTAAAGTATTTGGGCGCTGAATTGGTACTGATAAAACTGGTAAACCAATAAAAGATAATGGTTGAGTAAATAGCCCTAAATGAGGACGGACAAGAATTTCTTCCCCATCCAAAATCATGGTTTGTTGACCAATTAGCGGTGCGGAAATTGGTGTAGTTGGGGCGAGAATCACATCCACATTTTGAAAGACTTCCCGCACGCGATCGCGGTACCATTTTCTAAAGCGTTGGGCTTGCAGATACCAGCTACTAGGAATTAACGCCCCAGCTAAAAAGCGATCGCGTGTCGCTGAATCAAAATCTTGAGGACGACTTTGCAATTTATCCAAATGCAGATTTGCGCCCTCGCTAGCTGTAATCACAAAAGCTGCCGCACGGGCGCGGTGTGCTTCTGGTATGGTTACATATTCAGTAATATTTAATGCATCAGCTACTTTTTGGACTGCTGCTAAAGCTTCCAGTTCTGCGCCTTTGGTGAAATAATCAGCAGCGATCGCAATTCTGATATCAGAGATATCTTGATTGAGTTGTGGTAAAACCAATTCAGGCGGACGCTTAGTACAAATTGGATCGCGATCGTCTTCTCCCTGAAGCACATCAAACACCGTAGCGATATCCTGCACCGAACGCGCAAAAGGTCCAATGTGGTCAAAACTGCTAGAAAATAAAGCTACCCCAGCACGAGATAAGCGTCCATAAGTCGGCTTGAAACCAAAAACACCACACAACGCCGCCGGAACGCGAATTGAACCATTAGTATCAGAACCCAGCGTCAGCGGTACTAACCCAGCAGCAACCGCCGCCGCCGAACCACCCGATGAACCACCAGCAACTCGCTGTAAATCATGGGGGTTGTGAGTAGCACCGTAATGGGAATTTTCTGTGACAAACCCATAAGCGTACTCATCCATATTCAAAGCGCCAATCAACACAGCACCCGCTTGTTTCAACTTCGCTACTGCGGTTGCATCTTGAGTAGCTGCTGGGTTTTCTGCATTGATTTTCGATCCCGCCAGAGTCGTTAAACCAGCAATATCAAAGAGATTTTTCACCGCAAAAGGTACACCCGCAAGGGTTCCAGAATTATTACCTTGGGCAATTTCCCTGTCAATGCGGGCTGCATCTGTTAAAGCTGTCTCAGCAGTTATAGTCGTAAAACAGTTGAATAGATGATTCCGCGTTGCGATTCGTGCTAACGCAGCCTTAGTAACTTCCACCGCGCTAACTTTGCCTTCACGCACAGCAGCAGCTATTGATACAGCATCATTCATGGTTCAAAAACTGGTGCAGCTTCAATATCCTCCGTTAGAGGAAAAGAATTTACCAGATTAGCGATCGCACTAATTCTCTCAAAATTTTCCACCACACCATCATGATACTCATCCCTTAGCTGCAAATCCAACAACAACGCCATTTGATCAACATATTCACCCACATTAAAACCTTCCATCTCTTCTTTGCGTCCTTGGCGTCTTGGCGGTTCGTTATACCAATTCAGTTAATGATTGCAACATATCCATTTGTCGCATTCTTTTTTCAAATTGGTATTATTCTAAACTTATAACCTCTTTCGGCAACACAAAAAATCCATCCTCTCCCGCCTCAAAACCAACCACTGAAACACAGCATTAATATTTAACTCACCATAAATATGAGGAAATAAATTATCTATAGGACTATGATTTGATTTCTGAAAAAATCTAAGTAGTAAGTAGGGTGTGTTATGGCGTAGCCTAACGCACCTAACCTTTGGGCGGTGCGTTAGCCTTTGGCGTAACGCACCCTACGTATATTTCAATAATCAAATATGAGTCCTATACCTCCGCAGTTTCATAACGAATTTCAGCTTTAACTCGATCCGAATCAATGCAAAGAATTACCAAACCCTTTTGATTGACAAAAAAACGATTCGCCACCCAGATAACTTGTGCTGCTGTCGAACAGTGGATAAATCCTTCCGAGTCTAACGTATCACCCCGATAGGTTCCGAGGATTTTTGCTTGTTCCCATTGTTCGCTTTTGGTGATATGTAAAATAGTGTTCATGGTAATTAATTAACAAATGCGATTAATTTTATACAGTAAACCCGGCTGTCATTTATGTGAAGGCTTGCAAGAAAAGCTAGAACAAATCCAAAATCTCAGTTTCGAGTTGGAAATTAGGGATATTACGACTCGTGAAGATTGGTTTGGTGCATATCAGTATGAAGTGCCGATACTTTATTTATCGAACCGCAGAGGCGCAGAGGGCGCAGAGGGAGAAATTATAGAAGCACCATTGCCGCGTCCTTCTCCTCGTGCTAGTGTGCAGCAGTTGGAGCAAATGTTGCGTAAGTATTTAGCCAATTAGAAAAAAATAATGCAGAATAAGCGCAAGCTCAAGAAGGTGACGAGGCTCACAAAATGAAATTGCGGGAATTACTAACGGCGGTAGACAGTGTTGAACAATTGTCTAGCCATCCGATGAAGGATGTGGAAGTTAAGGGTTTGAAGACGAATTCCCATGCTTGTCGTGTGGGAGATTTGTTTATTGGGATGCCAGGAACGCGGGTTGATGGTGGGGAATTTTGGCAAAGTGCGATCGCATCGGGGGCTGTAGCTGCGATCGTTTCTCCCGAAGCTGCACAAAAAAATCCTCCTACAAATGAGGCTGTGGTCATTAGTGCAAGTAACATAACTCAAGCTTGTGCCCAGATAGCCAGTGCTTTTTATGGTTATCCAGGGCAAAAACTCAAGTTGGTGGGTGTGACTGGTACAAATGGCAAAACGACAACTACTCATCTAATTGAATTTCTGCTCATTAAAGCTAATCTAGCTACAGCTTTAATGGGAACTCTTTACACTCGTTGGGCAGGTTTTGAGCAAACTGCTGCCCACACTACACCCTTTGCGGTGGAACTGCAACAGCAGTTAGCAGAGGCTGTAAAGGCTGGTAGTGAGTTCGGTGTGATGGAAGTAAGTTCTCACGCTCTGGCTCAAGGTAGAGTGTTGGGTTGTGAATTTGAGGTGGCAGTGTTCAGTAATCTTACCCAAGACCATCTCGATTATCACACCGATATGGAAGATTACTTTGCCGCCAAAGCTTTGTTGTTTAGCTCTGATTATCTCAAGGGACGGGCAATAATTAATGCTGATGATTCTTACGGTAAGCGGTTAATTGCCTCATTAGATTCTGAGCGCGTTTGGAGTTACAGTGTAAACGACAACAGCGCCGATTTATGGATGAGTGATTTAAGTTACCAGCCCAATGGTGTCAGTGGTACATTGCATACACCAAAAGGTGATGTAGCTTTTCAATCGCCCCTAGTCGGACAATATAATTTAGAAAATCTTCTCGCAGCCGTAGGAGCAGTTTTACACTTAGGGCTAGATTTGCAATTAATAGCGTCTGTGATACCTGAGTTTCCTGGAGTTCCCGGACGGATGGAACGGGTACAAATTGATGCTAACCAAGATATTAGCGTGATTGTAGATTATGCCCACACACCAGATAGCTTGGAGAATTTATTGAAAGCTGCACGTCCGTTTATACCTGGCAAGGTGATTTGTGTGTTTGGTTGTGGAGGCGATCGCGATCGCACTAAGCGCCCAAAAATGGGTAAAATTGCTGCTGAGTTAGCTGATGTTGCAGTAGTGACATCGGATAACCCCCGGACTGAAGACCCAGAACGGATTTTGCAAGATATTTTAGCGGGAATTGCTGATACTGTACAACCAACTGTAATTTGCGATCGGGCTACTGCAATTCGTACCGCTATTTTACAAGCACAACCCGGTGATGGAGTGTTACTTGCTGGTAAAGGTCACGAAGACTACCAAATTCTCGGCACCGAAAAAATTCATTTTGACGACCGAGAACACGCACGCGACGCTTTGCACCAAAGACTGAACATACAACCTTAATTTGGGCATGGGGCATTGGGCATTAGGCATGGAGAGAAGGAGAAGGGAAAAACTTGTTGCAAGTTCTCACCTTTTGTCACCTTTTCCCCCTGCCTCCTTTGTCTCCATTACTCCCCACTTTCCACTCCCTTGTAGATGTAGTTTTTTATAGTTAATGTTTATTTCGGTATGATTTTTGTAAAAAATGCACACATAAAGGTGAAAATCGAAAACAGAGTTATTTCTTGCTTCATTCAAGTTGTGCTTGACTCATGAATGTTTCTCTGGCTAAGGATCTGTCTGTTTATCAACTAGTTATGGGAGTGCAAGCGCCTCCTAAACCATTGTCCCTCAGTCCTGCTACTCTGCTATCACTGGTGAGAGCGCAAATTGACTTACTAATTGAGCAGCAAATTGCAGCCACTTTATGGGTGAAGTTACCACCGGAAAAAATTTGGCAATCAGAACTAGCGCGTTATCAATCCTCGGTAGATGCATCTAGTCTCATTTATACTTGCCAGATTGACGAGAGTGCGAGGAAAAATGGGAAAGCAGGGGAAGATGAGGGAGCAGGGGAAGCGGGGGAAGAAAATACCCCTTTATCTTCCTCATCTCCCTCATCTTCCTCATCCCCCTCCTTATCTCATCATGTCCCCGTTCACCTATCACCAGATAGCCAAATGCGACGGGAAAACTTTCTGATGGTGTTATCGCCCCAGTTTTGCAGTTTAATTTTGGCTCATCGACCACTGAAAAAACATAAAAATAAGACATCGGGGAAGGTAAATACTAATAAAAACCAGCCGTTGCTGATTATAAACACTCTTGAGGGAAGAGTAATTCAGCAAGTATTAGATGGTATTGAACAAGCAATTACGCCAGAATCATCCCCAATTCCTGTTGATTTTACTTGTCCAACTGCGCCCCAAGGCGCACTGATGAATCAACTGTTTGCAAAACAACTCCTGCGACAAGATGAAATTAATCGTCAAATCATCGCAGTCCGAACTACCAAGTTGCAGCAGCAAAATCAAGAACTACAAAACAAAGAGCAACTTAAAGATGAATACTTAAAAAATGTGTGTCAGGAATTGCGTACACCCTTGACGCACATGAAGACAGCACTTTCATTATTGAATTCCCCTAATCTTAAACCCTCCCAGCGACAACGTTATTTACAGATGTTAAATACCCAGTGCGATCAGCAAAATTCCCTGATTACTGGTTTGTTGGAACTGGTGCAGCTGGAACGTAATTTAGAGGGAACAGCTTTAGAGTCGGTGCGGCTCTCAGATATTGTACCTGGAGTAGTTAGTACCTACCAACCTCTAGCCCAAGAAAAAGGGATTATGCTAGCCTACACCGTACCCACTGAACTTCCACCTATTTGGTGTGTGAGTGGTGGGCTGAGGCAGATTGTGATTAATCTGTTGCATAACAGCATTAAGTATACTCCTAATGGGGGTGAAGTATGGGTGCGTGCCCGAATTCAAGGCGATTATGTCCAATTAGAATTCCGCGACACAGGTATCGGTATTGGCGAAAGCGAGATTTCCAAAATCTTTGACCGATTTTATCGTGTGCGTACAGCAGCAAATGAAGATTATGGTGGTGCTGGGTTGGGGTTAACAATTGTACAGCAATTGCTGGTGCGCTCTGGCGGTTCTATTTCTGTGAAAAGTAAATTATATGAAGGTTCCACATTTACAGTACAACTGCCAAGCGTTGGCGATACCCCGAAAGCGATCGCAATAGAAAATGAGTGATGAGTTACAACTATCCCCTGAGTTAACTTTATGGTGCTATAGCAATCCTATTTGAGTTATAAAAATTTTAGTCATTAGTCATTACTACTAATGACTAATAACTAGATTTATCCACGGAAATTCAAGAAAATTAGCGTAGGCGTAGCCCGCCGCAGGCATCGCACAAGCGTGCCGGAAAGACTTGCGATGAGTTAAGCTTACCGATGATTATTAGCTAGAAGTTTTTGGTAGTGCGGCGCTAATTTGGCGGAGCATCATGACTTGCCAATAAGGTACAGGAGCCAGCAATACAGTACCAGTTCCCTCAAAAGTATTGACGAGAAACTCACCAGAAGTCATGGAACCTAAAAGAGATTTGGTAGCTTTTTCAACGCGATAATTTATGCTACTTGTGCGAGCTATGGCAAAATTTCCATCCACAACTAATCGGTCATTTCGTAAATTTATTACTTCTACAGGGCCTTGTGCTGCCATCACTACTGTACCCCTACCTTTCACTTTTGTTTGAAACAATCCCTCGCCACCAATTAAGCCTGATACAAATTTGTTTCGTTCAACTCCTACTTCTATAGTGCCATCACTAGCCCAATAAGCACCACTATCTAAAATCCATTCACTACCGTCTAATTCTAAAATGTGATATCCCGATAAAGAAGGCTCTAAATATAATTCACCAGTGCCTGTATATGTAGGACGGAAAATGTTTTCTCCCGTGGCTAGGGACTTTAAAAACCCGCCTGCTGAAGGGGCTTTAGATTGCATCTGAATGTTGCCACGTATATAGTACATAGCACCAGATTCAGTTTTGACTGTTTCGTTTTGTAAAGTTACCTTGACTAAACGTAAGCTTTCTTTTTCGATTACTTCAAAAGTTGCCATAATTTTCCTTTTGATTTTTGCAGAAGTGTATACTTCGCTTTTAACTAGAATTTCTATACATTTTTGGCATCTATTTTTACAGATGACAAGTTATAAAAATATAATTAGATTGCTAAACAAAGTCTATTTTAAAACTGACGTATGAGTTATGCCGTTTCTTTGTAAAGCTGCGCCAAATCTCTTAATTTCTTATTTCTTCTCTTCGAGACGCTTCTCTACGAGAGGCTTCGCCAACGCGAAGGCGTACTTGGCGCTCTTGGCGGTTCGTTCTTTATTTCTTGCACCATAAGCGCATCTTCATACAAAATTGGTATTAGGAATAACGTAAACGCTTCGCCTTGCCGCAGGCTACCGCAGAGGCACAGAGAAGCCAGTGCGTTGGGCGGGTTCCCCGACTTGAAGCAACTGGCGCGGCACGGAGAAGTCAGAGTTTGAGAGATATTTTGCCTAAGTCCTAATATTTGATATAAAAGACCTCTCCCTGGCTTTACTACGTAGTAAAGCCAGGGAGAGGTTTATCGAACTCAGGTTAATTTAGAGTGAATATTTATAATTTTGAAAAAAAATATCTTGAATATTCACTCCTAAGTTTCAAGTCCTAATTTATGTTTACTGCTAACTTCTAGGGGAAGGAAAATTGTCAAAACTTCCCCATAGTGTGGACGCTGACGCACAATCAATTTACCGCCGATCGCTTGAAACAAATGCTTAGTTGCGGCGATATTCAAACTAATCGTACCCGTTTCTGGTTGGAACATCAGCAATTGGCCCAGAGCTTTGCGAATTGGTGGCCTTGCAGGTATGGCGGTTTTACTTGAATCTTTGCACCCAAATTGGGGCGATAATTGTAACTTAAGTTGATCTCCGGCGGGAATAACTTGTACTTGAATATGGCTACCAGCAGGTAAGCTGCGAGTGAAATTCTCTATCAAACCAGTGAGTACCTGATCCAGCATCATGGGATTACTTACCACAGTTGGTAGTTGCTGGGGTAAAACAACATTTAAAGTTAAGCTCCGTCGATGCGCTGCTTGTTCCCAACGGGGAATGCTCTGCTGCAACACTTGATCTAAAGACATCGGCGTGAGTTGAGTTTTTGGCGATTTTGCTGAGGTAGTAGTTTCCAATTCCGCTGCTTTAAACAGTAACTCCATGCGGTCAATTTGCTCGGTACACTCATGATCGATAATTTTTAAGCGATTGATCACGCTGGCATCTAAATCTCGCCGCTTCAGCAGTAGGCGAGTCATGGTGCGAATAGTTGTTAGAGGTGTGCGGACTTCGTGAGCGAAAGCTTGGAGCAATTCTACATCAGGATTTGGGGATTGGACTTTGGGGATTGGATATGGGTTATTTTCTTTGTCTTCCTTGTCTCCAGTTCCTATTAAAGAGTCCTTAGTCTCTTCTGCTTCTGTTAATTCCTGAAGCAACAACTGGCTAAACTGAATCATGATGCGGCAATCTGGCGCTACCGGAGAATAATCTTGTACTAAAGTATCCAGACGGCCAAAAAATTCTGGATTAGCCAGCATTACCCTTGCTCCTAGCGATCGCCAAGCCTGTTGCACTACCTCTGGCTCAAAAGAAAATGAAAAGGTTTTTTTACCGTTTTTGTGGGTTGCTAAAACCAGTACTAAACTAAATTTATCTGTAAAAACCAAGCAAAATTGTTCTGCACCTAGCGGATCGGCAGGTAACAACGAAAGTACCGATTCATGAGGAGCGATTTCTTCATTTACAGAGGCGATTGCATCTGGCATCTGAAATGGCATCAGCGCCAAGGGGTTAAATGGTTTTGCGGTAAAAGTTACTGTTTGTAAGCTTTGAGTCAGTTTTGGCTGACTAAATAAAGGTGCTGGTGCAGCTAAAACTAATCCTTGGGTTGTGTCAACTGAAGCAGCTGCTAAAGTATTTAATAGCAAATGTTCTGTCGCTGCTAGGCTGACACGCCACTGCCGCTCTGCTTTAGCAGGTGAACATTCAGCTACACTTGATTGATTTTCAGCCAAGATTTCGCTCAGACTTGGCAATATCCATTTGTACACAGGCTTTCACCCCTTAATTCAAGAGCGACTAACAGCGTCTAGGGTAGACATTTCACTACTACTTAAGAGGTTATAGCTATTTGTGTAGTGGCGACAGTGGTAGAACCGAACAATTCGGGCGCAATTTCCCCTCTAAGTGCGATCGCAGATTGATGATTGTGCTGATTTCGCTTCTCGAATTGGGATTGCAATTACAAACTCTGCACCCTGTCCCGGTGCTGAAATGCATTGCAAAGATCCACCATGTTTTTCAGTAATTATCTGGTAGCTAATCGATAATCCCATACCAATTTTAGGCAAATCTTCTGTTAGGTACTCAATAACTGAGAGACTAGCTATTCCTAGATTTCCCAAAATTAATTTCTGACTAATTTTCATTCCTGGCTCGAAACCTCAAGTGCTGGCTACTGCGCTAATTCAGTTTTGGGGAGTTTGCCCTGATTTTAAAATTCCCAGATATGTGCCTGAAAACTACAGAGTCAACAGCCATTAGCTAAATTTTTAATCTGGATCTATGGCGATGCCTACGGCTGGCTACACCTACGCATTTTTTGAGTAGATTAACAATAGACTATCTTAAAGGCATGTTATGACTTCTTTTAATTCAGTTGAAGATTTGGTACTAGTTGCTGGTGCTACTGGTGGCGTCGGGCAACTTGTGGTAGGCAAGTTACTAGAAAAGGGTTTGAAAGTTCGCGTTCTGACACGCAATGCCGCAAAAGCCGAAGAAATGTTTAACCACAGAGTAGAAATTGCCGTTGGTGACATCCGCCAGCCAGCTACACTACCAGCCGCAACACAAAATGTCAGCCACATCATCAGTTGTACTGGAACCACTGCCTTTCCCTCTGCGCGATGGGAGTTTGAGCAATCCCAAAACTTGATTGAATGGGGAATCACTTTCCTTAACCCGAAATCTAGTGAAGCAAAAGCAAAGAATAGTCCCGCAAAAGTCGATGCCCAAGGTGTAAGCAACCTAGTGACAGCAGCACCCCACAATTTGAAGCGGTTCGTTTTCGTCTCTTCTTGCGGAATTCTTCGTAAAAATCAGTTTCCTTTTAGTGTTCTTAATGCTTTTGGCGTGTTGGATGCTAAACAGAAGGGCGAAGAGGCCATTATTAACTCAGGATTACCCTACACCATTATCCGCCCAGGACGCCTGATTGACGGGCCATATACCTCATACGACCTCAACACCCTCCTCAAGGCAAAAACTGGGGGTAAATACGGTGTGGTAGTAGGCACTGGGGATACACTTTCAGGTGATACTAGCCGGATTGATGTAGCAAACGCTTGTGTAGAATGTCTTTTACACCCAAGTAGTTCCAGGAAAATTTTTGAAATAGTCAACCAGGGACAAAGACCGCCTGCTATTAACTGGGAAACTCTTTTCTCTAAGCTCAAGTGAGCGCTAAGGGGCTTCTAAATAAAAAAATATACCATCGCTATAGAGGCAGGGGGCAGGGGGAGGGAAAGTCGTAGTGAAGTCCAAAAATTGGATAATTTATTTTTTGGAATTCCCTAAATAGTATTTTCTCCAATGCCCAATACCAAAATATTGCTGATTATACGGAATACGGAAGCAATCCTTGGGGTGAGCTATTCGGCGTCGCGCTCTTTAATTTTGTTCTATTTTCGGTACTTTTGTAACTTATTACCTCTAAAGGCGGCAAACACGACTCTACCGTTACGGTTCACCCTAATTACTGAAAGTCTTAATTCCCATACATTAGACAGAGTGAAGGCAAAAAATCCATGAAATAACTAAAAAAACTGTTTAGTTAGTTTAACCGTCCTAAGCAAGGTTCGGGAAACCACCCTTCATGGACTGGCTAACACTAAGCTTCAGTATATATATCAGCATATCTGGAGTTTTAACCCCAGAAAAGCCAAAACAAAGGTATTCATGCTGAACTGGCTGATTTATTGACCCTGTTGGTTCAAAATTTAGTCCTTTATATTCTCATTCATTCATTTGTAGTTATACGGAGCCAGCACCTAAAATGGCAAAAGTAGTTGGAATTGACTTAGGAACAACGAACTCCTGCGTGGCAGTGATGGAAGGTGGTAAACCCACAGTAATTGCTAATGCTGAAGGTTTTCGGACAACGCCATCAGTAGTCGCATTTGCGAAAAATGGCGACAACTTGGTTGGGCAAATCGCCAAACGCCAAGCAGTGATGAACCCCGAAAATACGTTTTACTCAGTCAAACGCTTTATCGGACGCCGCTATGAGGAAGTGAGTAACGAAGCTACGGAAGTTTCTTACAAAGTTCTCAGCAGCAACGGCAATGTCAAATTAGATTGTCCTATAGCTGGTAAACCGTTTGCTCCTGAAGAAATTTCTGCAAAAGTTCTTCGCAAACTAGTTGAAGACGCCAGCAAATACCTGGGTGAAACTGTAACCCAAGCTGTAATCACTGTTCCCGCATACTTCAATGACTCGCAACGCCAAGCGACAAAAGACGCTGGAAAAATTGCCGGGATTGAAGTTCTACGGATTATCAACGAGCCTACAGCAGCTTCTTTGGCTTATGGATTTGACAAGAAGAGTAACGAAACCATCCTCGTGTTTGACCTTGGTGGTGGTACCTTCGACGTATCCGTGCTGGAAGTAGGAGATGGAGTTTTTGAAGTACTAGCCACATCGGGTGATACCCACCTTGGTGGTGACGACTTTGATAAAAAAATAGTTGACTTTTTAGCTGAGAAGTTCAAGAAAGCCGAAGGCATTGAGCTACGGAAAGACAAGCAAGCTTTACAACGTCTGACTGAAGCCGCAGAAAAAGCCAAAATTGAGCTTTCTAGCGTCACCCAAGCAGAAATCAACCTACCATTTATCACTGCTACCCAGGATGGCCCCAAGCACCTAGATACAACCCTAACTCGCGCTCAATTTGAAGAACTTTGCTCTGACTTAATCGACCGTTGCCGTATTCCTGTGGAAAACGCCCTTCGGGATGCCAAGTTAAACAAAGGCGATATTGATGAAGTGGTGTTAGTTGGTGGTTCTACCCGCATTCCCGCAGTCCAACAGATTGTGAAGCAGGTATTGGGTAAAGACCCAAACCAAACCGTCAACCCTGATGAAGTCGTAGCAGTTGGTGCAGCTATTCAAGCTGGGGTACTGGCTGGTGATGTAACTGGCATCTTGCTGTTAGACGTGACACCGTTATCTTTGGGTGTTGAAACATTGGGCGGCGTGATGACCAAAATTATCCCCCGCAACACCACAATTCCCACCAAGAAATCGGAAGTCTTCTCCACTGCTGTGGATGGACAAACCAACGTCGAAATTCACGTCCTCCAAGGTGAACGCGAATTCTCTAACGATAACAAGAGCTTGGGAACCTTCCGCCTCGATGGTATTCCTCCTGCACCACGCGGTGTTCCTCAAATTGAAGTGGTGTTTGATATTGACGCCAACGGTATCCTTAACGTTACCGCTAAGGACAAAGGTACTGGTAAAGAACAGTCCATTAGCATAACCGGCGCTTCTACCCTAGATAAATCTGACGTTGACCGGATGGTTAGAGAAGCTGAACAAAACGCTTCATCTGACAAAGAACGGCGTGAGAAGATTGAACGCAAGAACCAAGCCGACTCCTTAGCATACCAGGCTGAGAAGCAGCTACAAGAATTGGGCGATAAAGTTCCCGATGCTGACAAGACCAAAGTCGAAGGTTTAGTGAAAGAACTGCGGGAAGCAGTTGCTAAAGAAGACGATGAGCAAATCAAAAAGCTCACCCCAGAATTGCAACAAGCACTATTTGCTGTTGGTAGCAACATCTATCAACAAGCTGGTGGCGGTGCTACACCTGGTGCTGAACCTCAAGATGGTGGTTCCACATCTGGCTCTGGTAGCTCTGGTAGCGGCGACGATGTAATTGACGCTGATTTTACAGAGAGCAAATAATTCCCCTACTTCTGTTGGGAAGATTATTTAGTCGCACCTCATATTACCCACTCAGGCAAATCCCTGAGTGGGGATTTTTTTTAAGGAGTTATAAGTTAAAAGTTAGGAGTAGAGACGCGATTAATCGCGTCTCTACAGGAGTTTGAAGTTTGAGTAGAACTAATATTGGTAACTCTTAATCTTAATTCTTAACTTTATTCCTAACTCCTCACTCTCAACTCCTAACTCTCTTATGCCATATCCACAAGCACCTTGGACACTTCAGGGCAATGCTATCCAAACTCTACATTTGGTAAATGTTGACCAAGTGCGCCCTTTGATTCCCTTAGAGTTAAAAATTATTTCTGTATGGCCTGGTAAAACTCTCGCTAGTGTCTATTTATCTCATTACGGGTCAGGCTCGGTACTGGAGTACAGTGAGTTAATTATTACCCCAGCTGTCGTTAATTACCAAAGCAAAATCGGTGGTTGGGTTTCCCATATTTATGTAGATAATGCTGATTCGGTGGCTGGCGGTCGAGAAATTTGGGGACTACCAAAGGAACTAGCTGAGTTTAGTTGGAAACAAGGAAAGCATGTTACTGTGCATCAGGGAAACCGAAAATTGTGTAGTCTTAACTATAATCAACAAAGCTTGGCATGGAGACAGTGGTTAAGTGCTTCTGCTTTTGGCGCCAAGGGTGCTGATTTGTTGATATTCCCTGCTGAATTTGAGTCTGTGTTGGGTTTGATTGGTTCTAAGTTAGAAATTCCCGCCGAAAGTCCTTTTTCTGCAATAGGTTTAGGTCAGCCTTGGTTAACTGTGCGTTGTGAGCAGATGAGTTTGCGGGTTGATGCGCCAAATGTTGTAGGTCAGATGGTTATCTAAGTAGGTCGGCGTAAATAATTATTGTTGCAATAAGGCAGGGGAAAGGGGGAGAAATAGTTTGAGCCTTATTTACTTTTGTTTACATAGTTTGGTTTTATTGCACCGACTTACTTAACCCTGTTTTGTCACTCTCGGAAAACAATAATCGAAGCCAAATTCTGAGGCTTTGATTTAATCAAGGTTTGAGACTTTATTTTCTAATAGAAACTAAAATTTATAGCTTAAAAAGTGGAAACTAATACCGTTTCTTTGTGAAGCTGCATATATTTACCCCCCGGCTATGCCGTCCCCCCGATGTTTTGGGGGGACTGATTATGTGCATTTTCATACAGAATTGGTATAAAGCCCCGTAACCGTTTGGATTATTGGCTTTTCCTACTCTGACAAAAGAGGGTTAGTACCGCAAAGCAGAATGTTTGCCTAGCTTTAACAAGGGTATGTTGCTCCAAGTCTTGTTAATTGAGATGTTAGCTGGATTTACGCCAAGTTGTACTAAGCAATTTCTAGGTTGAGCATTGGGATTATTCTGAAAATATCCTAAGTTCCCAACATCTGCAAGTTATGTAAAGTGGCATAAAGCCCTCCTTCTTGCAGTAGTTGATCGTGGCTTCCCTGTTCGATTAATTCGCCGCGCTTGAGAACAAAAATCCGGTCTACATTGCGAATTGTAGACAGGCGGTGAGCAATAATAATGGCGGTGCGTCTGAGCAAAAGCTGGTTTAATGCTTCTTGAACTAAAGCTTCTGTGCCAACATCTAAACTAGCAGTAGCTTCATCTAATACCAAAATTTGGGGATTGCGAATGGCAGCCCGCGCAAAGGCTAATAGTTGCTTTTGACCACTAGAAATATTTGTGCCCCGTTCTCGAAGTTGAGTATCATACCCTTGGGGTAGTTCTTCTATAAACTGGGCAATGTTGGTTTGCTCTGCTGCTTGTTGAATCTGTTCAATGGTATAGCCATCTCCTAAAGAAATGTTGCTTTTAACATCGCCAGCAAACAAAAAGCCTTCTTGGAAAATTACTGCCATGTAGCGCCGCAGTTCTGCCTGTGGTACTTCCCGAATATCTATACCATCTATAAGAATACGTCCTTGGGTGGGTTCGTAGAGGCGGCACAAAAGACGGATGATCGAACTTTTACCTGCACCTGTGGGGCCGACTAATGCAATTTTTTCACCTGGATGAATGGTGAAATCTAAGTCTTTAATCACATAATCATCATTTTTGTAAGCAAACCAGACGTGATCAAAACGGATTTCTCCTAGTTCAGGCGGGGAAATCAGGTCTGGAGATTCTAGATTTGCAACTATTTCATCTATGTAGCCAAATTTTGCATCAAATATTGAGAAGCGGACATTGGCACGATCGCGAATTTCTATCGGTTCATCTAATATATCGCCTACGCGTTCTATAGCAGTAAAACCTGCTTGAATTACCGTAAATTTTTCGGCAAAATCCCTTAAAGGATCAAATAATCGCTGGGCATACAGGATAAATGCAGATAATGTCCCAAAAGCTAAACTTTTTCCTAATAGTAACGAACCACCCAAGCACAAAACAGCTGCGATCGCAATCAGACCAATCCATTCTAAGGTGGCTGAAATAAATGAATCATAAAAGATGGTTTTATCCATTTGCTGAGTGTAACGGCTGTTTGTGGCGCGAAACAATTCCGCATTAAATTTTTCCCTACGGAACAACTGCACTATATTAATGCCAACCACATTTTCTTGTAACTGTGAGTTCAATATAGAAAGTTCTTCCCGCCCTTTGTAATTGGCTTTGCGGTACTGTTGCTGAATGTAAACTATTAACCAGCTAATTGGTAACAACATCACTAGCAACAAGCAAGTAAGTTGCCATTCGATGGAAAACATTAAACCCAAAATCACCAGCATGGAAAACAAATTGGACACAATGCCAATTGCCCCAGTAGAAAAGACATCGCCTAACACTTCTACATCGCTGGTGAGTCTGGTGATTAATTTACCTACGGGTGTACGGTCAAAAAAGCGTACTGCTAACGAAGTCACATGTTGGAATAAGTCTTGGCGAATTGCTGCGGTGATTTTTTGCCCTAGCTTCTGTACTAAATAGCCCTGATAGGCTGTAAAAATCAGTCGGCTTGCGATCGCAACTAATAATAATCCCTCCAGGATATTTAGCCCTTCGGACAAGGGGCGATTCCTGAGAAATTCGTAAGTGCTTGGTTCATTGCGAATTAGGGAGATAGCTTGGCCAATCAACAGTGGTTGTACGGCATTAGCTAGGGCTAGCGGTACGAGTAGGCCCATTGATAGCGCCAACAGCCGTCCGCTACGACGCGCATAAGGCACTAAACGCAAAAACAACCGCCAGTCATTTTCATTCCGACGATCTTGCGTATAAGATTTTTTGAGAGATTGATAGATGCTCATAGTAAGAGCATTATATTAATGTTTATAAAAAAATACGCATGTTTAAAGTAGCGTTTGTCCTGTTCCTCTGATACCATGCTTGAGATAGAAACTGCACGATTGCGACTAAGGCACTTCAATCTAAACGACTTCGATTACCTATTTCGCCTCTACAGCGATGCAGGAGTCATGAGCTATCTGTCGCCAAGAACAAGGGAACAAACTCAGGCGAGTTTAAGCAAACATATCCAGCAGTGGCAACAATATAACTTTGGGATGTGGGCAGTAATATACAAAGAAACTGGTGCAATGATTGGCCGGTGTGGACTTGGATTTTTGGAAAATACGCCAGAAGTTGAGCTTGGCTATGTGTTTGACAAATCCTATTGGAACATGGGATTGGCAACTGAAGCATCTCTTGCAACTTTAAAGTTCGGATTTTGGGAAGTGAAGCTAGATCGGATAGTAGCGATTGCTCATCCAGAAAATATCGCTTCAGTGCGGGTGATTCAAAAGGTAGGAATGAAGTACGAAAAGAATGCTAGCTATTACGGTCATGATGTAGTATATTACGCTGTCTTAAACTCAGAATGGCAGCCGGATGATTCTCTTTACATTTCGCAATCTTAAAACTATCAGATATCGCAAGCTACAGAATCATGGGCGAACAAACTGCTACATATAAAAACCCACTGCTGCAAACTCAATAAAGCTATAGAAAATATATGCTTTAGGTCTTTGGTAGGGGCGCATAGCTGTGGGTTACTACTAGGTTATTTGTATTAATTACTTCATATACATCCCATAAGTATGAAGTTTTACCATATTTTTCTGTTTAAGTCTTATATCTAAAGGTAGATAATTAAGGTTAAAATTTGGGAAACCTAAGAGAGGTTCATTCCTAAAAGATGTCCTGCCTATTTATCGCAGAATGCAACTGAGGTCAGATGACGCAACCTTTAAATCGAGTCAAAGAGTGGGAACAACGTCGTGATGAAGCAAGCCGCTACTACCAGAGGGGGAGATTTCAAGAGTCTCTGGATCTGGCAACGGAGAATTTACACTTGGCTAGATCAATTCCAGACAGAGCCAGAGAAGGTTATACATTAAACGACCTTGGTTTAGCTCACCTCAGTTGCTGGCAACCTCAAAAAGCATTAGAGCGCTTCCATCAGGCGCTTTCGGTTGCTGTTGAAATTGGCAACGCGCCAGCAGAAGCAACTGCATTTAGCAATCTGGGTTCTACATACAGCCGTCTTGGACGTTTTTCGCAAGCGTTGGAATGTTTTAACCAAGCACTACCAATCTTGAGGCGATCGCAAGATACTCAAAGTGAAATTTCTACTCTTAATGATGTAGCACTAATTTATACCCGGTTAGGAGAACCGAAACGCGCACTATTGCTACAACACCAAATTTTGAGGATGCGCCGATTGTTAGGTGACTTTTCTGGTGAGGCAACAACCCTAAATGGTATTGGGTTTGCTTACAACGTTTTAGGCAAGTTTGAGGAAGCTCTAGAATTTTTTCAAGCAGCGCTTCCAATTCAACGAGCAGTCAAGAATTTGGTTGGCGAAGCAACCACTTTAAATAACATTGCCTCAATCTATAGCGATCTAGGAAAACCGAAACAAGCGCTATTGCTTTACTATCAAGTTCTTTTGACACGTCGAGAAATCAGCGATCGCTCTGGTGAGGCAACAACGCTTCATAACATTGGTTATACCTATAGCACTCTGTCAGAGCATCGGCAAGCAATGAAGTTCTATAAGCAAGGCATTGCGATTTATCAACAACTTGGCGATGGCCTGGGAGAAATTTCAACTTTGCTGAATATGGGAAGCCTGTACGCCACAACGAAACGCAAAAAAATGGCGCGATCGTGCTACCAAAACGCCCAAGAGTTAGCAGAGCAAATCGAATATCAGCCACTCCTGGAAAAAGTACGGCAGTTTATAGATTCTCTGTAGATTGATGCAGCAGACTCAGATTCCCGACTTCTTCAAGAAGTCGGGAATTTTGTTGTTCTCTCATCCCCCTTGATGTAGATTTTTTCAAATCTTACAATGATACCTATGGTCATCAGGCAGGCGATCGCGCTCTTATAGAAATTTCTAAAGCCATTAAAAATATTGTTCAACGCCCTGCTGATTTAGTCGCCCGGTGGGGAAGAATTTGCTGTGATTTTGCCTGACACAGACGAACTTGGTGATTTGAAAATTGCCGAGAGAATTTGCTTTGCGGTGCGGAGATTGGCAATAACTCATAGTCATTCACAAGTTAGTTCTCATATAACCCTCAGTGCTGGGTTGTCCACAGCAATTCCCGATCCGGGTTCTAACTTTGAAGAAATAATTACGGCGGCGGATAAAGCATTGTATCAGGCAAAGGCAACAGGACGCGATCGCTTCAGGCACAATAACGTACTAGTTGGCTCGACCTGGAACTATAAATGGCATAAAAGTAGTGAAGAAATAGCTACATGTGAGTCTATGTATAGCGAGCGGTCTGCAATATTAATCGGTCAAGGAAGACGAAAGGGGACAGGGGGAGAACAGTTCATGGCAGACAAAATTTGTATCTTTCGTTCCCGCAAACCATATATTGCTCAACAGGTTACGATCAATTAAGAAGTAATAATTCTTTACGGCACCGCCAGGAGTCTCTAAATGTTCATTAGTGAATTGTCACCTATATTCAAAGAATTTATCCAGCATCCAGTCTCATTTGTCGGTGGGTTATTCTCTGGTGTGCTTCGGCTTAATCTTGCAGAAGATCCTGTAAAAAGCTGGCTGGATCAACAGACCCGCTCCAATAGTTACACCAGCACCACAACAGATGCAAATAATGGCAAAGCAAGTGGGCCTCAACAGATTTCCATTGACTAGCATACTCTGACTACTTTATCAAGCTAGTTTTGAAGGTTTGTAGTAAGCACTTTAGTGCTTACTACAAACTTGTTGAGCCATCAATTTAAACTTGACCTTTTTTTAATTAATTTGGGGTACAATCCCCCACTTATTGCAATTTTTAATTTTTTAATTTTTAATTGGAGCGAAGCGACTTGACATACTCCCACATTCTTACAAGCATATAGGAATCGTATTTGATTTATGAAATTATCTACGTGGGCGGGAAGTGGGGAGTAGGGAGTAGGGAATAAGGAATTAGGCTTTTCGATCTGTACTGAGATTTTTCAGAAACTTTTAAACTAAACCAAACGAGAAATGTTGATTTTTTCGTTGGTTCTTAACCTTGGTTGTTATCAAAACTGGTTTCTTGATTCTGGGGCTGCGAAAATTCTACAATTTATCACCACTATATCAGAAGACTGAAACTAGAAGATTTAACAGTTAAGGGTTGCAGCAACTGCATATATCCAGATGTTCATAAATGCGAATCGCTAGGCAGTGCCTAATCCCAAGATTGCCGAAAACCCTACTGATATAGAGGCTATTGGAGTAGTGAGTAGCGTATTGGTGGAAAAATTGGCGTGAAGATTCGGGAAGTGCGATCGCTTGGAGCGATCGTCTGCTGTTTTTTAGAGTCATAGATAACCCAAAATAACAGAAGCTTGTACTCTATAAATAGACTGTTGAGGCTGCTATTAAAGAAAGTACAATCACATGGCTGATTCTGATAAATTTCTGTACCATCGGAGCGTGCGCTCTATCGATATGCTCCAAGGTCTAATTACTTCTATTCTATTGCACTCAATTTTATTAATAGGGAGCAAATATTGGTACAGAGCTTTGATGCGTGAGCCGAAGCAAGAAATTGCCCAAGAGATTCCAATCGAGGTAGTTGAAGTTCCTGCTAATAAAACGTAACACAGAGAAAAACAGCGATTGAAAGAGCTACGACATTACCAGTACCCAGCAACCCTAACAAGTTAGGGCAATCGACAACTAGATTAAGTGCGCGAACACCGACCCAAGCTCAGTCATCTCTAAAAACAGGTGCAGCAAGTTTGTTAGGTGGTACTGTGAGTATATCTAGTCAGAATTATCGTGGTGATGATCTGGCAGCCTTGGCTAATTCCAACCGCGATCGCCAAGCTACTTCTGGTATTGATGCTCGCAGTCAAGATATAGACCTTACCTCTTACTTAAACAAACTAAAGCAACGCGTTCGGCAGCAGTGGCTACCAGGAATGAGCCAGTCTAATCGGCGAACGGTGCTTAACTTCACTATTAACCGTTCAGGTCAAGTTAGCAATCTCAATATTGCACAAACCTCTGGATTCAGTGTAACTGATGAAGAGTTCAGCCTCAACTCTTGGAGACGCTGTTCGCGTTCGGGGAGGTCAAAAGTCAAAAGTCAAAAGTCAAAAGTCATTTCCCCCTGCCCCCTGCCTCTTCATTGACGCACTCAAGGGTAGGTAATGTAAATGCAAAGGTACTTCCACACCCTGGAGTACTCTCAGCCCAAATTCTGCCGTTGTGTTGTTCAATAATTTTGCGACAGATGGTCAGCCCTAAACCAGTACCACCTTTTTTGCGGGAATCTGATGAATCTACTTGTTGAAACCGTTCAAAGATCCGTTCGAGTTGGTCAGCAGGAATGCCTTGCCCTTCGTCTCGCACCCGAAACACCAATTCTCTGGGGAGGTTTGGGGAACCTTGCTCTTGTTCTACGGTTAGCCAAACAGTCCCTCCAGGGGATGAAAACTTGATGGCATTACTGAGTAAATTGGTTAAAGCTTGCAAGATATAATCTGCATCTGCCCACACTGAGATATCTTGTGGTTGTTTGACTAGAGTGATTTCATGCTGCTGTGCCATTGCTTGCATTGCCTCTGCTGCTTGGATCATCAAATTAGCAGCATTACAGGCTTGGCACTCTATGATGACTTTGCCGGACTCAATTCGCTGTAAATCGAGGACGTTGTTGACTAAACGCACTAACCGTTCAGTGCTGTCATCGGCAATTCCTAGCATTTGTTGTCCTTCGGTCGAGAGACTGCCCAATCGCCCTGTAGCTAAGATTTTCAGGGCACTATGCAACGAAGTTAGGGGAGTCCGCAATTCATGACTAATTACAGAAATGAATTCATCTTTCATCCTTTCAATGGCTTTGCGATCGCTAATATCACTACTCAAGGCGAAAAATCCCTTCACGGTGTTCTGGTCATCCACATCAGGGATGTAAGTTACATCAACCGATCGCCAACTCCCATCTTTTAAAAGAATATCATTTTCATAGTTGACGGCTTGCCCAAATAAAGCTGTTTTTACATAAACTTGCATTCTTTGGTAGCAATCTTCTCCCCAAACCTGATGCAGATGGGAACCATAAATTTCTTTAGGAGATTGCCCCAGCCAATCCTGATATGCTTGATTATTAAAGCGATATTGTTGTTGATCGTCCACATAGGCGATCAGTACTGGTAGCGCATTGGTAATTAAGCGCAATTGTTCCTCACTCTGTCGCAGTGCCGCTTCTACCTGCATCCGCACATTAATTTCCTCTTGCAATTCTGCGGTGCGAGCTGCTACAACTTCTTCTAAGCGTTCCAGTAGTTGGGCTTGAGATAAAGCAATACTGATTTGATCGGCTAGTTGTTGCATCAATTCCAACTCAAAATCCACCCAATGGCGAACGCTGTCGCATTGGTGCGCGATTAACAAACCCCAAAGGTGATTCTGTGACTGGGCATTGAGGTTTTGCACAATCGGTACAATTAATTTGGCTTTGATCTGAAATTGATCGACAAATTCCACCAAACAATCTGCCAAGCCAGCCGCCGGATCGTGTACATCTGGGGTTGCACGCACCCGTCCCTGAGCATACAGTTGTTGATACTCTTGGGGAAAAACTTCTTCAGGAAATTCTAGATGCATCAGTGTGGGATAATCTGGTAAAACTGCTTCGCTGATGGTTTTTCCTGTACCATCTGGCAATACCTGATAAATTAGCACGCGATCGGCTTGCAGAATCCGTTGCACTTCCGTGACGGTGGTATGCAGAATTTCCTTTAGCTGTAACGACTGGCGAATTTTCAGCGTCACTTCCGAAAACAGTTCTACCCGTTGCTGTTGCTGTCGTAATTCCGCCTGCATTGATTCTCGGCGCTGACTAATATCTCGTAATAGCAGTAGATGACAGTAGGGAAGTACGTTAGGTATTAAGGTATACTCCATCTCTCGCGGGTTCTGGGCAGAAGATGAAACTAACAGTTCCCCCATCAATGATTGTCCCGGTGGAAAACTAAGAGAGTTGGGTTGACGAGTAAATTCCGCAGTGATGAAATTAGCTAAAGCTTGCCCTTTGAGTTGCTTACGTGATAAACCGAGTAAATCACAAGCAGCAATATTCATATCTATGAAACATAAGCGATCGTCAATTAGAGCGATCGCATCATGGGCGTTCTTAAATAAAGTTTGAATCAGACGCTTCTGAGTTCGTCGTTGATGTTTAGATTTTTTCGCACCAGATTGCGTTAGCGAAGCTTTCCGTTCGCGTAGCGTCTCGGAGAGAAGGAATCGCTGCTTCGAGGAACGTTTAGACACCTACATCTATAATGCAAGGGGACATTTCCATTTTTTACTGAACTTATGTAAAGTTCAAATTTGGTTAAGTTAATGTTAGAAAATTTAATACTCTCAATAGGAATATTATACGGAAAAATTCTTTATTCAGACATTTGTGCGTAGGCGTACCACTTCGTGGAAGCAAGCTACGCGTAGCGTCTCGTAGAGAAGCCCGCCGCAGGCATCGCTGTTGATTTTTTGTGACAGATTGCGTTAGCCTAAACTTCCCCCGTGCAAATACAGCATTTACGGCTGTTATTAGGTACAGTGGCAGCCCCTAGCTCCCCTGCTTCCCCTGCTTATCCGAACCGTATTGGGTTGCCTACATATTCCATCTGGTAGACTGAAGGCATTGATTGGGCTAAGTTGACCTATGACTATTGCGATCAACCAACCAATACAACAGCAGCCACTCACCTTTGACGAGTTTCTCGCCCGTTATAGTGGCGATAACCGCTATGAACTGATCGATGGAGAGGTGTTTGACTTGGAACCAACAGGCATGCATGAAGAGGTTGCAGCCTTCATTACCACAAAGATATGTGTCCAGATCGACGGAGCAGGCTTACCTTGGTTTGTCCTTCAGCGAGGACTATTGCGCCCTTCTAACATTGGTATGACAGCATTTCGACCTGATGTTGCAGTTGTCGATCCAGATGAACTTATCAAAGAACCGCTTTGGTCTGAGCAGTCAATCCTGACACTGGGCAGTTCGATTAAATTTGTGGCGGAAGTTGTTAGTAGCAACTGGCAAAATGATTATGCCCGTAAGGTTGAAGACTACGCGGTTTTAGGCATTCCCGAATATTGGATTGCAGACTACGCAGCTAATGGTGGTACTCGACACATTGGGAAGCCCAAACAACCCACCCTCTCTATCTGTACGCTAGTGAATGGGGAGTATGAAATTCAGCAGTTTCGAGGCAATCAGACTATCGTCTCTCTAACCTTCCCAGATTTAAAATTGAGGGCTGAACAGGTGTTGAGGGCTAGTAGATAAAATCGCCATCATTCGACTACTGTAGTAAATTAGTCCTGGTTAACCCAAAGTAAAAATGCAGCGTAACAACTCAAATATAGCAGAAAGTTAAGAAGCACTCTGGTGATGTATTTTTGCAGGCGATCGCTTGGGATGCCACTATCGCCCAGAAACCCGCAGATAGTGTATTCAAAATTGAACTCAAGAAAGCATAATGGGCATATTTATACGGTGAAAGCATTAATTGAACTGGCTGCCTAAATGGATACCACCAACATCGGTAGTTGGACTTCTCTAGCGATCGCAGCAGCCACAGGTAATCTGGAAACTATGACAGACAATTTTATTGGAATAGATTTGTTAATCCGCGCCAGGGCGACGGAGTGAACTATGGACAAGGAGGACAAGGGAGATGCTTGACTATTGCCCAATGCCCTATCCCCATTAAAATTAAAATCATTTGTGCAAACTGAGTGCAAAATTCTCTCATTTTTTCAAACTTTACAAATCTTGATGCTTATCGTTACGCGCTCATAAGAAAATGATCATAACCAAGCGGATAAAACGCCTAAAAAGCTTGAGCATTTAGGAAATCAAAACTTCCATGCTTATAGAAGCTGGCAATTTAAGTTGCAACAAATTAATCCAGCAATTTGATTGGACTGGGTGAGCAATCTGAAATTTATTTATAAATTGAAACAATTTTCTTAAACTTTCGTTAACAGGAGAAACAATTAATGCCATTTGGACCAGCTTCACGCCTGGGAGTAAGTTTATTTGATGAAACCCCTCCCGTTGAGTGGGTATCGGGTCGCTCAGAAGAAGAAGTAGAAACAATTATTCAGGCAGTCTATCGGCAAGTATTAGGCAATGCCTATGTGATGGAAAGTGAGCGGCTTGCTGTGCCCGAATCCCAGTTTAAGCGGGGTGAATTGAGCGTCCGCGAGTTTGTCAGAGCAGTGGCTAAATCTGAACTCTATTGTTCTCGCTTTTTCACCAGTTGTGCGCGCTATCGGGCGATCGAACTCAACTTCCGCCATCTGCTGGGTCGTCCACCGCTAGATTTAGAAGAAATGCGGGCACACAGCACCATTCTTGATACTCAAGGGTTTGAAGCTGAAATTGATTCTTATCTCGATAGTGATGAGTATCAATCTACCTTTGGCGAAAACTTTGTGCCTTACATCCGAGGCTATAAAACCGAAGCGCTTCAGAGCATGGTGCAATTTACTCACACCTTTCAGTTAGTGCGGGGTGCTTCCAGCAGCAGCCTGAAGGGTGACCTGTCGGGCAAGGCTCCCAAGCTAAATTCATTAGTAATTCAAGGCACACCTACAGCAGTAATTTCACCTGCTAGTGCTGGAGCAACCTTCTCTCCACCTCCTACTGGTGCGCGGACTCGTCTTGGAGTCAATGCTAGTGCTGGTGGTAAAGTTTACCGCATTGAAGTCACAGGTTATCGTGCCAAAACCTTCAATAATATTTCCAAGTTTCGCCGTTCCAACCAAGTCTTTCTGGTGCCATACGAAAAGCTCTCTCAAGAGTATCAACGGATTCACCAGCAGGGGGGTGTGATAGCAAGTATCACTGCTATATAAATTCAGGTGCAAACTAAAAAATTGAGGAACATAGATTTCAATGGCATCCCAGACAATTCTTGAACTTTGGCCCGCTAGTGACTTAGAGGAAGTTCAAACTATCATCCGTACAGTTTACAAACAAGTTTTAGGCAACCCTCATGTCATGGAGAGTGAGCGGTTGGTGAGAGCAGAATCACAATTGTGCGATCGCTCCATCACTGTGCGGGAATTTGTTCGCGCCGTTGCCAAGTCTGATTTTTATCGTACCCGCTACTTTGAGTCTTGCGCTCCCTACCGTTTTGTAGAACTTAACTTTCTGCACTTGCTTGGTCGCGCACCCCAGGATCAAAGAGAAGTTTCCGAGCATATTGTTCGCACTGTCGCCGAGGGCTACGATGCTGAAATTGATTCTTACATCGATAGCAGTGAATATCAAGCAGCCTTTGGCGAAAACGTAGTACCTTACGATCGCGGTAAAAGCAGCGAAGCCAACTTCAAGCAAGTGGGCTACAACCGGATATTTGCTCTCGATCGCGGCCCTGCTCAAATTGACAGTTCAGTTAAAACTGCCCAATTGGTTTATGCAGTTGCAACCAACAGTGCCAATACCATTAAAGCCTCTTCGGCAACTGTGATTGGTTCTGGCACCGAAAAACGGTTCAAAATCGTAGTGACGGGTTCCAAATTCGACAGCCCCCGCCGCATCAGTACGACTGAGTACATTGTTCCAGCTAGTAAAATGACCCCGCAAATTCAGAGGATTCATCGTACTTCTGGCAAAATCGTCAGTATTACTGAAATTGTGTAACCTTTAACAAGGTGGGCATTGCCCACCAAGACGATTAACTTTTTTAATTTGCAATTTTTCAAAAAATCACACGAAAATCCTAAATTTAGGAGGCATTAACATGGCACTTTGGATAGAAGCTGAGTCCTTTGAATTACGCCCCAACAACGCCACCGAGAATGATCTGCAAGCCGCGATTCGAGCAGTGTATCGGCAAGTTTTGGGCAATGCTCATGTATTTGAAAACCAACGGCTTACCAGTGCAGAGTCTCAATTGCGGAATGGTGACATTACTGTTACTGGCTTCGTCAGAGCCGTGGCTCAATCCGATCTATACCGTTCGCTGTTTTTTGAAACTTCCTCTCCCTATCGTTTTATCGAATTAAACTTCAAACATTTGCTCGGTCGCGCCCCCCAAGATCAGTCTGAAGTGGCAGAACATGTGCAAATTTACAACACTCAGGGCTACGCAGCAGAAATAAACTCCTACATTGACAGCGACGAATATATCAGGAGTTTTGGCGACAATATTGTACCCTCTGCCCGTGGTAATCGTACCCAAACTGGGGTCAAGAATGTCGGTTTTAACCGTACCTTCGCATTGATGCGGGGATTTGCTGCCAATGATTTGGGCAAATCAGCAAAATTGATTAGCGACATTGGCGTTAACCTGGCGACCAAAATTGTTTCCCCAGCAGGTGGTTCCGGTGCTATCAGCAATACAGGGAAGCGGTTCCGCGTCGCTGTCTCCAAAGCCAATTTTGGTGTTCGGGTGACTAAAAGCATGGCAACCTTTGACGTGGGATACAACCAGCTAGCCCAAAAAATTCAGAGCATTCAGAAAACAGGAGGCAAGATTCTTAGTATCACAGAAATAGCTTAACGCTACCAATGGAGAATTTTCCAGCCCTAAAATTTTGTATATGGATGATCTGTAAGGGGAAATTGGGAGATTCTCCAATCCAAAAGCAAATAGCTAAAAACACAAACCAAAGAGTTGATGAATATTACAGAGTTTGTTGCAAATTCTATTGGGCGTTGGCGATCGCAACGCAGTGCCCATCATTTAGCATTTAGTCACTTTGAAGCCGTACAGTCTGAGATAGATATCATTGCTCTCCCAGATAACGATCCGGCAGTAATTGACTTGTGTAAAGCCTATAACATTGATCCTCAAACAGTTGTGTCTCCCTTTCGGATGAGTTGGGAAGGCCAATCAGACTGGGATGAAAATGAAATCAAAGGTAGTTGCGTCCTAGTTCCTATCCCCGATCCAACTCATCCCCATCGTGGTAAACTTCTGCGCGATCAAGGCTATGCTGAAACGATCGCAGCGGCTGGCGATTATTACTTAACAGAAGACAGCACATTCGTACTAGTCACCGCCTACGATCGCGCCGCCGCCGAAGAAAAGATATGGTTTGTCAATCCCAATGTCCGTTGTCGGGTTTCTCTAATTAAAACCAGCGCTGGTACAGGAGTTGTCACCGCCTCTTTTTCTTCCGAAATCCGCCAGAATATTCACAAATAAACTAGATCCAAAAATGGCTCTCTAGATATTTCTAGTCATATATATACAACGTCAGAGCGTAAGTCTCAATATGAATTGACCACGTTAGTTTCGTTATGTCATTAGTTTTTTAATAGACACTTTTGCCATATGTTAAAGTCATAATTTTGAATTTTGCAGAAACTGCGGTCTTGGGCAAATCCCAAGAAAAGCAACTTTAGTAGGACTTACGCACGGGTAACGGAAAACGAACCACAGAGGGCGCAGAGGTCACGGAGGAATGAGAGTTTGAGAGTGTTTTTGCGTAAGTCCTATTTAGAAAACAAATTCTGTATTGTTTATTTATCCTCATCTACTTATGAATTCTTCACCACCACATATCCGCGACAGTACATCGAATCATTTAATCACCCTAGCTCGTTGGATGTCAGGGGATTTCAGCAATTATAAACAGGCATTTGAAAATCCTAAAGATTACGCCCATATTCACGTATTATTTCGTCCATTACCGTTTGAATTCTTCTCAGGAATCGGGCTTTATTCAGAACAGGTTTATGACTATGATTTGTGGAGACCTTATAGACAGGGAGTACATCGCTTAGTAGATCGTGGCGATGAGATTTATATCGAAAACTACAGTTTAAAAAATGCCCTTTACTATGCTGGTGCAGCCCGTGAGTTAAGCATTCTTAAAACCATCACCCCAGATTGTATCGCACGCAGATATAACTGCTCGATGATTTTCAAACGGGAGGGAGATAGATTTATAGGTGCTGTTGAGCCTGGAAACTTGTGCTTAATTGAGAAAAATGGCTGCCAGACTTATCTCGATAGTTACGTCGAAATCACACAAACTACTTGGGTAAGCCTAGATAGAGGGCTGGATGTCAATACAAACGAGCAGGTTTGGGGATCTAGCTTTGGGGCTTTGCGGTTTGAAAAGCGGGAGGGTTTCGCCCATGAAGTCCCAAATATCCTATGATCTTTCCCTGCCTAATCTGGACATTAAAGCAAATATGCTACCCCCAGAAGCGCAGAAAAAAATGCAGTGCTGGATTCGCAGCAGGCATTTAATTTGTTCAGGTCATTTCTTTGTTTTTGAAACCGTAGATTATAGTGCTATTGAGCGTTTTTCCCAATGTGTGGGAGCGTTAGGAGGTACTATTATTTCGGTTGACCCAAGTAATAAAATTTGGATGGGCGCTCATCGTCAAGTGATTTTGTATCAAGCAAGAGCCAGTTTGCATACACCTTGCCACAATTTGAAACAATATTGGATAAAATATGGAGGCTTTCGCAGCCGATTTGATGAGCAGGCTTAAAGTCAGTAAATCGCAAAGTTTTCTTCAAAAGCGATCGCCAATCACAGATAGGCTGAGATAAAGCGGTTTTTGTCAATTAGTTAAAATACTCAGAATAGTTTTACGGTTTCTCATGCTGTGGCTGGACGGGGTAAATGGCTAAAAAGCATATAGAACTTAGAAAGAAGAAGTACTTCAAACTTAGTTCACAAATAGCTCAGTTAGATAATGCACAATTGCGTTATCTGTTTGACAATAGTGAGTCGAATGAGTCAAGCACGGGTTGGGGGATGAATCACACCATTGTCCTTGGGAAATCCAAGGTCTTTGTGAAACGTGTTCCGGTTACAAACATCGAATTTGACAACCTGTTCTCCACCAGAAACATTTATAACTTACCGACTTACTGTAATTACGGCTTCGGTTCCACTGGTTTTGGGGTCTTCCGGGAACTTGTAACCCATATCAAGACAACCAACTGGGTATTGTCAGGGGCAATTGCCACCTTCCCACTGATGTACCATTATCGGATTATTCCCTTCTCTGGGCAGCGTGCAGATGTCGATAGGTCACGTCTAAAAAGTTACGTAGAGTACTGGGGTAATAGTACCAACGCCGGAAATTATGTGTTAGATAGAGCGAACGCCAACTATGAGTTGCTTTTGTTTCTAGAGTACATACCGCATGTTCTGGAAACATGGCTGTTCTTAAACCCCAACAAACTTCAGAAACCCCTGGATGATTTACGCACAACGATTAACTTTTTGAGAACGAAGGGAATCATCCACTTTGATGCACATTTTCGCAACATCCTCACCGACGGTAAGCGGATATATTTGACCGATTTTGGTTTGGTACTAGACAAGAGTTTTACGTTGACTACAGATGAAGAGTTTTTCTTTAAGCAGAACACATTTTACGACTATGGAGAAGTCCTGCGGAATCTTGGTCATCTTATTCAATCATCGTATGATTTATGTTCGGATAACGATAAACACAAGATTATGGAAAAATATAGTATAAAAGAAGGCTTAAAACCCTATGAAGTGCGGTCTATATTACTTGACAACATCGAGCAGATACATGCTGATGGGGTGATGAAGTTAGATGAGTTTTATGTTGCCAGCATCGTCAAGTACCGCAGCATCATTGCGTTGATGCAAGACTTCTTTTCTGATATGTGGGAAAATAACAACAAGGACACAAAACTTCCTCACGCAGAACTACGTCTGCTGCTTAAAGAGACAGGCTTTCTTCTTGGTGTTGGAACCCACGTTAGATAGCTGTTATCACTGGATAAAAATATACATATTTTGGGTATTTGGTCAACTAGCAAAACTGCGATTCTTGGAAATAGTGGAAATCCTGCATCTGGCTGCATTATTTATGTTTTTAAAATATAAAAATATTCGTGCTATTTGAGCAGTGTTGTATGGACGAGAATGAAAAACGAATCCTTGACTCATGGCAGATGAATGCTTTGTTATGGACACAAGCAATTCGTAATAAACAAATTTATAGTCGTGCGATCGCCACATATGCCGCTATAGTCAAAGCAGTAAGCCAACTTAATCCAAAAACATTCTTAGATATTGGATGCGGTGAGGGATGGTTGTCTCGACAGCTTTTTTCTTTAGGATTTGATGGCTGGGGTGTTGATTTTTGTGCCGATCTCATTGAGGCAGCAAGACATAGTGGTGATTCTCGCTTTGTTGTCTGTTTGTACTCGGATCTTGCATCACAAAGATTTAGCACCATCAACTATTTCTCTTGCTTTATTTGCAACTTTTCAATTCTAGGCGAATGCGCTCTTGATAAGATTGCCAAGGCAGGCGATAATTTGTTAGAGGATAAAGGCAAAATAATCATTCAAACGCTTCATCCGATAATTGCTTGCGGTGACTCTATATACTCCAATGAGTGGCGCAAAACTTCATGGCAAGCAATTGCAGATCAGCCATTTTACCCTACTCCTTGGTATTTTAGAACTCTCGAATCATGGATCAACCAGTTTCATGCTTTGAATTACCGATTGCTAAATTTATACGAGCCGTGTGATCCCAAGACAAACAAACCGATTTCAATTATTTTTATCTTTGAGCGAAAGTAAAGTATTTAGACATATTTGCTCTTTACGGCTATCTACCTTTCTTGGCAAACTACTACAAATTGCAAATGCTTCATGCAACTGTCAGATTCCCTTGACAACTTACTAAAAACTTTATCTTATTGCATACACTAAACAGGTTAGCAAAAGCATAATACAAAAGTGTATGATAATGTAGATAACTGCGTGCCCTTGTTTTATATTAACTAGTTTACAGTATCAACGAAAGTCGTGCTTTTAATCTACATAATCCGTTAGTATTTGCTCTTCAGTAGTGTGCTCTGAAACTATTGGGCGGCTACCATCTATCTCTAGAGTATCCTGAACTTGCAAATTACTCTTAGTGATTGGACGTTGACCGTCTATGTCAAGAATCTCCTCAACATTTAAATCACTAGGGTCAATTGGACGCTTACCGTCTACATTTAGCATCTCATGTTCTTGAAAAGCGCTCTTAGCAATCGGGCGTTGCCCATCTATATTAATTGTTTTATCATAATCGTTTTCATTCTTACCAATTGGGCGCTGACCATCTATATTAATTGTTTCTTTTATTTCAAAATTACTTGGATCGACTGGACGCTGACCATCTATATTAATTGTTTTTTTTGTCTGTATCAGTTCATTAGATGACGAAGACATATCAGTTTCATTCTCTATCTCCTGCCGATCCAAATTATTATTACTACTAACTTCGTTTGTGTTATTCATGTTTGCTATCGTGATTATAAGACTATTTATCTACTACCAACATGACCTTAAAAATTGTTTATCTCTAAGCAAGATACGCTAAACATTAGGTAAATAGCAGAGAAATTATGATTTCTCTAACAATTCCCTTGTCTACATATAATACTGAAGTAGGAACAGAAAATCCTCTATCACAGCACAGAATACATCTATTACTTGAGAGGTATTTTTTATTTCTCAGCACTGATAAATTTCTCAGAGATACTTGTGCGCGGCTGGGCATTGAACGGGTTAGTATTCACAGTTTCCGCAGCAGGTGCTTGGCTAACCGGGAGCAAGTTGATGCAAATCATTTCTCAAAAGCTTGACAAACATCCTCTAATGCTTTTTGTCCTCAGCTAAGTCAATCTAGGAGTAGGGGAAACGCACCTTATTTACTAATAAAAACTAAGAGAGATTTCAAAATGACATAGATAATTGTAAAAATGCATAAAATGATAAAGAAAATAAATGAAGTATTCTCAAAAAACATGAATTACCTTATCTGAAGCTGAATAATTATTTATTGATACTAAAATAGCTCAAGATTCGAGTTTATAAAACTATGTTCATCTAGAGGAAAAGTGAAATTTTTCCTAAATATTCAAATTTAATTTCTGATATATTAGTTTATGTTAATGCTAAAACTCTTGCTAAATAATTGTTATCCAGTCCAGCGAGAAACTGTTTATTTTTTATTCCACGTTTGACACGTTTCTCTTGACCTAAAAGATTAACTGCAATATGTCTAAGAATTGCAAAATTCTGTGGAGCATTATCTTTCCTAATCCGACAGTCATCTTCCTTCAAGGCGACATCCAATATCCAATGTAATGAATTCTCAATTCCCCAATGACTACGAATAGAATTACCAAACTGTTTAGCATTTGACTCAAGGCTACTGATAAAATAATGGGTTTCAACCGTTGTTTCACCATCTATCGTGTGATGGAATTCCATTTGGAAGTTCTAAAAATCTTTTTAACCACTCATACTTCGCACAGCCATACGTCTCGATTGCCGTCCAACCATCCGCTCCACAAATCACAGCACATACAGCAATGGTCATGATATCAATTAAATTGTGTCGTTTAGTGCGGTCAATTCGTGGGTCTTCTATTCCCCAAAAATGGTCAGCAATCGTGATTTTTGGTTTGAGCTTCATTTTAGGAGCTGGGAGAATGTAATTCTTCTTTGTGATAAATGTGAGAATACCATGTTCTCTGACAGGCAGCCGTCCTGACTTTTCACGCCATCATAAGTTCACTTTGAAGAGTTTTCGATGGCGTAACCGCCCAACGCGCTAGCGAGCGCATAAATTGAGTTTTTCTTTGCGCTGGTTTTCTCGTGATTCCTAGTCATTAATCTAAAACTATTGAGAATCAGACTGTGAGAAAACCTACGCTATTTAGTGGAGAACTGACTGTGAAAATTTAGGCAGCCGTCGGCTGCCTCTAACTCCCCCTCGCAATGATTATCATTTTCAAGGTGAGTGGGATTTAATTTCCTCAAAGCCTTATTTAGTTTGAGTCTTGGTGTATTTCATCCTGATTCAGGCTCGTCAATATTTAGATGCGTTTGCCCTGCTTTCTGCATCCGTCGAATATGAACACTGGCACAATTGAAGATACTAAGCTAATCGGCATTTAAATTGCAACATAGCCACTATTACCCTTGTTTTTTATCTTTCGATGCCATTTAATAACTAACTCACCCTGATTTAATA
>NZ_JBALBZ010000072.1:0-40293 GCF_036919495.1 Nostoc sp.
TTGATCACGGTGCAGGGGAAGTAGGCTGTGCGAATTCCGCTAGATTACTACCGAATTTTAGGACTACCGTTAGCGGCAAGTGATGAACAATTGCGGCAGGCATACAGCGATCGCATTGTACAATTGCCTCGACGTGAGTATTCTCAGGCAGCAATTTCTTCTCGTAAACAACTCATAGAAGAAGCTTACGTGGTTTTATCAGATCCAAAACAACGCAGTACCTACGATCATCTCTATCTTGCCCACGCCTATGACCCTGATAACCTTGCTGCTGCCGCAGTAGCAAAGGAAAATCGTCCAGAAAGCACCAAAAGAGGTAGCGACACCCAAAGTCTGGGCATCGAAATTAGCCAAGACGAATTAGTTGGTGCTTTATTAATTTTGCAAGAGTTGGGCGAATACGAGCTTGTATTGAAACTAGGTCGTCCTTACCTGGTAAATAAAAATAGTGCTAAAAGTGTTATAAAAAGTAATAATTTAGCAGATGAAGAAATATACCAAAGCGCTGAACATCCAGATGTTGTTCTCACAGTTGCCCTTGCCTGTCTCGAATTAGGTCGTGAACAGTGGCAGCAAGGTCATTACGAAAATGCCGCCATATCTCTAGAAACGGGTCAAGAATTGCTAGTACGTGAAGGGTTGTTTTCCACTGTACAGGCAGAAATTCAGGCGGATCTTTACAAATTGCGACCATATCGAATTTTGGAGTTGTTGGCACTACCTCAAGAAAAAACTGCCGAACGAAGCCAAGGCTTGGAATTATTGCAAAACCTTTTAGAAGATCGTGGTGGCATTGATGGCACGAACAATGATGAATCTGGTTTAAATATAGATGACTTTTTGCGATTTATCCAGCAGTTACGCAACCACTTAACAGTCGCGGAACAGCACAAGTTATTTGAAGCTCAAAGCAAACGTCCTTCTGCTGTTGCCACTTACTTAGCTGTTTATGCCTTGATAGCGCGGGGATTTGCTCAACGGCAACCGGCTCTAATTCGGCAAGCAAGGCAAATGCTCATGCGTTTGGGCAAGCGCCAAGATGTACATTTAGAACAGTCGCTATGTGCATTACTTTTGGGACAAACTGAAGAAGCAACTCGTGTTTTAGAACTTAGTCAGGAGTACGAAGCTTTAGCTTTTATTCGGGAAAAATCTCAAGACTCTCCAGATTTATTACCGGGGCTGTGTCTATATACAGAACAGTGGTTGCAACACGAAGTATTTCCCCATTTTAGAGATTTAGCAAACCAGCAAGCTTTCCTAAAAGATTACTTTGCTAACCAACAGGTACAAGCTTATTTAGAAGCACTGCCAACTGATGCAGAAACAACTAATGAATGGGCTGTAATTAATCCTCAATATTTTCCTCAGCCCAAGACAAATAATCCTCCTTTCCACAACAATTCAACTAGAACTTCAGGGCAATTTAATCACAGCAGAACACCTGACCCAGATTTACCAAAAACACCAACAAGAGAAACATCCGAATATGCAAACTTCTCACCACCTATGTGGAATTCATCTGAAAGTGTAAAATCAGACATTCCTGCTGCTGAACGGATGAGTAGAGGCACTAAGGAGCATTTAAACGGTTCAGCTAAACGTGCTGCACCCGTTCATAACCAAAAGCGTAGGCAAAGAAAACCTACTCAATCTGCTAGCCGAGCGCGTGTACCAGATAATCGTCCTCCTTCTCGTCGTCCCCGGCGGCGGCGAACTTTTGCTAACACCATCGAAGGGAAAACACGGCTGGTATGGAGAGTGTTTATTTCTTTGGTGAGTCTATTAGTTCTCTGGGTGGTAGCCACAACAACTTTTGGATGGTTAAAAAATCTGTTTTTCCCTACACCACCTATACGTGGTTCAGAATTATTTGTGGAAATAAATAAACCACCAATATCTATTCCTAATCCAAATAAGAAACTAGAATCACCAGAAGGCCCTCTAACAAATTCAACAGCAGAGGAAGTTATTCAGACTTGGTTATTGGCCAAAGCTGAAGCTTTCGGGCCGAATCATGAAATTAATAATTTAGAGCAGATTTTAACTGGTTCAGCTTTGTCTAATTCACGGCAGACTGGTGAACAGTATAGGTTAGAAAAACAATACTACAAGTACGACCATAGTCTGAAGATAGAATCTGTAGAAACAAGTGATTTATTTGCAGATCGTGCCGTAGTGAAAGCTACGGTTAAGGAAGCGAAACAATTATATGAAAATGGTCAGTATCAAAAGTCTTTTAACGAAGATTTGCGAGTTCGGTATGATTTGATTCGAGAACGAGGTAAATGGCGCATCCAGAGTATATCTGCTGTCAATCAGATAATTTAGATAAGTTTGAATTTTTAGCCTGTGTCTAGGACTTACACCCGCGCTGAACCGTTTTCTATTGCGTGAATTTAATATTACCTATAACTTTCTAAGATCCCTAACAAACTTTTCAACATCAAATAAACAGAAGTCCCTCCTGGATCTGGATGTCCAATGCTCCGTTCCCCCAAGTAGCTAGCCCGTCCCTTTCTCGCTTGCATCGGTATAGTTTCTTGCAACCCCCTTTGGGCTGCTGCTACAGCCTGTTGCAAAGCCTCTAGCGTTCCCTTACTTTCTCCTACAGCTTGCCCAAAAGCGCCTACAGCCGGAGATAACACATCTACCATTGTTTTGTCTCCTAGTTGCGCTTTGCCACGTTGCACCACGCCGTCTAAGCCTGCTTGGAGTAGCTCTAAAACATCTTGTTCTGTTAATTCTTGCTTACCAACTACTGCTGTACTGGCTCGTAAAAACCAGGTGCCATAAAGAGGGCCACTCGCACCGCCAATAGAAGAAATCAAGGTCATACTCACAGCTTTGAGAATATTGCTGATGTCTTTGTCTGTAAGAGTTGATAACTGAGCGCTTACCTTTTTGAAGCCGCGATCCATATTGATTCCATGATCCGCATCTCCGATCGCAGCATCTAATTCTGTTAAATATGTTTTATTCTGTTCTATCTCGGTTGCATAAGCTTGCAACCATTGTAATATCTGCGCTTGAGTCACCATATTAATTCGTAATTAGTTAAATTCCCCAGCGCCAACTTGGTGTTTTGACTGGTGCATCCCATAGGCGGATCATCTCATCATCTAATTTCAGCAGGGTAATGGAGCAACCTTGCATTTCTAGAGATGTGATGTAAGGGCCTATCAAGTTTCGCACAATTTGGAATCCTTGCTGTTCGCAGATTTGGGCGAGTTTGCGGTAAACAATATAAAGTTCAGAAATCGGAGTTCCACCCATACTATTGACGAAAGCTAATAAGCGATCGCCTTTGGCAAATGGGAGATTTGTTAGTTCTACATCTACCCATTCTCCTTTATCTTCATCCCACTCGCGCAGTGTGCGGCTGTATGCTGCATCTTCAAGGAGCGATCGCGTTAAAATTTCGGTAATCTCATCTACTGATTTAATGGCTGTACGTTCTATTCCTGGCTCCCCGTGGATACCGATACCTAATTCGATTTCGCGATCGCTCAATTCAAATGTCGGTGTTCCATTAGCAGGTACTGTACAAGATGTTAGAGCAATTCCCATACTCCGCCCATTCAGATTTACTCGACGACATAAATCTGCTATTTGTGTCAAATCATACCCAGCCTCAGCCGCCGCACCACAAATTTTCTCCGCCAGTATTGTTGTTCCCACACCCCGCCGTCCTTGCGTATAGAGGCTATCTTTCACTGCTACATCGTCATCAATCAAAATATTTAGCGATCGAATGCCCTCAGCACGGGCTAACTCTGTTGCCATCTCAAAGTTCATCACATCGCCACTGTAATTTTTGACGATATAAAGGATACCTGAGCCTCCATCTACAAGCTTTGCTGCTTCTAGCATTTGGTCTGGAGTTGGTGAAGTGAAAACCTCACCAGGACAAGCTGCATCAAGCATTCCTTTACCCACAAAGCCAGCGTGCATTGGTTCATGTCCACTGCCACCACCAGAAATAATTGCTACTTTACCCGGAATAGGTGCATTGGCTCGATAGACAAAAGTAGGATCGTAGTTCAGTTTAATTAAATCGGAATGAGCCGCCGCCATACCTTCTAGACTTTCCCGCACAAAGTCTTCCGGGTTGTTGATCAGCTTTTTCATAATCCGTGTTTGGTTAAAGGGTGCTAAAACCCAGGTTATAGCGATCGCTGGTTTGTATGCAATATAGTCTGACCTCTCTCTAAATCTCTCTCCTAAAAAGGTACGGTGTACACACAAGCCCACAGTCATATCTTTATAAATCTCTCACTACGTTTCTATCCCGCCTCGGAATGAATTCCGAGTCTCATAGCCCAAGTCCACTCAAGTGGACTGAATTGATCATTTAGTCCACTTGAGTGGACTTTCGCTATCAGCCCAGAACTTCAGTTCTGGGCGGGATGTCGGTGAGTGTGACAGTTTCACTTTGACAAAAATGTGGCTAGAAGATTTTTCTATATGACGTGAAAAGTCAGTTGTTTAATGTCAATTCAAAGATTCCATCCACTCAATACACTTGTGCATCTGCTGGCGCATGGTTTCCTTATCAGCATGAAACCTTCGCCCATGACCTGGTAGCACCCACTCAAAAGAATAATTAGCCAAGTTACGCATTGATTTAATCTGTTCTGACCAAGAATACCAGCAGACACCGTAGAATGCAGTCAGTTGGTGCAAGCTTTCTGACCAAGCGAGATGGTCGCCAGTGAACAGAAACTTATTTTTATAAACTAGGGCGGTTTGTCCTTTGGTGTGACCGGGAACTGGGATAATTAATAAATCTGGAGTCAAAGCAAATGGCTCTGAACCAGTTAGCTGTATTTCTACATTGCGAGTATCCGCAGTAATATCATCAGTGTGGAGGATGCGATCGCACTGAAAATGCTCGGCAAACTTTTGATGATCTGCCACATCATCCTTATGAGTTAGGTACATATAACGAATTGGCCCCAGTTCTTCTAAACGCTTGACTAAAGGCGGCGTAAACCGGGGCGAATCTACCAAAATATTACCTTCTGGAAGCTGAATTAAATAGCTAGCAGCACCATAAGATTTTTCAGAATGATAGCCGCAGTGGTAAACATTTTCCGCTACTAATATTGGAAATTTTTGTTGAGCATCTTTGATATCTTTTGGTTTCTCAACTGTGCCAATAGAACTAGTAGGACAAGCTAAAAGTGCTTCAAGCGCGGCTAATCTTTGGGCCTCATTGGTTGGTTGATGATAAACAGCCGATTGATCATCAACATCATAAAATACTTCAGGAGCCATCCAGCGACAGGTATCACAATCAATACAGGTAGTATCTACATAAAAATCGCCGTTGACATTTTGGGGACGACGCTGATTTAAATGAGCCATATTAATCCTTTTGCTTCCAGGCACTTACTGGGGAGCGATAAATCCTATATCACTACGCTAGCAAAAGTAATTTGAGACTGTAGCCGCCACTAGAAATAAATCCGCTCAAAAATATAAAGACTCGTGAAACCTAGTAAGCATAAATTGGGAAAACTGAACATAGACACTATCTGCTTATTCCCAAATATGCTTTACTGCTCTAATTCCAGAAGTATTTCTAGATTTAGATTTTTGTAATAACCCACAATCTAATCGAGATATAGATTTAAAATCGAATACAACTAAGTTAAGTGGAGAAGATTGCAGACAACGGAAAAATTGGGGAACTCGTGAAAGCTGGGACAGTTCGAGGGACTGGGATAGTAGAGAGATTTCGGGAGATTGGGATAGTTGGGAAAGTTACGGAGATTTTAGATTTTAAGTTTTAGAGATGTGTAGGCATAGCCCATCGTAGACATTGCTGTTCCCAATTTACAATAATTACATCCCAGAGGATTAGGTATGAAATGACGCGTGATTCTTGAATCAGACCTAGAAACAGGCGATTGGGCTGTATGGTGTGCAGAATTACCTGCCTGTACTTCAGCAGGAAAAACTTAAGAAGAAGCTTTGGAAAATATTAAAGAAGCAATTCAATTGTATTTACAGCCAGAATCAATTGAGTTAGCCCCTGGTGCGATCGCACGAGAGATTATTGTCTCATGAGCGATCATAAAATTTAGTAGTTAAGGGAAGAGTTATGACTGAAATTGTATTTCTCGTTGAAGATGATCCAGATGGTGGTTACACAGCTAGAGCTTTAACCGAGTCAATTTTTAATAAATTCACTCATAACTAAAACTTTACTGACAATCGCAAATCTGCCAAACTCTATTTATTATGTATATTTTTTAATTTCCAAAAATGCGATCGCGCCCTTTTACCAAACGCGATCGCTAAATTTTGCATCCCCTATCCAATAAAATGCAGATGATTACTCACCGCACTAATTAAATTATGGGTAACGGGAAGACTATCAACTACCATCCCCAGACACAACAGCATCATGTAGGAGATGGAAAAGAGAAATAACTCTTTAGCTACAGCCCGATCCTCTGGATTTTGCAACAAACGCCAAGATTTGTGGATAAATAATCCTCCCAGAATTACAGCGATCGCACCATAAAGAATTCCACTTGCGCCCAAAGGATAAACCAATAACACGGTTGCAAATACTGTTACCAGCGTGTAATACCAAATCTGCTTTACAGTTGCCGTAGTACCTTCAATTACAGGTAACATTGGTATCCCAACTTTTGCGTAGTCATCTTTAATCATCAGAGCTAGTGCCCAGAAATGGGGTGGTGTCCATAAAAAGACGATGGCAAAAATTAACCATGCTGACCAGCTTAATGTGCCTGTGACAGCAGCCCAACCCACTAAAGCCGGAATTGCCCCAGCCGCACCACCAACAACGATATTCTGAGGGGTGTGGCGTTTCAGCCAGTGGGTATAGACCAAAATATAAAAGACGATGCCAGAGAAAGCTAGCAGGGCGGCTAACAGATTGGCAAATACTGCTAGGAGTGTAAAAGAAATTGTCGCCAGTGCGATCGCAAAAATGAGAGCATCACGCGGCTGCACCTTACCCGAAGGCATCGGACGATGGCGCGTCCGCTCCATGTCATAATCAATATCCCGGTCATAGACACAATTAATTGTCTGGGCGCTTGCAGCAGCCAAAGTGCCACCAGTGAGAGTTACTAGCAACAGCAATGGATCTACTTCTCCCTTAGCAGCAATCCACATACTCCCAGCCGTGGTAATCAAAAGCAACGGAATAATCCGAGGCTTCGTTAGCTGGTAGTAACTTTGAATTACCTGTAAAAATGTTTGGTGGTGGCGAGAGACATTAGTCTCAATCATTTTGGCTCTGGTTCCTTATTTTTCAACAACTTATATGCAGCCCCCGCTCAAGGTGGCTCTTTCAGGCAAACGAAAACACAGATTTTCTGCACCTGCGTGGGTCGCAATACTCGCCGTTGCGGTTTTCGTCGTTTAGTGGATATGAGGGATATGAGGTAGAGAGGGACAAGAATTAATAACCATGCCCAATGCCCAATGCCCCATTCCCTACTCAGCACTCAGCACTCGTGAATCAGCACTCACTGAGTCACGCAGTGCAAGAACTGTGAAAACCACCAAAGTACCCAGCAAAGTAGCTCCTATAGCTTGGTGAGAGACGGTGAGAGGCTCAACTTGGAGGTGTAATTTGAAAGTGGCGAATCCCAACAAGATTTGTAAGATCAACAACCCACCAGCTATATTTGCCAGTCGCCGCAAGGCTGGATGTAGTGCTGGTGTCCGCCAACAAATAAACACCATTGCCAAGGTTGCCAAGGAAGGCGGCACCAAACCAGCTATATGGCTGTACATTACAGTACAAAGTTGAGAACCGCCGAGGCATTGGTGTAGCGCCCAGCGAGAGCCTACCAAAGCACCTAGCAAACTTTGCAGGTAAACTAGAACAGCAGCAGTTAAACCGACCCAAGGCAACTTACCAACGGTTCCAGTCCCCTGATAGGGAGTGAGTGCTGTGCCGATAATCAGCAGGGTGCAAAAAAATAACAGCGCCGTTCCTAAATGGGCGGTAACAATATCAAACCGCAACAGTTCGGTAACGGTGAGTCCCCCCAAGATGCCTTGGAAGACAATTAAAAATAGGGCGAATGTGGATGCCCAAGGCAGCCATCTGGGTAAGAAACGACGATGCCACCAGGACAAGCCGAAGAGTGCGATCGCGCTTACACCAATTAAAGCTGCATCCAATCTGTGAAACCACTCCAAAAACACTTGGAGATTCATTTGCTTGGCTGGTACCAGTTCGCCATAGCATAAGGGCCAATCTGGGCAAGCAAGTCCAGCATTCATCACGCGGGTGGCGCTGCCTATTGCCATCAAAATTAAGGTGGCTATGCATATTTTCCATACCAAGCGACGAATCATTTCCTTGGGTTTTTGCTGCTCAAGCGCCGCTTCATTTTGTTGTTGTAGGACAAATTCGCTCATGAAGGATACCTTCTGCCCGCTCTTGGTGGATCTCTTAAAATTTTCAATTTTCTTTTAGTGTCCCATCTCCACCCTAGCGTATAGGCTAAGGGTTTATAGATTAGCACTCACTTATACTTTGAATCACTCCAGAAAGGTTTCGCCTGAAGCTTTAGGTATTTTTCAAGATGTGAAAAATTGATTAATCACAATTAATTTAAACATTCTAAATTTTTCCTTAAGTTTTTTCACTGATTTTAGGAGAAGGCAGGAGGAAATAATTATGAATGAAAACTTGAGTTTGGGGTATAAAACCCAGTGGTTAAATCCCATACTTTTAAATACATCTGGGTTACTCCTAGCTTTTGCCTCCTCCTTCTGCCTTCTGCATCCTGATAGTCACCTTGTACCCAAAATTAGTAAAATAGTTAAAAAAATTAATAAAAATTTCAGACCTTTGTACTCTATGCCTTCCAGCCTAGACTACCTTAGTAAGTGAGCAGCTTTAAGATAACGTAGTAAATTCAATTAAGTAAGCCGTGAAGATTCCAAGTTCAATCTGGACATTACTCATTGGCATCGTGCTAACGCTAGTCAGCCTTTGGTACGGTCAAAATCACGGACTGTTGCCAGTAGCAGCCACGGATGAAGCCGAATTAGTTGATGGTCTGTTCAACGCGATGATGATCATTTCTACAGGTATATTCCTGCTCGTAGAAGGTATTTTAATTTACTCTGCATTTAAATACCGTCGGCGTGCAGGTGACAATAAAGACGGCCCACCAGTTGAGGGCAATGTACCTCTAGAAATTCTCTGGACGGCGATCCCAGCAATTATCGTTATCGGTATTTCTGTTTATAGCTTTGATGTCTACAACGAAATTGGTGGCTTTGATCCCCATGCTATTCATGAAGCGCCGATGATGAATCAGGAGTCAATGGCAATGCCTGGAAGTGCGATGGCAGCAACTTTAAGTGATACTCCTCCTAGCACCGAACCCAACCTCAATCAAGAAAAATCTGATGAGGCAATGCAAGATCCAGCTACCGCAGAAGTCCGCAATGCTGACCAAATTCCCCAATTGCGGAATGCTCCTGGTGTCGGTAGTGTTGCTCCGACAATTGGGGGAACTCCTGATAAAGCAGGCAAACCAGCAGGATTACAAGTCAACGTCACAGGTCTACAATATGCTTGGCTTTTCACTTATCCTGAAACTGGTATAACTACAGGTGAAATGCACGTCCCCATCGGGCGAGAAGTGGAAATCAATATGACAGCCAACGATGTCATCCACGCCTTTTGGGTGCCAGAGTTCCGCCTGAAACAAGACGCAATCCCTGGTAGACAAAGCGAGATTCGCTTCACTCCCAAAAAAGCAGGAGATTATACCCTAATCTGTGCTGAACTTTGTGGCCCCTACCACGGTGCAATGAGAGCAACAGTAGTCGTTGAGCCAGAAGAAGCCTTTGACAAATGGATGCAAGAACAGCTAGTTGCCAGCAAAGAAACACTAAATCAAGCCGTTGCTGTTAACCCCGCGAATCTATCCCCAAATGAATTTCTCGCTCCTTACACCAAGGATATGGGAATTAAGCCAGAAATCCTCCATCAAGTTCACCATTAGTCAATATGTTATTTAGTCAAATCCAATGGCTAATAACTGATGACTAATGACTAATGGCTAATGACTATGACCCAAGCTCAAGTGCAAGAAACTGCCAACGCCCCTGCTCTTGTTGAGGAGCCAGGGATCAGAAAATGGCAAGACTATTTTAGTTTCAATACCGACCATAAGGTGATTGGGATTCAATACCTAGTCACTACATTCATTTTTTACTGTATCGGTGGGGTGATGGCTGACTTGGTTCGTACAGAACTGCGAACCCCAGAAGTCGATTTTGTCACCCCTGAAGTCTACAACAGCTTATTTACGCTGCACGCCACGATCATGATTTTCTTGTGGATTGTGCCAGCTGGTGCGGGTTTTGCTAACTTCCTCATTCCCTTGATGATTGGGGCAAAGGATATGGCATTTCCGCGCTTGAATGCTGTTGCCTTTTGGATGATTCCCCCTGCGGGTTTATTGTTGATCGCTAGTTTAGTGGTAGGCGATGCACCGGATGCTGGTTGGACTTCCTACCCTCCCCTGAGCTTGGTAACAGGTCAAGTAGGTGAGGGAATTTGGATTATGAGCGTTCTTCTACTAGGTACGTCATCGATTTTAGGGGCAATCAATTTCCTCGTCACATTGCTCAAGATGCGTATCCCTGGTATGGGTGTTCACCAAATGCCCTTGTTCTGCTGGGCGATGTTTGCTACCTCGGCATTGACTTTAGTATCTACACCAGTGCTAGCAGCTGGTCTAATTCTGCTGGCTTTTGACTTACTTGCCGGGACAACATTTTTTAACCCTACTGGCGGTGGCGACCCAGTGGTATACCAGCACATGTTCTGGTTTTACTCTCACCCAGCCGTTTACATCATGATTTTGCCCTTTTTTGGGGCAATTTCAGAAATTATCCCCGTGCATTCTCGCAAGCCGATTTTTGGCTATAAAGCGATCGCTTATTCATCTCTTGCCATTAGCTTTCTGGGGCTAATTGTTTGGGCGCACCACATGTTTACCAGTGGTATTCCCGGTTGGTTGCGGATGTTCTTCATGATCACCACCATGATCATTGCCGTACCCACAGGAATTAAAATTTTCAGCTGGTTAGGAACCATGTGGGGTGGAAAAATCCGGCTTAACACTGCCATGCTGTTCGCAATGGGTTTTGTCGGTACCTTTGTGATTGGCGGGATCAGTGGTGTGATGTTGGCAGCAGTGCCCTTTGATATTCACGTTCACGACACCTATTTTGTAGTAGCACACTTGCACTACGTCCTATTTGGTGGTAGTGTTCTCGGTATTTATGCAGCGATTTACCACTGGTTCCCAAAAATGACGGGACGGATGGTGAACGAATTTTGGGGTAAGGTTCACTTTGCCTTAACAATAGTTGGTCTAAACATGACCTTCTTACCAATGCACAAGCTGGGATTAATGGGCATGAACCGCCGTATTGCCCAGTATGACCCCAAATTTACCTTTCTCAACGAAATCTGCACTTATGGCGCTTACATACTAGCAGTTTCGACATTCCCCTTCATCATCAATGCCATTTGGAGTTGGTTATACGGTGAGAAAGCTGGTAATAATCCTTGGAGAGCATTGACCTTAGAGTGGATGACTACATCACCACCTGCGATCGAGAATTTTGATCAAACCCCAGTACTAGCTACAGGCCCCTACGACTACGGCTTGGAAAATGCTAATGAAGGTGTACCTTTATCAGATCCCAATCCAGTTTTATCTGGCGGGCCGAACTCAGTATTAAGAGCAGAACCCGACCCGGCGGTTGCTGCTAATCCCGAAGACCGTAAATAGAGTTAAGAGTTATGACAATTCCTAACTCCTAACTTCTAAATCCCCATTCCCCATTCCCCATTTATCAAAATTCATGCAAAGTCAAACTATTGACCCAGCTAAAACCGAACTGAATCATCACCACGCGGCGGAAGCGTCCGTCGGTCATCACGAAGAACATCCAGATCATCGGATGTTTGGGCTAATTGTCTTTCTTATTGCTGAAGGGATGATTTTTATGGGGTTGTTCGGAGCCTATTTGGCTTTCCGTGCTACCTTACCCGCATGGCCGCCAGCAGGTACCCCAGAATTAGAACTATTGCTACCTGGAGTCAACACGATCAATCTAATTTCTAGTAGTTTTGTCATGCACAATGCTGACACTGCTATTAAAAAGAACGATGCGCGGGGTGCCCAGATTTGGTTAGCAATTACGGCTGCAATGGGTGCTATTTTCTTGGTGGGTCAAGTATATGAATATACCCATTTAGAATTTGGTTTAACCACCAATTTATTTGCCAGTGCATTTTACGTTTTGACTGGTTTCCACGGATTACACGTTACCATCGGCGTTTTGGCAATTGTTGCTGTGTTGTGGCGATCGCGCGTTCCGGGTCACTACAGTAACGAAAAGCACTTTGGCATTGAAGCAGCCGAAATCTATTGGCACTTCGTTGACGTAATTTGGATTATTTTGTTCGGATTACTGTATCTACTGTGAGTATTAATTATTAGTTGTTCATTCCACGCGGACAACTTAAATAGGCCCCCACTAGGGGGCTTTTTTCATTAATAAAATACTGCCATTGCTGCTAGCTCCCCTGAAATCACATTATTTTTTCTCTTGGTTGGCAGCAAAATCTAAATTAGGACTGTTTCTAGAAGACTAGATACGTAAGATGACTCCTGAATCTCGTCTGGCGACAATTATTAACTACTGTGGGCTAGTGTTAAATTTACTTAAGTGATAAAATTATAGTAACTATTACAAAAATAAATTTTTATATTAAGATACGCGTAAAGGTATGAGAGAAACCAATCAAGCGGCTAATCATAAAATTGCTCAAAAGCATAGGTAGTATGAGAAAGTGACTGCCTCAAATACCAACAAATTTAGCGGCAGGTATTCATAACCTCACCCAAGCTCTGAATGGTCAGTAAATTAACAAGTAGTATACGCCACATGAGCCAGAACCCTCTAGTTAGAAAAAAACTCCGAAGTCGCTTTGAGACAGTCAAACTGTTGGGAAGCGGAGGATCTGGCAATACTTACTTGTTATCAGGTGGTAGACGTAAAAGCCATCAATACTCTCTGGCTAGAAAAACACTTCGGAATCGCTTTGAGATTGTCAAACACTTAGGAAGTGGTGGTTCTGGTGATACCTACTTAGCTTTAGACCTAGATTTACCAGGACGACCCAATTGTGTCGTCAAACATTTCCAGCCAAAAGATACCAATCCTGCTGTTCTACCCATCGCTAAAAGCTTATTTGATCGGGAAGCGGAAGTTTTATACCAGCTAGGCAACGATCACGACCAAATTCCTAGACTATTTGCCCATTTTAATGAAGATGGGGATTTCTATTTAGTTCAGGAATTTATTGACGGTCATGCATTGACTCAAGAAATTGTACCAGGTCAGCGTCTTAGCGAGAATGTAGTCTTAAATTTATTAAAAGACATCCTAGAAGTCTTGTCCTTCGTCCACCAAAATAACATTATTCACCGGGATATTAAGCCCCAAAATTTAATGCGGCGGCACTCCGATCAGAAAATTGTGCTAATTGACTTTGGGAGCATTAAGAAAATTGGTGCTTTAGGAGCAGGCTTAACAATTTCTGTTGGAACTCCTGGCTATATGCCAAGCGAACAGGCTAAGGGAAAGCCAAAACTTTGCAGCGATATCTATGCAGTAGGGATGATTGGCATTCAAGCTTTGACAGGTTTAATGCCTGAACAACTACAAGAAGATCCTAATACTGGAGCAGTTCTCTGGCGCGATAAGGCACAGGTAAGCGATGCTCTGGCAAATATATTAGATACGATGGTTTGCGATCGCTATAGCCAGCGTTACCAATCTGCCGCAGAAGCTTTGCAAGCGCTTAATTCTGATATGGAATTGTCAGAATCCTTACAATCTACTGACATAAAACAAGGCACTGATGATACCTATTTTATAAATTATAAAAACTTTCTTTTGTTTTTGGGAATAGGGCTTGGTGCTATCACTAGTTTTATAGTACTAGTTTTAATCTATACATTTATCAATACAGGTACATCACCTCCAAACCAACCTACTCAATTAAATAATTTTAGAGAAAAATTGCTTGAGCCGCGATTCACTAATTATTAAGGTCAATCGCCTAATAGCTAAATCAGCAGCTAACAGAGGAGTCTATAAAAGCAATTCCGCCATTGCAAAGACTACCAAAAAGGAAATTGAACCTTACTACATTAGAAAGAATTAATCATCTAGCAGCAATCATCAAACTGGCTATTAACTGACTTATTCCAGATTTACTTTTAATCTAAATATTTATAGTATTTATAGATTCCTGTAGGATAAATATAATAAACAAGATTTAAAGATATGGACAATACAAATCAAAGAAAAGCTTTAATTAACGGTGAAATTGGCCTCTTTATTAGAGGTTTGATTATTGGGAAAGTGCTGACACTTATGGTTATTGGCGGACTGCTTTGGTGGTTACTTAAGCCGAATTTATTGTCCCGCAACAGCCTTAATTCCTCTAATCAAAATTTAAACAGTCTTTCTAGTAATGCATCAACTTTTCAGACAGTTCCTGATGTTCCCAATGCTTCATTCAACTACGGAGGCAGTACAGCTTGGGCATCTATCCGGCAATTGGTAGATTCTCAAATCCAGAGCGATCGCCCGGAATTACAATTACGCTATGTAAACCCTGTTAGTGGTAGCCCTGGTTCTAGCTCCGGCATTCGGATGTTGCTTGATGGGAAAATAGACTTTGCTCAGTCTTCCCGTCCCCTCACAGATGAAGAACAAGCTATGGCAAAAGAGCGAGGCTTCACCCTTGAGCAACGTCAAGTGGGTATGGATGGAGTAGCAGTGGTAGTCAACCCATCACTTAATGTGCCAAGTTTAACTGTTGATCAATTGCAGCAAATTTATTTAGGGAAAATTACTAACTGGAATCAAGTAGGTGGGCCAAACCTAGCCATCACACCTTTGTCTCAAAGACCAGAGGACGCGGATACAGTAATATTCCCTAGCAACAGCAACTTGAAGGGGCAAGCATTTGGCTCTAATGTGCAGTATGTCTACTCTACTACAGAGGCAGTGCGCCAACTCAGTAAAACTCCTGGTAGTGTCTATTACGCTTCTGCCCGTTCAGTATTACCTCAATGTAGTGTGAAGGCTTTGCCATTGGGTAGCACTTCTGGTAAGCTAATTGCCCCTTACCGCGAACCTCTGGTGTCACCTGAGCAATGTCTACGTCAGCGCAACCAGCTAAATACTCAGGCTATTAAAGATGGCAGCTATCCCTTAATCGCTAACTTGTTTGTGATTATTAAGCAGAATAAAGGCCGGGAACAGCAGATTGGAGATGCTTATGCCAAGCTTTTATTAACTGATGAGGGACAAAGGGCAATTGAGCAAGCTGGTTTCGTGGCGGTTCCTTAGTATAGCGATCGCACTTTCCACTACAGATTATTCAGATCCCCGACTTCTTAAAGAAGTCGGGGATCTTTAGTTAGGCTAATCATCCAGTAACACTCCTCTTAATCCTGCATATTCCAAATAGCTGGAAAACTCCAATTCTTCAGGTTGTTGTACCAGTTCTGCTTTCACCGGATTTAAATGCAATACAGTTCAGTTAAGCATTTCTTTCTTCTCTTTGCGTCCTTCGCGTCCTTCTCTAACGAGACGCTGCGCGTTCGCGTAGCGTTCCGTTGGCGCAGCCTCTCGAAGAGAAGGAAAGGCGGTTCGTTAAAAATATTTATATTCACTCAACAGCATAAGAACTAAATTGGCGTTTAAAAGGAGAATGAAATCCAATCACAATATCAGAAGGAGGTACACCTAACTCAACCAATCGTTCAGCAACAGACTCTTCTGTACCGTTATACTGAATCCATATTTTTCCATTTTGTATATCAAAATGCATGACCGGACCAAATACCCGCTTATCTCCTTGCCAGCCAACATAAGCTAGTTGATAATGGTCATTTTCATTGTCTAAAATTAGTTGTGAATTTACTGTATCGGTATTAGATGCTATTTGTTGATGTTCGCTCAATACTTGTTTGATCAGTTGTCGATATTGTTCTATTTTATCCATAGTCGAATTTCCTCACATTTTGGATCGTAAATTATCAACTTAACTTGGTAACGATGAAGAGCGCGTTGGACAAAAGAAAGTTGAAAAAAATCTTGATATGTTTCAATAGGAACTGCTAGGTAAAGCGCTCTGTCTGCTTCTTGTTCTTCAATAGCTTGGCAGTAATTTAGATATTGTCCTAGCGCAGTATGAAATTCACTGATATCTGAATCTGCAATAAAACTTTTAATTTCGACAGCTATTTTCTCTGTATTACGTTCTGCGGCAATGGCATTTTCAGCCGCTAAATCTATTTGTAGTTTAATTGCTTCACTAATACGAATTGTAAAAGGATCGTGAGTAATTATCCACCCATCTTTAATTAATGCTTTTTTAACCTGTTGATGGAAAACATCTTTAGCCATTTTGCTATTTCTAGATTGGAGTCAGCTTAACCCAAAATAATGTTTTTGCTCTATGTAATGCTTTCCCCAAAGGGGTTGTCGTTCGCGCGGCGTGTCGTAGACAAGACATCGCACTCTCCATTATTCTGCATTACGGTGGCGAGCTTTTCTAGATTTTGACGAACAGTGAGACTACGAAGATGATCTACACCCCAGACTCGTTCACAAATATCTAAAGCTTGCAAATAAAGCGGTTCTGCTTCGCTGTAACGTCCCGTTTCACGATAAATCTCTGCCAGATTATTGAGACTTTCAGCAACATTGGGATGATCTTCTCCCAATAGGTGCTTATCAAGTTCTAAGGCTTTTATACATAAGGGTTCCGCTTCATTGTAACGCCCCTGCTCCCTGTACATAAAACCAAGAGCATAGATAGTATCTGCTAAAAGCGGATGCGCCTCTTGCAATAAACGTTGCTTGAGTTCCAATGATTCCAAAAACAAAGATTCCGCTTGATCGTAGCGTCCTTGAGCGCGGTATATCAATCCTAAATTGTGCAAATCTGTTGCAACATCGGGATTCTCTTCTCCCAAAAATCGCTTATCTAGTTCTATTGCTTGTAGCGACAACGGTTCAGCTTCACTGTAACGTCCTTGATGATAATAAAGTAGTGCTAAATTATTCAGTATAAGAGCTAAGGAAAGATTGTTTTCGCCAACCAAACGTTTTTCGAGTTCTAATGATTGCAGATACAGAGGTTCGGCTTCGTCATAACGTTTTTGTTCATCATATAATAATGCCAAATTGTTGAGACTGATGGCTACATCAGGATGATTTTCTCCCCACAGGCGTTTCCTCAGTTCCAAAGCTTGTTGATATAAGATTTCCGCTTTAGTATATTGTCCAGTAGATTTGTAGAGTCCTGCCAAATTATTCAGGCTAGTAGCAAAAGAAGGATGGTTCTCTCCTAGCAGGCGTTTCCTCAGTTCTAAAGCTTGTTGATATAATGGTTCGGCTTCGTTGTAGTGTCCTGTTGCACGATATATTCCTGCTAAATTGTTGAGGCTATTAGCTAAATCTATCTGCAAACCTGATTCATTTTGTATCTCAATCGCCTGACGCCAATACTTTATTGCTAGTTCTTGTTCTTCTTGATAATTCTGAGACTCACCCCGCTCTAATCTGCTGCGGTAAATATCACCTAAGCTTGAGTATAAAGTAGCCAAACTGGGATCTTTAGTTCCCCCTTCTTGTTCTACTTTCTCGATTAACCCTTGTAAATCTTGGATGGGCAAGAAAAAGGAGTTATCTTCATTAGTATCTGTGCTGGCTAATTCTGTGTCTCTAAAAACAAAACGGATATTTTCTAGCTCTTTACCAGGAATAGCATTCGTCTTTTTAGATTCAAACCGGAATACACCATTGCGCCAACTCCAAAAATCTGGAGCTTTTTTAATCAGATTAACTAAAATTTGATTAGTTACCCAAAGCACGATCGCAAACGGAAACTCGCGCAATCCTTCCCTTGTCCACTGTAAGTAACCAAAAAATTTCTCCTGTTCCGATTGCTCTTTTCCCAATCGGAGAAAATAAAGTTGTTCAGCACCCGTCACAGTAATTACTGCCAGGTTCTGCTGACGAAGATATTCCTCTTGTTGTACTAGTTGATTAAGAGCAGCTTTTAGGCTCGGTTCTTGACGTGCTAAAGTCTCTCGATATGCCCGGAAAGTAGATTGTAGCTCGGCTTCATACTGAGCAATAATCTCATCACGAAAGCTAGCATCATCGCAAACTGCAATTAGTAAATTTAATCCCCGCCTTTGAGCTTCAATAGAAACAATTAAATCATCATACGCATCTTGATTTTCTCCTTCATCAAATAATTCTTCATTTAACATTAATAGCTCCCTGTCTTCTCAAGCTTTCGATAATAATCGGATGAACATCGTACCAAGTTTCATCAGTACGATATTCTAGAACATACAGCCCATGTAGCAAATCCAAAAACTCTGCTTGTTTGGGATCATTGGGCATAAATTGTTCATAAACACTCTGCAAAATATCTGTATCAACTTTTCCTAAACGTATAGAAAAGTCATTGCGAATTTTATTGATTGCTTGAAGGAGAATTTTATCATCAATAACAACTTCAGCAGTCGGATTTCGCCGGATCATTCGCAAACAAATGCGGCAACATTCCTTAGAAATCCGAATTAACTCGCGCAATACGCCACCACTGTAGATCACGATTTTTTCAGCAGTTTCTGCCGTGATTAATTCACTAGAAATTCGTTTTTGTAAAACTTCACCGAGAATTTTTGTTGCTTCCGGGCGAGGTTGAGCATTTGGGAAGCGATTTTTACCTTTATCAAAAATTTTTAAGACAGGCATTGCCACAACTTGATCGTTGGTTTCAGTGGCAATTATTGTGCTGATAAATGTTTCTCGAAGGACTGCGATTGGGATAGTGTAGATAATTTGAAAGTTAGGTTGACAAAGAGCTTTAATGTTATCTCGATAAATTTCATTAACTCTGCCTAAGTCAAGTTTATCTAAATCATCAATAATTACTAAAACGTTTTGTTTAGTCGCAGCTTGAATTAAAGCCGCTATTTCGTTAATTCTGGCAACTAAATCTGATAACTTGCGTTCAAACTCTTGTTTAATTTCATCCCGAACGCTAGCATCAGCTTTTAATTTAGAACTAATCAATTTTAAGAGGTCAAAACCTACACTAACTTCTGCTTGCAAATTTGATTCTTCAGTGCGAGTGCGGGTAGCAAACCACTTATAAAGAGCTTCTTTAGTGGATTGCGGAATATCAACTTTGCGTGCTTCTGCCTCTGTCATTAAATTAACTGCGATCGCAAACAGTATATTAATATGATTAACCGCCGACATTTCAATTTTGTCAGCAATAGAAAACAGAACTACAAAATATTTATCTTGAATTTGTCGGGTAAATTCAGCTAACAAAGTAGACTTACCACATCCCCGATGTCCTGTAAAGACAATTTTGCCATCTCCATTAGGACTATCTTCCACTAATTGGTTCAGGTCTGCAATCAAATCATCACCATATTCGACTCGAAATCTTTCCATTTCATTCCGTTCCATCAACGGAAACAGTTCGAGATTACTGTATGCTTCTTGAAAGGAGTTTAATAAGTCTTGAGACATAGATAGTGCCGTAAACGTGCTAACTATTCATATAATGGCTCATGATTTTTGAAGCACAAGTTCAGGCAATGTCTAGGATAGAGTATGCCTACAGAAGTTCTCAAATTCCGTTAATAAATAACTACTAAGTGAGTAGTATGTAATGTCTTAAAAAGAGATGTCTTAATACCTAAATTTCAACCGATTAATAAGTAACAGAGGTCAATAATCAATAAGGCTGAATGATAGATTATACATTCGCTAATTTAGACTGAATGATAGATTATACAAATAAAATAGTGAAAGCTACTTAACATATAAATAAAATAAAATTTTCAGTTAGAAAAATTAATTTTTAACGTGCTTCGTCTCATTCTCCTTTAGCCGATGCGATGGTAGCTGTTGTTACTATTGGTTTACTAGATAGGTATCCAGGGCTATTTCGTTCTATACATAAACCGCCCAGAAATAAAGTTCCTCTCTTATAGCCCAAGTCTACGCTTAGTCGACTAAAAGCCTTTCTAGTTGTCTTTAGACGACTTTAGCTATTAGCCTCAGAATTTATTCTGTGAAGAGATGCAATATGGTCGAGGTCTAAGGGACTTCCAAATAAAAAAATGTTCTAAAACTGAGGCAAAAACTCTCTCTATTTCTTCTCTCTGCGTTCTCTGCGCGGCAGTCGCTCATGGGGGAAACCCCCAAGACCGCGCTGCCTTGTCTCTGTGGTTCGTTTCTTGGAATAATTTATTTCTTGGAAGTCCCTAAATACCCACCATTCTCATGTACGGTTAGAGAGACGCGATAAATCGCCGTCTCTACAAGGAATCTATCAATTATTTATTGACAGAGTACTAGTTAACGACTGGTAAACCAGCTTTGCGACATCAAAACTTGCTTTTGTGACATCAAAACCTGCTTTTGCGACATCAAAACCTGCTTTTGCGACATCAAAACCTGCTTTTGCGACATCAAAACCTGCTTTTGTGACATCAAAACCTGCTTTTGTGACATCAAAACCTGCTTTTGTGACAGTCCTAAATCAGTCGTGAACAATAATATCCCCGACTTCTCAAAGAAGTCGGGGATATGAGTCTCTCGATTTTCACAACTCATTTAGGATTGCTATAGATGGTTTGATATTTTCCCCTTACTTGCTATTCTGATTCCAAGCTATGGGGTTACGAGGTATACAAATCTTGCCCTTCACACCATTCCCATACATTACCATGCATATCGTATAAACCGAAAGAATTAGGCGGAAATTTTCCTACATCTGTTGTTTGTTCACGATATTCCCCTTTTGGTGCAGAGCCGTAAGGATAGTTGCCGTCGTAGTTAACTAAATCTGTGGTAATCGTTTCACCAAAATAAAACGGTGTAGTTGTTCCCGCACGACAAGCATATTCCCATTCGGCTTCACTGGGTAGCCTGTAAGTGTTTCCTGTCTTCTGACTCAACTTTTCACAAAACTCTACCGCCTCATCCCAACTAACTTGTTCTACAGGTCGTTTCTCACCTTTGAAGTTAGAAGGATTATTACCCATAACGGCTTGATACTGTGCCTGGGTAACTGCATATTTCCCCATGAAGAACCCAGAAACTTTTACCTGATGCTGTGGACTTTCATTTTCATATCTGTCTGCTTCCCTTTCCGGTGAACCCATCGTAAAGGTTCCCCCTGGTATCTGCACCATTTCGAGGGTGATACCATTTCCTAAATCTTCTTCAAAATATTTCGCTTCCTGATTACGGCGGTTGGTGATACCTCCGTTTGCATTTACCGTAACCACTTCAAATTGAAAGGTTTTTAAGGGATTTTTTTCAACTATAGATATTCCCTTAGTGGAATTTTCAATACTAGGACGAGGTTGTGGTAAAGATGGTTCTTGACGTTCCCACCGCAACCTTTCAATTCTTTGAATTGCTTTGATTGCAACCGTATCTTGCCCTGAAGCCGCAGCTAATACACGAATCCATAATTGCTCTGCTAAATCTAAATTCCTGTCGGCTTCTGCTTGGTAAGCATCATTTTTCAGCGTGGCGATATCTGTTTGAGTTGCATATCGTGGCACAAGTATTAGGTGGGATTTATCCACAGGTTCAGCAATAACATAAGGTGTTTGCTTTGTATTCTTATGCTGGCGAACCAGTTCAGGCACACGAAACTTGAGATACTGATCTAATCGTTCAACAGTAGCGCATTTACCTTGAATTCCTAACCCTTCTAGTAGTGCAGTAGTAAAAGCACCTTGTTGTAAAGCCTCAATTTCATAAGAATATTCCTGTGGACTACAGGAAAATATGCTGATAACTCCTTGTTGACGTGCTTCTTCTGCGGTTTGTCGCCCAATCCCTTCGCCAGCACGAGTACCTAGACTACGACAAGCATCCAGAATCAAGACAACATTATCAGCGCCGCAGCGACGCAGGCGCTCAGTCACAACGTTAATCGCAATTGCCGTATTTTCAACATCCTCTGGGTCGCCATCACAGGGTATGAGATAATCACGGCCACCGTGTCTCATTCCATGCCCACTGAAGAAAAACCAGAAATTATCCCCTGCTCCCATAAAGGGTTTCTCAAATAACTGCCGCAAGACTCGCAGCAAGTTAGTGCGAGTTGGGCGAGTCGATTTTCCAGCAAGTTCAGGGGAGTCATCAGAGAAGAAGTATATCCGCTCAAATCCGGCTTCATTGCCCAGAAACTCTTGCATTAACAGTGCATCCCGCTTGGCATAGTTTAGCGGTTGCAGATAATCATACTGGTTAATTCCGATCGCGATCGCCCAATTTTTTGCCATCTTACCCTGGTTCTTGGCGCTTAAACTTCAGCTTAATCGCTCCTTTACTCCCAGCTTTGACACCATTACCAATTAATTTAACTTCCCCATCTGCACTAATTTCTACCGATAGCTCAATTTCATCTAGCTGCATCTTGGAGTTGACTTTTGCTTGCTCTTGGGCTTGACTAAACAAACTTCCCACTACTTTGAGAAAGTGAGTCATATTTTGCTCTAATGTTTGAGCGCTAACCTGAACGGCATCTCCTACCCCTTTGCTACCAGTATTATCTCTGATAGTTTCCTCTCCCCAACCGCGTGTATTAGTACTCCCGCCTTTAGCACCGTCAGGAATCGATATTTGAGGGGTATCATCCGTCACAATCCAAATGCGATCGTCTTGGGGTGTTTCTGACATATTACTTTAAATATTTACATTAAATCTTCCCACAAATATAGATACAACGGTAGAGATAGGGATTTCGATTACCAGGAAATCTCACTGAACATCTTAGCGATCGCACCAATTATGATAAAGATTCTGGGAGCGATCGCATAGTCTCAAATTATCTCAGATTGGGTGCGATGTCTACGACGGGCTTTGCCTACGTTTTCTCTAATATTTACCCCACTTTAACCCTCCCCTTATAAAGGGGAGGGAACCGGATTTTCTTGTTTACCTCCTTTATAAGGGGGGTAATAATTCGATTAAAATCACAACATACCACTTTTCAAACATCCTCTTAACTATAATTATTTGATAACTTTCAGTGCGTTTACAACCCCATGATAAAACCCGCCGATGTCAGCACCAAACGCTTAATCAGCCTTGCACCTGATAACTGGGTAAAATGGGTAACCCAAATTCCTGATATTATTGCTGGCGAAATTCTCAACTCAGAATTTCAGTGGATAAGTCGAGAAAGTGATGTTTTAATCCGTGTCGAAAGTCCCCAGCATGGAAAATTTCTCGTTCTTAACGAATTACAACTCCGCTATAAACCAGAAATGCCGCGCAGGATGCGTGCTTATGCAGCACTTGCAGAAGAAAAATATAATTTGCCAACGTATCCAGTACTAATTAATATCCTCAAGGCAAGTGACGCTGAAATACCGACAAGTTATGAATTAAATATTGCTGGTTTACGTGCTATTCAAGATTACCGTGTCATTAACCTGTGGGAAGTTAATGTCGAGATTGCTTTTCAACAACCCTTACCATCCTTACTGCCGTTTGTACCGATTCTCAAAGGTGGTGATAACGAGTCTACAATTCGAGATGCATTGCGAATATTACGTGCAGATGAACAATTGAATCAACTAGAAACAGTATTAGGATTTTTTGCTACCTTTGTATTAGATAGTGCAATAGTTCAACAAATTCTGAGGTGGGATATGGCACTTTTAGAGCAGTCGCCTTGGTATCAAGAAATTTTTAGCAAAGGGGAAGAACGAGGAAGAAAAGAAGAGTCATATTCAGGGATTGAATTAGCATTAGAAATTAAGTTTGGCAATCAAGGTTCAGAATTGATGCCGATAATCTCTCAAATTACAGATTTGCAGAAATTAAAAGCGATTCAGCAGGCAATTAAAACTGTAAATACAGTCAATGAATTACAGCAAATTTTGTTAACCGACTTTATATGAAACACCAAAAACATAACCCCTCTCCGCTACCGGAAAGGGGTTAATCATTGCCGAAACTATATTGTACAGAGGCGATTCATCGCGTCTCTATTCATCGCGTCTCATTCAGCAATCTCTAATAAGCGTCCTGCAACTCGTAGAAATCAGGCGAGATGTAATCCTTCCGCAAAGGCCAACCTACCCAATCTTCCGGCATTAAAATCCGCTTGAGATTTGGGTGTCCTTCGTAGATAATGCCGTACATATCGTAAGACTCGCGCTCTTGCCAATCTGCGGTTTTCCAAATCCAGTACAGAGAAGGGACTACAGGATTTTCCCGTGGTAAGAACACTTTAACTCGAACTTCTTCGGGGCGATCGCTATTATCACCCACTTTAATCAAGTGATACACACTCACCAATTCCTGTCCTGGCCCAAGGTCAACGCCACCTTGAAACTGGAGATAATTAAACCCGTAGGCATAAAGGGCTGTAGCGGTAGGAAGCAAGAAATCTGCCGCCACCTTAATTATCTCTACACCATTCTTATCCGGGGCTAAAAACTCATGGTCAAAGCCATTTTCCTTCAACCACTGGGAAATTTTACCCGCTTGTACCAATGAGTCTTCTTTCTCTGCTGGTACTGGTTTAGATTCTTCTTCAGCCACGGGTTTGTTCCTCCTTTTGCGCCTTTTCTGTCAACAGTGCAGGTGGTATTGGCATACCAATCGCTTCCGCTAATTCCTTCGGTGGTGCAGAGCGAGTTTCTGACTGCAAATACTTACCAGTTAAGATTTCATCTACTGGCTTCAAGTTATGAGTCGTGCTGTAGTAGCGGTGGGTTTGCTTAATTTTATACCGCTCTTGCATCGATTCATTGGAGATTTTCTTCCGTAGCTTAATGATTGCGTCAATAATTGCTTCTGGACGGGGAGGACAACCAGGCAAATACACATCTACAGGAATCAGTTTATCGACTCCGCGCACTGCTGTGGGCGAATCAACGCTGAACATCCCGCCAGTAATTGTGCAAGCACCCATTGCAATTACATACTTTGGCTCTGGCATTTGTTCATAAAGACGCACCAATTGCGGAGCCATCTTCATCGTAATAGTCCCTGCCGTAATAATTAAATCGGCTTGGCGGGGGCTAGAACGGGGAATTAGCCCAAAACGGTCAAAGTCAAATCGGGAACCAATTAAAGCTGCAAACTCAATAAAGCAGCAAGCAGTACCAAATAGCAGCGGCCACAAACTAGAAAGCCGCGCCCAGTCGTAGAGATCATCAACCGTGGTCAAAATGACGTTTTCTGAAAGGTCTTGAGTGATTGTAGTCCGCTCAATCGGGTTAATGATTCGTTCTTTGCCCTGGGTTGTTAAGTTAGAATTCAAGACCATTCCAAAGCTCCTTTACGCCATGCGTAAACTAAAGCGACTACAAGAATTGCAATAAAGACTAGCGCTTCAATAAATGCTAATAGCCCCAAACGGTGGAAAGCTACCGCCCAAGGATATAAGAAAACAGTCTCCACATCAAAGACGACGAAGACCAGAGCAAACATGTAGTAGCGGATGTTGAACTGAATCCAGGCTCCCCCAATGGGTTCCATGCCAGATTCATAGGTGGTGTGCCGTTCTGGGCTGTAACCACTGGGTCGTAGGAGCTTGGAAGCTGAGAGCGCTAAGGCAGGTACTAGGCTACAGATGATGAAGAAACCTAGAAGGTACTCGTAACCGCTGAGGACAAACACAATGAGTATCTACCGCTTATGGAGTATTTTAAGTAGGGAGTGGGGAGTGGGAAGTGGGGAGATGAATGAACAAGGGGCACGCGGCAAAGGGGAGAAAAAAAATTAGCTCTTTCTCCCCTTTGCTCCCTGCTCCTTGCCCCTCTGCCTCTTCCCCATGCCCAATACCCAATCCCTTGAATTACGTTACTTTCTTTTACATTATATCTGTTTGGTTTTTCTGAAATCTGGGAAACAGATACACTTCAAGTATTTAATTAGCTTTTGATAGTGATAGAAAAGCCTAACAATTATGTCATAATTTGTAACGTATATTTCAGATTTCTCCTCTGCGAGGCCTTAGCCATGAGCGAACCAGCTGTTGAGACTACAGTGTTAGACCGCTACGAGTGTCGCGCCTGCGGTTATGTTTACGAACCTGAGAAGGGAGATGACAAGGATGATATTCCTTCAGGGACATCCTTTGCAGAACTGCCCATAAATTGGCGCTGTCCAGTTTGTGCTGCTAAAAAAACCGCTTTTGCCAACATCGGCCCTGCGGGTACTGCATCCGGCTTCAAAGAAAATCTCGGTTACGGTTTGGGTGTCAACAAGCTAACGCCAACCCAAAAGAATATCCTAATTTTCGGTGCTTTGGCTCTTGGCTTCTTGTTTTTTATCAGTCTCTACGGTTTACAATGACAGCCGTTATCTCAGAAACAGGGAGTAGTGAGTAGGGAAAGAGATTTTCATTATTGGTTGTGTGATTATAATCACACAATTAGATTGTTTTACCTATTCCGTAGAGTGTTTAATTAAGCTAAAAAATGCTCACTTTTGCTTACATTGATTAACAGTGGATTCTCTGATAAAATGTCAGAGAATCAGGTGAAAATCCGTAACGTCAAGCAACCTCTATACTTACTAATAAGTTGCCTCTGAGGTGTTACAGAAAGTAATCGCAAATATGTTGCTTCTCAAAGCAAGAATCACGCTAGAAGCAAACAAGTAAAAGTGCATAGAACTTGTTTTTATGCATGGATTGATACACCTTGGTTGAGATTGATCTGCTCAACTTATGTATTTGTTAGCAAATGTTAGCAAAAAAGTATCAGTAAACCTTTTAGAGAACAGCTACAGAAATTTAGAAACAAGTTAAGAAATACTAATGCATTCAATTGTGAAAGGTTGGCAACGAATAGCTACCTTGTTGATAGTAGTCCTCATGTGTATAGGTTGTAGCAAAATTCCCTCTGTTAGTTACAACCCTTGGAAAGTCATTTCTGTGCCAACAGACTCGAATCTCCTGGATATTGCATTTACTAATAACCCTGAGCATGGCTACTTAGTAGGTAGCAATGCCACCTTATTGGAAACCAATGACGGTGGTAATACCTGGAAACCAATAACACTGCAACTGGATGAGCAAAAGTATCGTTTTGACTCAGTAAGTTTTGCAGGAAAAGAAGGCTGGATTGCCGGAGAGCCTGGACTGTTGCTGCACACTACCGATGAAGGTGCTTCTTGGTCGCGTATTCCCTTGAGCGAAAAGCTACCAGGTAGCCCGATCGCAGTTAAGGCACTAGCAGACAATACAGCTGAAATGGCTACCGATGTCGGAGCCATATATAAAACTACAGACGGCGGCAAAAACTGGAAAGCCCAAGTGGAATCAGCAGTGGGTGTGGTGCGTAACTTAGAACGTTCTCCTGATGGCAAATATGTTGCCGTTTCCGCCAAGGGTAGTTTCTACTCGACTTGGGAACCGGGACAAGATGCTTGGGTACCCCATAACCGCAATAGTTCTAGGCGCGTAGAAAACATGGGTTTTGCTGACAATGGGCAATTGTGGTTACTAGCTAGGGGAGGTCAAATTCAGTTTAGTGACCCAACTAAACCTGAAGAATGGCAAAAGGCAAAATATCCAGAGTTATCCACCAGTTGGGGTTTACTGGATTTGGCATATCGCACACCCGATGAAATTTGGATCGGTGGCGGTAGTGGTAATTTGCTACGGAGTCCCGACGGTGGCAAAACCTGGGAAAAAGACCGTGAAGTGGAAGAAGTGGCTGCTAATTTGTATAAAATTGTGTTTTTAGAGCCAGAACGGGGATTTATAATTGGCGATCGCGGCGTATTGCTCAAATATCTACCCAATCCTGAAACAACTTCCCCAGAAGCCGCTTAATGGGGACTAGGCACTAGGGAAGAGTTTTCCCAATCCCCATACCCAACGTACAATTTCTGAGAAGAACTTTGCAACTTGTAACTCTTTCTTAACTTTGTAGGATAATAAACTCAATAACACTCTATGTATAGGATAGGGATCTAAATGTCAGGTACCACTGGAGAACGTCCGTTTTCGGACATCATTACTAGCGTTCGTTACTGGGTAATTCACAGCATCACCATCCCGGCATTATTTATTGCCGGTTGGCTATTTGTCAGCACCGGACTGGCTTATGATGCTTTTGGCACACCCCGCCCCAACGAGTATTTCACACCAGCGCGGCAGGAAGTGCCAATTGTGAAGAACCGTTTTGAAGCTAAAAAACAAGTTGAACAATTTATTGGAAAGTAGTTTGAGATCATGACTAGCGGCAATAACATCAATCAACCAGTTACCTATCCAATTTTTACCGTTAGATGGCTGGCAGTTCACACATTAGGTGTACCAACTGTATTCTTTTTAGGCGCGATCGCCGCAATGCAATTTATTCAACGTTAGGAGCAATCATGGTAGAAAGATCGCCCAATCCCAATAATCAACCGGTTGAACTAAATCGGACTTCGCTATACCTGGGACTACTACTAGTTTTCGTTCTGGGGATTCTGTTTTCCAGTTACTTCTTCAACTAAGTAGAAGTCCTGTTGTTAATCTTTGTTTATTTAACCTGTGTTGATTAGTTGTTAAGGGAGGAGAGAAGCTGTGTCTGGAAGTGGGAGAATTCCCCTGTGGGTCGTCGCTACGATCGCAGGTTTAGGTATAATTACAGTCTTGGGCATTTTCTTTTATGGTGCCTACGCCGGAATCGGTTCTTCGATTTAACATCAGTTAGTTTGAACCGAATACTATAAGTTAGAATTTTCTAGCATTTGTTGAGAAATCAACGTTAAAAAAAACCGCCTGTCTCCATGAGATAGGCGGTATTAATTTTGGTCAATAGTCTAGAAACATATCCCACAGAATTGATAGCAATACGGTTCGGGTAAGATTCCCCCGCCTGTGGCGATCCCCGATCAATTGGGGGTAAATTATCCAAAAACTTGACTAATGACTAATGACTAAATTATCCAATATCGTCTCTTTCAATGTATAAAAGTAGAAACGCGAAGGTCACGGTTGGCAAAACCCAACCAATGATGGGAACTAAGATAGAAGGCAAAAAGGAAGCTGCCATAGTAAAGGTTCCTGTTAAATAACACTACAATTCAAAATGAGCTTACTGCAAATTATGCCAATTTTTTTGAAATTCTAAAGATTTTTAACACAGGGAATGTGGAGAGTGGGGAGTGGGGGCAAGGGGGAGAATAAAAATTAGCTCTCTCCCCTTTGCTCTCAGCTAAAACCCCTCTGCCTCTTCCCAATGCCCCTCATACCTGAGTTACATATCGAGGAGTTCATCTAGCTGCAAGTTTGGCAAGTCTGGAGGAATCACAGTTCGTACTATTGTGACTTTGTGACTCTCCTGTTGGGTTGTCAAATCAAGTGCGATCGCTTCCAAGCGAATTTCCAAACACCCAAAGGGAATATTTAATTGCGTCATCACTTCTAATCCTCCCAAGGCGTTAGGTAGCAAATTTGTCAGTAAATGGGGCCCCTCTAGTAACCAGCGAGTTTGATAATCTTCAAGCCATAACTTGACAACAACTTGAGGAGGTACTTCAGGCAGCACTACGCGCACTATGATAAATTTGCCAGCGATTAGTTCGCCGTCTGGTACATGCAGTTCTGGAATTGGCAAAGGCTCAATGGCTGCCGCAGTTATGGGTGAGGAAGAGGATAAACTTAACACTGGTTGCTTCTCTTCTTCAAAAGAGTCATTCTTCGTCCGATTAGCTTCCTGTTCACTATGTTCAGTATATGTATCGTCTACAACGATTTCTTGCGCCAACCAAGCTGACGCTATATTCATTTTTATTGGAGGAGGGGGGGGCGGTAGTTGTGTTACCACCATTGAAACTGTTGGCTCAGATACTTCTACTACCGTATCTTCTCCTGTTTCTAGATCAGCTTCCTTTGCTGTGTCTGCGTCTTCCCCAAAGTTCTCAAGATCAGAAACCGACTCTTGAACTTCTTCCGATATCTCTGTGTCAGCATTAAGAGAAAGCTGGGTTTGCTGAGTTGGAACATAGCGATCGCGGTCTTCAGGTTCCAGTTCATTGATGGATTCAGGCAAAGAGTATCCTTGGCTGTGCATCCACTTTCTGAGCAGGGGAGATGAGTAAAGGTTGCCTGTTGTAATGAATTGTGCATTTGGCTGCGCTTCTTCTACCTCAGCAACAGATTCTTCTTGAAATTCTACATTTGGCTGGGCTTCTCCCTCAGCAACAGATTCTTCTTGAAATTGGGCATCATCTACTACTAATTCCGGTGTATTTTCATCAGCTATAGTTGTATTCAACTGCGGTAAGTCTTCATCTACTGGAACTTTCGCATCTGGAGCATTGTTTTTTACTTCTTCTGGCTTATCTGGCAAAGCTTGCAGCCGTTTCAAGTATGGCAAAGTATGGTCGAGTATTGGCATTCGACGTTGCTTGATGATCAACTGCTCCAAGTTGATGGCAACCATAGTAGTATCCTTTTCCAGAAGTTCCTCTTCTGTAGGGGGTTCTGCAACAAAATCTGTGGGAGTGTTGGCATAGGTTTGAATAGCGGGCAGTTTCGGCAATTGAGGCGAAGTGCCTGAATTCTTTAAGTTAGATGTTCGCAGGATGGCTTCTCGCAGAACTTGTAAGTTAATTTGCGGTGGTAAAGCTGTATTTGGAGATGGATTGAGTATCTGAGACTGGTCTATTTTTGGAATCTTGACCAGATTGAATAGTTTCAAATCTATCCTCACAGAGCCAGAGGCCTCTGTGACAGCAGCAGATGAGTCCGATGGTGCTGTGGTGTCATTTAAGGATGTACTAGGTGTTGCTGCGGCTGTGATTGCCAGTAATTGTGTTACATCTGCTGTAATGGTGAAGGACTGGCTGGCTAACCTAATGACTTCACCAACATCGGCGAATCGACCATACAAAGTGATATCTGCCAAAATTAACTTGGATTCAAACTCAGCAGGAATATCAATTGAGGTATTGATGGTGAAGGGCAACTCCTGATCTGTTAAGGATTGCCGTACCTGGGTCAAGATTTTTGAGTTTTTGGGCGATCGCAGTTCAATTACTAGTTCAAGGGCCTGCAAGCTTTTGGAGAATAATGTTTCAGCTTGATCTAGATTTATCTTTTCTTTGAGTTCTACGTGCCCATTGATTGTAAGAGGTTGTCCCCAACGAGCAATGTAAGTATCCCGATCTAAAGTTAGTAGTAATGGAGCCGGTGGCTGTGTTGCTGGAGAATCTGTAACCTTTTCATCATTGAGCAGGGCTTCAGAATTGGGTAAAGCTAAATCTATTAAATCTTGTAAAATCTGCTCTGCCGTCTCACCTTTGAGCCACACAGAACTCACAGGCTCATCAATATCTTTTTCCGTTTCATCTAGCACAACAGTGGTATTAAGGTTGCTGTCTGTAGTAACCGTCTGTTCTGTAGCGATCGCTTTATCTAAGTTAATTTCGGGTTCTTCTGGAGCAGTGGATTCTAAGTTTCCTTCATCTGGCACAACAATTGTAACGGGGTTGTCGTCTATAGCGATCGCTTTATCTAAGTTAATTTCGGGTTCTTCTGGGGCAGTGGATTCTAAGTTTCCTTCATCTGGCACACCAATTGTAACGGGGTTGTCGTCTGTAGCAATTAGCAGTTCTGCAAAGACTGCGATCGCTTTATCTAATAAGTTAATTTCGGGTTCTTCTGGGGCAGTGGATTCTAAGTTACCTTCATCTGGCACACCAATTGTAACGGGGTTATCGTCTGTAGCAATTAGCAGTTCTGCAAAGACTGCGATCGCTTGATCTAGCGCAATTGTGGGTTCTGTAGGGAAAGTGAATTCCCAGTTTTCAGAAACAGCATCTGGGCGATCGGATGAATTTGATTCTACATTCTCCCCCTGCTCCCCCTGCCTCTTCTGCCTCTTCTGCTCCCCCTCTACTCCCTGGCACAATACTTGAAGTTGGATACTGTATTGCCAAGATTTACCGAGTAGCTCTGACATTAAATCGCCCATACAGCGCAACTCCCAAACTCCCGGTTCAAGGTAGGTAAAGGGAATTAACGCCATTAAACCTTCTGAATTAGTGCGACGCGATCGCTTGAAAATTCGCCGCTTTGGTAGAACTTCCTGGGTTGAAGAGTGAGTTACCCGCACTTCCACATCCGTATTAGGAAGGTTAGAACGAGCCAAAACTCTATACTCCCCTTCCAAAATTTCCAAATTTGGCGATTCTAGGATATGCCACGAGCGATCGCCTTGTTTCTGTATCAGAAATTGCCAATGTTCCATTGTGAGTGATGCCCAGACCGACGAGCCGCCCAATTATATTGTGTATTAACTTGCTTGCAAGTTTACCCCAGTATTTTGTAAATGCATCTCTTAAATGGCTATCTAGTTAACTCAGTTTTACTTACTTGCCTTCTGGCACTTTAACTAGTCCCATCAACGGAACTTCAATGGATCGCCATGTTGCTTGTGCGTAAAGCTTTTGTTGTTTCCTCAATATTAAGTTTGACACTCTCCAGTGCTAAGTTAACAGGGATGCAATAAAATCGTTGGCTGTATATTTTCAACTTAGCGCCAACTTTTTTTGTATGATTTTTTACCAAAACGTCCATTTGCCATAGACACAACATACAATAAATGTAAGATTCACTTGACAATTTTTATTAAATTGTGATTCCCCACATTTTTGCTACAAAGAGTTAGGATGTGGCTTTTAAGTGTTCTCTGCGATCGCCTACAGCAGGCACAAAGCGCGATCGCAAATCACAACACTTAACCGCGCAGCACGCGCTAAACCTACCTGAAGCGTTTCTTTGAACCGCTACAAAGCGTATCCTCACCTGAGTGAAATGTGGGTGACAATGAGGATTTACAGGAGGGATTCGATGCTAGTCATTTTAATGGACGAGCAAATCCTTGCCCCTGAGCAAGTTTGCCAGTCTTGTTTACTCGCTGACAGGAGCGGTCAACCCCGTTGGCGTGGGGGTCAACTGCGTTGTGGTCAAGCTATTGGCAAACTCACTCAACAGCAGCCAGACCAGTATGAGTGTGTCATGGGTTTTCGCATCGCCCATATAGAATAGTGTGAATTTGCCAGCAAGACTAACCAACTGCGTTATCCTAAGCTCAAGTAACTATTAAAATTTAACCACAGGAGAACGCATAATGTCTTGGCGCGGGTCTATAACGGTTTCAGATCGTATTTTTGCTTCCTTGCCTTATTTGCTGCCCCTAGTTGATGGTTTAGTCTTCGGCAGCTTTTTGTTGAATCAGTTTCCAGCACTACGAGTTCTGCTTTTACCACTGCAACCAGTTTTAATAATTTACGGTAGTTTAGGACAATTTGGACAAATAATTGTGTTCTTTGCCTTGTTTTTATTAGTGGTAAGAAACGAAAAAATTAGTCACTTCATTCGTTTCAACACAATGCAAGCAATTCTTTTGGACATAGTTATATTTTTGTGTTCTATACTGGTGCAAGTTTTAGGACAGGTTCCAGGTACTGGCTTTGCAATAGAAACAGTAGCTAATACCATTTTTCTAGGCGTTGTAGCAGCAGTTGGATATTCTGCCGTTCAGTCTCTACTGGGACGTTATGCGGAAATTCCGGCGATTTCCGATGCAGTATATATGCAAGTGCGTTAGAAATTAACGGGGCGCTACGGTGTTTTCCAGGCGACCAATACCTTCAATTTCGACGCGGACGCGATCGCCTGGATGCAATGGACTTACACCCTCCGGCGTACCTGTAAGCACCAAATCACCAGGTAGTAGCGTCATAACCTGACTGATATAAGAAACTAAAACATCGGGAGAAAACACCATCTGATCGATACAGGCAGATTGGACTGGATTGGCGTTGTCATTCACAAAAGTCTGCAATCTCGCTCCTGGATTTAATTCCCGCACGATCCAAGGCCCCAAGGGACAGAAAGTATCAAAACCTTTGGCTCGCGTCCATTGACCATCCCGTTTTTGCAAATCCCGCGCCGTTACGTCATTGGCTATGGTATAACCCCAAATTTTGGTTTGGGCTACCTCTGGTGTACATTCAAAGGCATAATCGCCAATCACTAATGCTAACTCTCCTTCGTAGTCAACTCTTTGTGACTGCGGAGGATACTTAATTTCTTTCTCTGATGGAATGATCGACGTGGGTGGCTTGAGAAAAATTAGTGGCTCAGAAGGGACTGGAGTTCCCATTTCGGCCGCATGATCTGCATAATTCTTACCCACCGCCACAATTTTTGAGGGAGCGCAGGGAGCCAGAATTTCGTAATTTTCTGGTGTCAAAGTTAAATCAGTGGGTTGTCCTTGTAACCAGGGCGGAGCATCTAATACCTGCACATTCAGGGATAGTTGTAGTATCCCATAGTAAATCTGTCCTTCTTGATTTTGAATTCGCACATAGCGTTGCGCCATAACCTTGATGAATATCCTTTTATCTGCTTTTTTGTTGGTGTGAGCGGGTAGCAATCATCAGTTAGCTTTTTAGCGAACCGATTGAGCCTTGAGCCTGAAAGCGATCGCTCGCTATAATATATGTCCCAATACGTTTCGGTTTATATGTTTGGCTCTCGGAGATCCCCTCAATCCCCAATTTATCGGAGGTTGCCACAGGCAGGGGGATATCTTAACCGAACCTCCTGATCTATGTCCCTAGGGAAAGATACCCCTTGGCAAAGCTGATAGCTCGATCAATTTTTTCAAAAATAAAAGACTAGCTACGTTCACTGCCGTTTCATCATTCCCCTTGCGGGTGAGTGAGAGGTTTTTTTGGAATAAACTAAAGAAATCTGGGGGTCGGGAAGCGACCTATTTTTCATTAAGGACATCCAAAAAATTCAAATTTCGGCGATTTGACTAATGATTCAAATTTAAAACTGGTAAGATTATAATTCCTTGTTGCTTCAGATGTTGATTAATACCGACATTTTGAATTAAATTAGGTATAAATTATCATCAGCAGCCATTTCTGTCCATAAGGAGACTGAAAAATATGACTACAAGTTACGAAACAATGTATATTCTGCGTCCTGACCTAGGAGACGAACAGGTAGAGCAAGCAGTTACTAAATATCAGAATTTGCTTCGCGACCAAGGCGCCGAGGATATCCAAATTCAAAATCGTGGTAAGCGTCGTCTTGCTTATGAAATCAAAAAACACCGCGATGGCATCTACATCCAGCTAAATTACACTGCGCCAGCAACTGCGATCGCTCCCTTTGAACGCGCCATGCGTTTGAGTGAAGAAGTGATTCGCTATTTGACAGTTAAGCAGGAAGCCGAAGAGGAAAAACCCCCTAAAGAAGAAAAAGAAAAACCCACTAAAGTAGCTGCACCTGCAACAGTGTAAGGGATAGGGAGTAGGGAGTAGGGAATGGACATTAATCAATACATTCTTCTTCCCCTGCCTCCCCTGCTCTCTCATCCCCACTCCCCAATACTCCATTCAATAAAATTTTGTTTTTTCTTTTTTCATGACTTGCTTGGGAATGCTACATTAACAAATACTTGCCAAAGGTAGTACTTCCGCAGTTATACCTAAGAGTGGACAAGATTCTGAATGGGAGTTGTAAGCTACTGTGAGCCAATCTGATACACCCAATATTCAAGTTCTCTCTACAGAAGTATCGCAACTACGCCAAGAGTTGCAACTTCGTGATTCCTTAGTACAACAACTATCTCAAGAACTCTTCCGGCTGGTAAAGGGTAACACTAGTTTTATGCCCCAGCAACCGGATCTTGAGCGCGATACGACCCAGTTACAGGCTTTGCAAGAACAACTCCAAGCTGTAGAGCAGCAGGTGGCGTTCTACCAAGAGCAAATTACAACTCGTGACTCCGAAATTTACCAATTGCGACAGTCAGTTCAAGAACTCACCGATCGCACTCGGATGTTGGAGCAAGTAGTACAAGAGTTACCTCAAATTTATCGGCGGAAGTTTGAAGAACGGATGACGCCAGTGAGAGAAAAGGTAGCAATGCTACAACGGGAAAACCGCCAACTACAAGCAGAACTACAAAGTGTGAGTTACCGTCTAGCACTCAAAACTCGCAATGCTAGTCATAGTGGCATTGATTTGCCAAATTTTCCCCGCCCAGCATCCGAAGAAACTAATATTTCGACTCCCCAAAACGCCTAAAGTTATCATTATGCTGGAATCGAACATGTAAAAAATTGCCAGAAAAAAGTGTCTTGGATACATCCAACTAGTACACCAAGGCATTAACAATTTAAAATTCAAAATTAAAGACATTTCAGACAGGGATTTAAACCCTGACTGAAACCGATGCTATATGTAAATATAGGGTCATGAAACCCTTTGATTTAGGACAAATAAATAAGGCCAAGGCTAGATAGTATAACCTTTCTTACCTCCTATTTTTTTTGCACTAGTTACGTCGGCTATAGAACAATTAGCTCAGAGTAATTTCAAAAGCTGGGGAGTCTCACAAATAATTGCATTGTTTTGACCGATTTTGGTCAATTATTACTTCACTGCTTTAAATCGTACAAGCTTATTGATATTATCTACGTCAAAGCCATGAGTTTCGCTGAATATTTTTCTCTAGAAAAAAAGAAAGTTAGCCTGCTAGCACCAGACTGTTCTCTTAGAGAATATGAAAAAATGCAAATATTGCTTGACTCCACCATCCATCTATAGGTAGATTTATTATTTAGGCTGCTAGCACCAGACTTTTATCTTTAACGGTGGAAAAAATGTCTTCGTAAGTGGGAAAAATTTCAAACACTGAATCTAGTTGGGTAAGTTCCAAAATTAACCGTACAGGAGCTTGCACGTTGCATAGAACCAAGCGACAACCACTCTGACGTGCAGCTTTCAACCCTTTTACTAAGGGGACTAATCCAGAACTGTCCATGAAATTAACTTCTGCTAGGTCGATAACCCAGAGTTGATGAGCTTGGGGCACTACTCTAGCCATCTGTTCACTCAAAGTCTTACCGCCTTCCAAATCTATGCTTGATTGGGGTTTAAACAAAATAACTTGAAGTTCTTGTGTGAGAATCATGAATTTAACAGGGTAGTTGGAACACTTGACAAAAAATTGAAAAAAGACATCAATACCTTTTCTCTGTCACCAGCAAAATTACTGTTTTACCCAGATATTTGGGCAATTGCAGTCGTGCAGTTAAGAGGGATTATTTCAGTATTCATGCCGTATAATTTGTGATAACTTTCATCAATATAGGCATAAACGCCTAACAAATTCGGTATCAACCGTATCTTTTACAAGATTTTCATCATTTAACTGGATATTTATAATTTTTTTATAAATATTTTATTTTTTTTGTAATAAATTATAAACTTGTGGTACTTACCCCTAAATAATGCATAGTTAATAGTCAAAAATTAATAGTTACCATAGGCTCTAATTTATGGATTATTCAGAATTAAACTAATGGCTCAATATAGCGGTTTAATTGACACCACGCGCATAAACAAGCAAAGATATAATAAAAGTAAAAATTTGTAAAGACGGTGGTGCGGAATGTCTTTAGAGCTGATTTCACTAGAAAATATCCAAAAAGTCGCCCACACTTACGGGTATTGGGCAATTTTTTTAGGAATTTTGCTAGAAAATTTAGGCATTCCCCTTCCTGGTGAAACCGTGACCTTAGTAGGCGGGTTTCTAGCTGGCAGTGATGAACTGAATTTCTGGCTGGTTCTCGGTGATGCAATTATGGGTGCTGTAATTGGCGGCACTTGTGGCTATTGGATTGGTAAAGCTAGCGGTTGGCCTTTTCTAGTAAAAGTTGCTAGCATATTTCGGATTTCTGAAGTGCGGTTGCTGATTATTAAAGAACAATTTAGTCAAAATTCTGCTAAAGCAGTATTTTTTGGACGTTTTTTGGCATTGTTACGGGTTTTTGCTGCACCACTAGCTGGGATAGCTGAAATGCCCTTTGGAAAATTCTTTTTATACAACTTTTTAGGAGCAGTTGCTTGGGCTAGTTTGATGGTGACATTAGCTTTTTTTGCTGGCAAAATTGTCTCTTTAGAACAATTGGTTGCTTGGGTAGGTCAATTTGCGATCGCAGCCTTACTGATTCTCGCTGCCTTAATTATTGTGCCTCTGTGGCTAGAGTCTCGCCAAGTTAAAGAAGCGAGTAGTGAAGAGTAAAAAGTGAGAGTTAGGAGTTAGGAGTGAGGAATAAAGTAAAAAGCTATGTTTTTAATTTTTACTTTTTGTATTTTGCTTTTTTAACAGACGCGATTAATCGCGTCTCTACTGCTAACTCCTGTACAGACGCGATTAATCGCGTCTCTACTCCTAACTTTTAATTTTCTGCGACCAAATGCGAGTCGGTAGTCCCCAAACGTAAATAAAGCCTTCAGCAGCTTTGTGATCAAATTGATCTTCGGCTCCGTAGGTTGCCAAATCGGGAGTATAGAGAGAATTATCACTCGAACGCCCAACTATCGTAGAGTTGCCCTTGAACAACTTCACTCGCACAGTTCCAGAGACTTGCTGTTGTGTCTTTTGAATAAAGGCATCCAGGGCAACTTTGAGTGGACTGTACCACAAACCGTTGTAAACAATTTGGCTGTAAGTTTCTTCAATCCCACGCTTGTAATGGGTGACATCTGCCGTCAAAGTCAAGCTTTCTAAATCCCTATGTGCCTGAATTAACACTAACATCGCGGGTGATTCATAAATTTCCCGCGATTTGATGCCCACTAGACGGTTTTCGATCATGTCGATCCGTCCGATACCGTGATTTCCTACCGCCTGATTGAGTTCTTCAAGTAGTTCAACTGGCTTTTTAGCTATGCCGTTGAGGCTTGTCGGAATACCACCGTGGAAGCCAATTTCGATGTACTCTGGCTCGTTGGGAGTATCCACGATCGCTTTGGTCATTTCATAAATTTCTTCTGGTGGCTCAAATGACGGATCTTCGAGTAAACCAGCTTCAATACTACGACCGAGCAAATTTTTATCAATGCTGTAGGGAGAAGATTTTTTGACTGGTGAGGGGATACCAAACTTTTCCCCATAAGCGATGGTTTCCTCACGGCTCATGCCCCATTCTCTGGCTGGTGCGAGGATTTTTAAGTTGGGGTTTAAGGCGGTTACAGAGACATCAAAGCGAACCTGATCGTTACCTTTGCCGGTGCAACCGTGAGCGATCGCATCAGCACCATATTTTTCAGCTGTTTCTACTAATACCTTAGCAATCAGTGGACGAGCAAGGGCAGTTCCGAGAGGATAACGATTCTCATAAAGGGCGTTGGCTTGAATTGCTCCAAAGGCGTAATCTTTAACGAAGCTGTCTTTGACATCCGCCACTAGGGATTCACTTGCACCCGATTTCAAAGCTTTTTCTCGAACTGGCTCTAATTCATCTCCCTGGCCTAAATCTGCTGCTAGGGTAATCACCTCTTCCACACCCCACTCTTGTTTGAGGTAAGGGATGCAAACGGAGGTATCCACTCCACCAGAATATGCCAGGACAACCTTTTTGGCGCGACCCATTAATTTCTCCAGTTAGGAAAACAAACAATGAGTCATTATTATATCTAAACTAATCCATGTATATTTTATTCATGCAACAAGTAATAGATTAATTAACTGCGAACTTAGACATTACCGTTAACTCTTATCTGATGCTAATAAAACGATGTAGCAATTTTAAATTATTATATGAATAACAAGATTCCCTAACTTTTTAGAAAAGTTGGGAATCTGAGCTTTGAGATTTTATAATTTTAAAAATTTGCGGGGTGGATAATCCCACCCGGTTATTCTTGATAATTTGGTTTAAGCTTTTGTGCTTGATGGTTTAGAAGATGCTATCTTTTTACTCAAAAACAAACTCAACCCAAATACAGACAATCCAAGCATTAAACTTGGCTCTGGAACACTGGTATAAGTGACGGTCTGAACGCCTGCACTACTTGAATCATTCAGATTGATATAAATTTTCGCGGTAGAGATTAAAAGCGCTAGGTGTAAAATACAACCCTAACCCTGCTTTATTAAAAATTGTTCCCGTTTTGTCGGTGAAAACTGACGCTAAAGGATCATCCGCTTCAGTGTATGACTGGCCACCATAGCTAGCAGGTTGTCGGAGAACTGGCAGAAGCATTTCCTAGCAAAACCTGCAAACGTCTTAAATTGAATGCTAAACATACCAAGCACCATTCTC
>NZ_JBALBZ010000073.1:0-34350 GCF_036919495.1 Nostoc sp.
AGAATCACTACTAGAACGCAATTCGACTACAAAATCAGGTGCTAGAGGGGAAAATTCTTCTTCTTGTTGAGTCTGAGTTAAAGCCTCCCATTTTTCATTACTTACCCAAGAAGCATCGGGTGAGTAAACCGCACCATTAGGGAAAGTAAAACCACTGGAGGAATCAAATACAATACCTAAATTTGTGCGATCGTTCCAGTTCCATAATTGAGCATTCAAACCAGAGTTTTTCTTACCTGTCGATGGATAGGTTGGAGGCATAATTATAACTTCTCCAGTTTCAGTACGTTCTAACTGCAAATTTTGATTAGCTTGACAAAGTTCATAAAATCCCTCGATACCCAGATTGGGAATATTCAAAGTGATGGCGTTCATAAGCTTTAATAGTAAGGTTTTGTGCTTATAGCGGTGTGCAGTTCAGTGAGATACATAAACTTTGCTGAAATGATTTGACAGCAAGGACTTTGGTGTTCTCATAGAATCGATAACCGCTATATACCAATTCTAGACATAGGAGTGAAAAACAATTGTTTTGACGTAGTACTGCTATGTCAAAACAAGGGTTATGGATAACGCATATTTAATTTCACTCCTATGTCTATTTTCTCATACAGATAAAGCTTGCCTAATTTCAACTGGTTCACCCGTCAAGCTAAAAGGGCGGACTTCGGTAATTTTTACCTTCACTAACTGCCCTTTCAATTCTTTGATGTCGCCACTGAAGAATGTCAGACGGTTACCACCAGTGCGTCCCATCACCTGGGTTTGATCTTTGGGATTCTGGTCTTCTACTAAAACGGATTCAATGCGTCCAAAGTAACGTTGCGATCGCTCGGCTACTTTTAAGTTTCCTAAATGATTTAGGCGTTGGAGGCGATCGCTTTTAATTTCTTCACTTAGCTGATTGTCCCACAAAGCGGCTGGTGTCCCTGGACGCGGCGAATATGCTGCTGTATTCAACATGTCAAAGCCAATATCTTCCACCAGTTTCAGGGTATTTTCAAACTGTGCTTCTGTCTCCCCAGGAAAACCGACAATCGCATCGGCACTAATAGAAGCATCTGGCATATACCGCCGAATGGTATCGATAATCCGGCGATATTTTTCATGGGTATAACCCCGCGCCATCGCTTTTAAAAGTTCATTATCTCCAGATTGAAAGGGAATGTGGAAGTGTTTGCAAACTTTGGGCAACTCAGCACAAGCCTTAATTAATCTCTCTGTAAAATAACGGGGGTGGCTAGTAGCAAATCTTAACCTTTCAATCCCTGGTACATCATGGACGTAATAAAGTAAATCTGTGAAGTTGTGCAGATGCCTACCTTCTGCTGTTGTTCCTGGCAAATCTCTGCCGTAAGCGTCAATATTTTGACCGAGTAGAGTAATTTCCTTGTAACCTTGCCGTCCTAATTCTTCCATTTCAGCCCGGATAGCTGACGGTGTGCGCGATTGTTCGACACCTCGAACATTGGGAACTACACAGTAGGTGCAACGTTCGTTACAGCCGTAAATTACATTTACCCAAGCTGTTACTTTACTATCTCGTCGCGGCTGCGTAATATCTTCAATAATATGAACTGACTCGGTGGCGACAACTTGGTTGCCTTCAAAGACTGACTCTAACAAATCTTTGAGGCGGTTGGCGTGTTGTGGCCCCATTACCAAGTCTAATTCTGGGACTCGTCGCAATAGCGCTTCACCTTCTTGCTGGGCAACACAACCTGCAACGATGAGGGTTAAATCAGGCTGCTCATGTTTGCGCTTCGCTTGTCTGCCAAGGTAGGAATATACCTTTTGCTCGGCATTATCCCGAATTGTGCAAGTATTGTAGAGAATCACATCTGCATTATTCGGATCTTCTGACCATTCAAAGCCCATGTCTTCCAAAACGCCAGCCATGCGCTCTGAGTCAGCTTTATTCATCTGACAACCGAAGGTAGTGATGTGGTAGTGGCGTTTAGAAGTGGTCATGGGCAATTCTGCTTAATCAGGGTAATGTATATAAGGTTTATTTCTATTCTAACCCGCGTAATGTAGTGACCAGTGCGATATGTTTTTAACGCACCAGGTAGCTAAGGGAAACGCAGAGGGAACGCGGAGGGGTTATTAGGCTGGGTTCCAAGTGCCGTGGAAGCTGTGGGGGATGATGCTGGGTAATCCTAGTTTGCAAATGGGTTCGGCATCCAGGCGATCGCTATCAAATATCCAAACTTCGCTAGTATGAGAATTAGCATCGTAGACAACGGTTAGTACCCAAGCTTGTTCAGGGTTTTGGGTGTCTTGGGCGGGGATGGGTTCTGAAGGATAACGGTTTTCTCCTAAGTCTACTTCGGTGAGGGTTTCGGTTTTGTTGTCGAAGCGGGCGATCGCATTTACTACTTCTTGGCTAATATCTGTTCCTGAACGGAATATTGACATATATGTGTAACGGGAAGGTTGTCCTACGTTTTGCTGTGGTACATTCGGAAATTCACAACATCTGTTTAATAGTTGCTGAATCGACGTAACTTTGCCAGTTTGGGGATGCAGATGAACTCGCGTTAGTGTACTTTTAGCTGGGGTGTGAGTCTCACCTGTAGCTACTTCCTTGAGATATTGGTTAGTTTGAAAATCTTCATAACGGGCGATATCCACAATCACTGAACCGCTAGCATCTACATAACCGTTACCAAAATGCCATTGGAACCAAGGTTCGGTTTCTCCACGACTCACTACAGATAGGGTTTCTCGATCAATAACTAAAATCTGAGTTCCTAATCTAGGTTGCCACTCTAGCGAATCACTATAGTTGTTTATTCCTATTAGCAGGGGTAAGACATTCAACCGCACTGGCGGAAGGAAAAATACAAGATACTGTCCTGCTAAAACAAAATCATGCACCAATGGGACACCATCTAGCTGGTATGCGGCTTGTTGGATAATTCGGCCAGTCGAATCGCTTTTGTAAATATTAAGCGTCGCATTTAGTCCAGGGCTAATGCCAAAGTTAAAAATCTCCCCTGTTTGCTTGTCACGCTTATAATGTGCGGAATATAGCAATCCTTTAGTTAACCCCCCTAAATCATCTTCGCCCGAAGTTTCTAAAGTTTGTAAATCGAGGGCGTGAGGTTTACCACCTTCCCACAGTGCCAAAAGTTTATCTGGAAGTGCTAGCACCGAGGTGTTAGCAGCATTCTTGATGGGCTTTTGCCATTGATTCCAAATTGGCCCTGGTGCAGTCATGCCATAATTGCCGTAGAGTAGTTTACCTGCTGCGGCTTCTTCTTGATAGCCAGAGGTTTGCACGTAGCGATAAACCCCGGTTGCAACTGCATCGCTAAAATTTACAGCCAGAATTGCCCCATCTCCATCAAACCAATGTCCCATGTGAATGCCACCGCGTTCTAGTCGTGCGGGGCCATTGCGGTAAAGTGTGCCACGCAAGCCATCTGGGATTTTGCCAGAGATAATTGGCAGTTGGGTAGAGGGAAATTCTTTTGCCGATTCTGCGATCGCACCTGCCCAAGCTTTTTTCGTTGACTTTTTCTCGATGGTATGCATGTCAAAGTATTGTTTGATAAATTATCAATGTATATAGTTGCATTCTTACATTTTTATCTTTGTTGCAATTTTTTAACAATGCCTCTGGCTATAGATGTATAGAGGCTTTGACAGGATATCACTCGTTAACTGAGCTAGCTCATAGTAACCAATAGGAATAACCACTAAATTGAAGTCAATCAACATTCCAAGTGGATAAAGAAACTATGATTAGCCAACAAACAATAGATATCGTTAAATCTACAGCACCTGTTTTGAAAAAGAACGGCCAGCAAATTACAACTCCGATGTATGAAATTCTGTTTCAGAACCATCCAGAAATTAGAGAGCAATTTGATATGTCTGCTTAAGCAAATGGTTCTCAGCCTGCGTGGTTGGCTACAGCAGTTTATGGCTATGCTGCACAGATTGATAATTTGCCTGCTTTAAAATCGATGATGGAAAAGATTGCTCATCGTCATGTGCAGACCCATGTTACACCAGAGCAATATCCTATTGTTGGAGAAAGTTTACTGCAAGCGATGAAAGATGTTTTAGGGGAAGCTGCTACAGAAGAAGTAATGGCTGCTTGGAGTGAAGCTTATGAGGCATTGTCTGAGGTTTTCATTCACAGAGAACATGACATATATGATGAAGAGAGAAAACAACTTGTGCATTCTTAAGGACAGAACTAAGTGTCATAACGACGGCTTAAGTGTTTTAAGTAGAGCTTTAATTTTTGTAATAACAGTTTTTCGTGTAGTAGCGACTAAAGATTTTCCAGAAACTCCTCAACAGAGACTCCAGATTGGCTCAAAATACTCTTTAGCGTTCCAATAGCTATAGTTTTGCGATGCAATGGTACAACACAACCCACCTCATTCACTTTATGTCCTTCACCTTCCTCCACAAGTTGTTTTTTCAAAATCACATGACTACCACGTTGTCGTACCTGGACAAAACCTAAGCGTTCCAAAACACGTATAACTTCAGAAGCTCGAACTCTTGGTAGCTTAGGCACTAGTTACCTCAAATGTAGTTAGCAACCGACGAGGTGCTGTCTCAGAAAGTGGGAACTCTTCTAAATAAAGTTCCGTTGCTTCCCGCAAATTAGCGATCGCTTCTTCTATTGTCTCTCCTTGGCTGGCGGTTCCCACTTCTGGACATTCGGCTACGTAAACATCTTCTTCCCAATGCAAGATTGCTGTAAAAGTTTGAGTTTTTGTATCTTTAGCCTGTTGTAATGAACTCATGGAGCGTTTATTTGGCTATCTTTTCATTTTTCTATTGTTACTTAATCACCTGGAACCAACAACATTCGCGCCTCGATTGCTTCCCAGGTTTGGGGCGACACCCGCACTGCTGCTTGTTTACACTGGATAATGAGGTGATTGGCGTAGAGATAATCGCGCAGTGCTTCCGCTTCTTGCTTAGATAAGTTGACCATTTCTTGGGTGAGATTGAAAGCATTAAGCCAGGTTTGTTGAATGGACTCAAAAAATGGTAGCTCGGCTTCCAGTAGCTGTTTATAGTCAGACATTTTAGTTTGCAATGCTTTTAGTCGGGCAATTAGTAAAGTAAAGTGGACTTTATTAAAGATAAAGATTTTTAATTTTTCAAGTTTATGAATGATGGTGTTTGCAATGCTAACGGTATTGAGAATAGAGATGGTGTATATATAAAAATGGGAATCGGATATGGGGATGGTCGTTCGAGTGGCAATGGCATGGGCATGAGCATCATCGTAGGCGATAGCGTAGATGTCAAAGTCATCGGCATAAGCGTCGGCGTAACTTATGGCATAGGTTGTTGCAATTGCGTAAGCTTTGGCAATACCAATGGTAATAGCTTTTTTGGGGAAGGTGATTGCATAGGCGATCGCAATAGCAGATGCACGTTTACCCACAGGTTTATAATTACCTTCAGATCCAGCTGTTACCTCTTCTGCCCAGTTGATTAAAGCTTTTAACTTCGGTGTATTTATGTACTTCTGTGCTTCCTTTTCCATCAGCAACAGCAAATCATCTGCACCACCGCGCATCAACCCAGCTACTAACAAAAACACCTCTTTCCAGCGTTCATTTATTAGGTGTTCAGTAACTAATTTCTCAACTTGGCGATGGTCATCAATATATTGTGCCGTTAAATATTCCTGTAACGTTAGATGAGAGAAGGAAAAGTTGATTTGATGCAGCAAAAATTAACTTCTTGGTTTTTTCATCCAGAGTTTTGCCCAATACTCCTAAAGCCTGACCACCGTTTTGGAAAATCATAGCGGCGACACCACTAACGGCTGATATCGCCCAAGGTTCCATTCCTGTCATAAAATTAGCAGTGAATATGTTTAAAAATTAAAGCAAAGTTGTATTATCCAACTCTAAGCTCTATTATGACAACTACACCAAGCTTCAATTCCTGGGTTATCTGTCCCCAACCAAATCCTCAAGCCAACTTGCGTTTATTCTGCTTCCCCTATGCTGGTGGGAACTCGGCGATTTATCGCACATGGCCTAATAATCTACCTAGTAATGTCGAAGTCTGCGCTGTAGAATATCCAGGACGGGGAAGACAGATTAAGTTAGCACCCTTGACGCGATTAGAATCTCTTGTTGAAGCGATCGCTCCATTTTTGTTACCATACTTAGACAAACCATTCGCCTTCTTTGGTCACAGTATGGGCGGATTAGTTAGCTTTGAGTTGACCCATCTACTTCGCTCTAAATATAGTCTTGCTCCCTTTCACCTCTTCATATCTGCTCGTCGCGCCCCGCAAATCCCGCCCACAAAACCACCCCTCCACATCCTATCAGACCCTGATTTACTCAACGAGCTACGCAGTCTTAACGGTACACCCAAAGCAGTACTAGAAAGTGCGGAACTGATGCAGATGTTTCTCCCCATTTTACGGGCAGATTTTGCCGTTCTGGAAACTTATATTTATACTCAAAAACAGCCTCTGGAGTGTCCGATTACTGTTATTGGTGGTTTGCAAGACCAAGAAGTTAATCATCAGCAATTGCAAGCATGGCGAGAGCAGACACTCGCTGCTTTCTCATTACATGAGTTCAACAGTGACCACTTTTTTATCCATTCACAGCAAGACTTATTATTAAAACTTATATCTCAAGAATTGCAGATGCGTAATAGCCATTAGACAAGAAGGAGTTAGGAGTCAGAATATAGAATTTTCCTGACTCGCTGAACTTATTATTTTTGGGTAGCGATCGCTAGCCTTGCTCCTTTCACCTGACGTACTTGATCCATTATCCCCACTATCTCACCGTGCAAGACTTTTTGATCGGCATTAATAATCACCAATGCATCTGCGTTAGAACCAACTAAAGTCCGCACTTTCGGTGCTAAATCATTAACTGCTATGGGATCGCGGTTTAGGCTTACCTGACCTTTTTCATCTACCGTGATGGTAATTTTAGTGGGAATTTGCTGTTCCTTCGCTGTGGCTGCCTTCGGTAGATTTACTGGCAACCCTTCCGATCGTGTTAAAAACAGTGTTGACATAATAAAAAATGTCAAAAGGGCAAACATTACATCAATCAGAGGTACTACATTTATAAATGGTGGTAAATCTGGTTCATTCTCATCTAGATCCATAGGACTTCTCCTGTTGTTCGTGGCGATCAAGTTGATCATAGCGATCAAGGAACAGTATTTCTAGTTGTCCCCCGTACTCTTGAATCATTGTTATCTGCCTCTGGTATAGTCCCCGGAAGACGCTGGCTCCTAAAAGCACAAAGATAGCTACAACCAATCCTGAGGCGGTAGCAACTAAAGCTTCACTAATACCAGCAGTGACTGCACTAGTCTTAGTACCTCCGACATCACCAATATTCAGTCCAGCAAATGAGCGAATTAATCCTAAAATTGTGCCGAGAAGTCCCAACAGAGGCGCTAAACCGATAATTGTGTCAAATACAGCTTGGAACCGCTTGAGCATAGGGATTTCTGCTTGCGCTTCGCTTTTCAAAGCCAAACGAAATTTTTCTGGAGTCGGTCTTTCGAGCTGTAGTCCAGCCAGAAAAATGCGTGCTATGGGTAAATCTAGATTTTTTTGCAGCTTATCCACAGCACTAACGACATTATCAAGTCGATAAAGATTTAAAACCTCTCGCACCACCCGGTTTTGACGCTTACCAATCTGTATCCAAAACTTCGCCCGCTCAATCATTAGTGCCCCTGCCAACACCGAAAACGCCAGCAGGGGCAACATGACCACACCGCCTGCTTCAAACAAATTCTGAATTCCCATGTAGTGCCTCTAAACGTCATCAACAATACAAAATCAGACTACCAGAATCAAGTTAAAAAATGAAACTTTTTCTCAATAGAGTTTAAGATACAATGTTAGTTTTTTCAAACCTAATTGTCATTATTTTTATTTAATCTTTTTTTGTTTTACATAAATTAATTTAATAATCAACACATAACACAAAAATTAATTTTATCTAGAAATCGTCATAATCAATAATCTTTTTCAATTTTGATTATTTAAGTATGCTGTCTGTAACACTGCCCGAAATAATTTTAATTTTTTACTTGATATTTGTAACCTTGCATTCTAAGATAGCTAAGTTAGTGAGAATAGGTAGCAATAGCTATGAGCTTTTCTGGCATTACTGTCGAGCAACGTTCCAAAGAAGTTGAGGCTCTCAAGTCTTTTCTGACTTACAGTCTGATAGGTTCACTGGCGCTGCATATCGGCGTACTGTCTTCAGGCATAGGTAATTATTTTACGAGAGTGCCGACAGGAGAAGAAGAACCAATAGAGGTGGCGATCGTTGATTCTCCGACTGCGGAACCAGAAAAACCAATTGCACAGATTCCAAAAGAAATAAAAAAAGAGCCAGAAGTTGTTCAAAAACAGCCTATAGAAACTCCACCAGTAGAAAAAGTTCAACAGCAAGAACAGATTACAGCAGTCGCTCAGAAGCCACAGCCGACAAATACACCGCCAAAAGCAATTGCTACCAAGCCAGAAGTTCCTGTGAAATCTGCACCCATTCCACGATTAGCGCCAGAAGTTCCTGTGAAATCTGCAACCGTTCCACGAGCAGCTCTATCTGGAGATTCCAAAGCAAGTTCGGCGGGTGGCGGTGGTGGCGGTGGTGGCTCTGGTGTTGGTTTAGGCTCTGGTAGTGGTATTGCTGTAGGTACTAGCACTGGTATTGGCACTGGCGGAGGTACTGGCACTGGCACTGGCGGTGGCATTGGTAGTGGAACTGGCACTGGCATTGGCAGTGGAATCGGTAGCGGCACTGGTAGCGGCACTGGTAGCGGAACTGGTAGTGGCACTGGTAGCGGAACTGGTAGCGGAACTGCTAGCGGCACTGGTAGCAGCATAGGAAACCGTCCCACAGTAGCAACAGCGCCAACACCTCCAAAAATTGACAGTTCAGGTAATGCTAATGGTCGTGCAGCCTGCCGCGAATGTAATGCCAAATATCCAGAGGCAGCAAGACGGCGAGGAGTTGAAGGCAGAGTAGAAGTAGCTGTTGATACTGATGCACAAGGTAATGTTACCAATGTGCGGATTGCTCGTTCCAGTGGAAACCGCGACTTGGATGAAGAAACCGCCAGACAAGCACGTAACTGGAAATTAAAACCCGCAGAAGGTGGTAGACAAGGGGTATCTATAGCCACTGAATTTGCCATGAAAGGTTCAAGGCGATCGCACCAAGTTCAAGAACGGCAAGCAGAAAGAGAAGCAGAAGAAAGAACTCGGCAGACAACGGCTACTGCTAACTCCACACAGGAAACTCCAAGACGTAGGCGCAGAGAGTTGACACCTTCATCTAATGGAGCTACAGCCACAAAACCAGCAATATCTGGATTTAGTAGACGGTTAGAACCTCAAAAAGCGGAAAGTCGTCCTACAAACTCATCATCTGGAGCTAGCACAACTCGCACTCAAGGAAGCAGCATCCAACCTGAGCAAACAACTACCGATTCATCACAAAAGCCACAATCAACCACAAATCGGCGGCGGCGAAGAGATAACATTAGCCAGAACAAGTTGCGGGACTCTTTGCGCCGTTTACGCCAACAACCTCAATCACCTCAATCACCTCAATCGCAACCTGCTGCTCCCAGTCAATAGTAGCTACGGTGTACACAAGTCTTCTAGAGTTGCGCTTTGTTGATACCAATGCATTCGGTCTTCTTCCAAAGACAGAGGTTGGTCGAACTCACCTTAATCTAAATCCCTAGATGGACGCAGATGGATGCAGATAATTTTGATAATTAATTATCTGTGTTCATCTATGTTTGATTAGTTATGAATGAAAAAGGTGAGTGATGCAGCCTAAAGTTATTTTTGGGAATGCTGCTAGCGAAGGTGCAAATCGCTGGGGTTGGTTTATGGGTTACTTCATCACCCCAGATGATGATCTTCGCTCAACCACAGAACTAGAAATAAAGTGGGGTGTCCATAAAGCAGGAGACTGTAGAACTGAGTGGGGAGTAAATGACACAGCCGCGAGTCTTTCGATTTTGATTAATGGCCAATTTTGCCTTCAGTTTGAGGATCGGGAGATGATTCTATCTCGTGAAGGTGATTATGTGCTGTGGTCTGCGGGTGTGCCACATTGCTGGGTTGCTCAATCTGACTGTACTATTCTGACGGTGAGATGGCCTTCAACACCAGGTGATAGTATAGCAGTGCGATCGCCACAAGAATAAGAATAATAATTTTCAACCCACATTCCGCACTTCTTCGGAATAAAGCAGTAACATCCACTTTCATATAAGCAACTGAAAGCGGGAGCATCCCAGTTTTTTACAAAGAAGGTGAAAATCAGTCAGAACCTTCCAATCACTTGAGCATCATTTACTCAAATACCACTGTTCTATTACCATATACCAATACACGATTTTGTAAATGCGATCGCACCGCTCTTGCTAATACAACTCTCTCCAAATCTTTGCCTTTTCTCACCAAATCATCAACTTCATCACGGTGACTAACTCGCACCACATCTTGTTCAATAATTGGGCCTGCATCTAAATCAGCCGTGGCATAATGAGCAGTTGCACCAATAATTTTTACCCCACGTTCAAAAGCTCTGTGATAAGGGTTTGCTCCGATAAAAGCTGGTAAAAATGAATGATGTATATTAATAATTTGCGGAAATTGATTAATAAAATCTGCACTAACAATCTGCATATATTTCGCCAAGACAACTAAATCTATTTTGTACTGGCGCAGTAATTCTATTTGTTGGGCTTCTTTTTCTGATTTATTATCTTTATTTATGGGAATATGCTGAAAGTCAATATTAAATTGTTCTGCTACTACCTTTAAATTAGAATGATTACTAATAATTAAAGAAATTTCAGCAATAAATTCTTGAGCGCGTTGTCGCCAAATCAAGTCAAATAGACAATGGTCTTGGCGACTTACCCAAATAGCAATGCGTGGTACTGTATCAGAAAAACGTATTTCCCATTTAGCGCTTAAAGGTTGTGCGATTGCATTAAAAGCCGGAGCAATAAATTCTCGCGGCAAATTAAACCCATCTAATTGCCATTCAATGCGTGTAAGGAATAATCCAGCAGCAAAATCTGTATGCTGATCTGCATGGATAATATTACCACCATTAGAATAGATGAAATTGGCAAATTTCGCCACCAGTCCCCGTTGATCGGGGCAGGAAATCAGCAATGTTGCTGTTGGACTTGTCATAATAATATCGCCAGATTTTGAATTAATTATTTGCTGTTTGTCGGAGTCGGTTTAGGAATCGTGAGCGGAGGAAGTTTCTGGCTATTATCTACAGGTTGTTTCCACTCTGATAATTCCCGATTCACGGCATTTGCAAAATCTGTAGATACCAACAGCACATTTATATTCCCATCGGGTTTAGCAGCAGGGTCAGCTTGAGCATACAAGAAACGACCGTTAAAGTTAGATTTACCCAGAATCAACTGATGGCTTTGTCGGTTTTTCAGGGTGATATTGATGGTTGCTAGGGGTTGATCTAGGGCGAATTCTTTAAGGTCTTTTGCTGGAGTTGATAAGGTGCGCTCGCTATTACCTTTGACTAATAAATCCATCAAATAAGAAACAATGGCATCATTTGCTGGACCCGATACCGGAGATTTGATTAGCCACTTATGATTACTAGATTCAGGGTTCCGTTCCAGATTCAGAGTGAGTTTTTTTGTCGTGACTGTTAAAGACTGTACATCATCTTCTCTAAAAGAGAAAATTTGCTGCTTTTGCTCCTTAGTTTCTTCTCGCACAGTCGCGCCCCGAATTTCATGGAAGTAAACAAAACTGCCTAAACCCAGCGTTAGCAGTATCAAAATTAAAGTCGTTTTCGGCAATTTCATTTTTTAGTCATTTGTCATTTGTCATTGCTAAAGAGTTAATATTTATAACTCCTAATTTACTTCTTACCGTCGTTTCCACCAAATAATAATTGCGATCGCAAACCCAATTAAGGGTAAAAGCAACAAAGATAACAGTATTAAAAGATTGGCTTGTGTGGTTGTCAGGGTTATCCGACGGTTTTTCGGTTCTTTGGGGCGAATAGAAAGGGGTTGCTGATCCTGTTGACTTAGCCAAGTAACTGAGTTGAGGAATACATCTCCATTTAATTGCTGTTGAAACAAACCATCAGTGGCGAAATCGGAATTTCCTAAAACCACTAAACGGGACTCGGTGGCTGTTTGAGATGAAGGAGCAGGAGTTGGGGAGGCAGGGGAGGTAGGGGGAGCAGGGGAGGCAGGGGGAGCAGGGGAAGTCTTACTTTGAGTGGTTGGTGATGGTAGGGGTGAAGGTGTCGGTGCAGGTTGGGGAGTGGAAACAGATTTGGGTGTTTGTTTTCTTGTTAAGGCAACGCCCAAGGTTAGAGGCCCTTTGAGGTCTTTACCCTCATTAAACTCTAATTTTTCGCTTTGGAGGTCGCTTTCTGCCCAACTGTTAGGGTAGGGTTTGGTTCGTAGTAGTGGAGTAGCCTGAACACCAGGCACAGAGGTAATTTCCAACGGTCGGGCAATTGGATAAAAAGAATTACCGTTATCGAAATCTTTGGTAATCGGATGTTGTCCGTATTCTGTCACTAAGGGCGTAGCAGGGCCAAGTCTTACGCTTCCGCCAGAGACATCAACTGCTAAACGATTATCCAGACGAACACCCCACTCTTGCAGCAAGCTGTTAAGTTTGGGATCGGTATTAGGATCAATCATTAGCAGTAAGTTACCACCGCGATTAAGATATTCTTGCAAAGCTTTGACTTCGCCTTCAAACAGCCCTCGCTTGGGGCCAGCTACTATCACTACAGCCGCATCTTGAGGAACTTTAGAAGTTTCTCCTAAATTCAGGGGTGATGTTGTAAAGTTTTTATCGCCTAATGCCTGAACTGCTTGTGATATTGCACCTTTACCAGGTGAAAGCTGGCGTTCGCCATGACCTTGGAGTAAGTAAGCTTTGGCTGTGGTTGAATTTGTTAGTTGTTGCAGGCGACTAGTTAATCTGATTTCTGACAATCGCTCATTTTCATTTATCGTCTGTACTAATTGCCGTTTATTACCAGATTCTAAATAAACTTCCCCGTAATCTTTAACCCCAAACTTTTCTGCAAGTCCTGGTCTAGTTTGGGGGTCGATGTACTCATATTTAAATTTTGAGCTTTGGCGTTGATAATTTTCTAGCAATTCCCGGTCTTGGGGATTTTGGTTAACATCAAACACCCACGCTTTAACTGGCTGTGGTAAAACCCTCACCAGTTCCCGTGACTGGGGTGCAAGGGTAAACAATTGCGTTTCTGTTAAGTCTGCCCGCAAGTGGTAGCGAGTTCCCAAAAAGTTAATCAATCCTAAAATTGCCAACACTGCCAGAGTTGCTACTAAGGCATTAGTGCCAGCTTGGGTAGAACGACGTTTCCACCAGTTAGTCTCATAGCTTTGCCATATTATCCCCAACCCACTGATGACAATTCCTGTAATCAAAAATACTAATGGAATTAATCCCCACTGTTCAGAGATTAATCCAACTGTTAAACCGACAGTAATTAGGAACGGGCCCGACCAAAATAGATATTTCCACAGTTTCTTTTTTGCAACTATCTTCATGTGATTTGTCATTGGTCATTGGTCATTGGTCACTTGTACTGAGCGTTCGCGTAGTGTCTCGTAGAGAAGCCGAAGTATTGGTCATTTGTCTAAAAATAGTGACAAGTAAAAATATGTGGATGAAAATTGAGTGACTAAAAGTAAGCAAGACAACTGGATAAATGGCAACAAAGCGTTTCTAATATTTACAGGTTTATCAATTATCAGAACAATTAGCAGATGACATTTTGAAAATTGTTGAAGGATGGAATCTTTTTGCAAAAGATACAATTGGTAAACAGGTTGTACGTTCGGCAGATAGTATTGGTGGCAATATAGCAGAAGGTGTAGTAAGAGGTAGTTTCAAGATAATAGACGTTTTATTAAAATAGCGAGAGGCTTTTTGAATGAAACTCAACATTGGTTAAGACGGGCTTATACTCGTAACCTTTTAACTACCGAACAGATAAATGCAATCAAAACAATCATTAACGAACTAGCACCGAAATTAAACTCCTATCTAAACTCAATTGGTAATGTCCCAGATGACCAATGACCAATGACTATTGCCTTTGAAAGCGCAGTGCATCAATTGATTGAGCAGTGAGAAAAATACCCAAAAAAATGTAACTGGCGAATAAAATTAAGGCGCTGGTATCAAAAATGCCTTGAATTAAGGTGTTGTAATGTTTCAGCAATGACAGATAACCTAATGCTTCGCCCACGGGGCCAGGGACAATTTTGGCGATTAAATCAATCAATAACAATAATAAAATTACTGCAAAGGTGAAAACGGCAGACAGAATTGTACTGTCTGTTAATGAAGAAATAAACATTCCTAAAGATAAAATTGCTGCTGCTAGCAAGATTAATCCAAAATGACCTAATAAGGGAATTGAGAGTGCCATTGGTGGATTTGATCCACTGATTGCGATCGCTTCCAACATTAGCATGGGTACAACCATCGTCGTAAAAAATGTTAGCACGCCTAATAACTTACCTACAGCCACCGCCCAATTGGTAATTGGTGACGTGGCTAATAATTCTAAAGTGCCGCGCTTACGTTCTTCGGCATAGAGTCCCATCGAGAGAATGGGCAGGATAAATAACAATAGCCACCCCATGCGATCCAAGAATGCCCGGATAAATTCATAGGGGACATCTATCGGCGGTACTGGCATTCCGAGTTGTTGCCCTTGTGCATCTATTGCCGCGACTCCTATCAAAATGCCATCTGGCCCTAGCAAAATCATCACCAAGAATAACCCCGCGATGAACCAAAATATGCCTGCGATCGCATAAGCCAAAGGTGATACAAAATAACTCTGTAACTCTCGGCGATAAATGGCAATAATATTACTCAGCACTATACCCATTTACGCTGCTTCTCCTTCGTTGTCTGCTGCTAAGTCTACCTCAGTATCGAAATTTTTCTCTTCTGTGGTTAGTTGCAAGAATACATCTTCTAAGGTGGCGTTAACTCGCTTCAGTTCATGTAAACCGAATCCTGCCCGCACTAATGTTGTGGCAATATCTTTTCCTGGTTCTTTTCCCGGTTGCGATATCACCCGCAGGTAAGCACGGTTTGCCTGGGGTTGATAACCTCCGGTTGTGGGAATTGATTCTATCAAACTCACACCCGCGACTTTTTGCAATACCTGTTTCGCTAGGGCAGCTTCTCCTTCTATTTCCAATTCATACCCGGAGCCACCTGTCAACTGAGTCATCAAGTTTTCTGGTGTATTAGTTGCCACAACTTTACCGCGATTGATGATGGCGACGCGGCTACAAGTCATGCTTACTTCTGGGAGAATGTGCGTAGAAAGAATAATTGTGTGAGTACCAGCGAGGCTTTTAATTAAATTTCGCACCTCAATTATTTGTCGGGGATCGAGTCCAACGGTGGGTTCATCTAAAATGATCGCTGGTGGATCGTGGACGATCGCTTGAGCAATACCTACTCTTTGCCGATATCCTTTAGAGAGTTTGCGAATAATCACCCGCCGCTTGTCTTCTAAGTTGCAGCGTTCGATAGCGGCTGTTACCTTGTTGGGGCGATCGCCTGCTGATACTCCCTTAATTCGGGCGACAAAATGCAAAAATCCCTCCACCGTCATGTCTGGATATAACGGTGGTGTTTCCGGTAAATAACCAATGCGTTGGCGTACAGCTAGGGAATTTTCATGGACATCATAACCAGCAATCCGGGCATTTCCATTGGTTGCCGGTAAATAACCAGCCAGAATCCGCATGGTTGTGGTTTTACCAGCGCCATTGGGGCCCAACAACCCTAAAATCTCCCCAGGCTCGACGCTAAAAGTGACATCAGTAATCGCTGGGGTAGAGCCGTATATTTTACTTAGATGCTCAACTTCAATCATCGGTATAGTGGCGATCGCAATTTATAAGATACCCAACAATCTTAGATCACGATATTGGGTATGGGGGATTGGCACTAAGATTCGCCGATAATGGGTAAAGTTCCTGAAAAACTTAACCACCGAGCAAGCTTCTGTACAAGGGTTGGGGGAAAAATTAAAGCCTTTCTCCTTGTAAGGCTTTGTCAGAGTGAAACTGTCACACACACAGGCAATCCCGCCCAGAACTGAAGTTCAGGGCTGATAGCTGAAGTCCACTCAAGTGGACTGAATTAATTATTTAGTCCACTGAAGTGGACTTCAGCTATGAAACTCGGAATTCATTCCGAGGCGGAATAGAAACGCAGTGCGAACGGTAGCCTTTTAGGAGAGAGAAATAGAAGTGAGGTTTTTCAAATACCGTGAAAAGTCAGGTTAATAATAGCTGCCAGATTTCCGATGTTCCAAAGCAGTGACACCATTATTTTCCAACACTTCACCGCGATCGATGACGGCATAAATTAACCATCTGTCGCCACATTCAAGCTGATTTTGCACCGTACATTCTAAATAAGCTAATGCCTCATTCAGAATCAAACAACCATTCAGAGCAGTTTTTGTGTCCAGATTTGCAAAGGGATTATCTCCTAAAGTGCTGTGACGAGAAAAATAGCGGCGGACATTTCTTCCTTCTTTAAGAATATTCAGCACAAATTTATCGCCAGGATGATGCATTAACTCTGCATTTTGCTCGTTAGCGATCGCAATCATAATTCCTGGCGGGTTAAAAGTTGCCTGCGATACCCAAGAAGTTAAAACTCCTTTGTGAGTTTCTTCATCACGAGTTGTCACAACACATAAAGAACCAACGATCCGCCCCACCGCTTGTTCGGTACGATCTACATGGGTTTCTGTCACAACCTGGCGGGAAGAACGCAGTTTTTTGGTTTTCTTCAAGTTTTGGGCAAAGAAAGCACCTGCTTCTTGACACTGCTGAAGAATCTCAGGAGTAGGACTGAAACGCACCCGAATTGTTTCAAATCCTAGTTGATAATTAGCATCTTTGAGCTTGCTTTCGATTAAATCTATTGCCTCGCCACTCCAACCGTAGGAACCAAACACACCTGCTAACTTAGTTTTAGCTGCCACCGAGAGAACTATTCCTAAAGCAGTTTGAATTTGAGTAGGTGCATGGCCGCCTAAAGTGGGTGAACCGATAATCAAGCCATCGCAAGTTTCTACAATGCGGTTAATCTCCGCAGAATCGGCTAGTTCACAGTTGATTGATTCTACATTAACTCCATTTTGGATCAAACCTTGAGCGATCGCATTCGCCATAATTGCTGTATTTCCATAAGCAGAAGCATAGAGCAAAGCGACACTCAATTCTTGAGATTTTTGCCCTTGGCACCATTGACGGTAATCATAAGTAAAACGGCTAAGGCTGTAACGAACAACCGGACCGTGTGCTGGGGCATAACATCTGGCTCCCAAAACCGACAATTTATCTAAGGCGACTTCAACTTGTTTCGCTTGGGGAGCGTGGAGACATTCAAAATAGTAACGACGTTCCGCATCTAAACCCTTCCAATCTTCATCAAACAAAGTATCTTCGCAAATATGAGCACCAAAAAGTTTGTCTGTGTAAAGAATTTTTGTAGCGGGATCATAGGTACAAAGTCCATCCGCCCACCGGGGAGTTGGTACAGGGGCAAATAATAGATGATGTCCTTGTCCTAAATCTAGAGTATCCTGCGATCGCACCGCTTGAATGCGTGATTCCCATTGGGGAAAGGCAGTTTTTAGAGCATTGGCGGCGGGGCGAGAACAAATAAGAGTGGCTTGAGGAACCAGAGAGAGTAATACTTGCAAGGTTGCTCTGCGGTTCGGGTTGACATGACTGAGAACAATGTAATCGAGGGCGATGAAATCTAGATGTTGTGCTAGTTGCTCAAGGTAAATTTCGGTAAAAGATTCGCCAGGAGGGTCAATTAAAGCCTTTTTATCGGCTTGAATCAGATAAGAATTTGCTGTAGTTCCCTGTTGGCGGGAATACTCCACCTCAAATTTTAGTCTGTCCCAAGTCCGCGATCGCAAAATCAGAGTATTTTTACCAATTTCAGCAACTTGTACATCTCTAGGATGGCTGGTAGTTAAAGTATTTGCAGACATAATAACCTCTGTTAATAATGGGGCATTGGGAATGGGGAATGGGGCATTGGATATGGCAGAAAATTCTCATCTCTACAGACACGATTAATCGCATCTCTAACCACTCCCTACTCCCTATTATTTAATGGCCATTGTTTTGTATTAATTCAGACTTGGCTCGGCTTCTATAGCGTTTAGATATTTCTTGTTCGGGATCGATACCTTCAAAAGTAGGGGGTAGCCAAACTCGGAGGAACTGTAGTACTCCTAGCACTAATAAAAAGGCGCAAGTTGCTAAAACTTGGGTCCAACTTGCTTCTAGAACACCCTTAACAATGACTTCTCGCAAGGCGGAAACGATGGAAACTTCAACAGCTACACCAATAGATACTCGATGTTCCTGTAGATAAATAATCAGCAGTCGAAATAACTCAACTAAGATAAGTAAAAAGAGAATATCGGCAGTAACAGCATGAAAATCTAGAGGTGGAAGTAAGGAAAGAAACATATCTTTCACCTGAAGCACCATGAAGCTAAATAAACCAATACACAAACAAAATACAATCACATCTTGGATAAATTCCAAGGTTCGCACGACGCGTCCTCGATTGATTTCGTACATATCAATTGAGGTCTTTTCAACAGATTTATACATAGTTTTTTGGGAATGTGTTGTAGAAACGCGATTCATCGCGTCTGTAGGAAGCAGCAGGAAATAATGACCAATGACTATTTAGTAATGATTGCCAATCTTGCGGTGATGGGCGGCGGTAAATGCATTTAGCTTGGCAACTCTTCCAGTTTGGACTGTGCTATAAATTACCCAATGATCGCCACAATCCATGCGGCTAGTAATTTCACATTCCATGTAAGCCAAAGCTTCAGCTAAAACGGGCGATTCATTTTTCGCTGGATATGTTTTTACTCCAGCAAAGCGGTCTGCACCAGGAGCAAAACGCTTGATAAAATGTTTCATTAATCCTTGATATTTGCCTTCTTCTAAAACGTTTAAAACAAAGCGATCGCCAACGTGCATCAAGGATTCAATTGCCCGATCTTTGGAGACTGCGATCGCTACTCCTAAAGGCTCAAGACTCGCTTGTGTCACCCAAGAAGCAAACATTGCGCTCTGAATTTCTCCTTTTTTGGCGGTGATAATATACAATCCTGTGCTAATTCGCCCTAAAGCTTTTTCTAGCTCGCTATTGATAGATTTGATTTGTTTTATGGTGCGATCGCGGGTTAACCATTGGCCCATATCTGTCCCCGCTTCATCACAAAGTTGTTCCGTTGCTTGTGTAGGAATTTCCTTAACTAAGATAGGAGGAAAAGCTTCAGTTAATCCCAGTTCTTGAAACTTATTACGTAAAGGATAAACAGGTTCATCTTCTCCACCTCCCGACTCTAGTAAACCAATTGCCTGCTTCTTGTGAACAGCAGCTAAAATAGTACTTAAAGCCGCTTGAGCGATCGCCGAAGATTGGGCTGGCATTGCAATTACTAAACCAGAAGCTTGTGCAACTAATTCTCGAACTTCTTGAGGCTCGGCACTATTGATATCTACTAATTCTACTGCCACCCCTGTTTTCGCGCATCCATGAGCTATGGTACGGACTAAATGCTCGCTATGCCCGTAATCTTCAACATAAAATAGAGGTACTAATGTCTCTGTTTTTGCTTGTTCTAAACTCCAGTTTTGATAGCGTCCAAGCCATTCGGAGATATAGTGTTGTAATAACGGGCCATGTCCCGTGGCAACTGTTCTTATATCTAACTTTTCAATCCGCTTTAAAGCTGCCAAGACAGATCGGGCATTTGGGCCCATGAGACAATCATAGTAATAGTGAAAATCTTCCTCTATTGAAGTAATATTTTCATCATAGGTGTGGTCATCACAGTAGTGCATCCCAAACACATCGCAAGTGTAGAGAGTGCAAGTTTTGTGGTCATACGTCAAGATTGTGTCAGGCCAGTGTAAATTAGGTGCAGAGATAAATTCTAATTCGTGTCCGTTGCCTAAATCTAATCGCTCTCCACTTTTCACCTGCATTGATTTAAAAGGCTGGTGAACCATATTTTCTAAAAATTGAATAGCCACCTTTGCACCGACAACAGTAATTGAGGGAGCTAATTGCAAAATATCTTTCACTAAGCCACTGTGGTCTGGTTCCGTGTGGCTAATAATCAAGTAATCTATCTTAGCCGGATCAATTAATCCTGTCACTACCTCAAGATATAATTCCTCAAACTTGCGGTGAGATGTGTCAACTAAAGCAACTTTTTCTCCTTGAATTAAGAAAGAATTATAGGTTGTACCATTCCGTAAACCAAACTCGATATCAAAACGTTCTCGATCCCAGTCGAGACAACGTATAGCAGTCGTTTGAGGAGCAATTTCAACAGTTTCAATCGTCAAACGTCCTGGATTGGCAATAACTTGAGTAAGCTGTGTGAGTGCAACCATTTCTTTTCTCCAAAAAGAATATTATCTGGAGCGAGTGTTATGTTTCTATATTTACCTGAAACACTCAATTAGTAAAATGCCAATTTCTAAAGCTAATCATCAGAAAGATTTATTCATCATTTTGATTGCTTTACCATTGAATTACTCAATGTTTATCATTACTTTTATGTTCAATAATGAACGTGAAAGAATGTAAATTCTAAGTTAGAATCTTGGTAGATGTCGTTAACCTTTATTACTCCTCCTCTACAACAAATCAACAGCGAAATCGCCCGTCACGCAGGTGTTGATCTGTATGTGCTGCGCCTCGATCTCATGCACCCGTGGGTTAACGGCAACAAGTGGTTTAAGCTGAAATACAATCTTCTGGAGGCGAAGGAGAAAAATTTCACGACGTTGCTAACCTTTGGCGGCGCTTATTCCAATCATATCTATGCAACTGCGGCGGCTGGTAATCTTTTCGGTTTTCGTACCATTGGTGTAATTCGTGGCGAGGAGAGGCTACCGTTGAATCCTACGCTGAGTTTTGCTGTACAACAGGGTATGCAGCTTATGTACCTAAACCGTGAGATGTATCGACAGCGCAACACACCAGCGTTAGAAGAATATCTGCGACAACGTTTCGGCGAGGTGTTTATCATTCCCGAAGGCGGGAGTAATTTAAATGGTGTGCGCGGCTGTACAGAGATAATTGCTGATGCGATGCCTACGGTTGGCTACGCCTACGCATTTGATCGTATATGCGTAGCCTGCGGTACAGCTACCACAGTAGCAGGTATTGCGCTTTCGTTGCATGAAGGACAAAGAGCGATCGCTTTTCCCGTTCTAAAGAATGGGGCATTTCTCGCCCAAGAAATTGAAAGTTTATTGACAAATTACCTCGCCTCTGGTTTACCCGCACCATATAGTTCTCCCGCTTCCTGGGAATTGGCATGTGATTACCACTTTGGCGGCTATGCAAAGGTGAACAACGAGTTGCTACTTTTCAGCCAACAGTTCACACAAGAACATGGCGTACCCCTCGATTACGTATATACCGCCAAAATGTTTTACGGAGTGATGGATTTACTAAAGCAGGAATTTTTTTGTAGAGGCGACTCATTACTGCTGGTACACACAGGCGGCTTACAGGGCAACGTTGGCATGGAGGAAAGGTTGCAGAGATTTTCTAAAATCTGAGTTGCCACTTAATTAAATATCAGTTAACCTTGTATGGAATTTTACTAAAACAAGTAAAATTCACACACCAATCTTGATATTTACTCAAAGTTAGGTAAGGTTAACTCAATGTTTACATCTACTGAACGCATTAAACCGGATGCTCAGAGTATTGCTCTCTATTTGGAAAGTCTTCTCTCACATAAGTATCAAATTCCAACTTTTCAAAGAGATGTTGTCTGGGAGAAAGAGAATGTAAAAAAACTTTGGGATAGTATTTATAAGTTTTATCCTTTAGGAAGTATTCTAATTTGGAAAACTAATACAAAGCTAGAAAGTCATAGAGAAATAGGTGGTATAAAATTTGCTGAGAATTTTTACTCTAATGAGTATCAGTACATTTTAGATGGACAACAAAGAACAACTTCTTTATTAACATCAATACATGGGGGTAAGATTGCTAATAACGAAAATTTTGATCCAACGCTATATATAGATTTGACTATTGAACTTACTGATGCAACTGATGACACAAGCTATGCAAAAAGGTTTTTGTTTTGGGACGAAATCGATGATAGAGATGGTCAGCTAAAAGCAAATGTTGGAAAAAAACAACGTTATCAAGATAAACTAATTGTCAGCTTAATAGATATAATTAAAGATCGTGGGCAAATAGAAAGAAATATTTATGTAAGTGTTAATGGAGAATTCGATCATCCTTACATGCAACAACTTAGGAGAATTAGGGAAGTTTTGGCTAGTTACAAAATTTTCTTTATTGAGTTAAGAGGTATTGAAGTTGCAGAAGTTTGTCAAATATTTGAGCGGATTAATCAAGCTGGCAAACCCTTAGATATCTTTGATATTGTAGTTGCTAAGACTTTTCGTTCTGAAAATCAGACAAATAATATCTCTGGTTTCTATCTTCGTGAATTATTTGATCAATTTAAAAAAAGTATTTTTAGTAGCCAATACGCCAATATTGATAATTGGACATTGCTCCAGATGCTAGCTGTAGTGGTAAAACTTGAATTTCCCGAAGCTGGGATACAAAATATTACTGATATGTATCTTAATAAGCTAAAAACAGAACATATTGAAGCTGTATGGTCTAATTTTAAAATAGCCGTTGCTAAAACTTTTGATTTCTTTGATAATATTTTGCATATTAAAGGTGGAAGATTAATCCCTTACCGATATTTATACCTGACTATTACATCATACTTTTATCGGAATGATAAACCAGATTATAGTTTTTTAAATAAATATTTTTGGTATTATAGTTTTCATAATGCAGATTTACTAACAAACACTACTCACCTCTGGGAACATATATACTTTGTTAATCAACAAAAGGCTAATAGTACTTACTCATTCAATAAATTTGATATTGATAAGAATTCTCTAAGAAAATCTTTCTACAGTTATAGAGGTCGCTTATCCAGAGCAATACTATCACTTTATGCAAACCACAAGCCGCAAGATTGGGCAAAACCTCATAGAGATATTTTGTCTGATGTTTATTATTTGCTAACAGATAAGCCTAACTTACACCATATATTTCCAATTAACTTTATTAAGCAAAGTGGTATTGCTAGCCAAATAGAATGTGACAGCTTGATGAATATTGCTTATCTGTCTCAAATAACTAATTTGAAAATTAGCGATAAAAATCCATTAGATTATCTTAAAGAATATGACGACCCTGGTTTAGAAACAGTGCTACGCTCTCATCTTATACCAACGATGATTCTTGAATGGTCAAGAGCCGATGCGCTTCCTGAAAACGCCCTAACAATTTTTATTGAAGAAAGGATAAACCTCTTATTAGAAGCTTTGAGGCTGAAGTTAGACGGGATTGAATTTAATGTTTTTGATATGGGCGATCGCATAGATAATATATATCCCTAAATCAAAGATAACAAAGAGCATTCCGCAACTGGGAACGCTCTTTTTTGGTAAATTCTGTTAAGATAATATGAATTTAAATTGAAAATTGCTAGTTCTTAAAATCAGGCATGGAGATTTGCTTGTTCCTGCAACCAAGGATCTACAGGTTGCCCATCTTTGCGGCGTAACTCAATTTCCACCACCATCACTTCTTTGGAACCAGGAGGCGCGGGTTTTTTATTGAAAAGAATGTCATAATCTTCTGGATTGTGTTTGTGTTCTTTCAACCATTCCTGTACCTTGGTTGTGGCAAAAAATGATTGCCCTTGCTCAAACATTCGGGTAATCTGCAATTGCAGTGTGTAAGGATTTATCCGACCCATTTTCTACCGCCTTTGTTAAGTTAATTATAGGACAAGTAATCTGCTTACCCTAGATAATCTAATGTTAGTGCGAAGTAAGCGCATCTGACACTTTGCATACTGCTATCTGTAAAAACAAAGTCCGAACTTAGTTCCATGAATGCTCTGAGAAAGCGCCGATTTTGCTGCAATCTGTCTTCCAGAAGTTGATAAATTATTGTTTGTACTGCTTGGTTTTCACCTAGTAATGTTATAATGGTATATCTAAAAAATGTTAAAAACTTAACTACGCTCCACGACTGAAGTTGTACGTACTGTAAGCGCGAAAGAACAGATTAGTTAAGGATTGTTCAGCATTTTCCACTCCCTCTACAACATTTTACTACTTAATTCTGTTATAGATTGGAGAGAGGCACGCCGCTTCAAAAACTGACCAACAGACTGAGATGGTTGTTATGAAGAGCAAAAATCAAGCTGTTTTCGCTTTAATTGTAAAAAGCACTATTGTCTTTTTACCCTTACTGCTGTCCCCTGGAATTGTCAGTGGACAATCTGCACCATCACCTTCCCCAGCACTAACTCCTGCTTTGGTGTTATCGAATCAGGAACGCGAAGAATTAACGCGACTAAGAGCGGAAAAACGAATTCAACAGCAAGTCCAATCTGATTTTAATAGCGCTTTTAGCCGGACAACTATCTTACTCAATGTCTGGCTAGTTATATTAAGTCTATTTCCAGTCGCAATCATTGCTTTATTTTGGCTCCTGCGACGGGTGGTAATCCGTGAAATTGTTGATAGAGCTATGCAACAATTACAGGGAATGGAAAAATTGCAAAATCAGCTAGCCACCGTTAAAGAAGAGGCTGAAAGTCTTATTCAAGAAGCTAAAAAAATAAATTATGAATTAGAAAAGGAAACAGCTAGTTTACAAGAACAGATTAAAAAGGAACAAAAAAAATATTTATCTAACCTTACATCTGAACTAGATTTAGCTAAAGCACAGGTATTAAGTAGATTAGAAACTGAACTGAAAAAATCTCAAGAGAATATACAAACTTTAGAGTCAGAATTTGCTTCTGGGCTATCTAAATTAGAGTTTGATGCTCAACAACAAAGAGATATAGCACTGGATAATTTCGGAAAATTAGCATCTGTCATCGCAGAAGAACTGTCTAATTTAAAGTTAGGTGTACAACAACAGCAAGAACTAGCCGTTGCTGATTTAGAAGTATCAAGGTATGAGTTCACATCTCAACTTTCTGGATGGCAGTCTGATGCTCAAAAGCAAAAGGATATAGCTATTGAAACTTTAAGAAAATTGCAGTCAGAATTTGCGGAAGAATTATCTAAATTCCAGGTAGATGTTCATAAACAAAAAGATATCACACTTGACAATTTCGGAAGATTAGATAATGAATTGAAATTTCAATTATCTGAATTAAAGATAGATGCTCAAGAACAAAAAAGCAAAATTATTGAGAGTTTAGCAGTATTGCAGTCAGAATTTGCAGATCAACTATCAGAATTACAAGTAGATGCTCAAAAGCGCAAAGAGTTAATAATTGAGAATTTAGAAAAAGCTGGATCTGAGTTTACTTCGCAATTCTCAGATTTACAATGGAATGCTCAACAACAAAAGATTCTCATTTTGGAGAAGTTAGAAAGATTAGAAACTGAGTTTGTCTCTCAACTCTCTGAGTTACAATTGGATGCCCAAGAAAGAAAGGATCTAATTCTTCAGGAACTAACTGAAATTACACCTGAATCTATTCTAGAGGCGGTAAATTCTGAAGTTGAAGTTGAAATGACAGCTGCATCCATTCCAGAGGTTGTGAATTCTGAAGTTGAGGAAGAAATACAAGAACAGCCACAACAACCACAATTTACTGCTGATGAGTATGTGAAACAAGGAGATGATCTATTTTCCCAAAGGCGCTATGAAGATGCGATCGCAGCTTACAACCAAGCAGTTAAAATCCAAGCTGATGAACCTGTGTCTTGGTTAAAACGAGGTCTAACTCTTGGGAGATTGAAACGCTACAAAGATGCGATCGCATCATACGATAAAGCTATTACGATTCAACCAGATTATCATCAAGCTTGGTGCGATCGCGGCGTTGCTTTTGGTAACTTACAACAGCATCAGCAAGCCTTTGACTCATTTGACAAAGCTACACAAATCAAGCCTGATGATGCAATTGCTTGGTTGAATCGCGGTCTTTCCCTAGTAGCATTAGAACAATATGAAGAGGCAATAGCATCTTTTGAGAAAGCGCTGGAATTCCAACCAAATTCTCCCAAAATCTGGGATAAACGCGGTTATACCTTGGTAAGATTGGGACGCGATGATGAAGCGATCGCTAGTTTTAACAAAGCCTTAGAAATTAACCCAGATTATGCCAGTGCCTATTATAACAAAGCAGCCTGTTACGCACTGCAAAGACAAGTTGAACTATCTATGTTAACTTTACAACAAGCAATTGAACTTAATCCCAGGTATAAAGAAGACGCAGTAACTGACCTAGATTTTGATGATATTGCCGATGATAAGCGCTTTCAAGAGTTAGTTGAACAATAAAAATCTAAAAGGCATTGAGCATTAGTTATTCCACTATTGCTCCTCCTGCTCCGCCTTCTCCTCTTCCCCCACTCCCCCCAATTGGCCGATTCTGTTCCCCATACATCGCTTTGAGTTTAGATGTAAAAGACTCAGAGCGATCGCTTTTTTCTGGAGTAAATTGCCCAATTGGGGCATGAATGGGAGCAGGTGGGAGCAGTTTTGGCTGTCGTTGATGAGGAATTGGTGATGGTGAAGGCGGTGGACTTTCTTGTGAAGCTTGCTTTTGGCTGATAGCAGACGATAACTGAAACGTTGTTGAAGAAGCAGATTTTCCCAAAATGGGAGACTTCAGCACAGTTTTATTGTCCCTAGCTTCCTCCTTCACTTCTTCTTCATCTACAGATGTTTTTTGTTCGGAACTTTTCAGTTGAAGAGTTGCGGTATTGCTGTGTTGATAGCCGTTGCGAATCTTAGCAGGTGGTAGTTGAGGACTCGTAACTTTCTCCACAGTGGGGTTTTTCTTCGCTGGCGGTAGGGCTGGCGCAGGCGATGAAGTTAAACTTTGGGGAAATTTGCTACAAATCATCCGTTCAAATTCCATGTTGAAATGATATGTAGCCTGATCCCGGCGCTGCCAAAATACTAAAATTTGCTGCACGGAAACAGCTTTATAACGACCTTGATATAGTGCCTCAATCACTGCCAGGTGTAGCCAATTAAGCGGGTATTGCGTTTGCCAACGCTCAACTAGCTCATTGGCAGTATAGCCACTGAGATCGAAACTATAGTTAATTAACAAGGCGATCGCTAAGTTGGCAGAGGTGTCTGGAAGTGTTGTTAACATGGGGCTATTAGCTTTAGGCAATAGGTCTAAGATTTGTCACCCATTGCATATTAGCCTAACGTGCTTTTAACTACATGGTTTTTTTCCCAAGAGTACCAAGCCGATAAGCAGTGTTTCCTATTTTACTTGTCAACTTCCAGAATGCAACCCTACATAGACTGATTTAATCGCAGATTTTTGCCCAATGGCGACTAATGCTTGAGAAACCATTGCTGCAAATTTGGCGTGTGTTACCGGATGTGAAGATGCAAGCAGTTTGGGAAATCGCTAAAAAGCGATCGCTACCAGAGTTAGCATACTGGGCGCAAGTCAGCCCCAACTCTTGGAGACACTATGTTTTGAAGTCCACTCAACATAAATTCGCGTTCGAGGAAGTCAAAAATCATGCATTCACTCATTCAATAATTTTGAACCCCATAAATAATTTAGGGCTGCTGTATCCCTCTTTTAACTTTTGACTTTTGACTTTTGAATTCGAGCAAAGGTTTATCTGGCTGGTAGTGTCACACACTCTCATCCAGGATTGTTCCTTCTATATTGGCTCCATCCAAATTTGCCCCGCTTAAATTTGTCTGGTTCAAATCTGCTTGAGTGAGATTTGCCTGGGATAAGTCGGCTACAGTTAAATCTGCACCGCTCAAATCTGCTCCATCTAAATTCGCCGCTATCAAACTAGCTTCCTGCAAATCCGCTTCACTCAAGTTAGTGTCAATCAGTTTAGCAACCGTCAAATCAGCCTGACTCAAATTAGCTCCATCCAAGATAGCTCCATCCAAGATAGCTCCATCTAAGATAGCTCCGTTTAAGTTGCTACCACTGAGGTCAGCATTGCTCAAATCTGCTCCATTTAAGTCTGCCTCAATCAAACTGGCTTGGGATAAATTAGCGTGACTTAGATTAGCTCCATCTAAAATTGCTTTATCTAAAATTATGCCACTGAGATTGGCTTCCCTTAAGTTTGCCTCGCTCAAGTTTATACCAGTAAAGTCTCTGACACCTGCGGCATAGTTTTTCAGGAGTTGATCTGCTTTCATATCTGTCGCTGTGTTAAGGAACGTTTAATTGAGGCTATCCAGCTTACTTAGACAGGCAGTAAATCCCCAGCACGCGCCACGGAGGATTGGTGTAATGAATCAAACCGGAGTGAATATCGAATTACCTCTGTCTAGATTAGCCATCCTCAACTACTTGCGCTACTATCTAGAGTTGTGATTTTTTTTCATACTTAAGAGGGATGTTGAGGAATTTAAAAACTTAAGCATTAATGTAAAGCGATCGCTATACTCAATTGTGGTGTTCATCTGGCAGAGGTTATGGCAAAACCAATTCGTATTCTTTTGCAGACTACGATTCCTACGACTGAAGATGACTGGAGCATTTTTCGTTTCTCGATGTTACAAGATTACTTAGCATCGATTAAAGACGAAGCAGGAAACTCCTTATTTGAAGTTACGGGACGTGATTACGAATCAGATACAGTAGGCAGTGACCCAGTTTTAAGTAGTCTCGACAAATCAGATTTTGATGAACTTTGGCTATTTGGCTTAGAGGTGGATAAGGGTTTAACCGAAAAAGACATTGCCGGAATTAATGCTTTTCGGCAACGCGGCGGCGGTATTTTGACAACACGCGATCATCAGGATATGGGTTGTTCCATGTGTGGTTTAGTTGACATTGGTGATATTCACTATTTCAACACCAAAAATCCCGATCCCGATGAATCGCGCTGGAGCCGAGATGACTCATACACAACTTATATCTCCTGGCCCAACTATCATTCTGGAGCTAACGGCGATTATCAAAAAATTACCATTGTTGAACCCATTCACGAACTTTTAAAAAATCCCAATTCCCCTTCGAGAAGTATCGAATTTTTCCCCGCACATCCCCACGAAGGCGGTATTGGTGTTCCTTCCCGCAATGCCAATGCTCGGGTAATTGCTTTAGGTAAAAGTTTAGTTACAGGTCGTAACTTTAATCTGCTTGTAGCGATCGAGCATCATCAAGATGAACAGGGGAATATACTAGGACGAGCGGTAGCTAACTCTAGCTTTCATCATTTAGTAGATTACAACTGGGATATTAACAAAGGCTGTCCCACTTTTGTAGATGAGCCACCAGGAAATGGTATGAAAAAAGAGCCACGCGCCTTAGAAGATATAAAAACCTATGTGCGTAACGTCGCTTTCTGGCTAGCAAATTAAATTTGGCAATGCCAATACATCGGCTAACAATGCCAATGCATCGGCTAACAATGCTAATGCATCGACTGACAATGCCAATGCATCGACTGACAATGATAACGCATCGGCTAACAATGCTAATGCATCGACTAACAACGCTAATGCATCGACTGACAATGCCAACGCATCGGCTAACAATGCTAATGCATCCCCTTGCATTAAAAACGCTACGATTTTACGCAAAGCTGTACTAATACCAATTCTGTATGAAGATGCACATAATCAGTCCCCCCTTCACAAGGCTACCGTGTATACACAAGTCGAATTACCCCCCTTAATCCCCCCGATATATTGGGGGGAAATAAGAAATCTTGTTCCCTCCCCTTTGCAAGGGGAGGGTTAGGGTGGGGTAAAACTGACGCAAAAAACCAGGTGAGTAAGCTATTTCAGACTTGTGTATACACCGTAGCTTCACAAGGGGGGACGGCGTAGCCGGGGGGTAAATATATGCAGCTTCACAAAGAAACGGTATAAGCACTTTAGTGCTTACTACAAACTTGTCTAATACAGACCTAACGCTACAACAGTTGGGTGAGGTTTACGTTTCCCCACCAACCACTACATCTCGAATTCGTAGACTAGGGCCACCACAACCTACTGACAAACCATTTTGCCCTCCCTTTCCGCAACCGCCAGATTCATCCCAGTAAAAATCATCACCAATTGCCTCAATATCCGCTAGAGTTTGGAATACATTTCCCGAAAGCGTTACATCCCGCACAGGTTCAGCAATTTTGCCGTTCCTAATCATCCACGCTTCCCCAGCACTGAAGGTGAACATTTCTCCATTTGTCATCCCACCCAACCAATTACGGGCATAAACTCCTTCTTTGATATCGGTGAATAAGTCTTTGACTGGTGTTTTACCCCGTTCAATCCAGGTATTTGTCATCCGCACAATGGGAGTAAAGTGATAGTTGAGACAACGGGCGTTACCCGTAGGCGCTTCCTCCAATTTGCCAGCGGTTTCACGAGAATGTAAACGTCCAACTAAAACTCCATCTTTAATTAGTTGCGTAGTAGTGGCAGGCGTGCCTTCATCATCGTAAAAATAGCTACCGCGATGTCCCTCTGGGGCAGCACCATCAAAAATTTGGAGTTCTTCTGGGCCAAATCGCCGTCCAATGGTCATGACTTCCAACAAATCGGGGTTTTCGTAAGCCATATCGGCCTCAGAAAGATGTCCAAAGGCTTCGTGGACAAACAAACCCGTGAGAATTGGGTCAATGACTACGGTGTAAGTATTGCCTTTCACCGATGGCAGAGATAAAGCTGCGATCGCTCTTTGAGCCGCACTTTTTACCTGTTCATCCAAATCAGTTAAATCTTCATAAGCTTTGCGAGAGCCAGTAGTTTCCCGTCCAGTTTGTACGGTTTCGCCATTTCTGGCAGTAGCCGCAAAGCGCATTTCCATATCCACCCAAGATTGCTCGATCAAAGTGCCTTCTGAGGTCGCTATAATCACTTTTTGGGCACTGTCACCGTAACGCACCGAGGTAGTGGTAATCCGGCGATCAAAACTTTTGAGCAATTCAGTATAGCGATCGCACAATTGTTTTTTTTTCGAGAGTGGGATTTTTCGGGGATCAGTGCCTTTTAGGGGTAGAATGCATACTGCTTGCACCGGGTCAATAGGTGCAAGTAAAGTTTCTTCATCACCAACCATCCGCGCCGCAGCGATCGCTTCTTCTATCCGATCTTTGATTGTCGCCAGTTGGTTAAAGCAGCTCAAACCCCATCCACCTTTGTAACAAGCACGAATATGTCCACCAATGGAGATGCCTTCACTAAGAGTTTCTACCTTGTCGCCACGCAACAAGATATCAGTCCCTTCTGCTTCTTCAAGGCGAATCATCAGATAATCTACACGCTCAGAGTAGCGGGCGATCAGGTCAGAAAGTAAATTTTGTGCGTCAGCAAGTGTAGTCGGCATTTCCAATTAGTAACAATGGCTAACTGCATTTATTTTGCAATTAATTGGGGAATATCTGCTACTCAATATAAAAGTTACCCATGAGAGGGTAAGAGAAGATCACAGAGACAAGGAGAAGAACCAATGCCCCATACCTAATCTTTAGTACTTCTAAGTTACGGTGGGTAAGAACTCAATGATGTGCTAAGGTAATTAAGTGAGAATAAAATTCGGTTACAGCGTTTGTTTTTAGTATTGACAGGCTTTTCCCTTTTGGTCTTAACAAGCTTGTCTCCGAAATCTAAATCTCTACACACCTATGATTTTGGAGATAACGCATGTCAATTTATGTAGGTAATCTATCCTACGAGGTCACACAAGAAGACCTCACATCTGTTTTTGCTGAACATGGTTCTGTAAAACGCGTTCAGTTGCCTACTGACCGTGAAACAGGCCGTCCACGCGGCTTTGCTTTCGTAGAGATGGGTACAGAAGCTGAAGAAACAGCTGCCATTGAAGCTCTTGATGGTGCTGAGTGGATGGGACGCGATCTCAAAGTGAACAAGGCCAAACCCAAAGAAGACAGAAGTGGTTCCTTTGGTGGTGGTGGTGGCGATCGTCGCGGCGGCGGCGGTGGTGGATACAACCGAGGACGCTACTAAGCTTTAAGATTAAAAATTAAGTTTTAACGTCTTAAGGGCAGATAATGAATCTGCCCTTTTTGCGCTTCGGTCTACTGGATAGCTTAAAATTGCCCAGTAACAATTAAGTAGGAGATGAAAATGACCCAAGTATTTGTGGGCGAAAATGAAGGAATTGAGTCAGCCTTACGTCGATTTAAGAGAGAAGTTTCCAAAGCAGGTATTTTTCCAGACATGAGAAAGCATCGTCACTTTGAAACGCCTTTGGAAAAACACAAACGCAAAGAAGTTGCAAGGCACAAACAACGTAAGAGAAGTTTCCGTGCCAATTGATAAATAAGCGATACTTACGCTAAGGTACATTAACGCACTCTCTCATTAGATTCTTAACTGTCGAAGAGGCGATCGCTGTACCCCTGTATGTAAATCTAAAGGGTAGGTTTTGGCAAAAGCATTACTGAGTATAGCCTGGGCATGTAAATAATGGTGTGTCCCCGAACTGCAAAAAAACTTTTGATTGTTACTTACAGGATGGCGATCGCTACGCTGAATTTACGAAAATTTAGCTGAAAAATTTATTTTTGGCATTCCCTTAGTAGCCTACAAAACTTTAGAAGGTTCGTCTTGGAAAATTAAGCCAGGAGTTTGGGCAAATAATACTCGAATTGTAACCCTTCTCTTGACGGAGAAGTGTAAGAAGTAGCATGGAAAACCCCAATTGGTCGAGCTGGGGAGATGGAGATTAGAAATACATCCACTCCCAGCGATCGCAGCAGCCTATGGATGGAGTAGTTCGTCGAGCTGGAGGGTTTGGGCAGGAATGCTTTTGCCCCTGCCATTAAACTCCCCTACCTAGTGATTTTCCTCGAATCCGCAGGCACTAAAAACGATCATAACAGACAGGTTTGTGGATGTTTGTAGGTGAACTATTAGCTCAAAACCATCCATATTGGGCATGGCTAAATCAGCAGAATCACATCTTAGTTGTGTTAGTTGCTACCTATAGCGCGTGTTTACAGGAAAATCATTGATAAGTTTAGAAATACTATCTTTGACTCAGGAATTCAGATGTGCCCATCATCATTTTGTTTTTTGTTGAGTATGATTTAGTAGGTTTGGGACACTTTTTCCTCTTGAGTAGAAAGAGAGCGAATTAACTCCCGAATAACATCGGTTGCTGGTCTTCCCGTCATTGAACAGTATTGTTCAAGCTTCTGTGCCTCACTTGATGTGAGATTGATTGTAAGTCGTTTAGCAGCCCATTTTTTATTCATGTAGTAGACAGACAAACTATATTTTTAAACTACTTCTCTAATATCAATCTTTTAAGCTGCTACTACAAGGGTATAACTAATGACATTTAATTTAAGTAATCATGAAGTAACATATTATGTTTTTCTAAGCAATAGTGAAGACGTAGAATATATTCTCAAATATGAAGTTTAGCTAGTTTTAGGGCAAGAATTATAAAGAGAATGTAAAACGAATATTAAAGTAAAAGGTTATTTATAAAGTCAATCTAAAGGGGAAATTGAGTAGAAGACTAATTAGCGGATGCAAATAGAGAGTATATCTATTGGTAACAATGTTCCGCAAGAATATCCTACCAATCTCAACAATGCTGAATGGAAAATCCTTGCTCATCTGATTCCAGAAGCGAAACCGGTGGTCATATCATGTTCGGATAATGATTTTTGATAAAAGTAAGTAGTGAAATGATGGAAGATGCCGAAACGGATTAGCATAGCCACGCATTTAAATATTTCAGAGTTAGAACAACTTTACCGACAGGCAAAAAATGCGTTAGAAAGTCGTCAATGTCAGGTTTTATGGTTATTAGCGCAAGGGAAAAAAACCGAAGAAGTTGAGGAAGTGACAAGCAAGATTTGATCAAGGATTAACTAGTTTTCATTGGTGGATAAAAATTGGAGCTTAATTGTAAGTAATTTACCGAACATGATACCATTCCTGCACCACTGATATCTGATAAATGGTTCTTCCGCTACTTTTATGGCGAGAATCAAAATTAATTAGATTTTAACAACTACAATTTAATATAAAAAATGGTTAAAATCTAGATACTGTAGTACTTTACGAACCTTCAAGTATTATCAAATAGGACTAATGTTACAATATAAATTGTAATCTACCAAAGTTTTAGGCGATCGCTATGAAAT
>NZ_JBALBZ010000074.1:0-12837 GCF_036919495.1 Nostoc sp.
TGAAGCTTTGCAGGGTCGAAATAAATCCCTGCTTCCACGTCCCGAATAAACGCATCGTCAGCAAAGGAATCCCAAAGACCCGTGACAACATCATAAAATTCTCTAGCCCGCCGATAACGTTCATCATGCTCTACCTCTTCTTCTAAACCAAAGTTGAGCGCTGCGTCTGGATTGGCTGTGGTGACGATATTCCAGCCAGCGCGACCGCCACTGATATGATCGAGAGACGCAAAGCGGCGAGCGATGTGGTAAGGCTGGTCATAAGTCGTGGAAGCGGTGGCTACCAGCCCAATGTGTTCGGTGACGCTGGCAAGGGCAGAAAGTAGGGTAAAAGGCTCGAAAGAAGTGACAGTATGGCTGCGTTTGAGCGCGTTGACTGGCATATTCAGTACCGTTAAGTGATCGGCCATGAAGAATGCGTCAAATTTGCCTTGTTCTAGTTTTTGAATAAATTGTTTCAGCGCCGGGAAGTTGAAATTAGCATCAGGCAAAGCCCCAGGATAGCGCCAAGCGCCAGTATGTATGCTGATCGGGCGCATGAATGCACCCAGTTTCAATTGCTTCGAACTGCTCATCTGGAATAGGTTATTAGTGAATACAAGTCTTTAAATATGGGAAAGACAGCCGATGTAACAGGCGATCGCTTTTGCAACTCAAGAGTCGCTAGTCACGATCGCGATCGCAAAGCCGTCGTAACCTTTACTACCGACGGTTTGGATCTCTGTAGCACTCACACGCGGTTCTGCTGCCAGTAGCTCGTTAAAGCGGCGTATCCCCTGCACACTACTATCATTACTAGCAGCATCGACCACCGCCCCATTACGGACAACATTATCAGCAATAATCAAGCTACCACGACGGGAAAGCTTCAGCGCCCAAGCCAAGTAATCGGGATTGTTTGGCTTGTCAGCATCAATAAAGATTAGGTCAAATGGATCGTGTCCTTCGGTGGCGATCTGTGGCAATATATCCAGCGCCCGTCCGAGGCGTATATCTACGAGGTTGGACAGACCAGCATGTGCAATGTTAGTACGGGCGATTTCAGCGTGCTTTGGGTTAGCCTCCAGCGAGATCAAGCGACCGTCAGCAGGTAGCGATCGCGCTAGCCAAATCGTGCTGTAACCGCCCAGTGTACCAATCTCTAGGATGGTGTGCGCCTTCTGGATTTGCGCTAATAGCAACAGCAGTTTGCCCTGATTGGGTGACACATTGTGCGGTGGTAGCCCTGCATCGGCAGCAGTTTGCAGTGCTGTATCCAGGGCGAGGTCGGGCTGAACAAACAAGTCGGTGATATAGCGATCGACCGCAGCCCAATTTTCTTGGGTCATATAGTAATTCTTTTTTGTAAATTTCCTTCGCGTTCTGCTTTGGAGTATGTCGAACGTATCTACATACTTCAGCCTCGATCTTTAGTCTTTTAACAAGGCTGAGGTATGTCCCCACTGTCCAGTAAAGACGAATTCTTTCAACGGCTTGCGGACACGGGGAGCCTGTTCGCGATCGCGTAGTCCATCAGGGAGGCTTTGGGGATCGCCAGGATAACCAACTGTCACCACAGTTGCAGGCTCATAGTCTTCTGGAATTTGGTATATTTCTCTCGCGGTATCTCCATTAAATCCCGCTATTTGATGGGCAAATAAACCTAGAGAAGTTGCCTGAAGGATCAGGTTTTCTAAAGCCAGTCCGACATCATGAAATGCGTGTCTGTTTGTTTTCCCTTCGTCAGTAAGGATTTTAGCGACTGCAAGTATCAGTACTGGAGCATTTTTCGCCCATCCTTGATTAAACTCAACCAAGGTACTAAGTAAACGATTGTATTCTGTTGAGTCATCTTTGGTGGCAACAATAAAGCTCCAAGGCTGATGATTGTAAGAAGAAGGTGCCCAACGAGCCGCTTCTAGCAATGAGAGTAGTTTATCCTGCTCAACTGAGCGATCGGCAAAAGCTCTAGGACTCCAACGACTCTGGATCAAGTCATGAACAGGGTATTGTGTTTGGGCAAGTTTCTGCGTCATTTTAATGAATTTCCTTATCAATACTCAGTAAGTTGTCAATTGAAGATAACTAGGATTAAGAAACGGAAACTTTTAGCCTTTTTTTAAAAAACTTAGCAAAGCTAACAATCTAGGCTTTAATTGATTTTTAGATGCAAATAGTGAGCCAGCATGAGCAATCCAGCATTGCAGGAGAGAAACAACTTTGTTGATTAATTGTATAATACGGTAAATTTATCGATTTATAGTACTATATTTTCAGTGGCGATCGCTTCCTTTGATATTAGGACTTACGCACGAGTTACGGAATAACGAACCACAGAGGCACAGAGAACACAGAGAAATCAGAGTTTGAGAGATATTTTGCGTAAGTCCTAGATATATTGCTTACATTTCTCCATGCCCATTGACTATTTAGTGTGAAGGATTAACCCGTGGTCAAACTAATTTTACCAATAGAACTTACTGCCGAGATTGAGCCACACTTACCATCTGATACAAAATTTGTGCGGGTAGATAGTGATGGTAATTTTGATGGTGATGCTAGTGATGCGGAAATTTATCTCAATGGGTTCAAATTAAAGCCGACTACTCTACATAAGGTGCTGGCGGTTGCTCCGGGAATACGTTGGCAACAGACTCCTAGTGCTGGTGTCAATCACATTTTGACACCGATTTTTCTCGAACACGATATTACTCTGACTAATGGCGCGGGGGTTCATGCAATTCCGATTTCGGAATTTGTCTTAAGTTTGATCCTCTATCACGCCAAACAGTTACGGCAATTGCAAGCTGCTCACGACCAACGTACTTGGCGCAAAAGTTGGTTAGTGCTGCCAGAGTTGGCAAATTCAACTGTATTAATTCTTGGTACTGGAAACATAGGCCAAGCGATCGCAGCTCGTATTAAACCATTTGGGGCAAGAGTTTGGGGCGGTCGTCGTCGTCCTGAACCTCTACCAAATTTTGATAAAATCGTCGGCACAGATGAATGGCACGCATTGTTGCCAGAAGTTGACTATATAATTGTTGCTACACCTTTGACACCAGAAACCAAAGCTTTAATTGATGAAGCTGTACTGCGATCGCTACCCAGTCATGCTTATTTAATTAATGTCGGTCGCGGTGCAGTTGTAGATGAATCAGCATTAACTAAGGCTCTCACTGAAGGCTGGATTGCAGGTGCAGGATTAGACACAGTTTCTATTGAACCACTACCGCCAGAAAGTCCTCTATGGTCGTTGCCTAACCTCTTTATTACACCCCATACTTCCGCAATTTCCCCAGCATTAAAAGGACGCATTGCAAACTTGTTCCTTGATAACTTAGAGCGTTACCGAGGCAATAAGCCTTTACGAAATGTAGTCAATAAGGAAGCAGGCTACTAAATAAATTTATACAGCGATGATATGAATACAAAAACTTTTCAAGCCTCGGCAGCACAGAGTGTAATTACCACTGATGTCTTAGTTCTGGGTGGCGGCCCGGCTGGCACTTGGGCAGCACTTTCAGCAGCAAAGCAAGGTGTCCGTGTCGTCCTAGCGGATAAGGGGTATTGCGGTACATCAGGGGCAACAGCTCCATCCAATACTGGCGCATGGTATCTTCCCAAAGGCGCAGAACGTGATGCAGAAATTGAGCGTCGGCTGTCTCGCTCATCAGGACTTGCCGATCGCCGTTGGTTGCAGCGTGTGATTGAGCAGGCACAAATAGGTTTAGATGATTTAGGGGATAACGGCTATCCTTTTCCTTTTGATGAGCAGGGCAATCCCTACCGTGCTAACTTGCGCGGGCCAGATTATATGCGCTTCATGCGCCAAAGAGCGGGAGCAGCTGGTGTAAGCATTCTTGACCATCATCCCGCACTCGAACTACTTTGGGCCGATGGTGCGATCGCAGGTGCAGCAGGTATTCATCCGCGCACTGGGAATCGTTGGGAAGTCAGGGCAGGTGCGGTTGTGCTGGCAACTGGCGGATGCGCTTTTCTGTCTCATGCACTAGGTTGCGATGGTAATACTGGTGATGGTTATCTCATGGCAGCAGAGGCAGGAGTCAGGTTATCTGGAATGGAATTTTCCTCGCAATATGGCTTGTCACCGGCTCATACTTCCGTCACCAAGGGATTGATCTTTACCTTCGCCAGTTTTTATTTGGAAGATGGCTCTCCCTTACCGGAAACTCGGGAAGACCGAGCTGTACGTATTGCACGCCAGTTACTTGCGGGTGAAAAAGTGTATGCCCTGATGAATCGCGGCAACCCTATCGAACATGAATGGTTGCGCCAGGGTCAACCTAACTGCTTTTTACCATTTGAGAGAATTGGTTTAGATCCATTCCAGCAACCCTTCCCAGTGACACTACGCTCCGAAGGAACTGTTCGCGGCGTAGGTGGACTGGAAATCATCAACAATGATTGCGCGACAAAAGTGCCCGGACTTTATGCCGCAGGTGATGCAGCCTCGCGGGAAAATCTTACAGGGGCAGTTTCAGGAGGGGGAAGCCCGAATGCATCCTGGGCGATCGCTAGTGGGACTTGGAGTGGCCGCGCAGCAGCACTTTTTGCTACCTCTTTAGGCGACAAAGCCGGGACACGCTTGGTTCGTGGTTTAGGTCAAGCAGGTTTGCGTCCCCGTAAACAGCCGCTAGAGGATGAGCTAATATCGGAAGCAATTAGTGCTGTTCAGGCTGAAACCTTGCCCCTTGATGTTAATTTCTTTCGTTCTGGAGCGAGGATAGCGCTGTCACGTCAACGTTTGGATGCAGTATGGGCAGATATTAGCGATTATCTAGTAGGTGAGGGTCGCAATGCTCTACGCGCACGGGAAGCTGCGGCGATGGCGGCCACAGCTCGCTGGATTTGGGGGAGTGCGGATGCACGTAAAGAAAGTAGAGGAATGCACCGACGCACGGATTTTACAAAAACTGACGTGCAACAAACAAGAAGAATATTTACTAGTGGTATCGATGATGTTGTGGTTGTCGCCGCAGAAAATCAGTTGCAAGAGGTAGCGTAATGATTGAAATTGTTGATAGCGATCGCTGTATCGGCTGTGATATCTGCGTAAAAGTTTGTCCGCGCGATGTCTTTGATTCTGGAGACGATGGAATAGCTGTAATTGCTCGTAAATCAGATTGTCAGACTTGTTTTTTGTGCGAGTTGTATTGCCCTGTTGACGCGCTTTATGTGTCGCCTTATGCCGAACTGGATGATGAGGTTGATACAGAACAGTTAATTACCCAAAACTTGCTGGGTAGTTACACCCGTAACATGGGTTGGCATCATGGCAAAATGGGAGGGACTGACAAAGATCCAACTCAACAACTTAGAATTTTGAACAGGGTAAGGCAGGATAATGCAAGATTGATTGACACTCCCCTGGCTGAATAAATTTCGCTTGTCTTACGACACGCTATGCGAACGCTCATTTATTCGTAAAGCCAGGGGATTCTAAGAAGTTGTTCCGAACTCGGTATGAGCCTTCGTTCTCCACTTCTCCAATTTAAGAAGGTTAATCCTTCTTGGGGCGATCAAGTTCTGCTGGTGGCATCCCGATAAATTTCAATACATCTCCTTGTGGCTCTTTCCACTGGATCTCTGGTAGCCACTCATCCGGGTTGGTATATAGCAAATCTAAATTAGCCGCAATCTTCGCTGACTCCCAATCCCACCAAGATAGTTCTAGCAACCGTTCTACCGTTTCAGGTTTAAACCGATACCGAATTATCTTAGCTGGATTACCCACCACAATTGCATAGGCAGGAACATCGGAAGCAATAACAGCCTGTGCGCCCACAACTGCACCGTTGCCAATTTTCACCCCTGATAAAATCGTTGCCCCATACCCAATCCAAACATCATGACCAATAATCGTTGCCCCCTTAGAAGCCGCATCGGTGTAACGTTCTTCTGGCACAGCTTCTGCGGATAACCACTTGAAAGGAAATGTCGTTACTCTTGTCATAATGTGGTTTCCTCCGGCAAAAATGATGATATCTTTAGCCAGAGAACAAAACTTTCCGATCTCAATCCGGTCGTCAGGGGTAAATATTGCTAAACTGATGTGCTGATCGAAGTAGGTATAATCTCCAACGTTGATACGCGGATCTTGAATGTGAGCATTTAGCCAAATCGGAGGAGGCGCGTATTCCAGCATAGTCATAAAAGGTAAAATCAAGGCTTTTAACCCGCTTAGGCGGGTTAAGCCTGTGTAGCCGTGACTTCCAGCCGCCTGGTGCAAGATTACTCTATGGGCGATTTCCAGATGGGTGCTGATGCCCTAGTATAGGATGGGGTGTGTAAGGTTCTTCTAAAAATTTGCGCTCTTCATCAGAAAGCTCTAAATCCACTGCCTCCACAGCCTCTTTAAGATGTTCTATCTTACTAGCGCCAATTATCGGAGATGTCACACCTGGTTGATGCAATAGCCAAGCTAAGGCAATTTGTGTGGGTTTCACACCCCGTTTTCCGGCTAATTCAACTACGCGATCAACTACTTTAAAATCTGAATCTTGATAGTAGAGATTGTGAGCAAATTCGTCAGTTTTTGCCCGCAGTGTTTGGCCATGGTCTGACTTGCTACGATTCCCTGCTAAAAAGCCCCGCGCCAATGGACTCCAAGGAATAATACCAATCCCTTGATCTAGGGCTAACGGTATCACTTCTCGTTCTTCTTCCCGATAAACTAGGTTGTAGTGATTTTGAATTGATACAAAACGAGTCCAGCCGTGAATGTCTGCTGTATAAAGAGCTTTAGCAAACTGCCATGCGTAAACACTAGAAATTCCTAAGTAACGGACTTTACCTGCTTTGACAATATCATGCAGTGCTTCTAGGGTTTCTTCAATTGGTGTTTCATAGTCCCAACGGTGAATTTGGTACAAGTCTACATAATCAGTTTGTAGCCGCCGCAAAGAAGCATCAATGCTGTCAAAAATATGTTTGCGAGATAGCCCTCGATCATTTGGGCCATCGCCGACTTTACCATGTACTTTGGTAGCAATAACAACTTGATCTCGTTTAGCAAAGTCTTTCAGCGCTCGTCCGACAATTTCTTCACTAGCACCCAAGGAATAGACATCGGCGGTATCAAAGAAATTAATCCCCAATTCCAAAGCCAGTTTGATAAATGGACGACTTTCTTCTTCTTCTAATACCCATTCGCGCAATTTACGCGAACCATAAGTCATGGTGCCGAGGGTGACACGCGATACTTTGAGTCCAGTTTTGCCAAGATTTACATATTTGATCATACTGTTTGCTCTCTTTTGTTGGGATACTTAATAATGTTGTGACGTTTTTACAGCCAGTTGAGACATCTCCAGAAATTAAATATGCCTTGTCTAGAAACCTTGTAGAGACGTAGCACTGCTACGTCTCTACATCTTTTTTGGAGATGTCTAATGAAGTTAGGCGATCGCAGCTTCAGCAACAGCCGCAGTTTTGCTAAACTGATTTACTGGACGAGGTAAACCAAGATTTTCCCGGAGGGTTCGTGCTTCATACTCTGTACGGAACAGACCGCGACGTTGCAATTCAGGAATTACCAAGTCTACAAACTCATCTAATCCTCCGGGCAACCAAGGTGGCATGATATTAAAGCCATCTGCCCCGCCATTGACAAACCAATCTTCTAACTGATCGGCAATTTGTTCAGGTGTGCCTAGAATCTGGCGATGCCCACGCGCTCCAGCAATCCATAAATACAGTTGTCGAATCGTTAAATTCTCTCTCTTAGCCAGGTCAGTCAAAAGTTGCTGACGGCTTTTACCGCCGTTAGTTTCTGGTAAATCCGGCAACGGCCCATCCAACGGATAGGCGGATAGGTCAAATCCACCGATCATTGAACCAAGCAAATTTAAGCCGACCACCGGATCGATCAACTCTTGAATCTGATCGAATCTATCCTTAGCTTCTTGTTCAGTTTTGCCGATGACTGGAAATATACCAGGCATGATCTTGAGATGGTCAGGTGAGCGCCCATATTGAGCCAGTCTCCCCTTCACATCTTGATAAAATGCCTGAGCTTCTGCCAAAGTCTGCTGGGCAGTGAAAATTACCTCCGCTGTTTGTGCAGCCAGATCCTTACCATCCTCAGAAGACCCAGCTTGAATGATCACCGGATAACCCTGGATGGGACGCGCCACATTTAACGGGCCGCGGACTGAAAAATGTTCGCCTTTATGGTTGGGAACGTGCAGTTTATTTGGATCGAAGTAAATACCCGACTCCTTATCATGTAAGAAGGCATCGTCCTCCCAACTATCCCAAAGTTTCGTCACAACATCGACAAACTCTTTGGCACGCTCATAACGTAGGGTATGCTCCATGTGCTTTTCCCGATTGAAGTTAAGCGCTTCAGCTTCAGTAGCGGAAGTCACGAGATTCCAACCGGCACGACCGCCGCTGAGATAATCTAGTGATGCAAACTTGCGGGCGAGGTGATAAGGCTCGTTGTAGGTGGTGGATACTGTTGCTGTCAAACCAATGTTTTCCGTTACTACAGACAGAGCCGACAACAGGGTGAGAGGTTCAAAGTGGACGAGTTTACCGTTACGGCTTAAAAGGTCGGCGCTTTGATTGCGGTCGCGCACAGCCACGCCGTCTGCAAAAAAGATCATGTCAAATTTGCCGCGTTCCGCCGTTTGTGCCAGCCTTTTATAATGCTGAAAGTTCAAACCAGCGTCAACTTCCGCTTCGGGGTGTCGCCATGATGCTACGTGATGGCCAGTGCTGGGCAAAAATGCACCTAATCTAAGTTGAGGTTTTTTTATAGTCATGCTTTTTTCTGTTTGGTAAGAAGTGTTTTTAAACGCAGAGGCACGCAAAGTAAGTGCAGAGGAACGCAGAGTTTTGCCGAATTTATGCAATGTTGTACTAAGGTGTTATGAGTTATACACGCTAGTTTTTTTAATTTTGAATTGCTTACACTGGCTGGGGTTTGAGTAAATCTGTTTTGGTAACAAATTCACTAAATGTACTTGCAACTTGCTGTGGTAATGCGATGCCTGCGTCGAGCGTAGCCAACGCTGGTGTTTGCATCGGTAAGCGAGGAAACAGTAATTCTGCGACTCGATAAGCTTCTTCGAGATGAGGATACCCTGAGAAAACGAAGGTATCAATTCCTAAATCGGCATATTCCAGCATTCGCGCTGCAACTGTGTCTGGATCTCCAACTAAGGCAGTCCCAGCACCTCCACGCACTAAGCCAACACCTGCCCATAAGTTGGGGCTAATTTCTAAGTTTTTGCGATTACCTTTATGCAGTTGGGCCATACGGCGTTGTCCTTCTGATTCAGATTGAGCAAACCGCTGATGTGCAGTTGCTATGGTTTCATCATCCACATACTGAATCAGTTCGTTAGCTGCATCCCAAGCTTGCTGCGTAGTTTCGCGGACTATAACGTGCATCCGAATTCCAAAACGTACCATTCTACCTTGTTCGGCTGCTAATTGGCGTACCTTGGCAATCTTTTGGGCAACTTGCTCTGGTGGTTCACCCCAAGTTAAATACACATCAATGTGTTTGGCAGCAACTTGGAGCGCCGCATCTGAAGAACCACCAAAATATAAGGTGGGATAAGGCTTTTGTATGGGAGGAAATTGGAGTTTTGCGCCTTGAACTTGCAAGTGGCGACCACTATAGGTTACTTCTTCACCTTGCATGAGCGATCGCCAAATTGTCAAAAACTCATCTGTGAGTTCATAACGCTGATCGTGATCTAAGAAAATCCCATCTTTTGCAAGTTCTTTTGTGTCGCCGCCAGTGACAACATTCAGAATAATTCGACCGTTAGAAATCTGATCAAAAGTAGCAGCCATTCTCACTGCCAAAGAAGGCGACATAATTGCCGGACGAAAGGCTACAAGAAACCGCAAGCGTTCTGTAACTGAAATTAAGGAAGTCGCGACAATCCAAGTATCTTGTTTTTGTCCAGTACCAATCAACATCCCACCATAGCCCAATTTATCAACAGCTTGAGCGATTTGCTGCATGTAGGGATAAGTGGCTGCTCGTCTCCCAATTGTAGTACCTAAATAACGCTCATCTCCCTGTGTCGGCAAATACCAAAAAACTTCCATGTTCCTATCTCCTGTCTCTATTTCTGACTGATGGTTTCTGGTGTGATGGCTGCATATTGTTCGCTAGTCAGCATCGCTTCCTTAATACTGATGGGTTTAGGAATCACTTTTTCTTTGGCAAACAAATCTGCAATCTTCTGTTGATTTTCCATGATTTCTGGGGTAATTGGCCTTAACCCATAAGTTCGCCTTTCAACCATTGTTTTTAAAATGTCTTCATCAATTTTGAGGTGAGGAATAGTCAGTTTTACAACTTCTGCTCGGTTTTTTTCACTCCATTGGCCTGTGTTATCTATCTCCTCAAGAACTAATCGCACTAATTTCGGATTTTCTGTGGCAAACTTTCGCGCAGCCATATAATATCCGCCCTGAGTAGAAATGCCACTAGCATCTCGCAAAACACGAGCATTGGCTTTCTTTTGTGCTACAGCTAAATAAGGGTCCCAAGTTACCCAGGCATCAATTTTTCCTTGAATAAAAGCATCACGGGCTTCTGAAGGAGGGAGGCTAATGGCTTGAATATCACTATATTTCAAACCACCCTCTTCTAAAGCTTTTATTAATAAGTAATGTGAAGCAGAACCCTTTTGAAAAACTACTTTTTTGCCTTTGAGGTCGGCTAAAGTCCGAATTGGTGAATTATTTTGGACGATAATTCCGCTTCCTTTACCAGTACTAGGTTTATTACTAGCAACATAGACTAAAGATGTACCAGCCGCTTGGGCAAATATTGGGGGAGTTTCGCCGACAGAACCAATATCAACCCTACCAACATTCATCGCTTCCATCAATTGTGGGCCAGCGGCAAATTGCGCCCATTCCACAGAAACACCTAAAGGCTTTAGACGTTTTTCGATCAATCCTTTAAGTCTGAAAATATCCCCAGAACTTTGATATCCCATTCGCACAACTTTGGTTTTCAACTCAGTGGTTTGATTTTCTGAGTTTGGGGTTTGTACTGAGCAACTGATTAAGGTTGTTGAGATTGTTAATAATCCAGGTAATAGGAATAGTGAAAAACGTTGGAAAATCTGAACTCGTGGTTGTTTTAAGGCGGTAATCATGGATGTGATACTTTGTTGTTATTTGGTTTTGACTATTTGGTTAATACTTGCCGATTTTCAATCCTATAGGCGCACATGTGTGCGCCTCTAGCGTTGTATTGCTTTTACAGCTACTTTCAGGTAAATGACCATAGGGGCACAGCAATGCTCTGCTCTGATGACAGATGTGGTTCAAATACATGAAAACTGCTGTAACTCAAAGATTTAGACTTTTTGAAGCTGAAGGTTTTTTTGGAACAATTCTTGAACGTTTTTCCAAGCATCGGCAGCAGCTTCGGCATTGTAGCTGGCGCGATGGTTGCAGAAAAAGCCATGTCCTGCTCCCGAATAGCGGAAGATTGCATGAGTAATCTGATTTTTCTTCAGTTCAGCCTCAATTTGTTCTGTATGTTCTAAGGGGATTCCCTGATCATCAAGACCAAAGAAGGCGTAGATGGGGCCTTTAATCTCTGAAGTGCGGGTGATGGTTGGTTCTCCACCGCCGGGAGTTGAGTTAGGAATACCGCCACCATAGAAAGAAGCTGTAACTTTAATGTCTGGTAAAGTGGCAGCTAGGTAAACAACGTGACCACCAAAGCAGAAACCAATGGAGCCGATCGCATCTCCTTGCACATTTGGTAAGGTTTTTAAGTAAGCGATCGCAGCTTTAATATCACTCAGTATTTCATCGGCTGTTGTTTGCTCCTTATAACCTCTCCCTTGCTGCACATCTTCAGGGGTGTATCCACCCTCAAAACCGGGGGCGGTGCGTTGAAATAACGTCGGTGCGATCGCTACATACCCGTCTTTAGCAAATTTCTCAGCAACTTCCCGAATGTGAATGTTAACCCCAAAAATTTCCTGAATCACGATCACAGCTGGGAAGGTTCCCTTTTGGACTGGTTCAGCTAAGTAAGCATCAATTTGCAAATCTCCGTTAGGGACTTTAACTTGAGCGGTGCGAATTTCTGTGTTTGTCATCTTAGAATTAGCCTGTAATTGCTTTCAGGACGCAATGTTTTATGGTAATTTTTGTACGATACTACTTAAAATATATCGATTTAACGTAGTTTAAGAGTAGTATTTCACAAACAATGCGTAAAGGCAAGTCATTTGATTTAGATGTAGATGGATATAAGACCGTGCCAAGAATCCGATGCTGAATTAGTCAGTGCGCTATGGGATGAGGTGTAGGCTGTTGACTTTGTGGGTTTTTAAGTGATATTATTCACACAATAATGATGTCGCCTTTTCTAAAGGGAGTAAACCGTGAAAAAGCCAAACAAGAAGGTAAACGTCTTGTAGTCGAAAACTTATTACAAGTTCGTTTTGGTTCATTAGATAAAGAACTTCAAGCAATTATTGAACCAGTATTAGCATTACTCCCTGAAGAATTTACTCCATTGCTCATGCAATTGTCACGGGAGGAATTGATTGCTAAATTTGGCAGACACTGAATAATTTTTCCGGTTAGACCTAAAACTAAAGTTTTGATACATCTTTGGGCAAGCTTGAACTGCCTTCTCTTGTAAATTGGTTTATAGCGATCGCCACCGTCAATCTAACCAGGACTACAGCTAAAGCTCGTAGTTCAAATAGTGTATACTTTTCAAATTTCAAGAAAATTTCGGTTCTTCCGCTACTTTTATGGCGAGAATCAAAATTAATTAGATTTTAACAACTACAATTTAATATAAAAAATGGTTAAAATTTAGATATT
>NZ_JBALBZ010000075.1:0-14335 GCF_036919495.1 Nostoc sp.
CCATATTTGTACAGTTAGTAATATATCTCTGTACCTTATCGGTATCACCACTGTTAGCCGTTAACAGCGCCGCCATATATTCTAATGGGTAATTAGCTTTTAAATATGCTGTTTGATAAGTTACATAACCATAGGCAGTTGAATGAGATTTATTGAAACAATTGGAAGCTATTAACCCATTTTTGATTGCAAAATTATGGTCATGCTCAACCCCAATGTCATAGACATTTTGTTTTCCTAAATATTTGCGTGTGCCTATTTTAATCATCCTACCCTACCCCCAAAAAAATTTTTGCCAAATTGATAAAATGATGACAATTGTAATTTATGTAATACTATAATCAAAAATTATATCACTATAAAACACTGCTATGCTATTACACAAAAATAGCCTAAATATATCAAACTTTTGGCAAACCATTAGATAGACAGTTAACAGCTATACAATTGCTGTTTTCAAGCTTATTAAACACGTTCCAATACATATTAATCCGCTTAGTCAGATACTTGGGGGGAGGGAAGAAGCAAGGGATCTTTTCGTTGGAAAGAAAAGAATTACTGAACAATAACCCTCTTTCCTCAAGTGCTTCCCCTGCTTATCCGAACGGTATTGCTTAATACATCCCGTCTCCATACCTCTATCCAATGCCTAATGCGTCAGTTACTATCGTTGAAAAGCAGCTCAGTATAAGAGGGTGTAGGTAGGTGAAAGTCGCGTTGATCGTATTTTTGGTGGTTGTAGGCTTGTTTGTGGTAGTCGAGATCGGACTGCGATCGCTTTTTGGCTTTGGTAATCCCCTGATTTATATTGGCGATGAGCAGATTGGTTATTTATTGGCTCCTAACCAGCGTACCCGTCGTTTTGGTAATCGCATTGAAATTAATGAGTATTCTATGCGAGGTAATCCGCTCAAGAAGACACCTACACCTTCTGGGTTGCGAATTTTACTGTTAGGGGATTCTATTGCTAATGGTGGCTGGTGGACAGATCAGACTAATACAATATCCACGATGATGATGCGTTCTCTGGCATCATCCACTAATGGTAATTATCAGGAAGTAGAAGTGCTGAATGCTTCAGCTAACTCTTGGGGCCCAAGGAACGAGTTAGCTTATTTAGAGAAGTTTAGCAATTTTAACGCCCAAGCGGTAGTGTTATTAATTAATACCGATGATTTGTTTGCTACTGCTCCCACTTCTTTACCGGTAGGATGCGATCGCAACTATCCCAATAGTAAACCTCCCTTAGCATTGCTGGAAGTGTGGCAACGTTATATCGTCAAGCAACAGCCAATTCCCGAAATGAAAGCAGTCCAAAATGAACCAGGCGATCGCGTGGGGATTAATTTGGAGGCGATCGGCAAAATTCAAGCTCTGACTTGCCAAACCAACAGCCAATTTCTTCTAGCCATGACTCCCTTACTGCGAGAAATTGGTGAACCAGGCCCCCGCGATTACGAAATTGTGGCACGCCAGCGCTTGAACGATTTTGCTAAAGTACAACAAATTAACTATATAGACTTTTTACCGATATTCAATTCAATTACCAACCCGCAAGCTTTGTATCACGACCACATTCACCTCAACTTACAAGGTAATAAAGTTGTCAGTGAAATTATGGAGCGATCGCTTTTGGAAATTCTAAGGGAAATACCACTTCCTCAGACCTACTAAGGTCATCAGGGACTTCCAAAATAAAGGTTCGTAGTGAGCGATTTATTGCTCAATTTAAAATGTCCATAAGCGGTGAGTCGAATTTGTTTTTATGAAGCTAGATAACTCATATCTACTTATCCCCGGTATTACTACATCAGTAACAATCGAATTTGGTTTTTTTTTAAGATTATTTATTTCTAGAGCTTTTTTCGCACTAGTAGTTTTAATAAAAATTTAACCCATATTTGTGAGATAACGACCAACTAATTTAAATTCACTCAGACAATATTCTCTAACTAAAATAGTAGTAATTCAGCTAATACTAAACCTTAAATCTCCAACAAATACCCTAGTTTCTGTTAAATTAGTTTTTATACCAGGAATTTACATAATATGTTTGAATATTATTTTTAGTAAATCTCCTTGTGTAAAAGGTTTAGTTAAATAACCTGATGCTCTTACTATCTTAGCTTTAGCTTTATCTAGAAATCCTAATTTTTCTGACACCATAATCACAGGTGTATTTTTAAAATTTGAGTGTTTACGCAGCAAAGAGCAGAGTTCATACCCATCCAAATTAGGCATTGAAATATCCAACAAAATGATGTCGGGTTTTGTATGAACAATCTGCATTAAAGCCTTTAAAGAATCGGTAACTCCTACAACAGAAAATATTTGCTCATCTAAATAACTTTTAATAGTATTCAATATTGTAGGGCTGTCATCAATACAAAAGATCGTGTAGATTTTTTTGTCAGCAGGTGGTTTAGTGATCTGCTGACTCCTATGTTCATTGGTATTAATAGAATAGGTTGGCGGCTTATAGCCGTTTGTTGTAGACCAGTTTGGTATACTTTTGCTTTTAGGTTTTAGCTCATTTATTTTGAACAATTCTGAAGGATTTGATTGAGAAGTTGGTGATGTCTGACGATAAGCCGCTTCCCTGCGGGGTGTTTGACATCGTTCAACTAGTAAGCGGAGATTCAGATGACAAAACTTTGGCATATCATCCAGAAAGCTTTCAGGAATAAATTCATAACTCCCCTGGTCTAAGCTCAGAAATGACTCTAGAACTTCTAACGCCAATTGCTCTATCAGTATCGCCGCTTGAGAGGGACTGATATATTTCTGATTAACTAACCAACAAATAGCCAAATAATCTGGGTTCGGTATTGCCTGATTTTCAATACCAGTTTCAAATATCGCCCGCAACTGTTCGTGAATTTCACGAGGGAGAGTAGAAATTTGCTGACTCAAACGTTGCAAATTTCTGTAGAGTGGCTCAAACATTTTCTCTGAATAGCAGGCATAAATTAGTTTACCCTCGTCTACATATATTGACCAAGAGCCTGATGTGCTAAATACCTGCAAACAACCAGTAACCGACTTACCAGTGATTTTTTTCAATAAAGATAAAGGCTGGAGCTTTTGGAAAAATCTGTATCTACTAATCGGAAGTGTCTTCATTGGGATGGTTTTGGAATAAAGTTAATATTTGTTTGCACGTAAAATTAGTGAATTACCTTTTCAGAATTCACTGCGACTTTGTTGGAAGCACTATCAGATAAATATAGCGGTCACATTTGAGTTAGTACAGAGATTCCACACCCCCCAACTCTTAATTAACCAATCTCTGTTAAACTATAAAGCACGAGTTACAAATAAGCCAATCCATGTTATTGCCTAATGGCAAAATGGCCTGACTGGTTGCCAGGATATAGTATTTCAAAAATTAGATTGGTTTTCTGTATCTTTCGCTAATCTAGCCAATCTAACAGTAACTCAAGTGCAACGCATAGACCATTGGCTCTCGCCCATCAGTCACAAAAGTATCATTGGTATCCGTATTTAGCAGCCTAAATTGTAGATACACTTTAGTTTTCATGCCAAGGTTGTTTTGCCTCTGATGCTAAAGTCGAAAACGACCAAAATCTACTGTAATATAGATGAAAATGGCTCGAAATCAAGGCTTTTGAACATTGAAGCCGCGCTGAGGAACTATGTTTTTGCGGTCGTGACGAAAGTCGTGGAACACTTTTGCTTGAAGTTTATTCTTGAGGGTAACTACTTCAAAATAAAACGTATTATTAGAAACTAAGCATTGAAAAAGTTAAATGTCTTACTTAGGTTTATGATTGTAGAGCAACCCTTAGTGTTGGGATTGGGTAAAATTATCACTTGCACAACAAGAATGGTAAACCTCCGACCAAGGATGAGTTAGCTGGTAATTGCCGCCATGATGGTGTGTGGTGAGATGCAACAGGCAACCAAATCAGCAGAAGGGAATCATCTTCATAATTACTGGAGACGGTTTCTAGTGTCGTGTGGGGCTAAATAGTCACCCTGCACAATTTGAAGTAATAAATTCAAGAACTTGCAGCGAAATTCTTGATTGGTAGTGCATACCTGCAAAATAGCTCTTTTCTGCTAGATGGTAGATAACAAGTAAGTAACCACTAAAATTCAGATTACTATAATTTTCAAAAAAAGTTAGCATAAACATATAAACTTCATGATAAATCAGTGAAGTAAACATGAAAACTAATTAATATTATTTTTCAATATTTATTTTATCGGATGTCCGGGAAGACTGAGAATGTACAGTTAAAGATAATTTTGTCTGTTTATAGCGCTTTTCGGTTGAGTAGGTACAGAACCTTGCTCGAAAATCTCAAGTTTTAAAAGTTACAAATATAAATAGAAAATTGTCCCTAATCTTATTTATCCATAAGGTATTTTTAGCAAAAAGACGCAAAGAATTACTTTGCGTCTTTGGTGTGAGATTTAGAAGTGGAAAGTCTCACTGTTAAAATTCTCCATCTACTTAAAATTGCTCCCGCCAGCACCAGCTTAAAAGTGTACCACCTGCCACCAGCTTAACTATTTCCAGTACCCAATAACTGCCGTGCAGTATATTCATTGTCGATGGAATAGCAGCAGCAGCTTCAAATAGGTTGAGTTGAACTCCTATGGCGCACATCTGCGGGGTTAAGAAATAGGTGTCAAGTACAGCTATAGTTAACAGCAGCACAGATAAAACAATACTGCCAATACTCCAGTGATATCGGGTTTTACTCAAAGCTAGCGCCCCAGTCAGGACTATCGCAGCAGATAATAATTCCATCCGATTGAAGTTCCAAAAAATCGTATAGCCTGCTGTCGTAAAACCAGCTTGGCTCATCATGCCAGAAAGATAAAGGCTAGGCATAATTACCCAGTCTAAAACTAGACTAGCACTGAGCCAAAAGCCCAAAGTCAATATGATGGCAGTTTGCCAAATTGGTCGCTTGAATTCAAAGTTTGAAATAGCAGTCATAAAATAATTGCGTGTGTTGTATTTCTTTAGTTTGTAACTTTACTAGCAGTTTGACAAGAAATATCAACTAACCTTTACAAAGCGATCGCTCTTAAATTATGAACTAAATCCCAAGATTTTTTAAACTAGATTAAAAAATATTAAGATTTTTTAAAAAGTAATTTAAATAAATTTTGCTTGTTAGAAATACTCAATTTTTTATGTTGAAAGCAACTAAGTAAGTCGGCGGAGAAATTTATAGTTATGTAACAAAAAGTTAAGGAGAATGGCTAGAGTAAAATTTAACACGTTCTATAGTATAGTTTCCTCGCTCTCCTCTGGCTTGAATATCATTTATTACCCCATAGGCAAGGTCTAATTCATCGTCAAAGACTTGTCATGATAATTCATGTCAAGGCCATCAATAACCAAAATGACCCCCTTTTTTTTAGTACGATATTTTACTTTTTCCCAGTAGCAGATACTAAAGGAATAAAGGTAAAAAAAGATTTTTGTTATTTATTAAGTAAGGGTGCATAGATGTGCGCCCTTACTTAATCTGAAGTTTTAGGCGATCGCACTTTTAACTGCTTTGAATATCATCGGTTTGCATCTGGGTAAAAGAGAGAAGTTGGGGATGAAATGTACTTTAATGCAAACAAGAACCTTTATATTTTAAAATTACCTCTATTGGGGGATGACAACAGCAAGGTTAAAGGTTGGAAAGCATAATCTAAAATCCCAAATTTTTTGACTGGTGCAAATTCAAGTAAGGGCAGGAAATATGATAGGGTTAAAAGGAAAGAATGCTTTAATTACAGGTGCAACTTCAGGTATTGGTCAGGCGATCGCTATCAGACTCGCTCAAGAAGGGTGCAACATCGCCATCAATTACCGCAAAGACCCGGAAGCTGCGGCAGATAGGGAAGAGATGGCATTGCAAAAAGCCTGTGGAAATATCGAAAATTGTGGTGTGAAGTCGCGACTGGTTCAAGGAAATGTTTCCCCAGAATCAGATATTGTTGAGATGGTCAACACCGTAGTAAAGGAATTTGGCAGTAGCCGCCTACATCACCGGACAAACCCTATTCATAGATGGTGGATTGACTCTGTATGCTGACTTTCGAGAAAGCTGGTCAGCTTGAGAAAGAGGCAAGGAAGCTCTTAGCTGGGAGCAAGAGGGATAGAGGAAAAAAGGGATTCGACACTTCGACCCAATTGGAGAGGCTGCGCCAAAGGTAGAGCTACGGGCAATGCAGAGCTACGTGAACACCCTGCCTGTTGCGTTAGCTTCCCGTATGATACGAGAACTACGCTTGTTGAAGTGGGAGATTCAGACCTATATTCTGTTCTGCTCCACAGTAGGAGAAAGAGGTCATGTCCCCCTGCTCCCAGCCTGCGCCCTGCCTGTTCGTTGATGTAAGGCTTGCGTACTTTCCACAATTGAGCTGATACATACCATTAGTGGAATTAAACGCCCATGACTAGCGCGATTGATAAGAACAGTCTGCTCGAAGCAGAAGCTTGGGAATTGTTGGAAGAGTCGATAATTTATTATCAGGGAAAACCCATTGGTACTGTAGCTGCCCAGGATGCGGAGTCAGATGCTCTTAATTATGACCAGTGCTTCCTCCGCGATTTTGTCCCTTCTGCCTTGGTGTTTCTCATGCACGGCAAAGCAGAGATTGTGCGTAACTTCTTAGTAGAAACACTGAAATTACAAAGTCATGAAAAGCAGATAGACTGCTTTGAACCAGGAGCGGGATTAATGCCTGCAAGTTTCAAGGTACATTCTAATGGAAATGAGGAATTTTTGGTCGCTGATTTTGGTGAACTGGCGATCGCTCGCGTTCCCCCAATTGATTCTTGTATGTGGTGGATTCTCTTGCTACGCGCCTATGAAAAAGCTACAGGCGATTTAACTCTAGCGCGTCAGCCAGATTTTCAAGCAGGAATCAAGTTAATATTGGATCTTTGCTTGGTACATCGCTTTTCCATGTACCCAACAATGTTAGTTCCCGATGGCGCGTTTATGATTGACCGTCGCATGGGAGTCTACGAACATCCTCTAGAAATTCAGGTATTATTCTATGCATCTCTCAGAGCTGCTACTGAATTGCTTTTACCCGATGGGGATGGCGATGGCTACCTTGGCAAAGTCAATAGACGATTGGGATCTTTGAAATATCATATCCGCAACTATTACTGGCTAGACCTGAAGCGATTGGGGGAAATCTATCGTTACAAGGATAACGAATTTGGTAAAGAAATTGTTAATAAATTCAACATCAACTCAGAATCAATCCCCACTTGGTTGACCGAGTGGTTGCCCGAAACTGGAGGATATTTAGCGGGAAATCTGGGGCCCGGACGGATAGATTTTCGCTTTTTTGCTCTGGGAAATCTGATGGCAATCTTAGCTTCCTTAGCCGGCGAAAAAGAATCTCAAAGCATTATGAATTTATTTGCCCAACGTTGGCAAGACTTAATTGGCTATATGCCTGTTAAAATCTGCTTTCCAGCAATGGATGGTTTAGAGTGGAGAATTGTTACAGGATGTGATTCTAAGAACAGGGCTTGGTCTTATCACAACGGCGGTAACTGGCCCGTTTTACTGTGGTTATTTACTGCTGCGGCAATGAAAGCAGGTCGAACAGAACTTGCCCAAGCAGCAGTAGCCATTGCCGAAAGGCGTTTATTTAAGGATAAATTCCCAGAATACTACGATGGCAACAATGGCCGTTTGATTGGCAAAGAAGCTAGAATTTATCAAACCTGGAGCATTGCCGGATTGCTAGCAGCCAAAAAGTTGCTGGAAAATCCAGAGTACTTAGAATTAATCAGTTTTGCAGAGGGTCTTGAAGTCCCAGGCTGTAGCCTGTAGGTACCGAATGGCTCCCAGGGCTTCTACCCAGAATATAATTTAGCCGTTGTACTTATACAGAATGCCTCTGCTAACTAGTACAACGGGCGCAGAAATAAACATACCATTTCAAATGGCGCAAGAAGCTCGGAAAAAAATTATGCCTGACTTTTAACACTTCGACTCCTTTCGACTGCGCTCAAGGCAAGTCCTCAGTGTTAACCTTTAACTTTTGTCTTGCGGTACTAGCATCGTAACTCCTAGAGGCGCTATGCGTAGCAAAATCCTCAAAAGATTACCTAAAGGTGAACTTTAAATTCTCAAATACCGGATAACTGATACACTATATACTAAGAGGTATCTGAAGTGTCATACTTAATAATATCACCAGATAGTCTTTGCATAATTAACACGTTTTAACGTGTATAACCCATGAAAACTACTTCAGATTTAATTTCAGAATTTGAACAACTATTCAGACAAAAATTACAGCTAAATAATTGTAAACTTAGAAAGAAAAGACAAGAGAATAATTATGAAATTATTACTCCAGCTAAAGACATTTTTTTGATGTACTGGTCTGAATTCCCCGATGTTAACTTAATATATCAAGCTGTAGGGGTACGCACTCAGCAGACTAGTGTTTATGAACGAGCTATCCGCTCCCACATTAGTTCTAGTCTGAGTAGTATTCAGGAGAATCCTAGCTCTGAATCACCATTATTGGTAAATTAACTAATACTCAGATAACATACAGAATATTTACTAAGCTCTCGCCAGTTTTTATCATATAACTGACGAGAGTTGATCGAGAGATAAAAATGCAATCCGAAAAAAATCAAGATCAGCTAGATTACAAAACTTTGTTAGCCAATGCAAAGCAAGCCTTAAAAATTGAATACCACAAATCAGCTGCTTTAGCGTCCCAACTGCAAGCCATAAAAACTCAGCTAGAGCAAGTTCAGGCCGAAAACAAAACTCTAAGGGAGAGTGCTTACGAAGATGTAATTAAGCACTTTGAGGCGCGGACTCAAGCAGCAGAAGCACTTGCACTCAAAACAGAAGTACGCCAAAGATTCCTTGAAGCCAATGGTTGCAACGATGATCAGAGCTTCGATACTCTATGGGATAGTATTAAAAATAAGATTCAGATCCAAGATGGTGAAGTGAGAATCGTTGCTCAAAATGGCACTCCTAAATTCACCTTAACAGGCAGCATGATGACTTTGAGGGATTTTATTCAGTCCCTCAAACAAGACCCAATCTCTAGAAAGTTTTTCTACAACTAATGAGCCAAATTCATGAAATTTTCTCGCTAGAAGCTGACTAAAGATTGTTTAAGAAAGCTATTCATCTTCGTTTCCTGGCGGCCGTTCGCTCTCGCTTTGTTGGGCGTCCCACTCCAAAATAATGCGTTCCAACATCTCAGATTGCGTACAGTTATTAACATCGGCGTACATTTTAATCAACTGCCTCACTTCAGGACTAATGTGGCGGATCTCTAGTTGGTTATTTTGTAGCATGTCGATTAACTTTTAGTGTCTATTACATATATTGAACTATTAAACTATGTCTGTTGCGATAAATTTTTTTAATAGATATCTTACAAAAGCTCCCTTTCGGCTGAGTATGTGGCAACCTTGAGTTTATACGAATTACGAATTATTTTAACCAGGCGGGACTGCTTCTTCAAAGGGACGGATAATAGCAGGGGCTGGTGTAACTTCTGGTTTAAAAATTCCCTGCAAGGCTTGTTCTAATGTTTGTGCCATGACAATGCGGTTTTCGTAAGCCACGACAACCCGCACTAAAGTTGGCAAGCTATTCTGTGTGGCTTCTAAATAGATTGGCTCGACATACAGCAGTGATTGCTCAATGGGAATGACTAATAAATTGCCCTGAATAGCTCTCGACCCCTGGCGATTCCACAAAGAAATTTGCTGAGAAATTACTGGGTCTTGATTAATCCGTGCCTCGATTTGCTCCGTTCCGTAGATCAGTCTTTCTTTGGGAAAAGTATATAACAATAGCTTCCCATAGTTTTCGCCATCCGATCGCGCCGCTAACCAAGCGATTAAATTAGTCCGTTGTTTGGGAGTATAGAGCAGAAATAGGATAAATTCTTCTCTACGAGAGGCTTTGCCAACAAAGGGTACAGTAGGAAGACTAGTAATCAAATAGTACGGCTCTACTGGACGGGGTTCACTGCCATAAATTTCGTTGGGGATTTGCCACTGGTCTTCCCGATTGTAAAATACCTGGGGATCGGTCATGTGGTAGGTCATCAACCGCTCAGATTGAATTTTGAAGAAGTCCACCGGATACCGCGTATGACTGCGGAGATTTACTGGCATTGTACTGAGCGGTTTAAACATGTTGGGAAATATCGCTGACCAAGTGGCAATGATCGGATCGCTTGGATCGGCAATATAAAAGTTAACAGTACCGTGATAGGCATCAATCACTACCTTGATTGAGTTGCGAATGTAGTTGATACCATCGCTACCAGTGTCTGAGTAAGGATAGCGATCGCTCGTCGTGTAGGCATCAACAATCCAGTAAAGATAGCTGGGATTACTTGGGAAATCTTGATTAGCAGCAGCAGCTACTAAATAGGGGTCGCTGTCAAATTTTAAAAAAGGTGCGATCGCTTGAATTCTTTGCCTCACATTTCGCCGCAGTAGCACCTTTGTCTCTGGCAAAAAGTCTCGCGTCAGCAGCATCTGCCAATCTTTCAAATACATAGCAAATAACCAGCGTCGCCATGCTGAAGCGATTTCAACGCCGCCTAGACCATCGTAAGAATTGTAAACATTATCGCTACCACTAGGATAGTCTAGCTCTCTAACTCTTGTGCCAGTCATTACGTAGGTATTGGTTATTTCACCGTAATAAATCCGGGGTTGCCCAATAGGAATACTGTCACGAATGGCTGCATTAGAAGTTGTGAGGGCGCTACTATTACCACTAATATCTTTGACAAAATATTCTGGTAGCCCCCCCGGCCCAACTGTATTAACTGGGCTAACAGTAAACCCGAAACCGTGAGTATAAATTAAATGACGGTTAACCCATGTTTGAGCTTCCTGCGGTACAGCATTGTAGTCTAATTCTCGTGCGGCAATCAGTACCTGCCGCCGTTCTGCTGACTCAGTTGGTTCCTGCTTAGGTTCTGGTGGCTTTTGGGGAGCAGATGGTTGGCGTGAAGTTACATCTGTTTTGAGAGTGTAGCGGTCAATATCGGCATCGGGGAACCGATAGTAGGGCCGAATTTGTTGCAGTTGACGGTTGGTTTCTAATAGTGGTCGCTCATCCCATAAGCGAATATTCCGAATTGTCAAGTCATTCTTTTGAATATCAGCTTGAGTTAATGTTCCTTGCGGGTTGAAGGTTCTAGAATCTATCGCTTGTAGATCGAATGCTTGGCGAGTCAAGGCAATAGTACGCTGAATGTAGGGTTGCTCTCGTTGTAACTCATTAGGTTGGACAATTAAATATTGCACCACCCCAGGTAGAACAATGTCAACAGCTACAACTAATACTAAATAAAGCCCTAACCCGTAAAACACCAAAGGACGATACTGAGATTTAGGTTTCCAGAAAAATGTTCGCCAAAGTAGGTAAAAGGCGATCGCTACTGCCAGAATGCACAAGACGGTGTAAGCTGGCAACTGGGCTGTCACATCGGTATAGCTGGCACCATAACTTACTCCACGGGTAGAATACACGAGTTCATAGCGGCTTTGCCAGTAACTCAGAGCCACTACCAGCATCAACAAGCCACCCATACCGAATAAATGACGCTGTTGCTGGGGTGAAAAACCAGGAAAAATTCCCTGACTCAAACTGTCAGCCGACAGGAGATAAGTGAGAGTAACGGCGACGAATCCATACAAACATAATCCCATCAGCCAGAGTTCTAACAGTTCCCAAACGGGTAAAGAAAATACATAAAAGCTGATATCTCGACCAAATAAAGGCTCAGTGCTGTTGAAAAGGGTGGGGTGGAAATATTGCAGCACCTTTGGCCAGTGTTGGAATATGATGAAGGCAAAAATGGGACTGAAGAAAACTGCGATCGCAGTTAGTAAAAATTGGGGATAGATTAAGATTGCGATCGCTACTCCCCCAATTAAACCGAGATACGAGACTTGAGAGAAAATCTGCCTCAAGAGGTGCCAAATTGTCTCTAGTCGGAATAAGGCAAGAATGGGTTGACTAGCTTTATTAACTGGAGAATGCCAGTAAGAAACAGCAATTTGACCATAGTGAGCCAGCATTAACCCGATCAACAAGCTTAGTACCAAAGCTAGGGGTAATAACCAGCGCAATCTGAATGGTTTAAAGGTTTGCGGCGTAAGTGTCGGGGTTTCGTTGCCTCTTGGATAATGAGGACTGAGAAAATTTTTTAATTCACTGCTCAGTTGTGCTTCTTCACGCCTGACTTCTTCAATCTTCAGCGGAGGATATTTTAGTCGTTGTGCTAGAGCCAGGTTTAGCAGTAGATAGCTAGCAGTTATCCCAGCCACGACTACCCACAAAACACCACGAGTTACCACCCTCAACAGAAATACTTGGAGGTAGCCAACTTCCTGAAACCAAAAAATCTCTGCTCCCACGCGGGAACCCAGATCCAGGAGTAGCCACAGCCCTAAAAATACAATTAATAGTCTAAAGCCCCATTTCCAATACATTGATATGTAATTTAATAAGAACGCCAATTCTTTATTTGCAAGCTAGGTACTCTTTGAAATTCTCGAACATTGATGTTGCATTATTGTTTCTGGCCAAGTCATGGCTTTTGTTTCTAAGAAAGTAACAAAGATTCTACTTTCAGTAATACCTTGTGGTGTTTCAGCTAGTTTAATTTTGCCATTTTTATAAATTCCTTCAATGGTTTGTAGCATTGTTGTTTACCTCCTATCTAATTTTCAAATGTAGTTCCAGTTTAGAACATCCGAGTTCTCAGGGTAAGCTTAGATAGTTCTGAGCATGAAGTTCCAAGTTCTAAGGATAGAAGTTGGAGTTTAAAGCCTCAACAACACCACATAAAAGCACGGATACTGCCGTGCCCCTACCGATGTACCTCACATAAAGGAGAACCGCTATATTGTCACTTGAATCAGGAAATCCCTAAAAATATATTTAAAGCTTGAGCAATATTGCTCAAGCATGATTTTATTAGCTATGGCTATGTGTTTCACTAATTAGAGTAAAGGTTTGCCATTATAGGTAACCTATTACGCCAAGCATACGGAGGTTTAATGTCGATATCTAAAGCTCTCAACAGGAACGTTACTTCTCAAAACACCGTTGAAAAACGCTTGCAGATGCAGTGTTTGATAGGAGCAACTCAAATAGTTGCACCTAGTACTGGGAGTGATGTAGTGAAGGGATTAACTCAAACATCTAAATCTCTACCCCCCTCTTACTTTTATGATGACCGAGGTTCTGAGCTATTTGAGCTAATCTGTGATTTACCAGAATATTATCTCACACGCACAGAAACAACGATTTTACAACAGTATGCTGGTGAAATTGCCAAGATAACTGGCGCTTGTGAATTAGTAGAACTTGGCAGTGGCAATTCCACCAAAACCCGCATTTTACTAAATGCCTACCAGCAGCTAGACTATCCTTTGCACTACTTACCAATTGATGTGTGTGCAGGTATATTGGAAAGTAGCGCCAAGCAGTTATTAAGAGATTATCCCTTACTGCAAGTTTATGCTTTAGCGGCAACTTATGAATTAGCCCTTGCAAAACTCCTACCGACGGAATTACTCAGCAGGATGATTTGTTTTATTGGTAGCAGTTTAGGTAATCTTACACCTAATGAATGTGATGTCTTTTTCTCTCAAATTACAGAAGCCCTACAAGTAGGTGAGTATTTCTTGTTGGGGATAGATTTACGAAAGCCGAAACAGATTTTAGAACCAGCTTATAACGACAGCCAGGGAGTGACGGCAGCATTTAACCTCAATATGCTGGAGCATTTAAATCAACAGTTTGAGGGGAATTTTGACACCACCCAGTTTGAACACTGGGCATTTTACAATGAAAATGAGCATCAAATAGAAATGCATTTACGCAGCCTGCGATCGCAAATTGTAGAATTACGCGCTCTTAACCTCAAGGTTAATTTTGCATTAGGTGAGACTATCCTCACCGAAATTTCCCGCAAATTTGACCTCAATATTATCAAGCAGCAACTCACCACACAAGGTTTATTACCTCTCCAAGTGTGGACAGATCCAAATCAATGGTTTGGTTTATTGCTCTGTCAACTGCAAGCATAAAGCAAATCAGAGTATGCCTCACATAGATAGCAGTTCTCAGTGAGTCCAGTATAGACCAATACATTTTTAGTTAAGCCCCAAATCCAATGCAAGAGACGTTGCATTGCAACGTCTCTACATAGCTAAAATCGTATCGGCTCAATAATCAGGGGTAGGCAGTTATTCAGTCTGCCACGACCAACCAAACAGATTAGGAGCAGTCTTGTTGCGAATTATTTGGGC
>NZ_JBALBZ010000076.1:0-8819 GCF_036919495.1 Nostoc sp.
GGAGAGCGACGGCGACTGCCTTCTTTGAGAACTCTGACCAAAACGCGATCGCCATTCCAAGCATTACTCAGATGACTTTCGCGGATGTAAATATCCTCAGCTCCTTCCACATCTTGAATAGCAAAGCAAAAGCCTTTACTAGAACAACGGAGTTTTGCTTCGATTATTCCCTCTTCTGAGACACGGCGGTACTTGCCCCGTTCTTTCACTAAAATACCGATTTTTTCCAGAACATCTAAGGCAATGTGAAGTTTTTGTAAACTTTTTTCATCTTCACAACCAAGTTTCTTTTCTAAAACCTTCCGAGCTACCAATTTATCATCGGTGAAATTGGCAAGGAGTGTAGCGATTGAAAATTCCATGCAGTGAACCGACCTTTGGTCAAAACATCATTTTTTGCTTAATCTGGTTCTTTTCTGTATACCCTCACGGCTTACAGAAACAAGTTGGAAACGAATTGCCAGAGGCAAGACTTCCTAAGTTCTAAGGAAAGGAAGCCCGACCCCGCAAGAGCGATAAACTACTCCCGCAGTTGGGAGCAAAGGAAGGCGACCCACAGAGAATGGGCGTCTACGAACTTCTCACTGCACGATGCTCTCAGAGTTCGCCTGCGTTCAAGTCTCTTCACCTAACCAAACTTAAGATTACACGCCTGATCGGGATTTAGCCCCGCTAGGTAATTACGCGACGGGTTTTTGAGAAGCTGGGTTTAGAGAATCCATACTGCCCAAAAGCGCTATGCAGGGGAGCCACTGCGGTGAGGCAGCCACCCTCTTGGCGGTTCCCGTCGATAGCGCAGCGTTAGCGAGTCTTCTCCCTTGGCGTTAGCCTCTCCCTTTGGGAGAAGGGGAGACGCTAAGAGCGAACGAGCGTCTGGGGAACTGCCGAACCCGGAGGGTCTTGGGGTTTCCCCAAGCGGAGCAAGTGGCGTGGAAACTACAGGTGTTTGATTGTCTAGAGTGAAGGTAATTTTACGACATTAGACTCTGATTTTTAACTAGGCAAAACTGCCGTGAACCCAATTTTCCCACATGTAGAATCGGTAACAATTAGGTGAGCAGGTTAATAAGCAGTGAGGGCGAACCTTATCTCCATTATTGTAGATTTAGAGCGCACTTCCAAAAAATAGTTCTAGATATCCAGTTGGGTAATCAGTATAGCATTGCAGGCAAGGCTACCCAGATAAGTTAGCACTAGCCAAAAATTTCGTCAAAAAAGAGCTATTGCTACAATTAGGACACAAAGCAAGAATATCACCTTGATAGCTCAGAGCAGATAATTATACCTACTCATCGTCTGCCAAGAAACTGATGACACATAGTAAGCAATATTGGCAGGCATCCTGGGTATCGAGTAGATGTAAATTAAAGTAAGGGCAGATGAGCTAGCTTGAACATACAGGCAGTATCAACTCCGTTATTAAAAATATTTAGATTGGTAGCAGTACTATGTTGGCTCAATTCCAGAGCTTGTATCCCAAAGGCAGTCTGATTTCTGAATTAGTGCAAATTTTTCAAGGAAAATATATTGTCCGGGCAAGCGTACAAATAGAAGGCGTAACCCGTGCTACGGGTATGGCAGCAGCAGAAACAGTAGAAGCAGCAGAAGACCAAGCCAGAACCAGGGCGTTGATAGTTTTGGGTATTACAAATGCGCCACAGCAATCAGCCGCATTTAGCTCAAATCCAATTCCCCCAGTGCAGCTAAACCCTTCCTTGAATACCAAAGGTGGATTGAATGAATCGGCTGCTTATTCCTCTGCAAAGGATGAGGATTTTGTTAGTAGTCAGTGGCCAGTTGTCAGTGACAAAGAAATATCGATACCGCCCTCTAAAGTACGGAACATAAAACCAGAAGTAGTAACAAACAATAATGAACAGTATGGGTACAGCAGTGGTGTGTCCCTAGCAAGCGATAACTATAGCCAGGATTTAGGTCAAAACTTTCCAGCGACAGCCAACAAGGAGCTAGAATTTGATCCTCCAGTGGAAAACTTGGAAATAACCTTTGATAACCAGGTGGAAAATCAAACATTTCCAGAGATTTCTGCCAATAATGTCACACCATTTACACCTCGGAGTTACAGCTCTCAAGAGAATGTTGCCACCCCGCCAGTGACAGGAAAGAGAAAGAAGAAAGCTGAACCCGTTGATTTATCGGATGTAATTGCTAAAACAGATGTCGAACTTCAGCGTTTAGGCTGGACACCAGAACAAGGACGGGAACATCTGATTGAAACCTACGGGAAGCGGGGGCGTACTCTGCTAACTGAAGAAGAATTACACGGATTCCTCAAATACCTCCAATCGCAGCCAGACCCAATAGCTGGATTTTGATTAGTCATTAGTCATTTGTCCAAATAAGTAACTGAGCAGTCCACCCATTCCAAAATTAACCCCTCTTCAGTTATGAAAAGGGGTTAATTTTGGGGTTTAAGGGAATTAAAAGTGGTAAATCACCATTTACCAATGCCGACTATTAATTAAGAACAGCAACTGCTGGACGGCTACCAGCGGCGTGACGGTCAATCACTTGGTCAATCAAACCGTATTCTCTAGCTTCCTCTGGTGACATGAAGAAGTCACGTTCAGTATCTTCAGCAATCCGCTCAATTGGTTGACCTGTATGTTCAGCTAAATAGTCATTTAGCCGCCGCTTATGGTAGAGAATTTCCCGCGCCTGAATTTCAATATCAGTCGCCTGTCCTTGAGCGCCGCCTAGAGGTTGATGAATCATAATCCGGGAATGGGGTAGACTCATCCGCTTACCCTTAGCACCAGCACTGAGGAGGAAAGCGCCCATACTCGCCGCCAATCCGGTACAAATTGTACAGACATCAGGGCGAATGTGTTTCATAGTGTCAAAAATGCCCATACCAGCCGTCACCGAACCACCGGGAGAATTGATGTACATATAAATGTCTTTCTCCGAGTCTTCGGCATCCAAATACAGCAGTTGGGCAACAATCAAGTTAGCAATGTTGTTGTCAACTTGTTGTCCCAAAAAGATGATGCGCTCACGCAACAGCCGTGAGTAGATGTCAAAGGCGCGTTCGCCTCGACCCGATTGTTCAATAACGATAGGAATCATGGAAGCGTGTTTGTGGCTACTTTAAATACATTTTATCGGTGACAGCACGAAACTGGGGTTTATCTCTACTGTTCTCAAGCAGATAAATCAAACCTTTATCGTTTTCTCTCGCCCAAAAACAGTACAAAAGATGATTTTGCGATAAATTCAACCCCCAAAGGCACTTTTTAACCGCAAAATATGTCTAAGAAAATATCCCATGAAGAACAAATCAAAAAACTCTAATCATCGTCAACCTCATATCTCGGCATTTGCTGGAAAACTTTGGCGATGTGGTGATTAGACCGATAACCAAAATCAGACTTGCTTGGGGAATTATCTTAATCCTGTAACAATTTAAACATTTTTTTAGGATTTCCCTCGGCAAATATCAAATTATTTTTGTTACATTCAGTAAGTCCATCAAACTAAATGTATTTAGAATAACTAGTCATATTTGAAATGCTATCTATCCAGAGAGACGTGCCATGTTGGAAAAACTTGTACAAGCTGCCATCATCACCTTCTTGCTCCATCTGATAGCAGTACTTAGCCCAAATACTTTAATTCAGTCAAAGACAGCATCACCTGTGCGAGAAACGCCACCAAATATTGTTAGCTTGCTATTGCGATCTTTTCAGTAAGAATTTTTCATGAATTGGATGAGTGTCAGCCCCTTTTGGGAAGTCAAAAGTCAAAAATCAAAAGTCAAAATTAATACCAATTTGAAAAAAGAATGCGACAGATGGATAAGGGCATAACAATGTTCATTGGTGTCAACTTAACCTAAAAGCCATGTTTTGCAAGGAACTTCAGTTCCTTGCTAATAGCTCAACTCATCTTTAGATGACTGAAATATACCCAATAATCTTTAGTCTACTGAAGTAGACTTTAGCTAAAAGCCAAAGAACTTTAGTTCCAGGCAGGTGAGGAAGCCAACAGTTAAGCTTAAGTTGACATCTATGAACAATGTTGTGCCCTTACAAATAATTGATGTGTCATAAATATTATTTGAATTGCTATAAGAACCCTATACTTCTTTACGAGAGGCTGCGCCAACAACTACGCTCAGTAAGCATAAATAAATTTAGTTGCTCTGCATCCAAATTATTTTTTGGTCACCCATATCACAGATATACACTACGACCTCTTACCCAAGAGATAATTCGCTCGTAGGATTTCTTGCTTATCTACATACCTGTCTAGCCTAAGACTCCTGAGAAGAGGATAGACTGAGCAAAGAAGGCAACTATTTGCATTTAATCATGACTAATCGCCTTGCTGAAGCTAAGAGCCTCTATCTCCGCAAACACGCCGAAAACCCGATTGATTGGTGGTCTTGGTGTGATGAAGCACTTGCAACTGCAAGGGCGCAAAATAAACCGATTTTTCTCTCCATTGGCTATTCTAGTTGCCACTGGTGTACTGTCATGGAAGGCGAGGCTTTTTCTGATATTGCGATCGCTGACTACATGAATGCTAATTATCTTCCCATCAAAGTAGACAGGGAAGAAAGACCTGACCTCGATAGCATCTACATGCAAGCTTTGCAGATGATGAGCGGTCAAGGGGGTTGGCCTTTAAACGTATTTCTTTCCCCAGAAGATTTAGTGCCTTTTTACGCTGGTACTTATTTTCCTGTAGACCCGCGCTATGGTCGTCCGGGATTTTTGCAGGTGTTGCAAGCTCTTCGCCGTTATTACGATACAGAAAAAGCAGAATTACAACAACGCAAAGCCTTAATTATTGAGTCGCTACACACGTCTGCTGTGTTACAAGATGGTACAACAGATGAGCTTGAAGACCATGAATTACTTCGCCAAGGTTGTGAAACCAGCACAGGTGTAATCACTCCTAGTCAATCTGGCAATAGTTTTCCAATGATTCCCTATGCAGAACTAGCACTGCGGGGAACTCGATTTAATTTTGAATCTCGCTATGATGGCAAGCAAGTTTGTACCCAACGGGGACTAGACTTAGCACTGGGAGGCATTTACGACCATGTGGGCGGTGGCTTTCATCGCTATACTGTTGACGCTACTTGGACAGTACCCCACTTTGAAAAGATGCTCTACGACAATGGACAGATTGTGGAGTATATAGCTTCTTTATGGAGTGCAGGAGTAGAAGAAGCAGCCTTTGAGAGAGCTGTTGCTGGTACTGTACAATGGCTGAAGCGAGAAATGACCGCGCCTGAAGGTTACTTCTATGCTGCTCAAGATGCCGACAGCTTCATTGATCCCACGGCAGTAGAACCAGAAGAAGGAGCCTTTTATGTCTGGAGTTACGGCGAACTACAACAACTGTTAACGCCTGAAGAACTAAGGGAATTAGAACAGTTTACGGTGACACCTAACGGCAACTTTGAAGGACGTAATGTTTTGCAAAGGCGCTATTCTGGGCAACTGAGTGCAACGGTGGAAACGGCTCTGAGCAAACTGTTTACCGCTCGTTATGGCGTTAGTTCTGAGTCTTTAGAAACTTTTCCTCCGGCTCGTAACAACCAGGAAGCAAAAACCACTAACTGGCCTGGTCGCATTCCCTCAGTGACAGATACGAAGATGATTGTCGCTTGGAATAGCTTAATGATTTCTGGGCTGGCTAAAGCTGCTGGGGTTTTCCAAGAACCGTTATATCTGGAATTAGCAGCACGAGCAGCAAATTTTATCTTGGAAAATCAATTTGTCGATGGACGTTTTCAACGACTCAACTATCAAGGAGAACCAACCGTTTTAGCGCAGTCTGAAGATTACGCCTTTTTTATTAAAGCTCTCCTGGATTTACAAGCTTCCAACCCTGAACATAAGCTGTGGTTAGAGAAAGCGATCGCTATCCAAGATGAATTCAACGAATTTCTCTGGAGTGTCGAATTAGGTGGATATTATAACACATCAAGTGGCTCTAGTCAAGACTTAATTGTACGGGAGCGCAGTTACGTTGATAATGCTACACCATCAGCTAATGGAATTGCGATCGCTAACCTTGTCCGTCTCGCCTTACTTACTGATAATCTAGATTATTTGGATTTAGCTGAACTTGGTTTGAAAGCTTTTAGGAGTGTAATGCATCGCGCTCCTCAAGCTTGCCCTAGTTTATTTACAGCGTTGGACTGGTATCGTAATTCTACCTTGATTCGCAGCACCACTGAGCAAATAAACTCTCTGATCCCCAAGTTTTTACCAACGGCTGTGTTTGCCATCACATCTGATTTACCAGAGGGAAGCGTTGGGTTAGTTTGCCAAGGTTTGAAGTGTCTTGCACCAGCAGAAAATGTAGAGCATTTATTGCAGCAAGTAGAGAAAAGTCAAAATAGGGGATGACGACCAGAAGCGAATTAACAGCAATTGTATTAGCAGGCGGTAAAAGTTCTCGTATGGGTCAAGATAAAGCCTTGATTCCCATTCAAGGAGTGCCGTTGTTACAGCGAGTTAGTAGTATTGCTCAAAGCTGTGCTGATGTTGTTTATATAGTCACTCCCTGGCCGGAACGCTATCAAGACTTGCTTTTGCCTGGTTGTCAGTTTATCCGAGAAGTACCTTTATCTGGAGAATCCCTAGCCCACGGCCCTTTAGTTGGGTTTGCCCAAGGGCTAGCCGAAGTTAAAACAGATTGGGTGCTACTGCTAGCTTGCGATTTGCCGAGGTTGCGGGTTGAGGTGTTGCAAGATTGGGTAACTAGACTTGATAGCGTGGGGGATAATGCGATCGCAGCTTTAGCTCATCATCCCAAAGGTTGGGAACCTCTATGTGGTTTCTATCGCCGTCGCTGTTTGCCACAACTCTTAGAGTTTATCAACCAAGGGGGGCGCTCGTTTCAGCAATGGCTGCGGCAATATCCTGTAGAAGTTTTGCCTTTAGCAAAACCCGAAATGCTGTTTAACTGTAATACACCAGAGGACTTGGCTTTAAGTTAATTGAAAAATAATACAGAATTTTTTTAACGAACTGCTAAGGACGCACTCGCGAGTGCGTCTCGTAGAGAAGGAAGAAATGCTTAACCCAAGCGTATTGCAAGAAAAATAGCGGCTACATAAACTCTCGTGCGCCTGCGCGGACTAACTAAAAATCAAGGCTTTTAACCCGCCTGCGCGAGTAAAGTCTCGTGTACAGGCGGTTTCTAACCGCTTTTAAGAATCTGGGTTGAGTCAACTCGAAGATGAGGAAATCTTTTTCTTAAATTCAAATTTCACACCGGTTAGTTTTTCCGATACAACCCATAGTTTTTTAGCGATCGCTTTGTCTTTGGATAATTCGTTCGTTTCGGCTTTTATTGGATAGCCGCGCATCGTCATAAACCCATTGGGGCCGAAAAATTCCCCGCCTTTCAAGTCTGCTTCGATTGCCGCCCGCAAGGTTGGTAATGCGCCCATCGTGATATCTTGAGCAAAGATGCCGCTGAGATATTCCACAACGCCCGCAGTTCTCTGCAATTCGGTTGCCGTCCAGCCCGGATGCGAGGCGGTTACAAGTATGTCGATACCATTATCTTTTAGTTTTCGGTCGAGTTCGTAGGTAAAATAAAGGTTGGCAAGTTTGCTGTCGCCGTAGGCTTTCCATTTGGCATAACTTCTCTTTTCCCAATTCAAATCATCGAAATCTATCTTGCCCATAATATGTCCGCTGCTCGAAAGATTGACAATTCGTGAGCCTTCGGTGCCGATCAAAAATTGCAAAAGCTGTCCCGTCAAAGCAAAATGTCCAAGATGATTAGTGCCAAACTGCAATTCAAAACCGTCCGTCGTTTTTGAATACGGCGGAATCATCACACCCGCATTATTAATCAGTAAATCCAGACGCAAATAATTTTTCTGAAAGTTTTCAGCAAAATTTTTAACTGATGCTAAATTCGCCAAATCAAGTTCCATCACTTTGACATCGGCATCTTTATTCTGTTGAAGAATTTTTGCCAATGCCTTGTTTCCTTTGTCCAAGTTGCGAACCGCAATAACTACAGACGCTTGTTTATTAGCTAAAACCCGCGCTGTTTCATAACCGATGCCGCTACTCGAACCCGTTACAATTGCTACTCTTCCTTTTTGACTCGGAATATTTTTTGTGTTCCATTTTTGATTTTTCATTTTATTTAGTCCTACTTAATTAATCGAATATTTGTTTAATTAATTCTCAAAAAAAGAATTAATTAATTCATTACTGCATCCCATGCAATTTTATTGGAGATCCCCCCAACCCCCTTAAAAATAAGGGCTTTTAGAGTTTCTTTTCCCCCTTTTTTAAGGGGGGTTAGGGGGGATCTTCGAGTTTCAAAATAGTCCCTACGCCCATTTCAACTATTCCTATAACAGAACACTCAAGCTTTCCAGTCCATGTACCAACAGTGTTGGAATTGGTTTAAGAGTCTGGGTTGAGTCAACCCGAAGATTAGGAAATTCTTCCAGCAAAGCCCTAAGCGCAATCTTGGCTTCTAGTCGAGCTAAAGGTGCGCCCAAACAGAAATGAATTCCATTACCAAAGGCAAGATGTTTATTAGGTTGTCGATCAATGATGAAGCGATCGCCATTCTCAAACTGAAGTTCATCGTGATTGGCAGAATTTATCCACGCCCGCACAAGTTGCCCTTGAGGAATTATCTGGTCTCCAATTTTGGTTTCTACTTGGGTGTATCGTTGTAAGTGAGTAATCGGGGAGCGATAACGCAGGGGAGCATCCCATTTTTGCAAAGACATTAGATAGCAAGTTGACCATTGAGGTAGGCACAGCGAAGTTGTAGTATGGACGGCACATTGGCAGGAT
>NZ_JBALBZ010000077.1:0-16791 GCF_036919495.1 Nostoc sp.
CCATCACTCGCCCGTCGGTAGATAGCTCACTGCCATCTGCATCTTCAGGGAGCATATCTGCCAACCAGACTTTCTCGCTGACTTCGTAGACGGCACTGAGTCGATTGGAGGCGGTTTCATCTGGCCCGAATATGCGGAAATTATTCATGTTATTACGCATGATATCTCGCAGGAAGTTCCCTAGAGGCTTCGTATTTTCCACCTCAACAGCACCAGGCTTGTCTACCTCAACTGCGTTGTTGCGGAAGTCGGGAAGGCGCAATTCTTTACGTAGAATTCCACCGTTAGCAACGGGATTAGCACTGATGCGGCGATGACCAATCGGAGCCAGTTCTTTGAGTTCGGGAATTAGACTGCCATGCTCGTCAAATAATTCCTCTGGCTTGTAACTTTTCATCCAGTGTTCTAGAATCTTCATGTGTGCAGGATTAGTAGCTACATCTGTGATTGGTACTTGGTGCGATCGCCAAAATCCCTCTAATTTATGACCGTCTATTTCTGCCGGCGCAGTCCATCCTTTGGGGGTACGCAGGACAATCATCGGCCAACGAGGACGTTTTGCAACACCCGAAGTCCTGGCTTCGGTTTGAATTTTTTTGATTTCCAAAACAACTATTTCCAGGGTTGCTGCCATCAGTTGATGCACTTGCGCTGGCTCATGCCCTTCCACAAAGTAAGGTGTGTAGCCATAGCCCTTGAATAAGTCCTCTAGTTCCTCATGGCTGATGCGGGCTAGGATGGTGGGGTTAGCAATCTTGTAGCCATTCAAATGCAAGATTGGTAAAACGGCACCATCCCGAATGGGGTTGATAAATTTATTAGAATGCCAAGCTGTTGCTAGAGGCCCAGTTTCTGCTTCCCCGTCACCAACAACTGCTGTCACAATCAAATCCGGGTTATCGAAAGCAGCCCCGTAAGCGTGGGAGAGGCTGTAACCTAACTCGCCGCCTTCATGAATCGAGCCAGGAGTTTCAGGTGTGCAATGGCTACCAATTCCACCAGGAAAGGAGAACTGTTTGAAAAACTTCAGCATCCCTTCCTCGTCCTGGCTCTTATCAGGATAAACCTCAGAATAGGTTCCTTCTAAGTATGTCGGCCCAAGGATGCCCGGAGCGCCATGACCGGGGCCTGCGATGTAAATCACGTCCAAATCATATTTTTTGATTAAACGGTTGAGATGGACGTAGATAAAGCTCAAACCGGGACTTGTACCCCAATGCCCTAACAGGCGATTCTTGATGTGTTCTGGCTTGAGGGGTTCTTTTAGCAGTGGGTTGTCCTGCAAATATATCATACCTAGAGCTAAATAGTTACAGGCACGCCAGTAAGCATTTATCTGACGCAGTTCTTCAATGTTAAGTGTGACAGATTTACCGTTTTCGATATCTGAAACCTTTGGTTTAGAAGGAGAAATAGTCATAGAGTCTGAATCCTAATAATCTATTTTTAGTTAAAGAATCGCTGAACACACGATGTCTGATGACAAACTGCTCCACGTCTACACAGTTTTAAAACCCGATGTTTCAAGACTCGATATGAATATCTAAAGAGGTGATGTAGTACAGTAATCTCCCATTAGGTACTACATTCATCAATCTCAGAATGGTTAAGCAGATATCAATCGGTAACTACGATTTGACTCACAGTTCACTTATATAACCACCTATTTTAAGACAGTTTGGATAAGGTTAATAATTAACAAGACTCTAAAATATTTGAGTCAAAAAATCTCGATTTTTAGTTAACCAAATCCAATTGCACACACTTTACTATTTATCACTATCTTGTTTAAAAGTCCCTTCTATCCTGATTAAAAGGGTGGAATGTGCAGTATATACTGTATAACTACTTATAGTGTGATATATCTTCTAACTTAAACATCCTACTGAAGGTAGAGAAAATATATTTAAAAAGTTAAATAAATTACATATATGTTTGGTGATGTCTCAAAAAAGTAGATATTTATAAATATTTTTTTTTAATATTATAAAAACTATCTTTTTTAATGATAAATTAACTAATTATTAATCTTAGCTTGATTTTAGAAACTAACTGGTTAGATATTTTGTCAACCTGCACTAGGTACTCTAAGATGGATATTATCACTGCCTTTAACTACTACAAAGCCCACAAGCCAATATACCACAAAGACTTAGGTTTCATGTTAGTCACTAAAATTTATTCTCACAGTTTCGATACTGTTAGAGTTAGGCTTACCAATGGGAGAGAACTAGATTGCTTGGTAAGGTTTCTATCTAGTACAGATGATTAATTTACTGATTATTAGTTACGCTTTAAGTAAAGTGAGTGATTTGAATCCGTTAAAATCCCCGTCTAAAATTCTTTTCTTGACGAGACTACGCGAACAATTTTGCGTGAGGTCTGATTGCCATAAACCGACAATCAGACTTTAACAATGGTGCATTAGCTTACCACCCCCGTTTTCTAAACGGGCATTTCCTGATAGCAGTAACTACAGCGCCAGTAAAGTTCTCCCAAACGCACATGACGGAGTAAAACGTCTGAACAGTTAGGGCAAAAATGCTTACTCATCATCGATTGACTGATTGTTGTAGATATACTCAATTTGCGAGGACTCGTTAATAAAGTTTTATTAAGCATATATTTCAGTAAACTTTGTCAATTTGTTGATAAAGGTTAGTATGACACTCTAAGATTAGAAATCATGTTTCAGCAAGCGTTTGATTAGTGTATAAGTTGTACAAGTTTTACTAAAATATTTAACTTCTAAGCTTTAGCTAATAACTTTTGGGCGTTCAGCTATCGGATGACGCGATCCCATTTTCACAGATATTTACAACAGACACTGCTTATAGTATTTTTGTTGAGCAAAAATAGCTAGAGTTAATGCTAAATTTCCATAAAAAATCACGCCTACAAGGGACGTGATTTTTGGACAGGGGATAGAGTTTCCCAGCAACTATACTTTTACCTGATAATGCCCAGGTTTAGTAGTTCTTGAGGAGATGCCAACAAATCAATCGCCACAAAGAAAATTTTGTCTTGGGGATTAAGCAAGAATCGCCATGCTAAATTTATGCTAATACTTTCACCAGACCAGGGAGTTTGCACTTTACCCGTCACTTTAATTTGGGTGAACTCTGCCTCTGCTGGCTCAGACACCCCCTGCTCAGGAATTAGCTTGAGTCCATAGCATTCTTCATGCATATATGCGAGGATCGACTCGTGACCGACAATTGGTTCTTGAAAAGGGGGTTGCAAAGCACCATCTTCAGTAAATAAAGCCACAGCTGCCTGGAAGTCAAAAGCGTTCATGTTTTCCATGTAGCTTAGGACTGTCAAGTTGTCGATGCCCTTAATTTTGAGCTTAACTCGTGGTGCAATATCTTTAGGTGCAACCACAGGTTCTTTGGCTGTTTGAGTACCAGACCTTGGGGGATAACCCATGTTGACAACAATATCCTGTAATATGCTCAGTTGCTGACCCCCTTCCATCTGACGGATAGCTTGGAGAACATCTGATGCCTTCGGAGAAAGTTGATAACCTTTGGGAATCGGAGCAACGATTCCTTGTTTCATCCAATCGCTTAACTGATACCAGAAACCTAACTTGACATTAGTGCCCAAAGACGAATAAGTACGGCAGATGTCCGTATCTGTATGGTTAACCAGATCGCACATAACTTGCGTTTGCTCTCTAGATGGCATCTGCTTGATTTGAGTCAAGGTTTTTTCTGCAAAAACTATGTTGACTACCTGCATAGCAGCAGGAGTAATTGTGACTCCCATCTCTGTATAGGCAAACCAAAGTAAAGCCAACTGATCTTCAGCCCGAAGTTGATTGAATGATTCAACAGTAGTTGGAACTGAATTAGCAACTTGGGTATCAGGAAAAATGGAGCGTGCAGCCTGTATAGTAAATGACATTTGGCAAAATCTCCAGAACGAAATTACATTGATTTTTTATGTAGCCGTCATGAACTGGGTATGTATACCAGGACAGAAAATGATTTTTCGTTTTTTCCCTATGCGACAGATTTTCATAGCCTAGTCGCCGGCCACTTCCCTTTCTCTGTGGTGGCTCTTGACGTTTTAATTTATCTATCCACTGGGATAAGCTGTTCCACATTTAAATTGCATAACTAGGGCGCTCATGTTGCACACCCTACAAGAGTTTGATTTAATCTGAAATATGCACAATTTAGATGTTTTTTAGCTTATTAGGCAAAATAATTGGCAGACTCTAAGCGATCGTTGTGCGTTCTTCCATCAGGCATTTTTGCCCCCTTCAGATTAGCACCACTGAAATTGGCTCCTTTGAGTCCAGCCCAGTTTAAATTAGCATCACTTAAATCACAGTTTCTCAAATCTGCGTTGTTCAAATGTGCCCCAGTCAAATCTACCCCACTCAAATTTGCTTTAGCTAAACTGATCCCTCTCCAGTCTGCCTGTCTAAAATTTCTTTCTCCGACTGCATATCGTCTTAAAACTTCATTGGCATCCATATTGGTTGCCTCGCAACGTGTAGCGTTGTCGCTGTGAATACATTTATTCTAACTTAGAATGTGCCACTGTAACATCACAAATTGACTCTTTGCGATGCCTGCGGCGGGCGTAGCCATCGCATCTTGTAACGTCTCATTGTTTCGCCTTCGGATAGAAAAAATATGTCACCCACTCACTCAGTGGGTTTTCACGTTCTGCTAAAGAATCATCATTTTGACAACTAAATGTCACAAAGTAGTATAATTTCTCTTGCGTGTGGACAAACTTACCGTATTCGATCTGCCGAGTTATTTCCACAGAGGTAGCTTTGTCTAAGGGTGGGAGGGGGAAAAGTTTCAAGCTCACACTTAACGGAGGCTCTTCAACGAGGTCTTTAATTCCCCGGTCTACTACGGGTGCAATTACCCACTCCTGACCCCACGGATCTGGAACGGGCGAAACAATTTGTAGGCAAGGGGTGTTTTTATCGACCCAGTACCATGCTCCCTGATTAAAAGATTGAACAGGGATGTAATTCTCTTGGGGTGGCAGTTTTCCTATAAATTTCAGAAAATCCGTATCTTGCCGATCGGTTAGGTTCATTGCGATAATCCCTAAAAACAGTACTTAATTTTTCAAAGCTTTGATATTGCAAACTGCCGACGCTCTCTACGTTCCCTGCGGGACGCTTACGCGTAGCTTGCTTCCCCGGAGGGGTACGCGCAGCGTGTCGCAGACAGACGCTAAAAGCGTAGCAAGATCCCCAGTAAGATTACGCAGACTCGCTCTAAGCGTTGGCACAGCCTCTCTAAGAGTTGCCATGCCGTTCCCGCAGGGTCTCGTAGAGAAGACTTTACGCTGCGCTATCCTGCCTCAAAACCCGTAACTTTGTACCTCATGCAAAAGAAAACTGCTGTATCTACTGTCGTTGTTCTAAACAGCTAGTAAGTGTTTATAGAGAAGCTCTGAATCTTGTACTTCTCCAGCATGACAAATGGGTGGTTGAGATTAGGTCTTGGCAAAGGTTAGAGAAGTATAAAATGAGTTCATAGCGTTTGATTTAGTTATAAATCTTTAACAAACTTAGTGATACCTCAATACCACTTGTCATTTAGAGCCGTTAAATCAATACATAGAAGCCCGCAACTCAATCTTCATAAGGTCTTTGCAGAATTGATTCCACAGGTGAATATGTATGAAAACCCCACCCTCTCGTCAGTCTCGCTCCCAAACGCATCTTAACGCCAAAGCGATCGCTAATCAAGCACGCCGCAAACTTTATGCTCACCAAGCGAAACCTCATGGTGGCGTTTTGTTTGGCTTAGGTTTTGTTGGCTTGGTCGGCTGGTCAGTCGTCCTACCAACTTTATCAGGAATGGCACTAGGCATCTGGATCGATTTCCAATTTCCCAGTCGCTTCTCATGGACATTGGCACTGATGCTGGCAGGTTTAAGCATTGGTTGTTTGATTGCTTGGGAATGGGTATCGCAGGAGCAACAACGCATGGCAAGAGATCAACCACCCGATGATTCTCCCAAGCAGGAAGAAAGAGACTGAACTGAATGGCACGTTTGATCGGGCAAGAAGCAAAAAGAAATAAAAGCCCCAACAGATTGCAGCACAAGCTTTGAAAGCATAAATAATTGATGGATAAATTTCCTGTAGAGACGGCGATTTATCGCGTCTCTCTAACCGTCAAAATGAATTTGGTAACGATTTATATCGTAATGAATCAATTCACTCAAGAAATCAAGCTATAGCCCCTCAGAGTAGTTAACGAGGAGAGTTATCTGAAATCTTGTCCAACAACATTGCCTGATTGACTAACTTCCTCCAAAAAGAGCGCAATTAATCGATGAGTATTAGCAATGAACTTGTCAGTATGTCAAGCAGGCAGGAAATTCCAGTTCAACCGCTTTAATTCTAGCTACTCTCAACTTATCGAAAGGAACATCTAATGAAACGCATAATCGTTATCCTGATGCTTGCTCTTCCCCTTGGAGTCTTGGCAAAATCTGCCGCAGCCGCAGAGTTCAATGTTAATGATGGGCAGAATTCAACTCGTTCCGGTGTCGTCGAGGCAGACCGGGTTGCACCAGATCAATTGGCTCAAAACCAGCGTGAACAAACTCGGCACAATACTACACGCCGCGCTCGTTATCGCCGGGTCTGGGTGGCAGGACATTACCAACCGACCTCCCACGGTCATCGGCGATGGGTGCCAGGACACTGGGTAAACCGTCGCGTTTAGCATCATGCGCCTGAAAGGTTGGATTGGGCGATCGCTTAACAAACCGCCGTAAGCAGCTTTCAGGAGGACAACAACAGCGAGTTGCCATAGCTCGTATTGTAATCAATCAATTCATCCATTAACTCAAACGGTAGTCGCCCAGAGTAGTAAATGAGCAGAATTGTTTATAAGTTAATGAACTATTTGCCATTTTAGAGATTGAGTGTATCCGATGATAACTGGTCTAACAAGACTAAGGAGAAATTAATGGAAACGCAGATGTCCCGGATTCATCAAACCACTTACAACACTATCTTTGGACACCCAGTAGCCCGAAACCTTCAGTGGCACGATGTCCGATCAATGCTAAATGCACTGACTGAAGAGACTCAGGAACATAACGGCAATCTGAGATTTACGCGGAATGGTGAGACGCTGACAGTTCACCCCTCGAAGCACAAAGATTTATCTGATATCCATGAACTAATGCAGATTCGCCACTTTCTTGAGCGTTCTGCTGTCCCCGCCCAGGCAATCATCGCCGAGGGTGTCCACCTGCTGGTCGTTATCGATCACCGTGAGGCGCGTATCTATAAAACTGAACTGCACGGCTCAGTACCAGAACGGATCGTTCCTTACGACCCGGACGGCTCTCATCGGCATCTGCACAATGTGGATGACGATGCCAACGGTCAGCGCCAGCCGGAACTAAAATCCTTCTATGAGGCAATAGCGCGATGTCTACGACGGGCTACGCCTACGCTAAGTGGCGCAAAGAAGATTCTGATCTTTGGCAGTTCAACCGGATCGAGCAGCGCGATGGATTATCTGCTGGCGGATCTCAAAGAACATCATCCAGATATCGCCCAGCTAGTTGTCGGTACAGTCGTCGTCAATGAACAACACATGAGCGAAGACCAGTTACTGGCACAGGCGCGGACGTTCTACGCGACAACCGAGCGATAAAATCTACTCTTTTGCGATCGCTTTCCCATTTACGCCCAGTCTATTCGCCAAATCAGTAAATGCAGTAGCAGCGATCACAGGTATCGTAAACTAAAAATCAGCAGTTTATGAGGTAAAATGCAGATACAGTAAAAAGTCATTTTTCCTTTAAACAATTACAATCCAAAAATAGTATGAGTGAATTAGTTGTAGTCAATTTCGATGAAAAATATAAAGCAGATGAAGTACTTTTAGAACTACTCAAACTTGAACGAGAAAACTTAGCAGATTTGAAAGATGCAGTTGTGATTACCAAAAATGCAGCTGGTAAGATTAGGGTTAAACCATATCACGATTTGGTTGAACCTGGAGACCTGAGTAATGAACTCTGGGGTGGAATCATTAGCGCAGTTTTCTTTCATCGCACTCTTACTATTAAAGAGGGCACATTTGATAGTAGTTTTTTAACAGAAATTGAAGAATCTTTAAAACCAAATTCTTCATCATTGTTTGTTCTAATTTCCTCCGTTAATCTAGAGAAAATAATTGCAGAATTTAATCGTTTTGGAGGAAAGTTAATTAGAACAAGTTTTTCTCAAGACAAAATTGAGAACTTGCAAAAAACTCTTAGTCCTGCTTAGAGGTTGTTTGAAAAGTTGACAATTGATTAAAAAAATATCTCAGGGTATAACCTGTAGATATGTAGAGACACAGAAGTGTTGAATGTTAAGAGAAATCCGATAAAAATAGCCCAAAATATGGTATTTTTGGGCGAATGCTTAAAATATATTAGTTTGATTGTGATTATAAATTCATTTCCCAAAATTGTCAAAGACATCCTAAAACAACTGCCAAAAAATGATTATCCCGTATTGAACAGCCGTCTATTCTTTGAGTGCTGGCTATCCTATGCCCTGGATAACAGTTTAACCAGTATGCGAGATTTATTTAAAAGATTAAATAACACAGGGTTTGAGGTAGATATTTCTACTTTTTCCAAAGCAAATTCTCACCGTACACAAAAACCCTTCCAAGAAATTTATCAGAAATTAAATGAGTTAGTCCATAATAAAGCTTAGAAAAAACTACATGACAAATATGCAATTTGTCCTATTGATTCAACAATTATTACTTTAACAAGTAAGTTGTTGTGGGTTTTAGGACATCATCAAGTTAAACTTTTTAGTTCCTTAAATCTAGCTACAGGTACTCCAGAAGATAACTTCATCAATTTTGGGCATGAACATGATTATAATTTTGGCTCAAAAATGATGTCTAATTTACCTACAAATGCTGTTGGGGTAATGGATAGGGGATTTGCTGGGTTAAAATTTATTCAAGACTTGGCGCAAGAAAATAAATATTTCGTCTTGCGGATTAAAAATAATTGGAAGCTAGAATTCTCTAACTCAATTGGATTAATTAAAGTTGGTGCATCTGATGATGCCCAAGCCTATAGAGTTATTAGCTTTTGTGATTTAGATACGAAAACTGAGTTTCGCTTGGTGACAAATTTACCAGCATCAGGAAATGCGGCAGTTACTGATAATGAAATTAGGGATATTTATCGGCTACGTTGGGGAGTTGAATTGTTGTGGAAGTTTTTAAAGATGCACTTAAAGCTTGACAAATTAATTACCAAGAACGTCAATGGTATCACTATACAAATTTACATTAGTTTAATAGCATATTTGATTTTACAGATTTTATCTATTCCCAAACAATGGGGATATACACTATTAGATAAATTCCGTTATTTACAATCATGTATGTGTCAAAAAATAAGTTATGTTCATTGGTTTGAGGAGATGATGTTATGTTGACTATTTTAGGCTTTTTAGAGCTACTCTAATTAAAAATGTAAAGTTTTGTATCTACATTCAACATTTCTGGTAGAGACAGTACAGCAGTATTAAAAGCTGTGATTATTAGTAAAGCATACTGAACTGTATTGAGTTATAGGGGTAAAGCTATAAAAGATACCTTTACCCCTTATTGTATCCTCAAGATTTTTATTGCTTTTGATTACAATTTATATCGTAATCAATTAATTCATGCAGTAAATCAAACGGTACTCGTCCAAAGTAGTGGAACAGTATAAAAAACGAGATGATTTAATGACTATGATGTTAAATATCTTCATTTTGAACCTATTTATAACAGAATATAGGAGCGTAATGGAGTCATGGAAGAAAAATCGATCGCAACTCTGCCAGCTAATTCACTCCCTCTAAATCATCGGGGAGTTGAAACTCTTTCTGTTCTAGATATGGGTTTCCTGATAGTAGTCAGCGCTATGATTATTTCGGCGATCGCTACTTTAATTTATGCCTTCATTCCTAAGCGGGTGCAGCAGTATTTATTTAGCCTCAAATTGCCTCATCAAGCCAAGTGTCCTCACTGTCGATATTTTAGCCATAATTCATATCTCAAATGCACCGTCCATCCATCAACGGTGCTAACCGATCAAGCCATTAATTGTTTAGATTACAGTCCACATAATCAGGTGAAACTAGTTGAAGAAGATTAGAGAAGACTGTTGAAGATAATTCCCTCTGCCTCTTCGGTCAAGTATTGCCTAATCTAACTGGCGAGATTGGAAAATAAAATTAGGAGTCTTAACCATGAGCTGGAAGCAGTTGACAATCGTGTTTATCTCTACGATAGTATTTCTGTTTGCCGGAAATGCGATCGCACAGACTGATCTAAATATTAATAATACCAATCTGATTCGATTGGGCGGAAATGTCACGGTTGTAGAAAAACAAGTTGTAGAAAATGCTATTGCCATTGGTGGTTCGGCGATCATCCAACCCAATGGACGGGTGACACAAACTGCGATCGCTATCGGTGGAAATATCATTCTCAAGCAAGGCGCACGGGTAGATGGCGATGCCTATGCGATCGGTGGCAAAGTCGTATTAGCAGAAGGAGCCACAATTGGCGGCTCAAACAGCACATTCGATGGTCAATATAATGCACGAGGCATGACGGGAATGTACCGTCATCGAGATCGATTTTTGCCGATGTATTTCTTTTACGCTGGTTTTCGGATTTTTTCGACGATCGTCGGTGCAATTCTGGGCATAATTTTATTACAAACCGCACCACCTTTTCTGCCGAATTTAGCAGCTACCGTGCGTCAATATCCCGGTAAAAGCGCCTTATGGGGAATTGGGGCAATGTTTACCTTATTTGCCCTTAACATTTTTTTGGCAATCACCCTAATTGGTATTCCATTGATTCCACTCCTGATGTTGATGGTGAGTCTGACATCATTGGTTGGGGCATTGGGAATTTCACTATTCATCGGTCAACAAGTGGTAAAAAGCGATTTTCTTACAGAGAGGCTACACCAACGGCAAAGCAGCTTGCAGCAGTTCTTGATTGGGTTGCTGATTGTCACAGTACTTGCGCTGATTCCATTTGTGGGCGGGATTGTGGTGTTTGTTGTGAGTCTGTTGGGCTTGGGATCGCTCCTTAGCTGGCAATTTGGTAAGACACAACCCCCGGTTTTGGGGTAACTCAATTGACGCTACTAGTAGTCTGTCAAGCCAACAATGCTTACGTAAACTAAGTTTTAGAATCTTTCTCTCTTTCTCTCTTTCTCTCTGTGTTCTCTGTGCCTCTGTGGTTCGTTATTAAATTGTTAATACAGTCTTTTGAGGGTTATTTAATGACAATTTCTACTCTAGAGCATAATCAAGAAGAAGATACTTTTGACTACCTTGCATTAGACCTATCTGATCCTTGTGTCTTGTTAAATACGCTGCAAAAATTGCGTCAGGTGGTTATTCAAGAAGGGCAAGACATTTTTTACCAGTGGCGATCGCGCATTCAACGACAAGAGTTTCTCAGCAGTGGACTCAATCTTGCCCATTACATGGCTCTACGAAGACATGACCTACGTCCTCTGCAAGCTGCCTTAATCCCCTGGGGCTTATCTTCCTTGGGTCGTTTGGAAGCGCGAGTCATGCCGAATTTAGATGCGGTGATTTCCACTCTGGGGGCAATCTGTCAGGTCAATTCGGCTAGTTTGCCGATTCGTCCTTCTATTGGGGCGTTTCTGGAGGGCGATCGCCTACTTCACCAACATACCGAAGATGTGTTTGGTCAGACTTTATCTCATCGCCGGGTCAGAATCATGGTGACATTGCCAATGGAAGCCGCTAGCCATTACGAATTTGTCCGCGATCTGCTTCAGCGAGGGACTAACTGTGTACGCATTAACTGTGCCCACGATCGCGCTAACCTTTGGGAAGCGATGATTGGCAATGTCCGTCTGGCAGAGAAAGAAACCGGAAATTCCTGCAAAGTCTTAATGGATCTGGCAGGGCCGAAGCCCCGAATTGGCTTAGTAATGACACCTAATCAGAAACACCGCATCTTTCAAGGGGAATGTCTTGTCTTAACTCGTGATATGCCTAGTATGACGGATGCTAAGTGTTTCCAGGCAAATTGTACTCTCCCTGGAGTACTCGATCAATTGCAGGTGGGTGCAACTGCCTGGATTGATGATGGTCGTATTGGAGCGCGTGTAGAATCTCTTACGGATCAGGGTGTTCTCTTACGCATCACCCATGCGAGTTTAAAGGGTAGTAAACTTCTGCCAGACAAGGGGCTTAACTTCCCCGATACAGATTTGCAACTTAGCCCACTTACTGATAAAGATCGAGAGGATTTAGATTTTGTTGCCACCCATGCCGATATTGTGGGCTATTCTTTTGTGCAATCTGCCAATGATATTAAACTGCTCCAGCAAGAGTTAGCAGATCGGATGCCTCAAAAGAGTGAAATTGCCATTGTTGCTAAGATTGAAACACCCCAAGCCGTCAGTAATTTACCTGAGTTGATTGTGCAAGCGGCAGGTCAACAACCCTTTGCGGTGATGATTGCTAGAGGCGATTTGGCGATCGCAATTGGGTATCAACGACTGGCTGAAATGCAAGAAGAAATTCTCTGGCTGTGTGAGGCGGCTCATATCCCGGTGATTTGGGCAACTCAGGTGCTAGAAAATCTGGTGAAAAAAGGAATTCCCTCAAGAGCAGAAATGACGGATGCAGCAATGGCAGAGCGGGCTGAGTGCGTCATGCTCAACAAGGGCCCGTTTGTTGCCGAAGCTGTGACGATTCTGGATGATGTCTTGACTCGGATGCAGATGCATCAATTGAAGAAAACACCTCAACTCCGGGCGCTCCACTCCTGGTAAGGGACTTCCAGTTAAAAAATAATCAATTGCTGTGTAGGCAGGGGAGCAGGGAGCAGGGAGAAAAGAAAAATATCATCTCAATAAATTGGGTAATTTATTCTCTGGAAGTCCCTAAGTGCATAAGGTCAAACAATTTTGGATTTTAGATTGATCCTATACCTGAACGCTCTCGCATCCCGTAGGGAAGGTAGGGACTTGAGTAAAAAATTGTACCTAACTTTCCTTTTGGATTGGAAATCTAAAATCTAAAATTCAGTGACGATCGCTTACTAAGTTATTGCAGCAGTAAAAATGTTTGAAACCCTCTTTACGCCTAATCCCAGTGTTGAAAATAAAGTCAGCATCCGTCCTCGCAAAGGTGTCATTATTGGTGCCGGACAAGTAGGGATGGCATGTGCCTATTCGATGATGATCCAAAACTGTTTTGATGAGTTAATTCTTCAAGATATTCAGACAGAGCGGCTTCAGGGAGAGGTCATGGATCTAATGCATGGCATTCCTTTTGTCGAGCCTGTTGAGATTAAAGCTGGCACTGTTGCCGATGTCGGACAGAATGCAGACCTGGTAATTATTACTGCTGGAGCCAGTCAGAAGCCGGGAGAGAGCCGCCTCGACTTGGTTGTACGCAACGTTGCCATCTTTAAGAGCTTGATTGCAGATGTCGTCAAATATTGCCCCAATGCTATCTTGCTGATTGTCAGCAATCCCGTAGACATTATGACTTACGTGACACTAAAGCTCTCCGGTTTTCCTGCTGCTAGGGTAATTGGCTCTGGAACGGTGCTTGACTCTGCCCGTTTTCGTACCCTGCTGGCGCAGAAAATGGGCATTGATTCACGCAGTGTTCATGCTTACATCATTGGTGAACATGGCGACAGTGAAGTGCCCGTTTGGAGCAAGGTGAATATTGCCGGAATGCCTCTCTATGACCGAGAGGGTAGTTCAGCAGTAGATAAGGCTGCACAAGAGATTTTTGAGCGCGTTAAAAACGCTGGCTACGAAATCCTCAAACGCAAAGGGTGTACTTCCTACGCTATTGGATTGGCAACCACTGAAATTGTCCAAGCCATTCTGCGTGGACAGGAGCGTATTCTTACAGTTAGCTGCCTGGTGAATGACTTCTATGGCATTAACGATGTTTGTCTCAGCCTACCCTCTGTCGTCAATGAAAAAGGTGTCATTAAGAGGGTCAACTTTACTCTCAACGACATGGAGCAACAACAGCTTATTCATTCTGCACAGATTCTGCGTGACATTTTTGACACCCTGGAACTCTAGATCCACGCGATCTGCTTGCAGCAGCGCTTCGCGATCGCACACCGAAGCAACACATAATGGCTAAATTAATATTGATCCGTCACGGACAGCAGGGCAAACGCATCTAAATTACTCTTGATCGCAACGAAGGTTAAGAACCAACGAAAAAATAAGGATTTCGCGTTTGATTATTTTTTAAGCCCCAAAGCGATCACTTAAAATTTTCGCAATAAGCAAAAGTTAATGACATCATTTTTAAATCTATTGAAAATAGGGCTTGCTTATTGACATGGTGCGGCCGCCCTGTCACGGACAGAGCCTTTGGAATGCAGAGAATAAATTTACAGGATGGGTTGATGTTCCTTTAGGCGAACAGGGGCGAGCAGAGGCAACGATCGCCTCCTGTAAACTGAAGCATTATCGAGTCAGAGTTTGCTTTACCAGTATGCTGTTTCGAGCTATTGAAACTGCAATTATTATCTTGACAGAAGTCGATGATATTTGCGACGGGAGAATTCCGATCATCAAGCATCAGGCAGATGATCAAGCCTGGCATGGTTGGGATAAATACAACGGTAGCCCCGAACGGGAATTGCCAGTTTATCCCACAGCTATGCTGGATGAACGGTACTATGGTGAACTGCAAGGTTTGAATAAAGCTGAAACTGCCGTAAAATTTGGCCAAGAACAGGTGCAACTCTGGCGACGATCCTATGCTGTGCCTCCACCTGGTGGCGAAAGTTTGGCAGATACGGTGAAGCGCACTGTTCCATTCTTTTGCGATCGCATTTTGCCGCAGTTAATCACAGGAGATAACGTCTTGATTGCAGCGCATGGAAACTCACTCCGTGCCATCATTAAGCACTTGGAAAACCTATCTGAAGAGGAGATTGTCAATGTTGAGTTAGGAACAGCAATTCCAATTATCTATGATATTGATGCTCATGGTCAGACCACTAATAAAATCATTTTGAATTGAATTGGAGGCTGACTATAGTGATAATACAGATTTAGTATTTATATTCGGATAATTTAGTAACTACTTCCAAATTTTTGTATTGCTTTTTATACTACAAAATAACGTGCGGAATGTGGGTCAAATACTTAGCCTCGGCGAGGGTATGGGAAATTGTTCTGGGGTGGATGCGATCGCTGTTCTAGCGATCTCCTGATGGTAGAATAAGTATAAAATTAAGAACATTCATAATGTTACATGAATTTCTCTTAGCAGAACGTGACGAAATTCTCGCCTTGTGTTCAAAAAAGATCGCGCGTCTTGCTGATTCCATGAGTTCGAGCGACGAAATGGAAAGAGGATTACCTGTGTTCTACGATGAACTCATTGAGGTATTACGTGCTGATGCTGATATAGATGAATCTGGGGAAGCACATAACAATTCTATAGAAAGTGTTCACAGAGCCGCAGCAGAACGCCGGGGAAAAGAGTCGTTAAAACTTGGCTATAGCATTTCTCAGGTTGTTCATGGCTACGGCGCTCTTTGTCAAGCTATCACTGAGTATATTCAGGAGAATACTAATCAAACAACATCCCCTCGTGAATTCAATCGATTAAATTTCTGCCTCGATATCGCTATCGCTGAAGCGGTTACAGAGTTTAATCGAGGTCAGCGCGAGAATGCAGAGCGGGATGAGGTTCTACGTCTGGGATTTCTAGCACATGAGTTGCGAAATGCGTTGACCTCTGCTAGTTTAGCTTCCCAACTTATAATCACAGGGAAAGTCGGAGCCAATGGAAGTACATCTCGTATTCTTGAGAATGCCCATAGGCGTATGAGAGACATTATTGATCGTTCACTTGTTGAGGTGCGACTGCGGAACGAATCAACCGGACAATATCAGAGATGTCGAGTTATTCATTTAGTCAGTGAAGTTGAGGCTACTGCATGGTTTGAAGCAAGTGCGAAATCAATTGAGGTGTGTGTTGAGGTAGCGCCGGAATTGGAAGTTTTAATAGATCGTCACCTAATAATATCTGCCTTATCGAATCTGGTTCAAAATGCCATTAAGTTCACGAAGCAGGGTGGGATTGTATGGATACGCGGTAAGGCTGTAGGTGGGCGTGTTTTGCTTGAAATAGAGGATCAATGTGGAGGACTCCCGCCTGGTGAGGCGGAAGAACTTTTTAAGGCTTTTTCTCAGATGGGAACAGATAGATCAGGATTGGGGATTGGGCTTACAATTTCACGACGCGCCGTGTCCCTAAACAAGGGTGTACTCTCAGTTCGGGATATCCCCCATCAAGGATGTGTGTTCTCAATTGATTTACCCAAAGCCTCCTCCCCTCTCCCCACTACATAATCCTCTAGCTCCATCTTCGCTGCACTCACTTATGTAAACTCCAACTATTTTTCTAGTCTTTTTATCCAAAGCTAAAAAGAAATAATTTTAGTTACTAAATGTCTATTATCACTACACATTTACCACTATAAAAATGTTTAGATTTACTAAAAATCAACTATATGTTAGTATTTCTAAAGCATAACGGGAACCAAGGTTAAGACTCAACTATTTAACAACGCTATAGATGTTATTAGTTATGAGTTTCCTGCTCAACCAAAATATCCACGGGAGCATCCAGTTTTGGCAGAAAGACTCAAATAGCAAGTAAACCATTTAGATAAGCACAACGAACAGAAAGAATTTGGTTGACACTTTCAACAT
>NZ_JBALBZ010000078.1:0-59546 GCF_036919495.1 Nostoc sp.
ATTGGCTTGGCAATCTCTATGGGAGCAACCAGCCTTTTGGTGACTCGACAAAGCGATCAAGCCCAAGCAGCAGTGCCTGTAGGTAGCCAAAAGGCAACCTCAACAATTCCTGCTGTTCCTGACACTGAGGTGAAATTTGCCTCCACAAAGCTGGGGTCCCAAGCAGTCTCATCAGCGAGCGTGCCGGAAAATCCTGTTATCGTGGAACCAACGGCAGTCTCACAAGTGCCTGGGCTTGAAGCTAAATGGCAAGTCGCGGCAAAGGGAATGTCTTTGCAAGTTCCTGCATCAGAAAGGTTTTCCCAAGGAACAGCAGTTTATAAAAATTCCACTTACCTGAACCCTCAAGTGGCACAGGGATTAAACAATACCTTAGCTGAGGCTAGTTTTCCAACAGTCAATAATCTGTCTGAGTCTAGTGCTGATGGTGTTGGTATTGCAAATGCATCACTAACTGCCCAGCCACAAACAGTGGCAACGTCAACCGCAGGCAACAGTGAAATAAATGCACAACTTAAGGCGCAACAAGAGTTCGCACTGAATCGCTTACAAGAAAAATCGAACCGTTTAAGAAACAGTCTGGCACAGTTGCGGTCTGGGGAGACTAAAGATTTATCACAAGCTGATATGGGGTTGGCTGCGTCAACAACTGTAGTTGAGAAGACTGTATTAGCCCAGTCGGATACTTCTGGCGATGCAAGCAAAGCGAAGTTGATATCGAAGTTAAAACAGAAGACACAGACAACTGCACTGACACCAGCTAAACCAACAGTTATTGCGTCCTCGACTCGAACAGCTTACGAAGTTAAGCCTGGAGATACACTAGCAGCGATCGCCAGCAAATATAACACTTCCGTATCAGAACTAGTCAAGGTAAATAACCTCAATAATCCAAATGAACTGAAAATTAGTCAACAACTAATTATTCCTGCTGTTCAAATTGAGGCAACTGTAGCAAGTAACCCCACTGTAGTGAGTCAACCCACTGTAGTGAGTCAAGCCACTTTTGTAGAGTCCAGCAAAGCTCCAAGAGTAGCCAACTCCCCTATAAATATTGGTAGTGCCAATTCATATTTACCTAGTTCACAATCACCAGCTATTGCCGACAAGAGTAACATTACCGTCCCTACACCGGTAACTGTTCAGGTTCAGGCAAATAGTGCGACCAACTTAGAAACAGCCCCCACCGCTACTTCTTATGGCGTCGGTGGTGAAAATCAAGTGCCACAAACTTTTGCCGAAATGCAACAGTTTAAAGCACCAGCAAATAGGGTAGCAAGGGTCAACAATAACAATAATGACCGTTTGCGGAGCTTACAAGCGGAAATTCAGAGGTTACAGCAGAAATATCGCACTCAACAGTCTGGGAACTCAGTTGTGGCAGCAGCACCTTCTGAAACTAATAATGCTGCGATGCTCACTCCTGTTTCTACCCCCAATAATTTCACTGTACCAAATGCGGCTCGACCGAATAGTGTAGCAATCCAAATTCCAGTTCCTACACCGATTCGGAGTAACTATAGCGTTCAGCCAATTAAGCCCCAATTCCGTACTTCTGTACGCCCTAGTGAGGCACTAAACCCAGAGTTCTTGCCTAATCTAGGTTCTCCTAGTAAGTGGACTCCCTCTGGCACTCTAGCAGCCGTAAAGGTTGCAACACCTTCTGGAAGAGTAAATGCTTCTGACTCTTTGGGAATGATGCGGGGAAGAACTGTTTCTCCACAGGTAATACCACCTTTGGCAGCAGTTGATCAATATCTGCCCAGACCCATTGACGAACTAACACCTCCTCCATCTACTTCAACCTTAGCTTACACCTGGCCAGCAAAGGGCACTCTCACTTCTGGCTTTGGTATGCGTTGGGGAAGACCGCACAAGGGAATTGATATTGCTAACTCCACTGGCACACCAGTTGTTGCTTCAGCTGAAGGTACGATAGAAAAAGCTGGCTGGAACAACGGTGGCTACGGGAACCTCGTTGAAATCCGCCATCCTGATGGCAGCACGACTCGCTATGCTCATAACAGCAAAATTCTGGTACAACCTGGTCAGCAGGTGCATCAAGGAGAAACAATTGCTTTAATGGGTACTACTGGTCACAGCACTGGGCCACACAGCCACTTTGAAATTCATCCAGGAGGTAAGGAGGCTGTTAACCCAATAGCCTTCCTACCGCAACGCGTGTAAAACAGGCTATCTGTAACGAAATCATTGCCTTGTTAGTTGAGGGAGGTAAACTCCCTCTTTTGCTTTCTATTGTCTCAAGAGGGATGAAAGCTGTAAAAAAATTGCAAAAAAGGTTAGCCTTGAGCAAATTTATATGCTATATTAGTTGATGATTTGAAAAGACATGGCTCAGTAGCTCAGTTGGTTAGAGCACGGGACTCATAAGCCTGGGGTCGTTGGTTCAACTCCGACCTGAGCCACATTAAAGTTTATAAATAGTAAGCGATAAGTGGAGTTAAGATAGAGTAACTTTGACCTCTAGTACTTAGGACTCAGCACTAAGTGTTTGATGAGTTTGTAGCCAGTTGAGCAAATCAGCGATGTCTACGACGGGCTATGCCTACGCACTAATAATCTAATAAAGCCTCACCCAGTGCTTCCAATTGTTCTAGAGAAAGACCCTGAATCTGTTCTCGAACCTGGTGTGGTAACTCACCTACCCGTTTTTGTAGCTGTCGTAGTACAAGTATTTGTGCTTGTTCCTGTTGCCCTTCCTGCTTACCTCGCTCGTAGCCAATGCGTTCGCCTGTGGTAATGTAACTCACGGTACGCTCCTGCTCGAATTGTTTAAACTCCTGCCAAAATTCTGCTAATCCTTTCAGCACTATTTAATGTGGCGGATGACTTCGGCAACTGACCAAGCTTGAGCGATCGCTCCTCTGGGCTTATGAGGTGCATCGCCATCAAAAATCTCAGAAATAGAACCAAGACAAGCGTCAAATAAGAAATGATCTAGCAGAGGTTGCCAATCAAAAGGCAGCGATCGCTGTGGATAAAAACGTTGCCAAGCCCGAATATATGGCCCAATTAGCCAAGCCCAAACAGTGCCTTGGTGATAAGCGCGATCGCGTTGTTCTTGATTACCCTCATATCTGCCTTTGTATTCAGGATCTCCTGGATCGAGACTGCGAAGACCATAGGGGGTGAGTAAGCTGACAGTTGCCAAATCTAATACTTGACACCCTTGCTGTTCAGAAAAGGCACAATGGTGCAGCGACAGCGCCAAAACAGCATTGGGACGAATTTGAAAATTCCGGCGATCATCTGGCTCAATAGTATCGTACAAATAACCCAGTTGAGGATTCCAGAATTTTTGCAACGAGGTTTTCACATGTTCTGCTTGTTGAGCATAACGCTGTGCTTGCTTCGTGAGGCGCACTGGTTCACCAAACTCAAGCTGGCTCAATCGTTCTGCCCACTGACTCAGCCAACATAAAGCAGAATACCACAGTGCATTGATTTCCACTGGCTTACCGTAACGGGGAGTGACGGGATATGCGCCAATTACCACATCCATCCAGGTAAGGGCTAAACCAGGGGCATCCCAACTAACTAACCCATCGGTGGCATCGATCTGGATATTGAAATGTGTACCACCGACAAATGCTTTGTAGATTTGCTGTACTAGAGGGAATTGGTCTGCCAAAAATTCCCAGTCTTGGGTAGCTTCTAAATAAAGTCCTAAAGTTTCAATCCACCACAACGCCGCATCAATACTGTTATAAATAGGTTCTCCATTGACACCAAGAAATGCATTAGGAATCAAACCGTGGCGGCAATAATGCCCAAAAGTCCGCAATACTCCTTTTGCTAAGTCAAAGCGCCGTGGAACTAGTGCCAACCCAGGTAAAGCAATTAATGTATTGCGCCCCCAGTCATTAAACCAGTGATAACCAGCAATGACTGTAGGGCCTGGAATTGAGGCTCGATAGACGATAAACTGATCGCTTGCTTTAAGTAGTTGTTGGTTAAGTGGGGATTGGGGATTGGGTATTGGGTATTGGGTATTGGAAAACTTTTCCCCAATCCCCAGTCCCCAGTCCCCAACCCCTCCTTTACTCCATCCAAAAATCTGGGAGAGCCGTTTTTGCTCTGCCTCTACTGCTTCTGCAAAGATTTCATCGGTGAGAACACCTGCCGTGGAATCGGGAAAACCTACTCGTGCTTCTAGAGTGACTATATCTCCTGGTTGCAGTGTGACTATCAAGTAGCCAGGACTGTAGAGGTCTTCTTTGTCGCCTAATCCCCGTTTTGTCTCCTCAGGCAATCCATAATTCCAATACCAAACTGCATCTGTTTGATATCTTCCTTGTGTCCAGCGCAAGTGCCAAGGTATACCGAAATTTCTAGAATTTTTTGCTTGCAGACAGATTTGCTGTTCCCCAAGCAATTGCGAGAACTGTAATCCTGGATTAGCAGTTTGCTGATGGTGAAACTCACGTTCTGCTATCAGCAGTCGCAGCCGTAAAATCGCTGTGTCACTTCCCTCGTAGCGATATTGGATTAAAGTTCGATGGCAAAATTGGAAGTGGGAAGAGACGCGATTAATCGCGTCTGTACTATGATTCCTTTCCCTACTTTCTACTCCCCATTCCCTACTCCCTTCCCAACCGTAGGGCATCACTAATTGTCTGGTTAACTGCCAGTTATCTTGACCCCAAATCCATTTTGGAACTGGGTTAATATCAAAACAGCGTAGCAATTCGTAGCCTGTGGGCTCAATCTGACCGTTACCCCAAAAATTTGTCCCCAGTGCTACAACATTCCCTAATACTTCCAAGCTAGCTTCTAGGTGCGAAAACAGCAGAGTCCGCTCAGAAGGAGGCTTTGTAGCGGCAAACAGCCAACCGTGATAAGTACGTGTGCGGACATCCGAAACTGTACCACTGGCAAAACTTCCTAAGCCATTGGTAAGCAACCATTCTCTTGTATCTAAATCAAGCATTTGCTACTCAAAATCGTTATGAGTATGATATAGTCGTAACAGATCGTAATTAAACTGTGAGAGCGTGCATGGGTGAGTTTTACTTGACCCGAATTCCAACGCTACTAAATCGATAAAGGAGAATTAAGTTAATGTCCCTTACTTACGGAACCGAAGGAAGCCTCCGCGTTGGTCAACAAGCTCCCGATTTCACAGCAACGGCTGTGGTAGACCAGGAATTTAAGACAATCAAACTTTCCGATTATCGCGGTAAGTATGTCGTCCTGTTTTTCTACCCACTAGACTTTACCTTTGTTTGTCCCACTGAAATCACAGCATTTAGCGATCGCTACGAAGAATTTAAGAAAATCAATACAGAAGTTCTTGGGGCTTCTGTTGATAGTGAATTCTCCCACCTCGCTTGGATTCAAACAGATCGTAAGTCTGGTGGCGTCGGCGACCTGAATTATCCTCTAGTCTCTGACATCAAAAAAGAGATTAGCGCCGCTTACAACGTTCTTGACCCAGCAGCAGGCATTGCCTTGCGTGGTCTATTTATCATCGATAAAGATGGTATTATACAGCACGCCACTATCAACAACCTAGCTTTTGGTCGCAGTGTTGATGAAACCCTGCGGACACTGCAAGCAATTCAGTATGTTCAGTCTCACCCCGACGAAGTTTGCCCAGCTGGTTGGCAACCTGGTGACAAGACAATGAATCCTGACCCAGTGAAGTCTAAAGTCTACTTCTCTGCTGTCTAAATTTCGCCAGCTATCTAATCCATCCTGTTGGAGTTGAAATCAACGAAAACCACAGATAAACAGAGATACACATTAAACAGTGTCAACCTCGGTATCTATCTGTGGTTTTTTCATAAAATGGTATTTAAATGATCGGGGATAAAAATATGCTTACTTCAACTGATTTTAGTGGATTATTAAATGAGCGATTCTTCCGCAATTTGTTACCAGTTCCAGCGACAAATAAACTCAGGTTGGGAGTAGGAACGCCAGATTTTCAACTGCCAGATATTACCAACGGAACTTTAGTAAAATTGTCTGATTATAAAGGCAAGCAACCAGTGTTACTCGCCTTAACTCGCATCTTTACTGAAAAACAATATTGCCCCTTTTGTTTTCCTCACATCAAAGCTTTAAATGAAAACTACGAGCAGTTTAAAAATCGCGGTATAGAAGTTTTGATGATTACTAGTACCGATGAACGGCAGAGTCAAATTGTTGTGAGGGATTTAGGTTTAAAAATGCCCTTATTGAGCGATCCTAGTTGTCGAGTTTTTCGTAACTATCAAGTAGGACAAGCACTGGGAGCGCCTTTGCCAGCACAGTTCGTATTAGATAGAGAAGGAAAACTCCAGTACTGGCATTTATTTTCTTTTTTGGATCACAATGCTAGTGTTGAGACTTTGTTAAAACAATTCAATTGAGTGTAATGTGTAAATGGCAATGCCCACCCTACTCATGAAGTTGTGAGGTTTTATGGTGCTGACCCTTTATCATTCGTCGATTTCTCCTAACTCCCGCCGCGTCTGGATTACTCTACTAGAAAAAGGACTTGAGTTTGAATTAGTAGAGATCAAACTGGATGGAGAACAGTTTAAAACAGAGTTTTTGGCAATTAATCCCTTCCATCACATTCCAGCTTTGGTGGATGATGGCTTTAAGGTAGTGGAATCTTTGGCAATTTTGGACTATTTAGAGGCAAAATATCCTACACCTGCGATGTTGCCTAAAGATGCTAAAGATTTAGCGATCGCCCGCATGGTACAACTGGTAACTGTAAATGAGCTTTTGCCAGCAACCACCACGTTTTTACCTCAGATATTAGGCTTACCTGGGGAAGATCCAGAAAAAATCGAGCAGGTAAAACAAAAAATTTCAACAGTGCTGAAGCTTTTTGAGAATTTACTTGACGATCGCCCTTACTTTGGTAGTCAAAACCTAACTTTGGCTGAGGTTGTAGCTGGAACTGTAGTAATATGGCTGCCAGAAGTAGGCATTTCCTTAAGTGATTATCCAAAGGTGAATGCTTGGCACGATCGGTTAGCTGCACGGAGAACCTGGCAAGCTACCGAGGCTACACCAGAAGCAATGGAAGCGTTGAAGTCCATCGTAGTAGCGAGAAACACGCAGCAAATTCATAGCTAGTCAATGTAGAGACGGTAAATTTACCGCCCCTACAAAGCTAAATTTTCACAGCTTGACTTGCTGCAAATGACTGCGGGGATTATAAGTACGTATAGCTCGGATTTTTTCATAATATTCCCGCTCTTGCTGGCTGAGGTCTTTTGGTGGTGCGATCGCCACCTTCACCAGCTGATCGCCACGTCCACCCTTGGCGAGGGGCCAACCTTTGCCACGTAAACGCAGCGATTGACCAGAACGCACTCCTGCTGGTAGCTTGACATTAACTAAACCATCGGGAGTGGGTACATCAATAGACGCTCCTAAAGTAGCTTCATCTGGCGTGATTGGCACTTCGCACACCAAATTCTCCCCTTCCATTTGGAAGAACGAGTGCGGCTGAAGTTCGACTTTTAAGTATAAATCCCCTCGTTGTTGAGTCATGGGGTTGATTTGACCTTTGCCCCGCACGCGCAGACGAGTACCAGGTTTAGCGCCAGATGGGATACGAACATCAATTGTTTCGTTACCTAAACTGAAGCGCTTTTGCACACCGTTAAATGCTTCAGCAAAAGTTAGAGCGATCGCAGCTTCACTATCTTGGGAAGTACCCGCACCTGCATCACCAAAACCATAATCGTTAAAGTTGCTGCTAAAACCACTCGTCGCACCTGTAGAACTGCGGTAAGAATAATTTTGTGAGGAGTAATTGTAATTATTTTGTTGTGAGTAACTTTGTCGCCCACCGCGAGGGGTAGCACCACCAAAGCGTCCTAGCAACTCATTGATGAACTCATCAAAATTACCGTATTGGCTGAAGTCAAAGCCACCCATATCAACACCAGGGCCGCCAGATGAGAAGCCTTCACCAGCCTGTTTCCAATATTGACCGAATTGGTCGTATTTTTTGCGTTTATCTGGGTCTGACACAACTTCGTAGGCTTCGCTAACTTCTTTGAAGCGTGCTTCTGCCTGTTTGTTATTTGGGTTGACATCAGGGTGATATTTGCGGGCTAGTTTACGAAAGGCTTGCTTAATCTCGTCTTGAGTGGCAGTCTTACTAACTCCCAAAATTGCGTAATAGTCTTTGTAGTCGGTTGCAGCCATCTATCTACCAGCCTCCTATAAGAAATTCCTGTTATGTTTTTTTAAGATAAAAGATGTTAGTTTGCCCGGTATAGTGCCAAGCAAAGAGAATCTGACTTTAAATTAACAAAGAATATAGAAATTCAAGTGTGGTTCTCGCTCAACAAGCGATCGCAATTTCCGTACTCCGATTTTTCTGATAAGCGGATCAGGTTGTCTAGTCCTTCTTCCAGACTTGGGGGGGCATCTCGGAGTTGGCGGTGCATCCGCAAGATAATTTCTTCAGGAACTTGGCGCGATCGCCTTTTATTCTGTGCTAAACACAGCCAGACTGGCGTATCTACCCAAATTCCTGTAATGTGGGTAAAACCCAAGTCACGGGCTAAAGCAATAACTTCCCGGCGATGGCGGCGCTGGGCATTGGTGGCATCGAAAATAGCTGTATTATTTGTAGAAATAGCTTGCTGAAATTGCCTTCCTACTTCCCGCCAAATCACCAGCCACGGCCCTTGAATGGCTTGGGAACCGAACAGTTGCCCCCGGATGCCATCTGTAGAAATTAGTGGCATCTGGGGGCATTTTGCTAGCAATTCTTTAGCGAAAGTTGACTTACCGCTACCTGGAAGACCAATCAACAAAATTAGTTTAGTCATTAGTCCTTTGTCCTTGTAACTATTAACCAATGACTAATGACTAATGACTAAATGATGGTTCCATCAGCAATTACAGCATTCTTTAGCACAACGACGATGCCACTGCGGATGTAGAAACCTTGACTTTCGCGGTCAGCTTCTTGCACATTATCCTTATTGATAATTTTGACATCGTGACCGATACTGGCGTTTTTATCGATGATGGCACCGCGAATAATCGAGTCAGCACCAATACCTACAGGAATATCACCTTGTTTTACATTGGATTGGCGTTCTACAGAAGCTTGGTAAAAATCTGCACCCATGAGCAAAGATTCTTCGATGAGGCAGCCAGATTCAATCCGCGATCGCACTCCTAAAACTGAATGTTGAATGCGGCAATTTTTCAAAATGCAACCTTCGCCGATAATTGATTCTGTTACCTGGCAATCTAAAAGTTTACTCGGAGGTAAGTAGCGAGCGCGGGTATAAATTGGAGCCTTTTCGTCGTAGAAACTAAAAGGTGGCTGGGGCTGCTGAGTCAGTGCTAAGTTTGCATGATAAAATGCCTCAATTGTTCCAATATCTTCCCAATAGTCATCAAATAGATAAGCTTGAACGTTGTAATCTTTAGAGGCATCAGGAATAATTTCTTTACCGAAATCAGTCCTTTCTATGCCTTCTTTCAACAACTTGAACAAAACATCTTTTTTAAAGACATAAATCCCCATTGAGGCGATGTAGGGCTGTTGCTGGGCTTGTTCTTTTGATAATCCCAGTACACTTGTATCAACTTGCATTTGGAGTAATGCTTCACCTTTCGGTTTTTCGCTAAAATCGATTACTCTACCAGAATCGTCAATTTTCATCAAGCCAAAATCTGAGGCGCGGCGCTCATCGATGGGGATGACTGAGAGAGTAATATCAGCCCCCGTTTCCCTATGGCGCTGAATAAAGTGGCGATAATCCATGCGGTAGAGGTGATCGCCTGAGAGGATGAGATATTCTTCTACATCCCATTCTTCCATTAACCATAGGTACTGACGTACAGCATCGGCTGTACCTTGGAACCAGTTAGGGTTTTCTGGTGTTTGTTGTGCCGCTAGCACTTCCACAAAGCCTTCATTGAAGCCTGTGAAGTTGTAGGTACGGGCGATGTGACGATTCAGGGAAGCTGAGTTGAATTGTGTCAGGACGTAGATTTTGAATATTTCGGAATTGATACAGTTACTGACAGGGATATCGATTAGGCGGTACTTCCCCGCTACTGGTACTGCTGGTTTAGCGCGTAGTTTGGTTAGCGGGTAAAGCCGAGTACCGGCGCCACCACCAAGAATGATTGATAATACTTTTTTCACAAAATTTCTCCCGACTGCCTTTCAACTCTCACTCTCAGTTTAGGACTGTCTGCCACCACAGGTAAGGGGGATCGTCTGATTCTTTCGGATGAATTTTACAGAATGTTGGTAGTGTATGGATGGTGCGGCTAATAAGTAGGAAGATAGAACATTTGTATTAATTGGGACGAAGAATGGGGTGCGATCGCGCTTACTGCTCTTAGGATTGGTTAGGATTAGCGACTTAGTATGTCTATTACTAAGATGTAGCTACCGTCTTCTAAGGGAAATTGAATTAGACGTTTCACAGATAAAACCTCTGATATTGATTGTTAAACTACTGACTGCTGAACTTTGGTATTTCTGCTAGTAGTCCACCAAGCTTGATTTTGACTAGTCGAGGGTGTTTAGATCCCCGACTTCTTCGAGAAGTCGGGGATCTGTAACCTGTAATAATCTATGTGACAGACTACTATTACAGCACAGCGCAAATAAACCACCCATTCCAAATCAATGAAACGCTTGCGGTATAATAATTACGCTTACCAATAGTGTGAGGAAAAGTACTATTGCTAAGTGTAAGTCTTTTTTGTTACCTAGAAATATTTTATATAATAAAACGGTAATAGCCGCCTAGTATCCAGATGATTATATAGAAAATATTAATTTTAATTCTTAACTCTAATTAAAAAAGCAAATTTACTTCTTAAATGCCCTACTTCCCTGTATTTATTTTCCTATTAACCAAACCTAATTGCTGCGATCGCTTCAAATACTTCACCCAAGGTTGCTCTGACAACTGGGAAATAGCATTTGCTGACAGTGTTGCCGTGAAAATATCTTTGCCATTACTAACACCACTAACGCCTAAACTTTCTAAAACAGCAGTTGCAGCCGAGTTTAAAATTGGTTCAGTATGAATAAAAACCGTTAAACTCGGTTTTTCTGAATCTTGAACATCATTCAGTGCTGTAGCAAGAGCGGCGTCTAGTTTCTGATAATTCATCAGCAACTCCTTAGTAAAGAGGGTAGACAGAAATTGTCTACCCTAACTTATCAAATTTATAGGTTTTTATTGCCTATCCTTCTACAGAAATAATATTTACCTTTCTCAATCTAATTACAGATTCAAAGCGTTAATCACTCCATAACCCCATTTCTCATCAAATGTGCCTGGGGGTTTTCCAGGAATTGCACTATTTTTACGTAGCAAGTCTTTCACAGCAGCCGGATCAAGCTTAGGATCGCGCTGCAACAGCAGTGCCACTAATCCACTAACAAATGGTGTCGCCATACTCGTACCAGCCCGTACCACAAACTTAGAATTAATCATTGATGAACGGTCAAAACTTGCATCGGCGGAAAGCGTGGAAATAATCATCGCTCCTGGTGCTGCTACATCCGGCTTGTGTCCATCATTGCGTAGTGGCCCTTCACTACTGAACTCCGAAATAGTATGCAATTCTAACCCCATTTCTTGCTCTTTGTTATCAATATCTGTGTACTTGGTTCTAGTAGTATAGGCGGCAACTGTAATTGCACTGCTAGCTGCTCCTGGCGAACCAATTTTTACCGCATCCTTCACACTTTTACCTGTAAAAAACACTGATGAAGTGTCATCTATAGTCCACACATTCAAATTTGTGTCAGTTGAAGAAGTGTTCCGGACTCGCAGCTGCCAAATACCTCCCATGACTGGCGAGGGGTCAATACCGCGTATTTGCACAAAGAAATTATGGTCGCCGTTGGCTTGGTCTGGTGCTGGTGTCGCTAATTGTACCCGTGCATCTGGTAACTGGTAATCTTGTGCGGCATTACCCTGAGTAATTATTTTTTGGAAGGGGGTGACAAAACCGTTAGGACTCCGCAGCGACACTTCCAATTCGCTGTCTTTGGAATACCAACCGTTTAACCAAACTATGTCTATTTGATTCAAAGGAACATTAAAGCGCATACTACAAGTGCGTCCACAGGGTATTGTCGCTTGACCATGAATGTTATGGTTTCCTTCGTTACCCGCAGCACAGCAAATAATTCTTCCAGGGCCAGTTTCGGCATTGATGACTTTGGATAAGGAATCACTACCATCATGGGCATCAGCGTGTCCACCCAAGCTGAGATTTACCACTGCTGGGCGTCCCAATTCTCTAGCAACTCGGAAAATGTAACGCACAGCATCAGCAATGTGGGCATCTTGTAAATCTGACTTGACAACAACTAATTCCGCTTCTGGTGCTATACCGCCATAGCTAGCATCGGCACCGGCGGCAATTCCCGCAACGTGAGTACCATGACCACCAGTATCCTGAGAAATTGTCAGTTGCGCTCCCGTTAATTCAGCCCCATAGCCACCCTCTGTGACTCCTGGCCCTGGCAGTGTTTGATCCCAAATGTGTAAAATTCGTCCAGCAAATGCAGGGTGTTTCGGATCAATGCCACTGTCTATAATGCCGATAATTACTCCTTTACCAGTCAGTCCGGTTTTATTCTGGAACTCCGGTAATTTGACTGTTCCCATTGCAGTGTCCATCCTCAAATGAAGTTTGCGTGATGGCTTAATCCGCCGAATCACATCTTCTTCAGATAGGACATCTAAACTGTCTATCGGCAAGAAAGCCGTCCGCACACTTCCAGAGTTTTGATTGACTTCAATATTATATTGTGATAAGTAACTTAAGTCTGCATCATGGTCGCAGTAGATAAAAACGACGCTCTTAGTCGGCTTGACTGGGCTTTTGTGGGCAATAATGCCAAGCGATCGCTTATGTGAAACTAAAGCTTGATCTCCTTCATTTTGATAATCTTGAAATGCCAAAAGTAATCCGGGAGAAAGTTTTTCGTGCCTCATTTTTACCTCAAGCTAAATTTATTTACTGTTAACAAAGTAGTGATTTGAGAGGGAGCAGTCGCTCTAGAACGTAGTTTTTTCACCTTGATTATTTGATGCGACTATAGTTATCTATTTTTTTCATAGATAACATCAAATAAGCTTAGGAGGCAGTAAGTCTTCCTAAGACAATAATTCATAACTCATTTTCTTGAATTGTGTCTCCCTCATAGTTATTTTCTATGACTCGTGAGACAGCTTTGAACAGCTGCATCTTAGAGTTACCCTACCTAAACTGGGATAACAGAAAAATTTATGAAGCTATTAAACTAATCCAGGTCTGCCTCAATCATTACGGATAAAGTAAATAAAATTAAGAATAATTAAGTAATGAAGAAAAATATAATTTTAATAAATATTAAAGATTCCAACAAATTGTAGTCAAAATAGTTAAGACTGATAACATTTGCGTATAAAGTAGCCGGATACAGACTAAATCGCTGATGACTACTGGCAATTGACAGATTCTCTATCATAAGTAAGAGCCATAAAGAAGCTAATATTTGCAACGATCGCTTCTGAAGCTACAAAAAGTTATTCATGCAAATTCAAACACCAGACTGGGTAAAGCACGCGGTTTTCTACCAAATCTTCCCAGATCGCTTTGCCAGAAGCAAACAGCCGCGCAAACGTTTGCTGCGTGAAGCCCGTTGGGAAGATTGGGACTCTATGCCAACACTCCAAGGTTATAAAGGCGGCGACTTATGGGGCATCATGGAGGGTTTAGACTACATCCAGGATTTAGGAATTAACGCAATTTACTTTACACCCATTTTTCAATCCGCTAGTAATCATCGCTATCATACCCACGATTATTATCAAGTTGACCCGATGTTAGGGGGCAACGCGGCTTTTAAGGAATTGCTTGATGCAGCCCATCAACGGAATATCAAAGTTGTTCTGGATGGCGTATTTAACCATTCCAGCCGTGGTTTTTTCTTCTTCCATGACGTTTTAGAGAATGGCCCCCATTCGCCTTGGGTAAATTGGTTCAAAATTGAAGGCTGGCCCCTTTCACCATACAATGGGGAATTCCCTGCAAATTACTTAGGTTGGGCAGGAAATCGTGCTTTACCAGAATTTAACCACGATAATCCAGAAGTGCGGGAATATATTATGGAAATTGCCGAATATTGGATAAAATTCGGCATTGATGGTTGGCGATTAGATGTACCATTTGAAATAAAAACTCCTGGATTTTGGCAGGAATTTCGCGATCGCGTCAAGGCAGTCAATCCCGAAGCTTACATTGTGGGCGAAGTGTGGGGAGATTCCCGCGATTGGTTGGATGGAACACAATTTGACGGCGTGATGAATTATCTATTTGCTGGGCCAACAATTGCTTTTGCGGCAGGCGATCGCGTAGACTTAGAACAAGTCCAAAGCCGCGACTATCAACCCTACCCACCCTTATTTGCCACCGAGTACGCCACCAAAATCCAAGAAGTACTGCAACTTTACCCTTGGGAAATTCAGCTAACTCAACTCAATTTGCTAGCAAGTCACGATACAGCCCGATTGATGAGTATTGCAGGCGGTGATATAGGTAGTATAGAATTGTCAACTCTACTGTTACTCACCTTTCCCGGTGCGCCCAGCATTTACTATGGTGATGAAGTTGGTTTACCTGGTGCAATAGATCCAGACTCACGTCGTAGCTTTCCTTTAGAGAGTAACTGGAATCAAGAAATTTTCAATACTCATCGTCAATTAATTGCCTTGCGCCACACATACCCAGCATTGCGTACAGGTGATTACCAAGTCCTCCATGCTCAAGGACAAATTTATATCTTTGCGCGAACTTTAGGAACAGAGGAATTAATAATTGCCGTCAACGCTGGCACAAGTTCGGCAACAGCCGTAGATGTCGTCAATTTACGTACTCAACCCAACAAGCTGTTGTATGGTACTGCTGAAATTGAGTGGAATAGTGAAGGAGAAACTCAGCAGTTGTCATTGACTGTTCCCGCACGTAGTGGATGCATTTTGGGAGTAGGGAGTGGGGAGTAGGGAGTGGGGAAGAAGCAGGGGAGCGAGGGAGAATTTTCCCCTCTGCCCCCCGCACCCCGCCCCTCTGTCTCTTGTGCCCAATGCCCTTATTTACCCGCTACCATTGCAGGCATCAACACCGCATCAATAATATGGATCACGCCATTGTCTGTCAAAATGTCTGTTTTGATGACATTGGCGTTATTTACCTTAAATTTACCGTCGGCAGATTCAATGGCGACAATTGACCCCTCAAGGGTCTGCGCCTCATTAATTTGTACCAAATCATCAGACCGAACATCCCCACTAGCGACATGATATGCGACAATTTTCTGGAGCTTAGGGATATCTTGTAGTAGCGATTCTAAGGTTCCCTCTGGCAGATTGGCAAAGGCTTCATCAGTTGGTGCAAATAATGTGAAAGAACCAGGACTTTTTAGAGTCTCTATAAGATTTGCAGCTTCAGCAGCCTTTACCAAGGTATTGAAGTTTCCCGCGTTGATAGCAGTTTCCACAAGGTCAGCCATAAGGTTGTGTGATTTTAGTCAGATAATATTATAAGTAACTTATATTGACTGAAACACTCTCAACCTCTATCAAGAGAGAGGTTGCTAGCGATTAAATCCACAGCATCAGATTTATCGGTACTGCTACACTGGGGAATGACCCCAAGAACCACTGATTATGCTAAAGCGTTCTAAGTTCGAGACAACTCAGTCTCAGATTATGCACCGTTCTGAGGAACTCATTAGTGCAGCCTCAAATCGTTACCGCATTACGGTTCAGGTGGCCAATCGTGCTAAACGTCGGCGTTATGAAGACTTTGAAAATAACGAAGATGCGATGATGAAGCCAGTGCTAAGGGCAATTATCGAAATGTCCGATGAATTGACTCAGCCAGAAATTATTGGCGAACTATAAAAAAAGGTTTTAGAGAAGGTAGGATGAGCAAAAATTTATCGTTCATTCAACCCCTACTTAAACCTTGGCAGACACTCACTGCTTTAATGGTGGTGGGTGTAATTGTTTTAGGTTCAGGGGCGGACAAATCAATACATAGAAATTTATTTAGCATCCAACCTGCTTATGCTCAGAGAACCATACCTAGCGATGTTTGGCAGATAGTATATCAGCAATTGCCAAATTTACCACTAGAAAATAACTATATCAGCAAAGAAAATGGGAAAGTTGCCGAAAACAACACCTTAGTAAGTCGCCTGATTACATATCACATTTATACCAAAGGGCGGGCCCCAATTTATCGCTTAGATTGGAAGCTGACTTTAGCTGATTACCTGGGTGCGAACGAAATTATGTATGATACTACCTATCCAGGCAATGAAACACTACGGGAAAATCCAATAGAAGGCGATCGCAAAGCTATCACTCGTCTCACCCGCAGCCAACGAAATGCCCTAGTGCAAGTCTTAGTCAATATATTTAATCCAAGTTCCCAAAATACCGCACCCCCTAGCTCCAACACCACACCCAGCCCTAATACATCAACTACCCCACAGCCACCCCAACGAGGAGGGGCTGAACTACTGAAATGACCAAACCTACAGTCCATAATCTTCCTTTGCGTTCCTCTGCATTAAACCTCTGCGTTTAAAAAACTAAGCTATGGAACGCCTTATAAAAACGGGATATGGTTGGCGTATAGGCCAGAACCCCGATGCACCTGAATTTAAAGGTTTAGTTGGTACAGATGATTGGGCAATTGAGTTAACCGAAGCCGAGTTGAATGATTTTTGCCGTCTACTAGCACAGCTAGCAGACACCATGAAACAACTCGCAACTGAATTAATGGAAGAGGAAAAAATCGCTTGTGAAGCCGAAAGCAATTTATTATGGATGGAGGTAGAAGGCTATCCTCATGCCTACAGTCTGCGTTTCATCTTAAATACAGGGCGATGTGTAGAAGGTAAATGGGATGCTTCTGCTGTTCCCAATTTGCTGCAAGCGACTGGAATGCTGAAGGTTTTTTAAATATGCCTGTTGCTTATCCTAGAGTTTTGCTGTATCATAGTAATTCTGACCGGGGCGTAGCGCAGCTTGGTAGCGCGCCACTTTGGGGTAGTGGAGGTCGTGGGTTCGAATCCCGCCGCTCCGATTGATGATAAGCCATGCCTGCTAGTCTTTTCAAAAGATTGGCAGGTTTTTCAATAAGGTCTACGAGATAGATGATACTAAAATTTCTAGCACAAAATCATTCTAAAACTTCACTACAAATAATAATTGGAATTAGCTTGGTAGGCTGTGAGGTCGAACAGTTGTCCGACTCATACCATTTCTGATTATCATAGGTAAATGACTTCGTAGTAAGGACTTTAGTCCTTGATTTGAGTGTTAAAGCGCTCACTACAAATTCAGCAACCTTGACAAACCACTAGAAAATTCCCCAATTCTGTTGAAATCATAGTTAAACAAGTTTACCTTGTGGAAAACTTGTGGAAAAACTCAAGTACTTTTCCACAAGGTAATTATACTTGATTAAGCTTTACTAGTAAAATTTCAAGTTTTCCACAGATTTTTCCATAAAAAGTAAGATTTTTCCACAATTTAAGTTAAATTTAATCAATTTTTATACGTTACTTAATATTTTTAACTATTTATTCAGCCGTCAATGCTAATTATAAAAGTGATGGTTGTGGAAAACTTCAAATACATCTTCATACATCTTCAGGATGATTTTTGAGAACGGCTAGTCATATTGATGCGATCGCTCAGTTGGCGGATTGTTTGTGCTAAAGTGCGATCGCTCTGGTGGAGTTGGGTAATTTTATCGCAACTATAGATTACCGTTGTATGGTCTTTACCACCAAACTCCTCGCCAATTCTCGGCAAACTCAGAGACGTGTGTTGGCGCATGAGATACATTCCTATTTGACGCGCCCAGCTAATCTCTCTTCGTCGTGAGTTACTTTTGAGATCGTCTATTGAAACATCAAAATTATCCGCCACTACCTTTAAAATAGCTTCTGGGGTAGCTGCCATTTTTTCGTTAGGCGGTTCTAAAACTGGTGTGATATTTTCTACCGTCATCGGTAAGCTCCAAATAGAAATATAAGCCACCGCCCGAATTAAAGCTCCTTCTAATTCTCGAATATTAGAAGTATAGTTAGAAGCAATATACTCAATCACATCGCGGGGAAGGCGAATATTTTCATCCTCAGCTTTTTTCTGTAAAATTGCCATTCTAGTTTCTAAATCCGGCTTTTGGATATCTGCGATTAACCCCATAGAAAACCTAGAACAAAGCCGTTCTTGCAAGCTAGGAATCTGATTAGGAGGACGATCAGAAGCAATGACAACTTGTTTACCAGCTTCATGTAAAGTATTAAAAGTATAAAAGAATTCTTCTTGAGTGTATTCCTTCCCTTCAAGAAACTGAATATCATCAACTAATAAAACATCAGCCGCTCGATAATGCTCTCGAAAACTTTGCATACTATCTTTACGAATCGCTGTAATTAAATCATTAGTAAACTGCTCAGTCGAAACATAAAATATTTTACAATTAGGCGAAATCTCCCAGCGATAATGACCAATCGCCTGCATGAGATGAGTTTTACCCAAACCTACACCACCACATAAAAATAAAGGATTAAACTCTTTACCTGGAGATTCTGCAACTGCCAAAGAAGCAGCGTGAGCCATCCGATTGTTAGCACCAACTACAAACCGCGAAAAGACATATTTAGAGTTTAATTCGGTAGTTTTATGATTGCGATTAGGAATAGCTTCAGGAATACTGCTGGGATCTGGTGATTCCGAAGAAACCTCTCGTTCACTCAAATGAGAAACTTCATCACCTTGAGCAACAGTAATGTAAATTCCTACAGGATGACCCAGAATATCTTGTACTACATGAGCAATGGTATTTATGTAATACTTCTGTAACCAATTACGAGCAAATGGGTTAGGAGTACGGATTACCAAGCAATTATTTTCTAATCGCTCCGCACTAGCAGTTTTTATCCAAGTTTCAAAGGTGGGCCGGGATAGTTCAAGCTGTAGGCGCTCTAGTACCTGACTCCACAGACTTTCTATGGGAATTTCCATCATCCACCACCTTTGCTGCTAACCGTCACAATAGAAGAGAAAGCACTAATTTAGCATTCAAACACACTAGACCTAGAATAAGCTTTTAAGTTGTAATCATTTTGGGACATACCCGGTAGGCAAGATCCTACAGCGATTGATATGGAGAAGCAACGACAGATGAAGACAACAAACCATGATTTAGCATCCAAGAAGGTTGATACCAGGGGTTTATCTCACAGGTTATGGATGCTCTCGTATGGGGTAGCAGTGGTGTTCTTGGGGAGCTGCTCTGTTCTCCCTGCTAAGACCTTTGAGACTCGACAAAGCGAGACTCAAGACCAAAAGACAATAGAACCCAATCCGGTAATTGTCCCCCCGCCACTTATCTCTTCGTCTGGAGATCCTAATTTTGTGGTAAAAGTAGTGCAAAAGGTTGGGCCTGCGGTAGTTCGCATTGATTCTTCCCGAACAATCACTTCTCGCGTACCAGAGGAATTTAACGATCCATTTTTCCGACGGTTTTTTGGAGATAGTGCGCCACAGCCTAGACAACAAATAGAACGGGGTAGCGGCTCTGGATTTATCATTAATTCTTCAGGTCAAATTGTGACCAATTCTCATGTGGTAGATGGTGCTGATAGAGTGACTGTCACACTTAAAGATGGCCGGACTTTTGACGGGAAAGTGTTAGGTGAAGATCCGGTTACGGATGTGGCTACGATCAAAATTGATGCTAATAATCTGCCAACTCTATCTGTGGGTAACTCCGATGCCTTGCAACCAGGAGAAGCAGTAATAGCTATTGGTAACCCTTTAGGCTTGAATAATACCGTTACTTCTGGGATTATTAGTGCTACAGGTCGTTCTAGTAGCGATATTGGTGCTAGTGACAAACGGGTTGATTACATCCAAACGGACGCTGCAATTAACCCTGGTAATTCTGGTGGCCCATTGCTAAATGCTCGTGGCCAGGTAATTGCGATGAACACAGCTATTATCCGAGGCGCTCAAGGTTTGGGATTTGCTATTCCCATTAATACTGTGCAAAAAATTGCCCAGGAATTAATTGCTAACGGGAAAGTGGATCACCCTTATTTGGGTGTTCAGATGGTGACACTGACACCAGAAATTAAAGAAAGAATAAAAAATAAAGCAGGCGATCGCTTAAATTTTACAGCTGATGAGGGCGTTTTGCTAGTTGATATCGTCCCGCGATCGCCTGCATCTACGGCTGGACTCCAAGCCGGTGATGTGATTAAAAGCATTAATAACCAGCCTGTTACTAAAATTGAAGAAGTACAAAAGCTAGTAGAGAATAGCAAAATCGGCACTAAATTACCAATAGGAGTGGAACGCAATGGGCAAATTGTCCAAGTAGGAGTCCAACCTGCTCCTTTACCCGTGAGACGCGAGGAATGATGTTAGTCATTTGTCATTTGTCATTTGTAAATGCCCAATGCCCCATTCCCCATTCCCCACTCCCCATTCCCCATTCCCCATTACTTAAAGGAGTTTAATCATGACTGAGTTAGCGCCAATAATTCAATTAGGAAATCCAACATTACGCCAAAAAGCTGCTTGGGTTGAGAATATTCAATATGAGCATATCCAAAAGTTAATTGAAGACTTAATTGCCACTGTTGCCAAAGCTAACGGCGTGGGGATTGCTGCGCCTCAAGTAGCACAATCCTATCGTTTATTTATTGTGGCTTCTCGCCCTAATGCCAGGTATCCCAATGCCCCGGAAATGGAACCTACTGCCATGATTAATCCCAAAATTATTTCTCATTCAACAGAAGTTGTCAAAGATTGGGAAGGTTGTTTAAGTGTTCCAGGAATTAGGGGGTTAGTACCTCGGTATAAATCTATTGAAGTCGAATACACTGACTGTCAAGGCAACTTACAAAAGCAAGAATTAACCGATTTTATCGCTCGAATTTTTCAACACGAGTACGATCATCTGGAAGGGATCGTATTTGTAGATCGTATAGAAAACACTCTCGATATGATTACTGAGCAGGAATATCAACAACGAGTAGTTAACAAATAAATGGGAATGGGGAATGGGGAGTATTGGATTAATTACGAATTACGGATTACGTTAGCGACACAGGAGCGTCATTACGAATTATTTAAGCGTGTGCTTCACAAACTTGTTCGCCCCGCCACAATTGATATAACCGCGTCGCTGGCATTGTCATATATAAAACGTCACCAGCACTGAGGTTAGTTTCTAATAAATCCCAGCCGTGAAGCGTTTGGTGGTTCGTTTCTACGTACAAAGGAACACAGTCAGCAGACATGGCTACATCTTTCACCCACTGGCCACAAAAAACGTGTGAAGGTGTAATCACAGTTGCAAAAGCCACCCAAAGACTATCTGCTGTGATGCCATTGCCGAGGATGCGTCCCCCTAGTGCAGCAGCAGCAAAAGCTGGGGCTGCTAGTTCAGCCGGACTTAGTACGGCCTCAAAACCAAATAGCTGTTGCGCTATGCCAGCAAAATCGGGATCGGCATAATGAACAATTACCGGAATGCTGGGAGTCAGTCCCTTGGCTTTGAGGGCAATTTCCAGATTGGTAGCATCATTGCTAGTAACAGCAAGCACTGCGGCGGCAGAGTCTATATTGCTGGCTTTGAGTATTGTACGGAAACTGGCATCTCCCTGAATGACGGGGATACCTAGTTCGCGGGCGGTGTTGATATATTTGTTGTTGGAATCAGGTTCAACTACTACAACTTCATGTCCACTGGCGTGGAGTTGCTGGACAATTCTCACTCCAATACCACTCAAGCCACAGACAATGTAGTGATATCGTTGGGGAATTCGGGCTGCATCCCAAAATTGCTTAAAGCGGCTTCCTAAGACAAAATCGGTGAGCATTGCGTACCAAATACCAATTACCACTGCTCCAACCAGCATCATCACAACAGTAAATAACTTAATACTGTTAGGAGCATTTTCTACTACTTTGTCATTACCACCGGCTCCCGTAATCATGCCGACAGAAAAATATAGAGCATCGACAGGAGACAAACTCAACTCAGCCGACATATAAGTGAATGTAGCGATCGCAATAACTGCCAAAAGTGCAATAGCACCCATCACTACCGATCGCCCGTGTTCCTGAAACTGCCTAAAATTGGTCAGGGCTTTCAGCAGTTTTGTAATCAATGATCTTCGGGGGGTACGGATGCGGGGTTGTGTACCAATAATTATGCGATCGCCTACTTTAATCTCTTGTCCAGATATTACACCTGACACCAAATCCATCTCACCTTCTACTGGCAAGTAATAAATCAGCATCCGCGATCGATCTTCCCACAATTCACTCAGCTTTAGACCTTTCCAGAAGTGGTTTTCATCAATGTATTCTTCGTGAATTGGCCAAGTTTGCTGAAATAATTTGATTTGTCCGATCGCTCGGTTTCCCATTGCTGCAAAAGTAAATACGGGTGCTGCTAAACCCACAACACTCATACTCAAGTGGTCTGGCAAACTTTGATCTAAGCGTTCCGCCAAATTTGTATTATAAAAACGGTTGATAATCCGAATCTGGGGATTTAGCACCCGCGCTTGCATCATAATAGACAAATTCAGAGCATCTTTAGAACCAGCAATTACTAAAGTGTGTGCCTGTTGAATTCCGGCTGCTGTTAGGGTAGAAGCTGCTTGTAAATCGCCAACAATCACATCTCCTGCTGTTTCGCCAGGAATAGATTGGTGATGAATGCCAACAACGAAGGCTCCCTGGTGTCTCAGCAAACGAAAGGTTTTATATCCGGTACGTCCTAAGCCACAAACAATAATTCGGGGTTTCATGAAAAGGCAGCATCTTTTACAGGTAGGGCTGCATTTCTAGTTATTTATCAATATTGTTGCTTGCTTTCCTGGAATATAACTGTAGCTGACAACACGATTATTTCAAATAAGATGGCACTTTTACAAATTTATGAAAGTCTATGTTGTTATAGCGACTTCTGAATTAAGTGTAATACAGACCTAAACCCAACCCTTGTAGCATTGGGGAATAAGATTCAAAGCCTCTCTCTTTTTAGGAGAGATGAATAGAAGTGAGGTCAAAGTGTATTGCTTCCATTCGAGAGGCGCTATATTTAGATACCTGAAATTTGAAAAGATTTAAGTTATGAAAAATTTAGTAAAATTAACAAGTTTTGGCACTATTTTATGCCCCTTATTTGTGGTAGGAACCCTAGCTGCTACAGCGCAAGTACAGCCACAGCAACAGCCAGGGCCGATTTCTGCACCTAATGTAACACTGAATATACAAGGTAGCAGTGGTACATGTCCTAAAACAATTGGACTGTGGTGGTTTGTTCTACCTTATGAAGGCGGTGCTGAACATACGGTAGTGGCAGATACTAGAGAATTTGCAGATGAAACTAAGTTGGTTTCATCTAAAAATAAGCAATTTGTGGAATTTGTTTCACCTTTACGCAGTAATTATGCTTCTTGTGTAGGTCAAACTCGTGGGCAGGATAATACTTTTTACAATGTAGAATTTAAGAATAAAAAAGCTTATTTCCGTGTGGATTTACGGAAATCCAATCCGCCTGGTCGTCTAATTACTTACAAAAGTGTAGTAACTTCCCGTCCTTATGTCAGATGGGCGATCGCTGACTAACTCCTCAATGCTTAGTTTCACACCTCAAATAGTAAAGTTTTTTCTAGCCAAAAATTTCTCTTGAATCTCTTTACTCTGTGTTCTCTGCGCCTCTGCGGTTTAAAAGTAATTAATTTAACCGCAGAAGCACAGAGATATCAGAGAAGAAAAAGATGTTTTCCAAATCACTTTGAAACAGCTAGTCCTAACGGTAAAAGAAATAAAAGAAAAACATGGCAACTTTTGTAGGTTATGATACGCTATCTGCTTGAGAAGTGTGGAGGAACCAAAAATGACTAAGCTGCGCGTGGGGTTATTGTTTGGCGGTCGTTCGGGAGAACATGAAGTTTCGATCAACTCAGCACGGGCGATCGCTAAAGCCTTAAGTGCAGAGCAAAATGCTAATAAGTACGAAATACTGCCTTTTTACATCCAAAAAGATGGACGCTGGCTGGCGGGAGAAGCACCTGAAAAGGTTTTAGAAACCGGCGCTCCGCTACTGGAATCAGAACAATCAACATCTGTTGGAAATCTCACATCCAACCCTCAAGCCCAAACCCTCAGTAAGTGGCAATCTCCCTCTCAAGTTGCTCAAGTGGATATTTGGTTTCCCATTCTCCACGGCCCCAACGGTGAAGACGGAACAATTCAAGGGTTACTGACTTTGATGCAAGTCCCCTTTGTGGGTTCTGGGGTGTTAGGTTCGGCAATGGGGATGGATAAAATTGCCATGAAAATGGCTTTTGAGCAAGCGGGACTACCACAGGTAAAATACAAGGCCATAACTAGAACGCAAGTTTGGTCTAATCCTTGCGTGTTTCCAAAACTGTGTGATGACATTGAGGCAGCATTAGGTTATCCTGCTTTTGTCAAGCCTGCTAATTTGGGTTCATCAGTGGGTATTGCCAAAGTGCGATCGCGCCCAGAATTAGAAGCCGCTTTAGATAATGCTGCTAGTTATGACCGCCGATTAGTTGTAGAGGCTGGTGTCGTAGCGAGAGAAGTCGAGTGTGCCGTTTTGGGTAACGATCAACCCCAAGCCTCTGTCATTGGAGAGATTACTTATGATAGCGATTTTTATGACTATGAAACTAAATATACAGAGGGGCTAGCAGATTTACTGATACCTGCACAGCTTCCAGATGCGATCGCTCGTCAGATTCAGGACATGGCTTTGCAAGCTTTTGTAGCTGTTGATGCTGCGGGGTTGGCAAGGGTAGATTTCTTCTATGTGGAAGCGACACAAGAAGTTTTTATTAACGAAATAAATACGTTGCCAGGCTTTACTGCGACTAGTATGTATCCCCAACTCTGGGCCCATAGTGGAGTCTCCTTTCCAGAGTTAGTTGATCGGTTAATTCAACTTGCGATCGAAAGGCATTCCCCTAGCTAACGGAGAAAATAACCTAACTGATTTTAGATTATTAGGGCGAAAAGTCACAAGAAATACAGAACTTTGAAAAAAGTTAGCCAGATTTAGTAGCATCTATTTTACAAAAAAAGCTACTTAAATCTGAAACTTTGTTACGGATACCTGATGCTTAACTCCTCCAGTACAATTTATGGACTAGAGGGGTACAAATCTGAAAGTAATCATGGAAAAAAGTCAGAGTGTACAGCGCGAGCCAACCCGATTCAGAAGGGCTACTCCAGAGCTGACAAACAGAAAATCGAGATTAAAACAAAGCTCGAACGTTCTGATATATCTGGTTGCACATCATCCTTGGCTATTGTTAACTGGGTGTTTAGCCATGTTTATAGGAGGTGGTGCCTTTGCCCTGTATAGCTTAGGTAATGCTGGACAGGTAACACAAGAAGAACCAGAAAAAATCCCGGTTATAGTTGAAGAACCAATCAATGCGCCCTCTGAGAATAGTAATCCTACACCTTTATGGATGGTGGCTGCGATCGTCCTCAGCTGTGGTAGTGGTTGCCTGCTCATTTTCCGAATGCTCAACCGGACAAAGCAACCGCAAAAAGTCCAAAAACTGGTTAACCGTAATCAGGCACGCTTGGCACAGAACCATTCCCAAAGATTGGAACCTCGCCTTCCCAAGAACCAACCAATCTTTTTGCCACAGTCACAACTGATGCCCGTTATGCAGATGCAACCTAAAACAAAACATTTGGTGACGGTTCTGCCAGCAGAACACAAGCACCACTTGGATGCGCGCACAGAATCTTTAGCAGACTTAATGGATCTTCGTAAAGATAGTTCATTGTCTGCAATTTTACGCCAGTTTTAAATTTCCTGTAAAGCAAAAACCTGTCAAAATAATATTTTTTGCGAATTAAGGCACGGTTCTACGTGCCTTTACTACTATCTAGAGGATAATAGCGGTTCTTTGGTGCAATCTCACCCCGGATTTGCTGAACGTCAACACTCTCTTCTCCTTAGCCTACGGTGTACGCACAAGTATAAAAATGTCCACCCCTTACTCACCGATATCCCGCCCTGAACTAAAGTTCAGCTATGAGACTCGAAATTCATTCCGAGGCGGGATAGAAACGCAGTGCAAGATTTAAAGATATCGCTGCGGCAAGACTTCTGTGTACACGATAGCCTTAGTAAGCAAGGGGTTGGGGGTGAGGTTCAAGAACGTGCTTAAAAAATGATATGGGTGAAAAGCAAAGGAGTTACTCAATGCTGAAAAAGCAGCAGTCTGTCCGGTTAAACTGATAAGGATGAAAATAGCAGATCGGGCAGTGAATAACATAGTGCGGTTAGTTTTGACAGCAATATTACTGGTGCTAGTGACAGCTTGTGGCAGTATCGGACTGCTACCGACTAGCGAGTTAGTGCAAAAAGCGATCGCACTTGGGCTAGACCAAACTCAACAAAAACTTAGCCAGCAGTTGGATCTAGATTTTCAAGGATTTGAAATCAACCGGTTATCAATTACCCAGGAACAACCCCTAACGATTGAAAATTTACCAGCTTTCCGCGTTCGGGGAACCTACGACTTAATTCTAAAGCTACCAAAACGGCGCTTGACGCAACCAAAAAAACCCTTTGACGTTTACCTGCAAATTCAACAAGAAGGCAAAACCTGGCGATCGCTAATTCCAGAAAAAGGTAGTAAAAATACTCAATCAATTTGGCGTAGCTATCTCATCCAATAGAGACAGGGAAAGGTTTGATTGTCTCACGTTTTCCTAAGTTACAGGTTAAATTTTGTGTATCCTGTACCGTCATCTTCTGCAAGAATTAGAAAATCGAAGGATTCAACTACCGCCTGTATTGCACCAGTTCCGCCATAGGGATAGCTAAAGGGTTCAAATTCAAGTTTAGCTCTGTCGGCAGAAACCATCCTACAAGCAATTAATTGATATTCACCATTTTTAAAAGCATCAAACATAGAATACAAGTCCCAAGGAGTTTCGAGACTAGGATCTGTCCACCTCTGTTCCACAGGTGTTGCAAACCAGCGACGGAAATGTTCAGTCTCTTCTTCTTCACTAGGCCACCAAAAATGTGATAGTGCTTTGCGATCAAAAAAAATTAGCCAATCTTCTTCATTACGCCAAGAATTATTGTCTTTATCTATTTTAATTTCGTTGAAAACTTCACAAAGGGCATTGAATCTTTTGCAATCATCTACTTGAAACTCTACAAAGCAGTATTTCATTATTTCTACCTTCTCTGTTTCTAAGGTGTGATTCATTTTATTTATATATGTGCAACTAAAAAAACCATCACAATCACGTTTTTTGCTACTTTTGTTAAAAGGGTAGCAAAGATAATTAACTTAATTGGCGTAGCTACTTCATTGACAAACTGGTGTGTGCAAATAGAAAAACCATCACAAGCATTTCCGTATAACTGCTGGGGCATAGTCATGATCGAGGTATAGTTTCACCGGAGACAGGGCAAAATGTATATCAACTTTTTCATCAGTTCCATTGCTGGAATTGTAATTGTGGTACTAACAGCTTTTGGTTTATTACAATGGTTGCACATCCCTGCTGGTAACTTTCTTGATTGGGTGATTGGTGGTGCAAGTTTTTGGTGGCTATTGGTAATTGTTACCGTCCCGTGGAATGTGCATTTTCAAGCTAAAGAAGTCTTAGCAGAAGCAGCACAATCTAAAGAGAAAAAAATTCCAGTCGATGAGAAACAAGTAAACTATGTCACAGTGTTGGCAAAGCGATCGCTCTGGGTTGCCATTGCTTTACACTTATTCTCAGCCGTTGGTCTTTATACTCTTGCTACCACTGGTATTAGTACAGTTGGATATATAAGTTCTGGTGCAGCTTTGTTATTAACAATTCTGCGTCCAGCGATTCGAGCTTACGAGTATTTATATGCGCGGTTAGCGATGATTCGCCAAGAATGGAAATATCCCCGCGAAGATATTGTTGAACTGCGCGATCGCTTCTCTATATTAGAACAAAAAATCCAGTCATTCGAGGAGCAACTTAACCCAGAACAATCTTATTCATTACCCGCAACTCAACAACGCTTTGCCGAAGAAACTCGCAGAGATTTAGCTCGAATTGCGGCTAATTTAGAAGAATTACGGGCGACAAATCAAACTGAACATGAGCGTTTGGCCAGAGAAGCACGAAATGCGATCGCGCAACTTTCCACAGATGGGCAATTTCTCGATCATGTCCGCGAAATTATTCGATTTTTTAAAACCGCTTAATTACTCCTTATGTTCGCCGATTAACTAGAGTAGCGCTAGCTTGGTCAACAGGCATCAGCACAACTTCATTAATATTGACATGGGGCGATCGCGTCACACAGAAAAATATCACATCAGCCACATCATCTGCTGTCAGGGGCTTAACTCCCTGGTAGACTTTGTTGGCACGTTCAGCGTCTCCGTGAAAGCGCACATTGCTAAATTCCGTTTCTACCATACCAGGATCAACGGAAGTTACACGGACCCGCGTTCCCAACAGGTCTTGTTTTAAACCTTCCGAAATTGCCCTCACAGCAGCTTTGGTAGCACAGTAGACATTACCACCAGGATAAGTTTGATGTCCAGCAATGGAACCTAAATTTACCACATGACCGCGATCGCGGCTTACCATTCCCGGAACGACATAGCGGGACACGTAAAGTAAACCCTTAACGTTAGTATCAATCATGTCTTCCCAGTCTTGAAAGCTGCCTTCGTGCAACTTGTCTAAACCACGACTTAGACCAGCATTGTTAATAAGGATGTCGATGTTAGACCAGGCAGAGGGTAGAGTAGAAATGGCTTCTTCTACAGCATTGCGATCGCGCACATCTAGCTGTAACAAATGAATTTCAATACCAAATTCTTTAATGAGAGTATCTGCTAGCTGCTGCAAACGTTCCAGCCGTCGTGCTGCTAGGATTAGTTTTGCACCCACGCCAGCGAAGATTCTCGCGCAAGCAGTACCAATACCACTACTTGCACCAGTTATTAAAATGATTTGATTTTCTAGCGAAGTCATTAGGATAGTTAGGAGTGAGGAGTTAATAGTTATAAATTATGAAATAGTACAAGTTGCATAGTTCATAATTTATCATCACTCGTCTATAACTCCTAACTCTTGTACAGACGCGATTAATCGCGTCTCTATTTCTTCACCACTTGCAAGCGCTGAGTTACCATTGTCATCCCATTACCTCGCAGGATGACAGCAGAAACCCACTGGCTACCAGGGATAGATGGTGCTTGTGCGGTTTTAAACAATCCGCCAGATGTCAGTAATTCCAAATCCACGGGTGTGGGGTTGAGAAATTTATCTGCTTGGATGGGTTCCTCTAGTGCCGTTCCTAGTAGAAAATCATCACCAAGTGGTTCTTGGACGATCGCATCAAAACTATACTTCTGACCAACCAGCACCTGCTGTGGTAATTTAATATCAATTTGAGGCGGCTTGCTACCAGAGGTAAGTTGGGTGCGTTCTGACAAAATGTCTTGACGGACTATTTTTCCGCCTACAATGCGCTGACGCGATTTAATCGTGGCATTAAGAGCCGAATTATTACTGCTAGCGGAGGGTAAGCCAGTTATCTTCGTTTCTGTTTCGGCAATAATCCCATTGCCTTCAGGTTTTGAAGATAGCAGTTTTGTACTATATTGCAATTTGGGATATCGTTGCCAAAGTGAAGTCAAAGATTTTTCCAGGGTTTGCAGGTTTAATCCATCCCCATGAGTGAAGTTGGGGCTGTAGAATTGCAACACCCCTTTGACATCGCCCCGACTAGCGGCTGCATCAACTTGTGTCAACAGGTTTTTCACATCGGCTGGTGCATTTTGGGCTGTACCAGCTTGGACTAATTGTTGTGGTGTCGCAGCTTGAGTGCGTTGCCAACCACTTGTTAAACCAAGGGTTAGCAGGAATGAAACTAGCCAAATACTAGCTGGAAATCTGAGTTGTCGTCTCACTAAAGCGGTAATAATGTTTGTCATTGGTTAAGAGTTTACTGATTTGATGAGAGAAAGTAAGGAAATTGTTTTATCTTAGTTAAGCTAGACGCTAAACGGTAGAGGTTTGATGGCAAACGCACCGATACGATTATTAATAGCTGCCAGTGGCACTGGTGGACATTTGTTTCCAGCGATTGCACTGGCACAAAAATTGCCAGATTATCAAATCGAATGGCTGGGAGTAACTAATCGGCTAGAAACTCAACTTGTCCCTAAAGAGTATCCCTTGAATACTATTGCAGTTGAAGGGTTTCAGCAAGGGTTTGGACTCTCCTCGATTCGGATTTTGGGAAAACTCGGCCTTTCGATTATAGAAGTCAGGCGAATTTTGAAGCAGGGAAATTTTCAAGGGGTGTTTACCACAGGGGGTTACATTGCCGGGCCAGCCGTGATTGCGGCGCGTTCCTTGGGTTTACCCGTGGTTTTTCACGAATCTAACGCAATACCTGGTAAAGTAACTCGCTTTTTTGGCCCTTGGTGTAACGCGGTAGCCTTGGGATTTGAAGTAGCTGCTAAGTATTTGCCCCGTGCTAAAAATGTCTGTGTTGGTACTCCTGTAAGGGCGCAATTCCTCGATGGGGCAATTCATGCACCCTTAGATTTAGCTATTCCTGAAGGTGTTCCTTTAATTGTCGTATTTGGTGGTAGCCAGGGCGCAGTTGCGGTTAATAAGTTAGTGCGTGAATCTGCAAACGCTTGGTTTGATGCTGGTGCTTATGTAGTACATTTAACTGGCGATCGCGATCCAGAAGCAGATAGTCTTAAACATCCACAGTACATAGTTTTACCTTTTTACAACAATATGGCAGCATTGTTGCAACGAGCAACTCTAGCCATTAGTCGTTCTGGTGCTGGTAGCTTGACAGAATTAGCAGTGTGTGGAACGCCAGCAATTTTGATTCCTTACCCCTTTGCTGCCGAAGACCATCAATCTTATAATGCAGACGTATTTACTTCATCTGGTGCGGCGTTAACACTGAAGCAGTCAGAGTTGACGGCAGAAATATTGCAAAGTAATGTGTTGAATTTGTTGCGATCGCCAGATGAATTAGCAAAGATGGGAGAAAAAGCTCATGCGATCGCAGTTCCCGATAGTGCCGAAAAATTGGCGCAGTTAGTGCGTGAGGTGATAGAAACATAACCTTGATTATTTAGCATTAAAAATTTATTTTTCCATTTATGAATATCTTATCCAGTCAAAAATTTCGCTTCACAATAGGTTGTGCTGCCTTATTGATTGTCGGTTTAGCCAGTAGCCATCTATATACTCAGTCAAAAACTAAACAGCTAGCTCAACAAGATCAGTTTTTTACTCAGCAAGAAAATTTTAACCCATTTGAATCACAGATTTACTTCACCTCAAATCAAGTTTATGATCAACTTAATTTGAGATTTAAAAATCCTTTAATCACTAAACAAACATCTGATGAAATTATAGGCAAGCAAAATGATTTCTCATCTCAAGAGGATTTATTAGCCGCATCTGCACCTTATTCAGTTGTCGATGAATTCAAAAAGTATAAATTTAGTATCAATGGTAGCCAAGTTGTTACTCCAGCCAAACTGCCAAGTACTAAGATCAAGTTCAATCAAAAAGATTTGTTAACCGTTCTCGTTAATACTAGAAAATATTTTCAAGATTATAGTTCAGAAGACCCAGATATTTTGCGTACAGGGATGCTTGCTACTCAAGGCGTTACTGTTCCAGATGTCATCAATACTTTGAACTTCATGATTGTTATCTTAAAAGAGGATATTGCGAATAATCGAGCTACTCGTTTGCAAGACTCCAAGTTTATCAATTCCAATTTTCGAGTTATTAAATGGACTGCTTATAACCCAAAAGACAAAAAACAAAAACAATTAAGAATTACCAAATATGCTGTGTTTACTCACCCCGGTTCTCGTAAAAAAACCTCTACTTTTAATACACCAATTTATAGTTTAAAAGAAAACTCTAATAACGATAAATTCTACACTAGATACACAAAGCAGGATGTTTTGTCAGGTATTTATGAACCAGGTGGTAAAGAATTTGGAAAAGTTACAAGTCTTGCTTATCTAACCAGAAATGGCTTAGAAGAAGCAATTATGGAAGGAACAATACTGATTAATTTTACAGATGGTTATAAGGCATTTTTCAATGTAGATAGAAATAATGGAATGTCTTATATTCGCGGATTGAAGGCAACAGCACAAAAGCGTTACTGGTATTTTAGAGAGGTTGATGCTATTAAAGGGTACGGATACAAAATAGATGCAAAAATATCTATTAAACCCGGAGTTACTTTTGCTGGGGATGTTTTAAATATCGGTTTAGGTAAAGTAATTGTGATTGAGCATACTCAAGGTGGTCGCAAACATCTGCAAATGGGAGTCCTCGCAGATACAGGTGGAGCATTTTTACCCAATCTTTATCAACTCGATTTTTTGGCAGGTATATTTAAGAATAAAAAAGAATTTGGGCAGAATATCAGCCAATTGCCGGACTATGCCACAGCATATTTTTTAGTAAAGAAGTAATGCGTTGACTTGATGTAAAATATCTATGCACGGGTCAACAATTCTAAGTTGTGGCCATCGAAGTCATAGAAATAGAAGCCACGACCTTTTCCCCTTAGATTTGGCTGCTGGTGATGTTGCTCCTGTCGCAATGGGCGCTCCTGCTATCAACGGTTAATTCTGAAGTTTAGCTAAATCAAAAAGCGCTCTCCCACAAAGGAGGGCGCTTTTTAGTGTCAACAAGAATATTACTAACAATGAAATAGTGATGATAACGGTTTTAAATCATCACTATTCATGTCATGGCATAGGATGAAAAAGAAGATCAGGTAAAAAATAATTAAAAATTGCCCAGGTAGAGAAGGCAACTGATACAGAAATAACGGCAAGAACAGGAGCAAGGGAAAGGTACTTAAGGAAATAGTCTTTTTGGTCGTTTGGTTTTTGCATATAGCACTCTCTAAACAATTAATTAAAGAATTAAGTTGAACTAGCACGGCTAAACGATAAATTATTTGTATGTAGTATACAAATTGCCAAAAAAACAGCTTTGTTAGCGTTGCGTTTGGGAACTCCTAGATAGAATTCCAAGTTCAAGTTATTCTTTCAATTTCAATGATAATCAATGAGATTTCACTATATCTCTAACCAAAGACTGGATAAATATTAAATTAATTAGTAATATGAAATACAAAAAATATTTGTTGTTACTTCAATGATTTTTAGTACATAAATTTACTAGAAATAATTCATACACGCAACTATAGAAGCAATATTCTTATTACAAGGGTTATTACAGTGAAGCGTAGACACGTAGTGCCTTGCAGTTAGACATCGCTTTAGTTAATTTTTTTAGCTATAGAAATTAAGCGGACAAATATTTTTGGCAATTAATATTAATCTTCTGCCCGCAACAACCAAAAGCCGCTATAAGTCATCCCGGAATCATCGGGTTGAACTAACAAAAAATGCAATCCTCGGCAATGCTTTTTTCGTTGTTCAAATGCTTGGGCTGCTGTTGTAACTTCTGGATCTTCAAAAGTGGCAACAATCCATCTGTCCACCAAGCCAGCTTCTAATATTAAGCCCTCTGGTGCGCCAGATATATAATTCAAGCCTACGGGACGGGCTTGCTGTAACCACCGCGCTAGGCGCATCGATTGCCGTCCACCATAAATTACTACACCAGGGACGGGCACTGTTGATGCCAAACCTAAATTGATGGGTTTGCGATGTTCTGGGAGGTGCAAAATGGGAATGGGGCGATCGCTAAAACTCGTTTCCACATCACTAGCAGCTAAACTTGCAAAACGCCATTCTTCTCCCCACAGGTTTTCTGGCAATGGTGCTGGGGGTGGTTTCTCCAGGGTTGAGGGATATTGCTTTTCTTGTAACCACTGCTTCAACGCCAAAGTATGGCGGGTAGGTTCGACATTTATACTTAAATTGCGTCCTGCCGCCTCAATTAAACTTAGTGACTGAGGGCGAAATACCTGAATCACATCTGGCAATTTTTCACCTGCGGCTAGCTCAAGTTGAGTAGTAACCCAATTAGAATTTGCTGCTGACTGAATACAGGTGGCTTCATACTCAAAGCTGCGAGTTGCGTCACAAACCAACAACTCCCATAAAACTTGTCCAGATGCATCTTGTGAGGGACGACGATAAAAATCAACTTGCCAAATTTTCATAGTGTGGGGAGTGGGGATGAGGAAGATGAGGCAATACGTTCGGTTAAAGCCAAGAGACGCGATAAATTGCCGTCAAGACGAAGGATTGATTATTGTAGAGACGGCGATTTATCGCGTCTTTGTGATTTAGAATTTTAATCAAAAAACCCTAACCGAACCGTATTAGGAGATGAGGGAGTGGGGAATGGGGGCATGGGGCAGGGAGAGAAATAACTCCTAACTCCTAACTCCTAACTCAGCACTCTTTTCCCCCATGCCCCACGCCCAATTTAAAAAGCCTGAATCCATTCTTTGACAGAATATTCAGTCCAGATGCCATTTTTCCAGTAGGGATCATTTTCAATTAACTGGCGTACAGTGGCTTCGTCTTCGGCTTCGTAAATCCCAAAAACTTTTGTGACATCTTTGGTGGGTCCAATGGTAATCAGCACACCGGATTCTTTCTGTTTTGCTAATCCGTCTAAATGAGCTTGACGGTGAGGGGCGCGTTTTTCGATAACGTCTTCGCAGTAAGTACCCCAAAGTACATATTTAGTCATAATTGCTTGTTACTCCTACTGGTTAATAAAATATTACTCTGGCGGTTTCTAAGAGGTTGTTTAAAAAGTTTTTCCCTGTGGCTTTAGGCATCTTGAGATCCCCCCTAACCCCCCTTAAAAAGGGGGGAACCGGAATCAAAGTCCCCTTTTTTAAGGGGGATTTAGGGGGATCTAAAACTTTTGATACCGACAAGAGGACTTTTCAAACATCCTCTAAGCGCCCTTTTAACTCAAACTTTAGACTCAATTTGTTGCCTCAACCAATCACGAAAATTAGCATGATAAATACTATAATGGATTTCGGCTGCTATTGATTCTAAATGTAAAAACTCTCGCCACTTGTCTAAAATTACCTTGATTTCATATTCATCTGTATCTAATGTTTCAGCGATCGCTTCTATTGATATTGATTGCTCTTGAACTAAGATATTTAGCACCTGCAAAGCCATTGGTTGCTGTTTACTGGTTGCTAAATTCATTTTTTCTAAGTGATTTTGGTAATATATCTGTAAATTTTGGGGGTAAATATCCTCATTAATAGCTGTTAAGATTTCTTTAACATACATAAAATTGGTTTCATCATGAAAACCTTGTGTTATGTTGAGCGAAATATCTCCGGTATTCTTCTGTTGGCTAAGGTTATGCACCCTGAGTGTTCGCCTTTGGCGTTCTCGTTCGCGTAGCGTCTCCGTCAGGAGAAGAGTAGCCGCAGAAGCGTCTACAGAATGAGATGATTCATTTAAATAAGTTTTAATATATTCTTGGATATCAGCGCGGTTTTGTTCAGGGTAATTTGATAAATCTAAAGATTGGGCTGGAGTTTCAATTAATAAACCTGATTTATCTGCCAAAAAAGGACGACGACTAAGGATAAAATAAACTTTCTCAGGTAGATAACGGGGTAAATAGAATATATTTGAGCCGCGTGGTTGATTGTTGATATCAATTCTATCGCAGCCATCTATAGTAATAATTAAACGTTGTTTCGGTTGCAATCTATTGCTGATTTGTTGCAGTAACAACGATAAAAAACCACTGTCTTCTGTGGTAGAGTCAGGAAAGTTAGCGGTGAGATTGTTTCGACTCCGCTCAACACTAGTTTTAATACCTTGATTTTGGGCGATTTCTATTAATTGAGTGCAAATCGTTGTCAGAAATTCCTCAACGCGATTTTTACCTGGAATTTCGACATTGTAATAAACAACTCCCGGATTTTGACTGACATAATGGGCAAAAATGGCACTTTTACCAATGCCAGGATCGCCGATAATAGTAAAGTAGCCCCGGTCAGATTGACTGAGAAAGTTGTTGATAGCATAAAAGACAAATTCACGACCGACAAAGTTTTGATTTTTAGCGGTAATGATTTGCTGAAATTCTAGGGGATATCTGGGGATATTGATTGTATTTTCAGTAATGGGTTTCATTTTTTTTACCCCCTTCTAAACGGAGGAAATGAACACGCCCTGACGATTCTCCTGCTATAATTGTCAATCCATCTGGGGAAACTGCACAGCAATTTATAGGACTATCACCAATAAAAGTAGAGATTTCCTTACCTGTCTCTAGATCCCACAGTTTCAGGGTGTTGTCAAATGAACCAGAAACGGCTGTTTTTCCATCTGGGGCGTTGGCTGTGCCCGCCACAGGCATCGCTACTGCATTTACCCTGTCGTTATGACCAGTCAGGGTAGAGATTTCCTTTCCTGTCTCTAGATACCACTGTTTCAGGGTGTTGTCACCAGAAGCAAAAACGGCTGTTTTTCCATCTGGGGCGATCGCTACTGCACTTACAGCGGAGTTATGACCAGTCAGGGTACAGATTACCTTACCTGTCTCTAGATCCCACTGTTTCAGGGTGCTGTCATAAGAAGCAGAAACGGCTGTTTTTCCATCTGGGGCGATCGCTACTGCAAATACCCAGGAGTTATGACCAGTCAGGGTAAAGATTTCCTTTCCTGTCTCTAGATCCCACTGTTTCAAGGTGTTGTCATCTGAACCAGAAACGGCTGTTTTTCCATCTGGGGCGATCGCTACTGCTCTTACAGGGGAGTTATGACCAGTCAGGGTAGAGATTTCCTTACCTGTCTCTAGATCCCACTGTTTCAGGGTGTTGTCACCAGAAGCAGAAACGGCTGTTTTTCCATCTGGGGCGATCGCTACTGCAAATACCCAGGAGTTATGACCAGTCAGGGTAGAGATTACCTTACCTGTCTCTAGATCCCACTGTTTCAAGGTGTTGTCATCTGAACCAGAAACGGCTGTTTTTCCATCTGGGGCGATCGCTACTGCATTTACAGCGGAGTTATGACCAGTCAGGGTAGAGATTTCCTTACCTGTCTCTAGATCCCACTGTTTCAGGGTCTTGTCATAAGAAGCAGAAACGGCTGTTTTTCCATCTGGGGCGATCGCTACTGCAAATACCCAGGAGTTATGACCAGTCAGGGTAAAGATTTCCTTTCCTGTCTCTAGATCCCACTGTTTCAAGGTGTTGTCATCTGAACCAGAAACGGCTGTTTTTCCATCTGGGGCGATCGCTACTGCTCTTACAGGGGAGTTATGACCAGTCAGGGTAGAGATTTCCTTACCTGTCTCTAGATCCCACTGTTTCAGGGTGTTGTCACCAGAAGCAGAAACGGCTGTTTTTCCATCTGGGGCGATCGCTACTGCATTTACAGCGGAGTTATGACCAGTCAGGGTAGAGATTTCCTTACCTGTCTCTAGATCCCACTGTTTCAGGGTCTTGTCATAAGAAGCAGAAACGGCTGTTTTTCCATCTGGGGCGATCGCTACTGCTCTTACACTGTCGTTATGACCAGTCAGGGTAGAGATTTCCTTACCTGTCTCTAGATCCCACTGTTTCAAGGTGTTGTCATCTGAACCAGAAACGGCTGTTTTTCCATCTGGGGTGATCGCTACTGCATTTACAGCGGAGTTATGACCAGTCAGGGTAGAGATTACCTTACCTGTCTCTAGATCCCACTGTTTCAGGGTCTTGTCATGAGAACCAGAAACGGCTGTTTTTCCATCTAGGGCGATCGCTACTGCTCTTACACTGTCGTTATGACCAGTCAGGGTAGAGATTTCCTTTCCTGTCTCTAGATCCCACTGTTTCAGGGTGTTCTCTTGTGAACCAGAAACGGCTGTTTTTCCATCTGGGGCGATTGCTACTGCTAATACCCTGGAGTTATGACCAGTCAGGGTGCGTATTAGGTTTCCGCCTGGAGTGGTTAAACTGGCTGTAATGGGGCGAAATCGAGGAATTTTACTTTTACTTTCTATTGCATCTGCCAAAATTTGCTGAATTTCTGGCTGGGGAAAACTCTGCAACCTTCCCCATAATTGTCCTACTAATTGATTGGGGTCTTGATTTAAAACATGGGCTGATAACTGTAGCGCACGTTGAATTAATTTGAGGTTTTTGACTTGTTCGGGGTCTAGTTTTTCATCTTCTTCTAAGTTCTCTAATATTTCCGGCTCTTCAATTAAGGAATAATCCCTAATTAGGGCTTCTATTCCAAATTTGGGATATTGAATTTTTAAAGAAATAAAATCAAAATCTGTGAGAGTTTGATAATAAGTTTCTGAGTTACCCGCTTTTAATTGTTTTTCAGGGAACTGGCCTATAAAGAAACTTTGAAATTCATCAGTTTTTAAGGCTAATTTATTGGCAAGTCCGACCATTTTATTCTATCTCCTTTGCCATATAATTAGCCATACTCTTATTAACTTCTCTAAACAGTTTTCGATTATTATCGAATTTATCTTGTCTTTTGAGAAATTCCAGAAAACTGCGATGATAAATACTATAATAAGTTTTTCGTTCTTCTTCATTTACTTTCGGTGTTACATACTCAATCCAATCATTTAACACCGATTTCACATCATATTCATCCTCATCCTCATCAAGAATTTCAGCAATCATATTTAGAGATATTGGCTCACCTCTTTCTACCAATATGTACAGTATTTTTACCTTCTTTTCATTAGATTCATTATCCATCCCTATCCGATTCCAATGAGTCGTATAATAGTCATGAAGACCTTGCGGTAATCCTTTTAAAGTTAAATCATTATATTTACCTTCAGAGATCCCGGGTAATAGATAGCGCAAATATATAAAATTATTTTCACTCTTGACAGCTATTTCCTGAGTAAAATTATCCTCAGAAATATTGCGCTCATTAATCCAAATTCTTAATTTATGATCATTCTGTAAAAATAAGTAAATATACTCTTTGACATCTTCTCGATTCAAAACTGTAAAATCACTTTTTGTCAAATCTAATTCATCTACAGGAGTATCTGGAGATAAAATTAAACGTTTTGTTTTTTCATTATAAGGTCTTCTAGTCAGTAAAAAATAGACTCCATCGGGAAGATTTTGTGGTAAATCTAAAAGATTACTATTTCCTTCTTGTTCTACTTCATCTAGTGCATCAACAACAATGACAAGTTTTTGTCCTTTTAGTTCTTCACTGGCTTTTTGCAATAAAGTCCTTAAATCGGCATTTTCAGCATTTTGGAGGGAATAACGCTTAATTAATTGTTGACGAATACTAGCTAAAAACTTTTCTGGTTTGTTGCGTCCTTCTGCGAAAACATTAAAATAACAAGGAAATTTAGTAGCTAAAACGTATTTAGCAGCGATCGCACTTTTACCCATCCCTGCATCCCCAACCACGGTAAAATAACCTTTGGTTTGAGTGGTGAAGAATTTTTGAATAGCCTTGAACACAAAATCACGACCGCAAAATAAGCGCGTTTTTTCAAACATTAAAGCTTTAAACTCTTTGGGATAAACATCTAAATTCCAATCTGGGTAAGGCTGATATCGTGAGGCTCTCGTTTGTTTAGCGATTGTAATAAAAACTTCGCCAAATTCTTCTAATTCACCCAAAAAATTGATTTTGGCATTGATTATCTGCGTTTTTAGTTCGCTATTTTGATTAAGAAATCTTTTTGTATTTTCTACAAACTTAGAAGGAGTATTATTACTATAAGCATCCCAAAAATAATCTTTAATTACTTTCTCTTTAAACAGGTTTAAAATTGCTTCAGGCTTAAATACACCATATCTTACCAGAGCGTAAACGTAAACAGTATCAACATCATCAGCAATTTGGGTAGGATTGAGTTTTAATTCCTGTAAAACTTTGATGACAGCTTCGTTTTTTTGAGCTTGTTTAATGATTATTTGACTAGCTTGAGGAGCATATTTACTAATAACAGAAGTAATGGCGGCAAATTCTATCATCGTTGATTACCGAAGATTTATTTTTTTATGAGTAGCGTCGGAGGATGTTTGAAAAGTTTTTTTGTATACGCCCAACCCTTGGAGATCCCCCTAAATCCCCCTTAAAAAGGGGGACTTTGATTCCGGTTCCCCCCTTTTTAAGGGGGGTTAGGGGGGATCTCCAAGTGCCTAAAATCACAGCTAACTACTTTTCAAACATCCTATCAGAGCAAATTATACAATAAATACTGTTGATTAGTAGTATAGATGTAATACTGCTTTATTCAAGCAACTGGGATTAGTTTTATTAGATGCGATCGCCTCCTCCCCGTCTACTCGTACACGATTATCATTATTATTAAGGCTATTTTAAGTATTTTAACTGATTGACAAAAGGCACTTTATCTTAACCTCTCACCGATGGCTACGCCTACGCATTTGCTATTTCGGCGTACTCATTTGCTATTTCGGCGTACTCATTTGTTATTTCGGCGTGTCCATAACGCACCCTACTGGCGAATGGCACTTACTTAGGGACTTCCAAGAAATAAATTATCCAATCTTGTGGGGTGGGCATCTTGCCCGCCATGATAAACTGGGCGGGCAAGATGCCCACCCCACAATAAATAATTGAATATTTTTTTATTTGGAAGTCCCTTAAGCGGGATTTAGATCCCCGACTTCTTCAAGAAGTCGGGGATCTGGGCACCAACTTTATATAACTTCTAACTCCTCAAATTGACGCCGAATTTTTCCACCAAGGCTTCGCGGACTTTATTGTGTACTGGTTCCACTTCCGCCTCAGTCAAAGTGCGATCGCTAGACCGATAAACTAGACGGAATGCTAAACTCCTCTGTCCTTCGGGGACGTTTTCGCCCCGATATTCATCAAATAATTCCACTGATTCGAGCAAATCTTTAGCCGCTTTGGTAATTACTTTTTCAATTTCGGCAACTGAGATTTTCACGGCGGCGAAAAAGGCGATGTCGCGATCGCTAGCTGGATAGGTAGAATAAGGCTGGAATGTTGGCACAAGAACTTCATCTTCTCCCAGAGACTCTAAAAGCACATCTAGATCCAACTGGAAAACATAAACGGAATCTGGTAAACCTTTTTCTCGTCGCAATTGGGGATGGAGTTGTCCAAAAATACCTAGTCTGTTACCCCGAATCCACAGGGAAGCGGTGCGTCCTGGATGTAGGCGATTATCTCGGCAATCGGGTTGGAATTCTACCTGCAAGGCAAGTTGCCGAAATACACTTTCTAAAATGCCTTTGGCTTCAAACCAGGTGATGGGTTCTTCGCGTCCACTTTTTGACCATTTGCCAACGGAAATATCCCCTCCCACAATTCCAGCTAGGGTTTCTGTTTCTTGCAAACCGTCTTCTTCTTGCCAGAAAATTTGCCCGATTTCAAAGCCGTTCAAGGCACCATTACCCTGCTCTAAATTGTATTGAAAGGCATCAATTAACCCAGATATCAAATCGGTTCGCAGCGCTGAATATTCGACAAACAAGGGATTTGACAATACTATATTTCTGTCTTCTCCTGGTTTGACTAAAGAATAATGAATTAATTCTGTCAATCCTTCAGCCCGCAGGAAAGCTCGTAATTTGCGAATCAATTCCTCATCTAAAGGCAGATAGCCAGCTTCTGCTTTTTCTGGTAGGGTATCGCAGAATTTGTTGTAGCCATAGAGACGGGCGATTTCTTCAATTAAATCAATTTCTCGCTCTAAGTCGCGGTAACGATAGGGTGGAACAGAAACTGACCATGTAGGTTGATGGTTAGTATCTTTTTCTGAAGAAGTCAATTGACATCCCAATGCAGTCAGGATGCGCTCAACATCCTGTTCTTGCAGTTCACCTGTGTCCTCGCCTAAATCTATCGGCCCCAATATTTGATTAACGCGGTCTAAACGCAGGGCGATAGAACGACTCCAGGTAGACGAATCGGGGCGGGTGTCGGCAATTTCCTGATGGACAAGAATTCCACTAGCTAATTCGCTAATTAAGGATAAGGCGCGGCGATTAGCTATTTCCAATTCAGCGCGGTTAACTCCCCGTTCATATCTGCCAGAAGCCTCACTTCTTAACCCAACACTCCGAGAAGAACGGCGAATTGCCACGGAATCAAATAAAGCTGCTTCTAAAACTAGGCTTTGAGTCCCTTGATGGACTTCTGTTTCTTCTCCACCCATGACTCCCGCCAGTGCAACAGGTTTGTCGTTTGCGGTAATTAATAAATTTTGGGTTGATAGGGTGCGAGTTTGTCCATCCAGGGTTTTGAGGGATTCTCCAGCATTGGCGAAGCGAACGCCGATGGTTAAATTTTCGCTACTTGCAACAGATTGTAAGCGATCGCAATCAAAGGCGTGCAATGGTTGTCCCCATTCCAACAAAACGTAGTTAGTAATATCCACTACATTACTGATGGGACGTACCCCAGCCGCCCGCAAACGCTGTTGCAACCATTCGGGAGATGGAGCAATTTTCACTTGTTCAATTACCGTACCGATGTATGCAGGACAAGCTTGGGTATCGGCAATTTTTAAAGCTAAATTTCCGGCACTTTTGGTAATGGAGACTTCACCAGGTTCAGGAATGCTCAACTTTCCACCAGTTAAAGCTGCTACTTCTCTTGCTACACCTACCATACTTAAAGCATCAGCACGATTTGCAGTTGCCGTGAGGTCTAAAATTACATCATCTAAACCCAACAACGGCCGCACATCACTACCCAATGGTAAATTTTGCTGAGTAAAAATATGAATTCCGTCTACATCGGTGGGCAAACCGAGTTCCTTTAAAGAACAAATCATGCCCTGAGATGCGACACCACGTAATTTTGCAGGTTTAATTTTTAAATCAATCTTGGGTAAGTAAGTACCCGTAGTTGCCACTGGTACATAGATATCTGCCTTCACATTGGCAGCGCCACAGACAATATTTAAAGTCTCACCTGCACCGATATCGACTTGGCAAACACTCAATTTATCGGCGTTGGGATGGGGTTGACGCTCAAGCACTTTGCCGATAACCACGCCATTTGCCCAAGTGCGGCGATCTTCAATCTCTTCTACCTCAAACCCTGCCATTGTCAGGGTTTCAGCTAATTCTTCTGGACTAAGTTTTATCTCTACTAGTTCGCGCAGCCAATTTAGAGAAATACGCATGGAGTGTGCTTGTTTTAGGAATCGTCTTTTGTTCTCATTTTAGGGTGCCTACTAGCGATCGATGGCTACTCGTCTGGCAAGGCTTACCCTTTCACTTGAACAATCCTACTACGTTAGACTGGCAGAACAATCTCTCATGCTAATCTTTTCTTAGCGTCTTGGCTTGTGTCAATGTGGGAGATATGTTTAAGATTGGCTCTAGGTACAACACGCGATCGCAACCTTAATTAAGTTTTCGTCAATTTCTAGATTAGTAGTCATGTGTACATTATCCCACAAAGCAATGTGCATAAAAAACTCATTAGAGTGATTAATTTAAATCAAATGCATAAAGATTATTTTCAGTAATTCGGTGCGAGTAAATGGTTTAGTCAGATATCCAGATGCCCCAACTAGTTTGGCTTTTACTTTGTCTAAAACCCCTTTATTCCCAGTGACAAAGATGATAGGAGTCTTCTGAAATATGGAATTATTTCGTATAATCCGGCACAACTCATAACCGTCGATTCCTAGCATGTTTAAATCCAACAAAATTAAATCCGGTTTGTGTCTTATAATTGACAGAACGGCTTTTATTGGATCGTTAATAGTTACTACAGAAAAATTTTCGTTTTCTAAGAAACGGCTAATTTCTTTGAGAATTGTGGGGCTATCATCTACAGAAACGATTTTATGAGCTTTTTGTGCCGTTACAGTAGCAGACGCTACTATTTGGGAAGCATAAGTTATGCTATTTGATATTGTTGGCTCCTGAAATTTCTCTTTTGGAGAAGGATAAATTTGAGGTAATCGTTGGACAGGAACTATATTCTCTTCAGAAATATCTAGGTAAAAGTTGACGATGGTATTTAGTTCTTTTTTGGTATAAACTAACTTGGGAATTAATTTTGAGATAAGCGATTCCTCTTCAAATATCTTTGGTAATTTATCATAAGGTGGATCAGCTTCATGCAAGATAATCGCACCCTTAAGTATGTAAGGGTATAAAGTGTGAGCCAGTTGGATTTCATCTTGATTCAAAATTACGGCTAGATGACACAGGCTAAAACCTTTCATCCAATTAGTTAAATCTGGCTGGAGTTTTGGTAAATCTTTTTCCTCGATTTTGCTGTTAATCAACAGATATGGACGTTGATATTGAGAAGAGATTTGAGGAATAAAAGCTTGCCATTTTTTTAATCTTACTTGGCAATGTTCTAGAATATTTTCTACATCTAACCTGCAAAATATTGGCATTATATCAAGTGGTTCTGCTAATTCATAAGTACCTCCTTTGATTAGTAAAAATGATTCAATCACCTCTCGAACTAATTCTTGAATCAGCACTGTTGCTTGTGTAGAATGCAAATATTGTTGACTAACAAGCCAGGATATAGCCTGATACTCAGGAGGGTGGTTTGTTAAATTACTATCATTTTCAATTAACTGAGTGTGTGAATCAGGTTCAAACATTAGACGTAATTGAACACGAATCTCACTGGTAAGCCGTGGAATTTGGTGGCTGAGACGACGCAAATGACGTTCTAGCCGGTCAAAGGGTTCCACTGAATGGGTAGCGTAGATTATTCTTCCCTGTTCTAGGTAAATTGACCAAGAAACTAAGTTACTCAATGCTTGTAAACAAGTACTGTCGGAGCAATTAGATAACTGTCTTAACAAACTTATTGGACGTAGTTTGGTGAATGTACCGGAATTATTCATATTTCTCAAGTTTTTTGCGGAATTAACAACCGAACATTTGTAAATTAAAAATATCAGCTATAAAATATTTTCTTCTTTGTAATATTTCTCTCCGTACAAAATATTCCTTTTAAAATATGTATATATGTTAAAACTAGGAAATTTTAGACACTATTTGTTACATTTAACACATTCTGCTTATTTTACCTATCTCAAAAAAAAGTAAGTGGGTATGAATAAACATAAATATCTATCCTAGCTAGACCTCAGTAAATGTTAGTTACTTCTGGATTTTACTTACTACCGACAACTCTTGACTGAAAACCTTAATAATGATGTTTATTTATGCCCACTTACTTAAAAGAGTAAATTTGATTCCATGTTTCCGCAGCTACACTACTATACTTCTGGAGTTAATAAGCTTAATTATGGTTAATTACTTTTATCTAAAAGAACGATTTTTCTACATAAAATCTTTAAAAAGTTATATAGGAAAGTTTACGTATTTATTGTACTGTAGGGTTAATGGATATAATTTTTGGGTAGATACATTACAACAGGGAACGCTGCGTTTTGATAAACTCTTTTTTGCTAAACTAAGCTGTTATCAAGTTCTTCTTAAATATGCAGAGAACTTCATGAAAAAAATTTGTTTAATAAAAATTAGAGCATCTACCACTAGCTACTATATTCTGTAAGTCGCTTCGGCGACTGTAATTATATACTCTGAGAAAAGGGAAATAAAGCTTTGAACTTTAACATAACACAAAAAGTTATGGATGATACATTAAGACTTGATGAAGTAGTAGAATTTGCTGAGAACCCAGAACCACGTTGTCCTTGTGTACTGTTACTAGACACATCTGGCTCAATGCAAGGAGATCCGATTGAGGCTTTAAATCAAGGTTTACTAAGTTTAAAGGATGAATTAGTCAAAAATTCCTTAGCCGCAAGACGGGTGGAAGTGGCGATCGTAACATTTGATAGTAATATCAATGTAGTACAAGACTTTGTGACTGCCGATCAATTCAATCCGCCGATTTTGACAGCTCAGGGATTGACTACAATGGGTGCAGGAATTCATAAAGCTTTAGACATAATTCAAGAACGGAAATCCCAGTACCGTGCGAATGGGATTGCCTACTATCGTCCTTGGGTATTTATGATTACCGATGGAGAACCACAAGGCGAGTTAGAAAATGTTGTAGAGCAAGCATCCGTGCGCCTACAGGGAGACGAGGCTAATAAGCGCGTAGCATTTTTTACAGTAGGTGTAGAAAATGCGAATATGACTCGTTTAAATCAAATAGCTGTGCGTACCCCCCTGAAGCTGAAAGGATTAAATTTTATCGAGATGTTTGTCTGGCTGTCAACTAGTATGTCAGCTGTTTCTCATTCGCAGGTGGACGAACAGGTAGCATTACCGCCGATTGGTTGGGGGACTGTTTAATAAAAAATCGCAGCTTGATGTTTACACAGCTAGCTGCTGGAAAAAAATCTATGAACATATCAAAACAGATTGCTCAATGGCGGATTGTGGCTGCGTCTGTATGTGGTACAAGTCACTTAAAAAACAATCAGTTATGCCAGGATGCTCATCACTGGCAAGTATTATCAGATAACGTTTTAGTGGCGGCCGCAGCAGATGGCGCGGGTTCTGCTAGCCTTGGAAAAGTGGGAGCGATGATTGCTGTGGAGACAGCAATAGAAAACATTTCAACCAAAGGACTGACTCGGAAAAGTTTGACTGATGATGCATTGGTGCGATCGCTCTTAAATGATGCCATATTAGCCGCCAAAAAAGCTGTGGATGATGAGGCGGCTAGTTGTGACAAACAGCCTCAAGATTTAGCCACTACCTTAATTGTGATGCTTGCCACACCAGAAGTTGTGGCTGTAATGCAAATAGGTGATGGTTTGGCAGTGGCAAAAGACAGCATGGGCAACCTCTTGGCACTGACTATACCTGATAGCGGCGAATACATCAACGAAACTACTTTTTTAACTTCTCCTACTGCCTTAGATACAGCGCAGATAAGAATCTGGCGCACAGACATAGAAAATGTTGGCATCATCACCGACGGACTACAAATGCTGGCTTTGAATATGGTTGTTGGCGAACCTCACAAACCCTTCTTTTTTCCCTTGTTTGAATTTGTAGCTAATGCCGAGGATAAGACAGAAGCGAAGGAGCAGTTAGTAAAGTTTTTACGCTCAGAACGGATTACGCAACGCACTGATGATGATTTGACACTCATAATAGCTGCATTCAACAACTCATAAGCAAGAAATTTACAGGTTTCACATCTTACAATAACTCCGTTAGCGGTAATTTCATTATGCAGGTACTACGTTGTTCCCCTAGAAAAGAAATCCTCAGTCTCAATGTCAGTTTGGGACGTGGCGGTGAAGCTTGTGTTTATGCAGTGCCATCCGATAACAACTTGGTGGCAAAGATTTACCATAAGCCAACGACTGCTCATGCTGATAAACTCCAAGCGATGCTTGCCAACCCGCCAGAAAACCCTACAGCGAGTTTAGGGCATATCTCTATCGCTTGGCCAGAGGATTTATTACGAGCGGCAGATGGCAAAAATATCATCCTCGGCTTTTTGATGCCACGCATTCAAGGGATGCGTCCAATCATCGACTTTTACAACCCCAGAACCCGTCGCCAACACTGCCCCCTATTCAACTATCAGTACCTGCTCCGCACGGCTCGTAACTTGGCGGCAGCTTTTGCTGCTTTACACGCTAGTGGATATTGTATTGGTGATGTAAACGAGTCAAATATCCTCGTCAGTGATACAGCACTGGTGACTTTGATAGACACAGACTCTTTCCAAGTACTCGACCCAAGCAGCAATGTTGTTTATCGCTGCCCAGTTGGTAAACCAGAGTTTACCCCACCAGAACTACAGAATAAAACTTTTGCCCAGCACGATCGCGAAATTTCTCACGATTTATTTGGGTTAGCGGTGCTGGTATTTCAACTCTTAATGGAAGGCACACACCCATTTTCGGGGATTTTTCAAGGTGCTATTGAGCCACCGCCCTACGAAGCCCGCATTGCATCGGGTCATTTTACTTACAGCCAAAAGCGCTACGTACCCTACCTTCCTACACCTATTGCACCCGCTTGGGAAATTCTTCATCCCAGCTTACAAGAATTATTTGTCCGTTGTTTTGAAGACGGTCACAATAATCCACAGCTGCGCCCCAGTGCCCAGGCTTGGCTATCGGCTATTGCTGAAGCCGAAGATTCCCTGATTACCTGCACGACAAATCCTCAGCATCGCTACAACAACCACATGCGTAGCTGTCCCTGGTGTGAACGTACCGTGCGATTAGGCGGACGCGACCCTTTCCCATCACATCGAGCTATAGAAGCTAGAGAACATCTCCAACCGCGAATCAAACGGAAAAAGCACTACACCCAGACACCGCATTTTCCACAGCGAACCATGTCACCGCACTCAGCTAATTATTGGCAGCCAGTAATTACCCCAAGCGGTGCATCTTATAAACCTTCTAAAAAGTCAAAGTTGTACCCGATTATTTGTTGCTTGCTAGGTTTTGGTTTATTGGGATATGCGGATGTAATGATTAAATTTACTCAGCCGTTAATTACCCAAAATGCTTACACTCAACAAACACTGAAGTCTCGCCAGACAAATAACAAACTCAGCTTCGCTGATTACTATCAGCAAGGTTATACTGCTTACAAAGACCGAGATTATGAAAAAGCAATTGCCAGCTTTACCGGAGCAATTGAACAAGAACCGACACATGCCAGAGCTATTGTAAATCGTGGCAATGCTCGCTATAACATGAAAGATTACGAAGGAGCAGTTGCAGATTATAGCCAAGCTCTCACAATCAATCCCAATCAAACCAAAGCTCTTGTGAATCGGGGTAATGCCCGCTATATGCTCGCCGAATATAGCAACGATCCCGATCTAGAGTATAACCTAGCGATCGCAGACTATAATCGCGCCATTGGTCTGGATAGTAATGAAATTGAAGCTTATATCAGACGCGGGATTGTCCGCACCCAAATGGCTAAATATAGCGGTGAATCTCAACAAGCTTACAAAAGAGCGATCGCAGATTTTACTTACGCCATAAAACTTAATGTATCCAAAGCAGAAGCTTACTTTCAACGCGGTGTTGTCTATTATCAAATTGCTCAATATAGCAGCAATTATGAGCAAGAATATCATCAAGCGCTCGCTGACTTTAACCAAGCATTAGCTATCAGCCCTAAACTAGCAAAAGTGTATCTCAAACGAGGCATGGTTCGCTATGAACTAGCACAATATGGCGGTAGTGAATCTAACAAAAATCAGGCGAAAGCTGTCGAGGATATACAGGCATCTGCCAAATTCTTTCTTGAGCAAGATGATATGGATAATTATCAGCAAGCACTCAGTAACATGTGTGTCGTCGTAGAAAACAAATGTGACCCTTTATTCCAAAGCTCAAGTAACGTGGAAAAAACTAACTAAAAATAAGTAAGTTTTTTTACTAGTATATTATGGTTTGAATTTCATAAATCAAGCCTAACTAGGGTTAACTAACGCTAACCCTAGTTATTTATTGGGTAATATTTTTATTTGAAAGAGTAATTTGTTTTCCTATTTCTAGATATTCATAGAGCTTTTATATAGAAAAGATTTTAATTTATATTTCCTTCATGATTTTACCGAAAATAACAGTTAGATTATTGACGGAGAAAAAGAAAAAAGAAATCAATTTTCTCTATCTAAGTGCATCCTCTTCATGTCGATAAAGTCAAACAATTTTGGATTTTCGATTTTGGATTTTCGATTAAAAGAGTTTTTTGGTACATGCCCGCTATGAAAATGGGCAGAGCAAATCTACTCATAGGCTCGTGACATTCGAGCATTAATCCCAAATTGCAAATCCAGAATCTAAAATTGGCACGGTCAAATAATTATATCCCTACAAATCTCCGAGGTAATTGCATGAAAGCGGTGATTTTGGCTGGAGGACTTGGTACACGCCTCAGTGAAGAAACCAGTATCAGACCCAAGCCGATGGTTGAGATTGGTGGTAAGCCAATTCTCTGGCACATAATGAAAACTTACTCTGCTCACGGCATTAATGACTTCATTATTTGTTGCGGTTACAAAGGTTACATAATTAAGGAGTATTTTGCTAACTACTTCTTACACATGTCAGATGTTACCTTTGATATGCGATTTAACCAGATGAACGTGCATTCTGGTTATGCTGAACCTTGGCGTGTCACCTTAGTAAATACGGGTGATAATACCATGACAGGCGGACGCTTAAAGCGAATCAGCGAACATCTTGGTAATGAGACTTTTTGCTTTACTTATGGTGATGGTGTCAGTAATATTAATATCACCGAGCTAGTTAAATTTCATAAAGAACAAAAGACATTAGGAACCCTCACAGCCGTTCAACCAGCCGGACGTTTTGGTGCCATTTCCTTGGGATATGAGCAAACTAAAATTACCAGCTTTCGGGAAAAACCCGAAGGTGATGGAGCTTGGATTAATGGCGGTTATTTTGTGTTAGAACCAGAAGTAATCAATTTGATTGCTGACGACTCTACCGTGTGGGAGCAAGAGCCATTAGAAAAACTAGCTGATATGGAACAACTATCGGCTTTCAAACATGATGGTTTTTGGCAACCTATGGATACTTTACGCGATAAAAACTACCTAGAGGGGCTATGGAAAAGCACTCAAGCTCCTTGGAAAGTTTGGTAAGAGAAGAGTTAGAAGTAGAGACGTGATTAATCGCGTCTGTACAGGAGTTATGAGTTTTAACTCCCCACTCCCTACTCCCAATTTTATAGATTTACTGTAATTTCAAGTACAATAATCCTAATGTATGATTTTGCAATTATAGGTGGGGGAATAGTTGGACTCTCTACAGCGCTGGCTTTAGGAAAACGCTATCCCAATGCCCGTATTTTAGTAGTAGAAAAAGAGAGTCAATGGGCATTTCACCAAACCGGCAATAATAGCGGTGTGATTCATTCTGGTATTTACTACAAGCCAGGGAGTTTCAAAGCTAAATTTTGTCGTGACGGTTCTCGCTCTATGGTAGAGTTTTGTCAAGAGCATGGAATTGAGCATGAAGTTTGTGGTAAGGTGATTGTTGCAACTGAAGAACAAGAACTACCACGCTTAGAAAATCTCTACAAACGTGGCTTAGAGAATGGCATAGAAGTTAAGAGAATTAGCCCGGAAGAAGTCAGGGAAATTGAACCTCACGTAAAATGTGTAGGTGGACTTCGGGTATTCTCAACTGGTATTGTTAATTACAAGCAAGTTTGTTTGAAATACGCCCAGCTAATTCAACAGCAGGGTGGGGATTTACACCTGAATACAAAAGTTTTGAAAATCTCCCCAAGTGGAAAAAATCAGGTACTGCAAACAAACAAAGGTAACTTTGAAACCCGCTTTGTAATTAATTGTACTGGATTGCATAGCGATCGCACCGCCAAACTAGGTCAAGTTGAACCCCAAGCAAAAATCGTTCCATTCCGGGGAGAATATTACGAACTCACCCCAGAAAAACGTTATTTGGTCAAGACACTAATTTACCCAGTTCCCAATCCAGATTTTCCCTTTCTGGGTGTTCACTTTACCCGGATGATTGATGGTAGCGTCCATGCAGGGCCAAACGCGGTGCTGTCACTCAAGCGCGAAGGTTACAAAAAAACTGACTTTGACTTACGGGATTTTCTTGAAGTCATCACCTATCCTGGTTTCTGGAAGTTGGCAGCCAAACACGCTGATGAAGGGATTCAAGAAATCATTCGTTCTTTTAGTAAAGCAGCCTTCACCAGAAGTTTGCAAAAACTAATTCCCGAAGTTCAAGCAGAAGATTTAGTTCCCACCCATGCAGGAGTTCGCGCTCAAGCCTTAATGAACGATGGCAAGCTTGTAGACGACTTTTTGATTGTTTCCGGTCAAAACTCCATTCATGTTTGCAATGCTCCTTCTCCTGCCGCTACATCTTCTCTAGAAATCGGTAAAGCGCTTGTGGCAGAAATTCCCCAACTTTCCCATCTAGATATTGCAGTAACTGCATAGATAACATAGTTATTACTTCCGGGCTGCTGAATAAAAGGGTGAATCTTGTATAGTGGGCATCTTTTGCAGCCTGGAAATATAAGAGACGGGTAAGATACCCATCTCACTAGAAAAAAGTGTAGTGCATCAATAAAGAACCGCTATAGAGTGCTGCTACCCAATGGGTTAGTCGGCAAACTGTGTAATGACTGTTAGCCGAATTATACATAGCGCTTCTGATTTTAGTCCAATGACCTAACCCCCAACCCCTTCCCTACAAGGGAATGGGAGTAAGATTCAAAGCCTCTCTCCTCTTAGGAGCTACGGTGTACACACAAGTCCAATTACCCCCCTTAATCCCCCCGATATATTGGGGGGAAACCGGAAATCTAGTTCAATCCCCTTTATAAGGGGAGGGAAACCGAAAATCTAGTTCCCTCCCCTTTATAAGGGGAGGGTTAGGGTGGGGTAAAACCTTGGTTTTTCAGCTATTTCAGACTTGTGTATACACCGTAGCCTCTTAGGAGAGAGGAATGGAAGAGAGTCGAGTTATTGCATACAAACGAAAAATATAGCGGTTCCCTCTTAGATGCAACACCCTATAGGGCGAATATCTGTGCGTCTCTTCTAAACAAAAAATTTAACTCATCAATACAAAGGCATTAACCACAATGAAAATATTAGTAACTGGAACAGAAGGCTATCTTGGTTCGTTATTACCCTCTCTGTTAATTGAACGGGGACATGAAGTTATCGGTCTAGATACCGGTTTTTATAAAGTTGGTTGGCTGTATAACGCTAATGGGGTGACACCCAAAACCCTCAACAAAGATATTCGCAACATTACCCCTGATGATTTGGAAGGTGTTGAAGCCATAGTCCACATGGCGGAACTATCCAACGACCCAGCCGGACAATTAGCACCTAATATTACCTACGAAATTAATCATATAGGTTCAGTTCGTCTAGCTAGCCTAGCTAAAACTATGGGTGTGCGTCGTTTTGTATACATGTCTTCATGCAGCGTCTACGGTGTTGCTACCGCAGGTGATGTTACAGAAGAATCCCCAGTTAATCCTCAAACCGCCTACGCAGAATGCAAAACTCTCGTAGAAAGAGATGTTACACCACTCGCTGATGATGACTTTTCTCCCACCTTTATGCGGAATGCAACTGCCTTTGGTGCTTCTCCCAGAATGCGTTTTGATATTGTTTTAAACAACCTAGCAGGGTTGGCATGGACTAGCAAACAAATCAAAATGACCAGTGATGGTACACCCTGGCGGCCATTAGTCCATGCACTGGATATTTGCAAAGCAATAGTCTGCGCTTTGGAAGCACCACGGGACATTGTACATAACCAAATCTTCAACGTGGGAGATACAGCAAATAACTATCGTGTCAAAGAAATCGCAGAAATTATTGCTGATATTTTCCCAGATTGTAAATTGTCCTTTGGTAACAACGGTTCAGATAACCGCAGCTATCGAGTATCCTTCGAGAAAATCAACACAATCCTACCTGGATTTAAGTGTGATTGGAATGCCCGACTTGGTGCCCAGCAGTTATTTGATTTATTTAGTCAAATAGATATGGCTGAAGATACTTTCTTGTTTAGAGGATTTACCCGCTTAAAGCAACTAGAGTATCTGATTCGTACTGAGCAAATTGACAAAGATTTTTTCTGGAATAAAAAGTAGTTAGATTAGCCTAGCAGCAGCGAACAAATAAACTAAGTTTCCGAATCAACCTATTTGATTCGGACTTATCCCATCTATTAAATTATTTGCAATAAGTGAGTTAAAGTTTATGGCGATCGCAAAATGTCGTTTTAGTGGTCAACCCCTGCACCAAACCTTTATTGATCTAGGAATGTCGCCCTTAGCCAATGCCTATTTGACAGCAGAACAGCTAAATAATGCAGAGAAATTTTATCCTCTCCATGCTTATATTTCTGAAGACACTCTTTTAGTTCAATTAGAACAGTTTGAAACACCAGATCACATTTTCAGCGATTATGCTTATTTTTCTTCTTACTCGGTAAGTTGGCTAAAACATGCCAAGGCTTACACGGAAATGATGATAGAGAAGTTTGGCTTTAATCATCATAATCAAGTTATTGAAATTGCCAGTAATGACGGCTACCTTCTGCAATATTTTCTAGAAAAGGGAATCCCTGTTTTAGGAATAGAACCAGCCGCAAATATAGCTAAAGTTGCTGAAGAAAAAGGCATTCCTAGTATCAACAAGTTTTTTGGAGTTGAAACTGCCAAAGAACTAGTGATACAAGGAAAACTAGCTGACCTTTTGATAGGTAATAATGTTTTAGCTCATGTACCAGATTTAAACGATTTCATCGCTGGAATTAAACTCATCCTCAAACCCAATGGTATTTTGACGATGGAGTTTCCTCATATTTTGCAACTTATTGAACAAAATCAGTTTGATACTATTTATCACGAGCATTTTTCTTATTTCTCATTCCTGACTATCGAAAAAATCTTTGCAGCACACAACTTGCAAATTTTTGACGTAGAGGAATTACCAACTCATGGCGGTTCATTAAGAATCTATGCCAAACATGACTACGCTGTTCATCTCAGCATTAGTCAACGAGTTAGAGATTTGAAAGCTAAAGAAATTGCCGACGGACTGCATCGCATAGAGACTTACATTACATTTGGAGAAAAAGTTAAAGAAACAAAGCACAAACTATTAAATTTTATCTTGACAGCTAAAGCAGAAGGTAAGTCAATCGCTGGTTATGGCGCCCCAGCCAAAGGCAATACATTGCTCAATTACTGTGGAATTGGAAAAGATTTTATCGATTACACAGTAGATTGCAATCCTTACAAGCAGGGATTATTTTTACCTGGCACTCATATTCCCATTTTTGAATCAGATAAAATCCGCGAAACTAAACCAGATTATCTTCTAATATTGCCTTGGAATCTCAAGGAAGAAATTATGGAACAAATGGCATTTATTGGCGAATGGGGTGGACAGTTTGTAGTGCCAATTCCTGAAGTTAAAATTTATCCATCTCCTATTCGGGATAGGGTTTTAATAGAGTCTTAATTACTAATTTTAAATCCAAAAGTTGCCTATTATTACTATATTTATCTGGCATCGCGATCGTGGGCAATATTTAAGTGATTTCCAAGAGATAAATGCTTTGATGTATTTTGGAAATCGCTAAAGAGGAATTAAAAGGTGTATCTACTATAAATTTTTGCCGCCAAACCACAAAAAGATAGACTGGAAGCAGCTTAATATCTTCTTAAATACAGATTAAACCTTAATATGAATAAACTGCTGACTATTGCCATTCCTACATTTAATCGTGCCCAGCTTCTAGATAAACAACTTGCTTGGTTAGCTCAAGCTATTAAAAGTTTTGAAGATGACTGTGAAATTTTAGTTTCTGATAATTGTTCAACAGACAATACTCAAGAAGTGATCCAAAAATGGCAAACAACACTTAGTAATATTACATTCAAATCAAATAAAAACTTCAAGAATTTAGGCGTAGTCAAAAATATTATGTATTGCCTAAATTCTACGACAACCAAATATGTTTGGACAATTGGTGATGATGACCCAATTCAAGATAGAAGCATTGCTTATGTGATTAGCAAACTCAAGCAACATGAAGATTTATCATTATTGTTTCTCAACTTTTCCGGTCGGAACCAAATTACTGGTGAACCAGTCCACCCACCAACAATTGTTGGTAATCGCTGGTTTGACATAGATAGTGAAAATGGTGATGGTGATGGTAAAGCTATATTTGAGCATTGTTTCTCAAAAAGTGTTGGCGCAGTAATTTTTCTGACTGCTACAGTCTACCGCACTGACCTAGTAAAACGTGCTTTGCAAGATTGGCAAGATGCTGAGAATAACTGGATATCTTTAGCATATTTAGCCGGGTATTGTGCTGCTAATGGCAGAGTAATCGTCACTCAAGATACATATTTGGAATGTGTTGTTGGTGTGAGTTATTGGCAGAAGGAACCAAAATCTGCACTGTTAATGCAATACAAACACATACCCGAAGTGATTTTGAAATTAGAGAAAAGTGGATATTCTAAGCAGTTTTGTAGACGGATGCTTTTGCAGAACGGTAAAGAAGTCAACTTGAAAGTTTTTTTGGGTGCTTTAAGAAGATGGCCGATGTCCGCTATCAAAATAGTAGTTCCATTTTTGGCTTTAGTTAGCTTGTGTGCTTTTGATGTGATGGTTTCTAAAGAACTCGGTTTAGCAGAATCAAGTGAAATACCTACTCAAGAAGTGCGGAATTATAAGCCGTAAGCTATTAAATTCCTAACCAATATCTATCAAAAAAAGGAGGATTTACACTATGTTTAGTGCTATAAAATGCAAAATAGCTACACTATCTTCTGACTTTGAATATTACCTAGCCCGTTGGAAGCATAGCAGAAATTTGCCGGCATTGGAAGGAAGCGATCGCAACATTCTTAAGGGTCTCAAAAAAGATGGCGTTTACGTCACAACACTGGCAGATTTAGGGTTAAAATCTAGCTCAGAACTGCTCAAAGCTTCTTACCATCAATTGTCTCAGATGGAAAATCCTAACAACGACCATTTAGAGCAAAAGTTGCCACAAATTTGCACAGTTACTGGTTTACCAGAGTTTTATGCCTGGGGAATCGAAAAAAGACTTCTTAACATCATCGAAAATTATATTGGTCTTCCTGTTGCTTTTCATGGTGTACATTTACGCAAAGATTTTCCTAGCAAAGATCAGTTTGGCACACTGCTATGGCATAGCGATGCCGAAGACCGTCGCATCATCAAAATATTCATTTATTTGAAAGATGTAGAACAAAAAACTGGGCCCTTTGAATTTATCCCCCGCTCTTTAACTTCCTTATTTAGTTGGAATTATTTTCAACTTTATTACAAACTTTGGAAGTCAGGTTATATGGGTATCGATGATGATGAAGTAAAACCAGTCATCCCCAAATCAGCTTGGAAATCTTGCCCAGGTCCAGCAGGTACTGTGATTATTGTAGATACGAAAAATGCTTTGCATCACGGCACAGTCCGCACAGAAGAACGGTCAGCGCTATTCTTTTGTTACACTGCCAATCCTCCTGAAAGACCAGACCTTTGCACCCAATACTGGGATGATACTTATCCCAGAGCAGAGTTACGTTCTGCATCTGATGCAGTTAAAGTATCAACTTAAAAACGTTCTTGCCAGAAGAATATCTAATTTAATTAACCCCAGAGGCACAGAGAACACAGAGGAAGAGAAAGAAAGGAGTTGCACCCGATTTGTAGATTTAGGATTAATACAAAATATCTCTCTGTGCCCTCTGCGTCTCTGTGGTTTGTTTAATTTCTTTACTCAACATTCATCTCAAAGGAATCATAATGATTTTCACCGAAACTGCACTCAAAGACGCATTCATTATTGATTTAGAAGAAAAGCCAGACCACCGTGGTTTTTTTGCTCGGTCTTTCTGCGCTCAAGAATTTGAAGCACACGGATTAAAGCCAACAGTTGCCCAATGTAACCTGTCTTTTAACTATAAAAAAGGCACTATTCGGGGAATGCACTATCAAATTTTGCCAGCAGCAGAAACGAAATTAATTCGCTGTACTAAAGGTGCTATCTATGACGTAATTATTGATATGCGTCCTGAATCTCCTAGCTTTTTATCACACATTGGTGTAGAGCTAACCCCAGAAAACCGCCGCGCTTTGTATGTTCCAGAAATGTTTGCTCATGGCTATCAAGCACTCACAGATGAGACTGAAGTTATATATCAAGTGGGCGAATTTTACACACCAGGGTATGAAAGAGGTTTACGCTATGATGACCCATTCTTTGCCATTGATTGGCCTCTAGATGTGACTGAAATATCTGAGAAAGATTTAAATTGGCCTTTGTTGAGAATGATGACTGTTGGCGGTACAGTTTCCAGATAACTATAGACTCTTTCTCTAAGCCAGGTGTTTCTTGTAGAACATACTGGCTGCTTTCTATGAGGTAATACAATAATTAATTAGGATAGAAAAAATGCAAAACAATCTTCTATCTCGTGTCGGTAATACTATCTCTTTTGTCTCTAATAAAGTTCAAGCTCGTATCAATTACACTAAGACTTTACAGGTTGTTTCTCTAAAGCCTAAACAGCCTCCCAAAGGAAATGTACTTCTTTCTTATCGGATTGAGCCATTCCTCTTAAAACCTGGTCAGCCAATGCCTAAAGACCATACTTGGTACTGGGAAGTTTGGCAAATAGCCCAAACTTTTTTAGATTTGGGTTACAACGTTGATGTTATCCAGTTTCACAATGATAAATTCGTTCCTCAAAAAGACTACGCATTTTTCATTGATATCCGTCATCGAATGGAAGCGCTTGCACCAAAACTGAATAAGGATTGCATCAAAATTTTCCACGTTGACATTGCGAATATGGTGTTTCGCAATGCAGCAGAATGCAACAGGCTTTTAGAATTACAACGGCGCAAAGGTATCACCTTAAAACCACAGCGATTTGAAGTGCCTAACTTGGGAATTGAATATGCCGATTGCGCGATTGTGTTGGGTAATGATTTCACAACTGATACATTCAAGTATGCTAACAAACCGATGTATCGTATCCCAATTTCCTCGCCTGTGGTTTATCCTTATCCCGACAAAAAAGATTTGGAAGCGGTAAGAAAGCGTTTTCTGTGGTTTGGTGGTAGCGCTTTAGTCCTCAAAGGATTAGATTTAGTTTTAGATGCCTTTGCCCAAATGCCGGAATACGATTTAACAGTTTGTGGCCCGGTAAGTAATGACAAAGAATTTGAGCAAGCTTTCTATAAAGAACTGTACGACACACCTAACATCCATACTTATGGTTGGATTGATGTTAGTAGCCATGACTTTATAGAGGTTACAAATAACTGTTTAGGGCTTGTTTACCCTTCCGTTTCTGAAGGACAGTCAGGAGCAGTAATCAGTTGCTTACAAGCTGGGTTAATTCCCATTTTAAGCTACGAATCTGGTGTGGATGTCCACGATTTTGGTGTGATTTTTGATAATCTTTCCGTTGAAGAAATTAAAGCGAAAGTTAGAAATATTTCCAATTTACCTGGAGAAGACCTAAAGCTGATGTCTCGTCAGGCTTGGCAATATGCAAGAGCAAATCATACTAAAGAAAAGTTTGCCCAAGTCTACAGAAATGTTGTGGAGCAAATTATCGAAAATCACAGCCGGAAAAAACAGACTGGTTCTATAGCATCTAGCAAAGAAGCAGTTACTAGCCATAGCTAATCCTAATTTCTATGAAAATGTACTTAATATTTAGTTGTCACAAATTATTAAGTGCAAGTTTATAGACAATTTGTATCACAACAAACAGTTCCAAAAAGGAGTTTAGTTCATGATTATTATCGATCGCGCCTTACAAACCCGTGCAGCAGCAGGAAATCCTATCAAGGTGGGAATGATTGGTGCTGGTTTTATGGGTCGAGGAATTGCCAACCAAATTGTCAATTCAGTGCCAGGAATGGAGTTAGTTGCTATCTCCAATCG